>JBJXGN010000311.1:0-45624 GCA_046160585.1 Kofleriaceae bacterium
GTGCCGCACCGAGTTGGCTGGCCACAGCCTCCGCTTGCTGCTGTTCCGCAGTTGCTGGAGTCTCCGGCCGAACGACGGCGTCCTTGGCCCGGCCCGGTCCGTTGGCGGTGCTGCGTCCTGCGACACACGCTGGAAGCGTGCCCTTGCTATCGATCGGGGTCTCAACGCAGGGGTCTGCGCGCTCCTGCAGCCCCGAGCCAGAGCCGGGGCCCGTCGAGGCATGGGAGCTTGTCCCCTCGTTGTCCGCCTCATCGACACCTGAGTCGCCGCAGCCACCAAGGAGTGCAACCGCGAGTAGGTACTTCCACATCTTCCCCTCCAGATTGGACTCGATGCACCAGCTGCACCGACGTGACGAGCGTCCACGCGTTCTCGCGATTTGTCGATGCCGCAAATTACGGCAGGGGGCAGCTCAACCCGCGACAAACACACGGGTTGCGTCGCTCAGCCAGCGCCGGAACAGCGCGTTCGTTCGTGGGGTCCGCGGGAGCGCCCGCCGGCCTTGGGGATCGTCTGGCCGCTAAACGCCGCGATTTGGGCGAGCTTGTGCTTGCCCGTGTCCTCCTCGTTGCGCAGCGCCTCGACCTCTTTCACGAAGCCTCGAGGTCGCAGAGGTCGCGAAAGACTGGCGCGGAGCGCTCGGCCACCGCCGCCTGCGTCGGAGCCCGCGCCTGATCGGCCGACGGCGGCGGGACGTTCGCGACCTGGGAGCCGCCACACGCGGCGAGAACGACGAGGGCGAACGCTCTCATGGCAGCGTCGGTGGGCGGCGGCGGATCGCTGCCGGTGCCTCGGGGTCCGGCTCGAGCAGCGGCAACAGGTTCGCGAGCTCGCGCGCGACCTGCTTGCAGCGATGGCGCACGAAGTCGACGCCGAACGGCTCGGCGAGGAACACGAGTAGCGCGCAGTCGTACCAGAAGCTCATCGCGTACGCGTCGGGGTCGACCACCTCGCCGTGCGAGCTGTTCGGGGCGTGCGTGTTCAGAACGCGCCGCGCGAGGAATTGCCAGCGCGAGCTCTCCTGCTCGTCGGGTGGCGTGCCGCTCGCGATCAGCCTCGCGGCCGTCCCACCCTTGCCCGCTTTGACGAGGAACGCGTTCGTCGCGCGATCGATCTGCGCGAGCGCCTTGACGTACGTCGCGATGCGCTCGGTGACCTTGTCGACGGTCGGCGCCGCGCCGGGACCGACATGCACCTCGGGCAGGCGCGCGACCTCCCAACGCCGGCGGATCGCGCGCAACTGTCGGGTCGCGTGCTCGAACGCGGCCTCGATCGGCGTCTCGCCCGACGAGGTCGAGCCCAGCTCGACGCGCAGGAACTCGCCGCCGCCGAGCGCGAGCGTACGCGCGGGAACACCGGTGCGCAGATCGTCATCGAGGATGATGCGCGCGGAGATCGCGCCCGTCGACGTGACCAGCTCGCGCAACACGGCGCGCACGTCGTCGTCGAGGCCGCTGATGTCGCTCACGAGACGAGGCCTCCGTGGGCGACCGACGTGCTCGAGTCAAGATGCGGCGCGGCTGCGAGGAACGTCGTGGTCACCATCGTCGTCGGCTGCGGATAGAACAGGTAGTTGGCGATCGATGGCTTCGCGGAGCCGAGGCCGTACGTCTCGGACCACGTGCCCGGCGCGAAGCCCGGCGGCGCGTGGGCGATGTCGCCGAAGTCGACGTGGACGAGATCGTAGGCCGGGAGGATCGCGACGAGCTTCTGCATGCGCGCGAGCAACGGTGCGTCGTACACGCCGGCGCGCGGGCGTTCGTGGATCACGAAACCGGGATCGACGACATCGTCTCCCTTCGCGACCTCGCGAGCGTCACCATCCTCGTCCACGCGCACGAGCTGGACCGCGACCTGCTGCACGGCGACATGGCGCGTGCGCTGCGCGATGACGACACGCAAGTACAGCTCCTCGATAGCGTTCGTCCCGCGCCATTCGTCGGGGATCGGCACGCCGTGATCGCGTACCTGGACGACGCATGGAGCGCGCCCCATGCAGAGGACATAGATGTAGTCGCACGCCTCGTCGTCGCCGCCCTGTCGCACGAACGTCGCGGCGCGTAGATCGGTCGCGAGCTCGTCTGCCAATCCGGCGAGATCGTCGGGCGTGAAGGGATCGCTCGAGGTCTGCGCGTCGTCGATCTCGCCCCACACGCGCGACGGATAGAGCGCTTCGATGGCGGCTTCCACCGAGCCCATCATGGTGCTCTTGTGGTCGTCGCAAGCGCCTTTGCCCTTGCAGTTCGTGCAGCCGCCCATCGGTTGCCCCACTCTATCGCGATACGGTGTTCGCATGCACCGCCGGCTCGCGCTCCTGGGACCGGAATCTGTTCGGTCGCTGGTAAGGCCACGCCGCGTGCCGAGCAGCGCGCCTTAGAGCGACGTGCGTTCGCTTTCGGGCTTGTCGAGCGCGAAGCCCTTGTGCAGCGCCTGCACCGCGAGCTCGGCGTACTTGCGCGCGATGACGCACGAGATCTTGATCTCGCTCGTCGAGATCAACTGGATGTTGATGTTCTCGGCGGCCAGCAGCTGGAACATGTTCTTCGCGACGCCGGCGTGCGAGCGCATGCCGACACCGACGACGCTGACCTTGCAGATCTCGTCGTCGAACTGCACGCGCTCGGCGTCCTTGCCGACGAGCTCGGGCACCATGTCGCGCAGGATCTCGACGGCGCGCTTGCGGTCGCCCTTGGGCACCGTGAACGTCAGGTCGGTCGTCCCGTCGTACGCCTGGTTCTGGACGATCATGTCGACAGAGATGTTCGCGTCGGCGAGCGGCGCGAACAGCCTGCCGGCAACACCGGACGTGTCGGGCAGGTCTTCACACGTGATCTTCGCTTCGTCCTTCGCGACGGTGACACCCGAGACGATGACTTTCTCCATGGCACTTTCCTCCGGCACGACCCACGTGCCCTCGACATCCGAGAAGCTCGAACGGACGTGGATCTTCACGCCGTACTTCATGCCGAGCTCGACGGAACGGATCTGCAACACCTTGGCTCCGAGCGACGCGAGCTCGAGCATCTCTTCGTAGCTGATGCGATCGATCTTGCGCGCCTCCGGCACGAGGTTCGGATCGGTCGTGTAGACACCGTCGACGTCCGTGTAGATCTCGCAGACGTCCGCGCTCAGCGCCGCGGCGATCGCGACGCCGGTGGTGTCCGACCCCCCGCGACCAAGCGTCGTGATCGAGCCCTTCTCGTCGACGCCCTGAAAGCCGGCGATCACCGCGATCTCGCCGGCGGCGAGTGCATCTTTGATCGGCTGGCCATCGATCGACACGATGCGCGCGCGTGCGAACGAGGAGTCCGTCACGATCTTGCACTGGTGACCGAGGAAGCTCTTCGCCTTCCCACCGGCCTTGCGAATCGCGAGCGCGACGAGCCCGACAGAGACCTGCTCGCCCGTCGACACGACGACATCGACCTCGCGATCGTTCGGGTCGTCGTGCAGCTCGCCAACGAGCTTGAGCAGGCGATTGGTCTCGCCGGACATGGCGCTGACGACGACGGCGACCTGATGTCCCTTGCGCTGCGTCGCGAGACAGCGCGCAGCAACGTTGCGCATGCGTTCGATCGAACCGACGGAAGTTCCGCCGTACTTCTGGACGATCAACATGATCGCGCGGACCCTATCACGACGCTGTGCATCACAGAACGGGAGGCGTGGTACAGCGCTTTCGTGAGCGAGCCCCTCTCCGTCTCCGTGCGCCTCGTCCTGTCCACGTTCCCGAGCGCCGAGAAGGCGGCCGAGGTCGCGCGTGTCCTTGTCGAGGAGCAGCTGTGCGCGTGCGTGAACATCGTCCCCGCCGTGCGATCGATCTATCGATGGCAAGGCGAGGTCTCCGATGACT
This sequence comes from Kofleriaceae bacterium, assembly GCA_046160585.1. GTDB lineage: Bacteria > Myxococcota_A > Polyangia > Haliangiales > Haliangiaceae > JABFXX01. The sequence goes on from JBJXGN010000311.1 coordinate 3,854, forward strand.
CGGAGAGCCTCGCGCTTATCAAGACGACCCGCGAGCGATTCCCCCCACTCGCCGATCGTCTTCGATCACTGCACCCCTACCAGGTGCCGGAGATCATCGCGCTCGACGTTGCCGACGGCCACGCGCCGTACCTCGCGTGGGTGGCGTCGAGCGTCCGGTAGCTACATGCAGTCGAACGGGCAGTTCGTCATGTCCTCGCCCGTCTCACACATCCCGTTGGGGATGCCGCCGACGCAGCCCATGCCACCGCCACCACCACCACCGAGCGCGCACGTGAAGCACGCGTCGAACGTGAGGCCACCTGGGCACGTGCCGGCGATGCAACCGATGCAGTCCTCGATTGCGGGCGGAGGCGTCGGGCACGAGCCAGAGCCCGATCCCGATCCCGATCCGCCACCACCGCTGGTGCAGTCATTGGGGCACGAGGTCGGGCTCTCGCTGGACTCGCACGTGTTGTTGCCACAGACGGCACCGCCGCCACCACCACCGCCGCCGCCGCTTCCGCAGTCGGCCGAGCAGGTTTGGACTTCGTTGGCCGCGCAGACGCCGTCGCCGCAGACACCGCCGCCGGCTGCATCTGGCGTCGGATCATCGGAACCGCTGCCCTCTCCCCACGAGCAGCCAGCCACGAACGAAGCACAAGCGAACACGAGTGCCGTCATCCTCATCATGGGACGGCATCCTACTAAGCCGAAGTACGAGATCAACGCCAAAGTCACCCTTGCTGACGATTGCTGCGCTGCTGCAGGGTGCTGGGGACAGTTGTCGTCATCCGCTTCACACGAAGTGCAAGATCGCCAATTCCTCGTCGGAGAACGCACGCCTGACGCGTGTCGCCATCCCCCGTAGTCAAAGGTCGTACCCGGCCCGGTTTCGGTCGCTACCCGCTCTCCGCACCATAGACGTGGCGCGTGAATCTGCGATCGATCGCACGACGCAGCGAGCCGTGTTCCGGCCTGGCGAGTGCGGGATCCTCGTCGAGGATCTGCTCCGCGAACCGACGCGCCTCGAGGAGGAGCTCGGTGTGTTGCGCGAGATCGCCGAACCGCAACCGCGGCACACCCGCCTGCCGCGCGCCGAGAATCTCGCCCGGACCGCGTAGCAATAGATCATATTCTGCGATGCGAAAGCCGTCGTGTGTCTCGACCATCGCGGCGAGGCGCGAATCCGCGTCCGATCCGAGCACGCTCTTCGTCACGAGTACGCAATGCGCATCGCCACCGCCGCGACCCACGCGGCCGCGCAGCTGATGCAGCTGCGCGAGCCCGAAGCGATCCGCATCGAGCACCACCATCACTGTCGCGGCCGGCACGTCGACCCCGACCTCGATCACCGTCGTGGCGACGAGCACGTCGACGTCGCCTTGCTTGAACGCGCGCATCACGCGATCACGCGCGACCGCATCGAGCCGCCCGTGCACCAATCCGACGCGCAACGCGGGCATCGCCTTCGCGAGCTCCTCGGCCGTCGATGTCGCGTCGATCAGCTCGCTCTCGTCACCGTCGTCGCTCGGGCCGCCGGGCTCGACCTTCGGACACACGACGTACGCGCGCTCGCCTGCCTTCACGCGCGCGGCGACGAGCTTCCACGCCTCCGCCATCCCGCGCTTCCCCGCGAGCTGTCGCGTGGCCACGGGCTTGCGCCCCGGCGGCATCTCGTCGAGCACGCTGACATCGAGGTCGCCGTACGCGGTCAGCGCTAGCGTTCGCGGGATCGGCGTCGCGGTCATCACGAGCAAGTGCGGCGCTCCGTTGCCATCGCCTTTGTCGCGCAACCGCGCGCGCTGCGCGACGCCGAACCGATGCTGTTCGTCGATGATCACCAGGCCGAGCGCACCGAACCCGACGCCCTCCGCGAGCAGCGAGTGCGTCCCGATCACGATGTCGACGTGCCCCGCCGCCAGCAGCGCCAACAGCGACGCGCGTACGCCCTTTGGCGTCGACGCGGTCAAGAGCTCGATGCGCAACGCAGGCGCACATGCCTTTGCCCACGCGCTCCAGGTCTCGTAGTGCTGTTCGGCCAACAACTCCGTCGGCGCCATCACCGCCGTCTGCCGCCCCGCTCTCGCCACGTGCAGCGCTGCCGCGAACGCGACCGCCGTCTTGCCGGCGCCGACATCGCCCTGCAGTAGCCGATTCATCGGCACTTCGCGCGCCACATCGAAGCACAGCTCGTCGATCGATCGCCGCTGCGCCTTCGTCAGCACGAACGGGAACACGCGCCCGATCTCGTTGCGAACATCGGCCACGCACGGCACCGCCGCATCCTGCCGCCGCTCCCTGCGACGAAGAGTGATCGCGACGCCGAGCGCGAACAGCTCGCCGAAAGCCAGCCTCCGCTGCCACCGGCTCGTGCCCGCATTCATCGCCGCGAGCTCCTCTGCCTCGATCGCCGGATCCGGCACGTGCAGCCACGCGATCGTCTCGCCGAGCGGCACGAGCCCCGCCGCACTCTCGATGCTCGCGGGCACCCCGTCGTCGATTCCGCCGACCACGCTCGCACACGCGGCCGCGCACGCCGCACGTAGTCGCCCCGGCGGCACGCCCGGCACGTCCGGATAGCGCGCGATGATCGATGGGCGCTCCTTCGCGACGCCGCCCTCGAGCTCCACGCCGAGCACGTCCGGGTTCGCGAGCTCGACGCGCCCCTCGCGCTTCTTCACGACGCCGCTCAGCGCCACGGTGCTGCCCGGTGGCATGCGCTTGTCGATGCCCGCGTAGACGTTGAACCAGCGCACGAGCGCCGTCGCGGGCTGTGTGATGTCGACAGCGCCGAGGCGCACCTCCGCCCAGCGACGCCCGCGCGCGAACACCATGCGCGCACTCGCGACCTTCGCGACGAACGTGACGCGCTGCCCTTCCTCCATCGCACAGAGCTCGGCGAGCGACTTCGCGTCGCGCACGTCGTCGTACCGCCGCGGCACCAGCCACAACAGGTCCTCGACGGTGATGAGGCCCTTCTCGGCGAGCGCTTGCGCGAACGTGGGTCCGATGCCCCTGAGCGACGACGTCGGCGCGGCAAGCGGATCGAGCGGTGGATCGAGCGGTGGCAGGTCGGTCACCTTCGCTTTGCGCTGCTTGGCCCGCTCGGCCTGATCCGAGGGCTTCGGAGCGAGCTTCGCTACCGGCTGCGCACGTGATACGCGGGTTGAAGCCGGCATCGGAGCGGGGTTCGAAGCCGGCCGCGGAGTGGGCGTTGAAGCCGTTGGAGCGGGCTTCGAACGCGGCAGCGGAGCGGGCGTTGCAGCCCGCAGCGGTGCGGGCGATGCGGGGGATGCGGGCGATGCGGGGAATGCGGGCGATGTGGGGGGTGCGGGCGATGCGGGCGATGCGGAAGGCGCTGGGCGCCGGATCGATTCGGCGCGCAGTCCAGGCGCATCAGCGCGCGAGACCGGCGCGGCGGGCCGTGGAAATCGCGCGATGAGGCGCATCCCGCGCGCGACCTCCTCTGCCTGGCGCATCTCGTCGAGGGACTCCCACGTCGCGAGGGTCGTGCGCCACTGGGTGAGCGCCGCGAGCGCTGGATCCGACACGCGCGGGATCAGTGCATCGGTCGCCGCGCGCAGCGCGTGGCCGAGACCGTTGACCTTGCGAACGCCCCGAAAGCCGTCGGCCGCCGCTAGCTCGAGCGGCCGGCGAAGCGCATCGATTCGGCGTAGCAGCTCGGCGTCCACGTCGCGACGCTAGCACCCCCCGCCGACGCACGGCGTACGTCATCGACGAGGGATCGCTACGCGAGAAGCTCGCGCACGATGGTCGTCACCTGCGCGAAGGCGTCGGGGTTCGCGAGCACGCGCGCGCGCGTCGCGCCGTCGAGCCGCGCGATGCTCGCGCCGCCGACGTGTTCGACCTCGAAGCCGCGTGCGGTGCGAATCCCCGGCGCGAACACGACGAGGTGCGCTTCGGGAAGCTCGCTGTCCTCCTTCGTACCTTCAGGCTCGACGTGGATCAGCCCCGACGGCGTCGCGATCGCCTGTGCGCATGCCGAGTGTGCGACGTCCTCGACGCGTAGTGGATGCGGCCAGTGGGCGACGAGCCACGGCAGGATCTCGTGCACCGTGATCACGCGGCCGCCGACGCGCGTCGCGAGCGTCTCGGCCGCAGCGCGCCACGCAGCCCGCAGCGCCAGTCGCCGGCGCCGAATGCGGATGCACCACAGCGCGCCCGTGCCGCCGAGAACCGCACCGAGCGCTGCGATGCCGAGCTGACCGCGCGGCGCATCGAACACGAGGATGTCGACCGCGAGACCACCCGCGGCCAACAACAGCGCGAAGCACACCAGGCCGAACGTCCATGCGAAGGACAGCGTCCCGTCTACACTTCGCGGAATGATCCGCAGGTAGCTCGCGACCGCGCGGAGGTGCGTGGGCGTGCTCATTCGCAGCACGTAGCTTACGCGCTGTGCGTTGTGCGAAGCGCGCACCGAGTCGCGCATCGACGTGCGCAGTCCGCGACCGAGAATGGCTCGTCGAATCGCCACGATCCGCGTCGATGGCAACGCGATCGGCCACGCCCCGCGCGCGGTTTCACGGGCTTGCCGCCGCGGTGCGTCGGCGCGTGGATTGCTCCCGTGGCGCGACGATGCAACCGCTGTCTCGCCTCGCTGTGCTGATCCCGCTCGCTCTCGTCGGATGTGCGGACACGACGGATCCATGTGACGAGATGTCCGCGAAGCTCGCGGCGTGCTTTCCGGAGGTCACGACGATCGCGCCGAGCTGCGATCCGGAGATCGCCGATCTCGTGAACAGTGCGACGTGCGACGAACTGTCGGCGCGCGACGGCAAGGCCGACGGTTGGTCGTGCGTGTGGATGCCGTGGCTGCCGTCGTGCGGCAGCGGTGGCGGAAGCTCGTCGGGCAAACGCATCGAGGTGTCGACCGAGGAGTGCGGTCCCGGCGGGCTGTGCCCCTACGTGACCGGTGCGAGCTGCGGGCTCGTCACGCTCCACCAAGGATCGCAGGAGGTCGCGCGCGGCTTCTCGTCGGGCGGCGGGCGCTTCACGTTCGATGGTCTCGCCGCCGGCGAGTACACCGTGAAGGTCCACGAGCGCGGCAACCGCCTCGCGCGCATGTTCGTCAGCGACTTCTCCGACGAGACGGCGAGCGCGAGCATGAAGGTTACCGTGGGAACTGGCGATGCGCCGTGGGCGCGCTTCAACCTCGTGAACGGAAGTGCGGCCGCGATGACGAGGTGCGCGGATCTCGATGGCTCGCTCACGGTGAAGGCGAAGAGCAACAGCCGCGCGGTCGACCGCCGGCTCGTCGAGTGGGACTGGATCGTCGAGCTCGAGACCGACGGCGCCATCGTCGATCGCACGCGCCCGCTGTTCATCCATCACGAAGCGAGTGGCTCGGGGCAGGACGAGAACGCGCTCGGGTTCCGCCAGCTGCGCGCCGGCACCCATACGCTCCGGTTTCTCCGCATGGACATCCCCGAGTACAAGCAACGGCCCAACCCCGACTACGCCAACCTCGTGAAGTATTACCGCGCCGACGACGTCGCGCCGCTCGAGGTCATCGTCACCGTCACCTCGACACAGGCGACCGGACGTACGATCAGCATCGATCGTTCGCTCGTCGATCCGCTGCGCTAGTAGTCCGCACGATACGCCACGCGCCGCTAGTCCGCGCGATACGTAAACCGGAGCTCGTAGTCACAGAGGTGGAACACGTCCCCCTCGTCGATGCGCTTGTTGTCGATGCGCATGCCCTTGTAGTCGATGCCGTTCGTCGAACCGAGATCCTTGATGTAGAAGGTCCCGTTGCGACGGATCACCGCGGCGTGCTTGCGCGAGATATTGCCGTCCTTGATCGGCAAGTCCGACGTCTTGCTGCCGCGACCGATGATGAACTGGTCCTTCGTCACCGGATACCGCTGGCCGTTGTAGATGAGGAACAGCGTCGGTCCGCCGGAGCCCATGCTCGGCGCGACCGGCGGCGGCGCGGAGGGAGCGGGGACGTGTCCACCATTCGCGTTGCGGCTGTTGTTCGTGGTCGTCGGTGCGTAGCCCGGCGTCGGCGGCGCGGCACGGCGTGACTGTACGGCAGGAGGTGGTGCACCCATGCCCATCTGCGGCTGGGGCGGTGGTTGCGTTCCGGGCTGCGGACGTGGGGGCGCACCCGGGCCGGGGCCTTTGGATCCTGGATACGACGTGGGACCGCTATTGTTGGTGGGGCCACCGGGGCCACCGCTCGGACCACCGACGTTTGGCTGTCCGGAGGTCATGGCGGGCGCACCTGGAGACTGATAGTTCTTCGACCGTGCGTAGTAGCGCATCGCCTCGTTGACGAGGTAGTCGATGGAACAATCGAAGTCGTTCGCCATCTGCTCGAACGTCTCCCATAGGACGTCCCGGCAGTAGAAATGGCGCATCGTCTTCTTGCTTTGATCCATTGCGCGAAACGTCTCCTGTACAGCACCGCGGGCTTCGTAGAACGAACCCGTCTCCCTCTTCTCTCCCGTGTATGTGGACGATACTACATCCGTCTTCAGTGCGCGACTAACCCCAACTATTTGGGGGCTGCAGCTAACCCATCCGCCAGCTCTTTGGCGCGCTGACCGAGGGTCGGATCCTCCTTCCGATCCTTGGGATCCTTGCCGCTCTGGTCGCCCCAGTACCCGACGAGCTTGTCCTTAGAACCGGATACCGCCGCGATCTTCGACGCATCCTCGACGGACTTGAGCTTCGCGAGACCCTCGATCGCGACCCATCGGGCGACCCGGGACCTGTCGCGCAGGAGCTCGCGCAGCGCCACGAGGACCTGGTCCTTCGGGCTCTGTTTGGCGATCTCCCAGGCCACCGCGCCGTTCAGGTCGTCCTTCGCATAGGGAGCGTCCGGGAGGGCGCGGACCGCCGGCAGGATCGCCGCAGGACCTCCGCACCCGAGCGCGTTGTAGGTCGCCGCAAACCGGAAGTTCTTCTCCGGGTGCGGCAGCGCGATCAAGCTGACCAGCGGCTCGAGACAGCCCGGCGGTCCGACGACGCGAATGAGCTCCATCGCATCGTTGCCCGGCTGCCCGACCATGCGCTCGTCCTTCGCGACCTTCACGAGGGCGTCGAGGTTCGGCTTGAGCCCGGCTGGATCGGCGAGGTCGAAGCGCCCGCCCGGATCGACATACGCAGTGCGCAATGCGTTCATCGCTCGCCGGGACAATGTCGGATCACCGCGATCCATCCCGGCCACATCGATGACGTACTTCACCGCCTCGGGATCGCTGGACGCCGCGAGCCCCAGCAAGAGCTCGTCGCCGATCCGGATCTTCGTCTTCTCCTGCCCCGGCGCCGCGATCACTCCGTTCAGCACGCTGACAAGCTTCTTGCCCGCGGCCGGGCCGATCATGCGGACCGCCGTCGAGCCGAGCGTCGAGCCGACCTTCGCGCGCCCTTCATAGGACATCACGGCGTACCAATCGACGAGGTAGTTATCGATCTGTTGCTTGAGCGCGGCGTCGCCGTGCTTGCGCAGGTTGATGAGGGCGTCCTTCGCGATGATCTGCTGGCTCGCGGGCAGCGCCTCTTCCTTGTCGATGCGCGCGAGGTCCCATAGCCGCGGCGCCAGCTTCTGCAGCACCGCGAGGCGGCGCGCCTCCAGCATCTGATCGAACGCGGTCCGCACCACGGGATCGTTCCCCATGCGGATCATGTTCGCGGCGGCGTGTGCCGACAGATCAGGATCTAGCCCGTCGTCCTTCAGCGCCTTCTCGAGCTTGCCGGGGCCCTTTTCGGTACGCGTCCACTTGTCGATGTTCTCGTGATCGACCTTCTCGCAACCGACGCTTAGCACCAGCGAGAGGATCAGCAACGCACGCAGGATCATGGCGCGAGCCTAACCTGGTGATAGGTTCGGCGCGATGGCCGCACGGCGCATCCTCACGCTGGCCATCTTCGGCGCCCTGATCTCTCGTGGCGATTCCCGCGCCTTCGCGTCGCCGCGCTCGGATCCGACCAGCGGCCGCGCCGTGTTCACCGGCGCCACCGCGGAGCACGCGTCGTCGGTCACGCTTTCGCCGGCGGCGATGGGGCTCGCGGTATCGAACGAGCTGTACTTCGCGCTGACGTCGACGCTGACGCAGACATCGATCCGCGGCGCGGGCACAGACATCGGCGACACGACCGTCTCGCCCGGCGGCGTCATCGCCTTCTTGTGGCGGACGAGCGAGCGCCTGCGAATCGGCTTCGAGGCGCGACTGCCGCCGTCCGAGGATCACCTCGAGGGCTACGACGAGCTCCGCTATCACACGCTCGGCATCGGCGAGCGGCGCTACACGGCGACGGTCGGCGTCGGCGTGCGCATCACGAGCCGCATCTATTTCGGCGCGAGCCTGACGCACGAGAACACGTTCTTGAAGCTGCGCTACGCACGCGACAGCGCTCTCGCGAACGGTCGCGGCGCGAACGGGATCGACAGCGACTGCGACGGCGTTCCGTGCGGGATTGGTAACCCGGCGGCGAGCGAGCTGTGGTCGATCGACGTTCGCTCCCCGTACATCGGCGCGAACAACTTCAAGGTGAACATCGGCTTCCTCGTGCGCGTGGCGAGCAACGTGTGGATCGGCCTCGCGTATCACACGCCTCCGGGCGGTGACATCCAGACCACGCTCGACGGAACGCTATCGGTCACGCGCGCGCCGCGCGATGGCGGCGGCGTCATCGGGGGCGCCGCGAATGTCTCGATCTCGTACCCCGCCAGCGTCGACGGTGAGGTCCGCGCGCGGTTGCCGGCCGATCTCGTTGCGCGCATCGGTGGTCGCTGGGAGGACCTCTCGCGATTCCGGGCCTACGACGTACGCGGCACCGGCGGAAAGCTCGTGCAGGCCGGCCTCCCCGAATGGACCGAACGCGCGCGTGGCCTCCACGATTCGTTCGCGATGTGGGGCGGCATCGAACAGCTCGATACCGGCGACATCGCGCGCTTCGGCGGCCGCCTCGGTTTCGAGACGAGCGCGCACCCCGTCGAGCGAACATCACCGATGCAGGTGTCGCCGTTTTCGCTGACGCTCGATGCCGGTATGCAGCTGCGCGCGCAGAAGGGTGCCGCGTGGGTCTTGCAGCTGTCCTACGGCCTCGCGTACTTCCCGACCACGACGGTGAGCGACAGCGCCTACGATCCACAACACCGCATCGATTGCATCGAGAGCGGCTTCGACTACTCGACGGCCGCGTGCGCCGCGACTCGCGCCGGCTATGCGTTGCCGAGCGCGAACGGCGAGTACGGCAAGCTCGAACACGCGCTGCGCCTCGGGTTCCGCTATGACTACTAACCTCGTCGAGGCAGCGATCGTCGTGTTCGGAGCGAGCGGGCTCGTCGGCCGGCGGGTCTGCGCGCAGCTGGCGAAGCGCGGCGTCGCGTTCGAGATTGCGGGGCGGAGCGACGCAAAGCTCGCGGCGATCGCACACGACCTGCCGGTCGCGCACACGCACCTCGCCGACGCCACGGATCCCGCGTCGCTCGCGCGCGCATTCGCGGGTGCGCGGGTGATCGTCAACGCGGCGGCTCCGCTCGCGCACACCGCGGCACCCGTGCTCGAGGCGGCGCTCACGGCGGGTGCGCACTACGTCGACATCGGTGGCGAGCAAGCCGCGTTGCACGCGCTATACGAGCGCCACGAGTCGACCGCCCGCCACGCGGGCCTCGTCGCACTGCCGGGAGCGGGCGTGGACTCGGTGATCGCGGATCTCGCGGCGACGTGGGCCGCGCAACACGTGCTCGGTGTTGCCGACGACGGCGCGCCCGTGCGCGACGAGCCGGCGCGCACGCTCGGGGAAGACATGCCGCTCGACGAGGTCATCACGAGCTACGTATTCGACGACCTCGTACTATCCGCCGGGAGCCAGCGCGCGCTGTTCGCCGCGTCGGCCCAGCGGCCGCTCGTTTGGCGTCGCGATCGGTGGGAGACAGGTCGTGCCGGCGAGCGCCGCCACGTCAACGCGGGATCCGAGCTCGGCGGTGAGCGCGACGCGGTGAGGTACGCCGGTGGCGACGTGCTCTCGATTCCGCGACACCTGGCGGTCGAATATGTCGCGAGCTACGTGTCGACGACACGCAGCGCCGGCGCTACGCGCGCCCTCGGCCTGCTCGCCCGCGCGCTGCCGTTCGTGCCGAAGGCCGCGAGCGAGCTACTCGCGCCGTACACGGATCCCGATGCGGACTACGACCGCACGCGCCTCGCGGTCGTGGCACAGGTGCGCCGCGGATTCTCCGCCGCGCAGGTCGTCGTGCGCGGGCGCGATCTGTACGAGACGTGTGCCGCGGTCGTCGCGTGGTGCGCGCAGGCGCTCGCGACACGCGCGTCGGGCCCGAGCGGCATGCGCACGCCGGCGGAGCTATTCCGCTCGCCGAGCGCGCTGCGCGAGATCGCGGCGTGCGCACAGCTGTCGATCGAACCGAGTTTCGGAACCAGCTCCGCCGCGTAGTCAAGCGCGTTCGTCGTCGACGATCGTGCGTGTTGTCTGCATCGATCGTCGTCGAGTTACATACACGAGAGGCGTGGTATCAACGGATCGATGTTGTCCGGCACGACCACGTGGACGCTCGAGGCCGAAGCTCCGGTGGGCCAGAGAACCGGTGATCTCGCGACCGCGAAACGGTTCCGTCTCGCGAACGGCCTCGCGGTGATCACCGTGATCGATCGCCGCGCACCGATCGTCGCGCTGCAGACGTGGTTCCGCGTCGGCTCGCGCCACGAGCGTCCAGGTGCCACCGGCATGGCGCACCTGTTCGAGCACCTGATGTTCGGACAGACCGACGCGCTACCACCCGGCGAGTTCGATCGCCTCGTCGAGCGCACGGGTGGCGAGTCCAACGCCGCGACGTGGGTCGACTGGACGTATTACCGGCTGTCCCTGCCCACGCGCGACCTGCCGCTCGGCGTTCGCCTCGAGGCGGAGCGCATGCAGCACCTCGTGCTCGAGTCCGCGCCCATCGAGAGCGAGCGCGACGTGGTGACCAACGAGCGCCGCGAACGCGTCGAAGATGACGTCGATGGATGGCTCGACGAACAGTTGATGGCGCATGCGTTCACCGAGCATCCGTATCGCTGGCCGACGATCGGGTGGATGGAGGACATCCGCGCTCTCGCGCTCCCTGATATCCGCGCATTCTATCGAACGTGGTACGCCCCGAACAACGCGACGATCGTCTGCGTCGGTGACTTCGACGAGGGTTCGCTGCTCGATCTGATCGCGAGCCACTACGCCTCGATCGCACCCGCGCCGCTGCCCGAGGTGCCGCACGTCGTCGAGCCGGAGCAGACGCAGGAGCGCGTCGTGCGCGCGCCCAAGCCGATCGCCACGGATCGCCTGCTCGTCGGCTACAAGGCTCCCGGGCAGGACGATCCCGACTGGGCGGTGCTCGAGATCGTCGCGACGCTGCTCGCGGGTTGCCCGTCGGCGCGTCTATATCGCCGGCTCGTGATCGAGCACGAGGCCGCGTCGAGCGTCGACGCGCAGCTGACGCCGTTCCGTGATCCTTCGCTTCTGCGACTGTCCGTGACGGCCGCGCGCGGGCACTCGGCCGACGAGATCCTCGCGATCGTCGACAAGGAGCTGCTCGCGATGGCGGAGGCGCCACCGTCCAAGGCCGAGGTCGAGAAGGCGAAAGCGATCGCGGAGACCGACTTCTGGACGTCGCTCGTCGATGTCGACGGCAAGGCCGAGGCGCTCGGGCATTACGAGATCGCGCTCGGCGACTTCCGCAAGGTGAACGCACTCGCGGACCGCCTCGCCGCGATCACCGCCGACGACGTTGCACGTGTGGTGCGCATGTACCTGCGACCAGAGCGACGCACGATCGTGATCGCGGAGCCGGAGGCCGGCAGCGACGAAGATGACCACGATGACGAGGACGAGGATGCGGGAGGCGAGAGCCACGAGGACGCGGCGTGAAGATCATCCACGAGGCGTCCCACGACACACCGCTGGTGTGGTTCGAAGTTGCCGTGCGCGGCGGCGCGGGCGCAGATCCGAAAGGCGTCGAGGGCCTGCATCGCCACACGGCGCTGCTCGCGCGTCGCGGGGCCGGCCGGCGAAATCGCGCAGAGCTCGACGACGTGCTCGATGGCTATGGGGCAGCGCTCGATGTCGGCGTATCGCGCGACGGCATCAGCGTGTCGGGGCTCGCGCTCTCGCGCCACCTCGACGCGGTGATCGATCTCGCCGCCGACGTGCTCGCCGATCCGCGCTTCGACGAGGAGGAGCACGCGCGTCTGTTGCGCGAGACGCCGCAGGTCCTCGACGAGATCCGCGACGACGACAGCGCCCTCGCGACGCGTTGGTTCGACTGGGTGTGCTGCCCGGGCCATTCGTACGGGCGGAGCTCGCTCGGGACCGAGGCGTCGCTCGCGCGCATCGATCGCGCGAGTGCGGTAGAGCTTTGGAAGCGACAGGTCGTCGCGGACAACCTCGTCGTCGGGCTCGCTGGTGACATCGACGAGGCCACCGCCGCACGCGTGGTCACGCGGCTGACGGAGCGCTTACCGCCTGTCCCGCGCCCCGCTGCGGTGTTCGAGGTTCCGGAGATGTCGCGCGTGTTCGGGCGCGGTCGCCGCGTGATCCTCGTCGACAAGCCCGATCGCACGCAGGCACAGCTGCGCATCGGCCACCTGAGCGTCCGCTACGGCGATCAGGACACGGCCGCCCTCGCGGTCGGCGAGGCCATCTTCGGCGGCATGTTCAGCTCGCGCCTGATGCAGGAGATCCGCGTGAAGCGCGGGTGGAGCTACGGCGCGGGTTGCGCGATGCGCCGGTCGCGGCTGCCGCATTGGTTCGAGATCTGGATGGCCGCAGGCATCGACGTTGCGGGACCCGCGGTCGCGCTCACGCTCGATCTGTTCGCGGACTACGCGGCGAACGGACCGACCGACGACGAGGTCGACTTCGCGAGGAGCTATTTGGTCGGTGCGATGCCGTTCCACGTCGCGACCGCGCGGCAGCGGATGCAGCTCGCGGTGCGCGACGCGGTGTTCGACCTACCGGCCGGCTTCACCGCACGACTGCCCGAGGCGCTCGCTGCGCTGACCGCCACCGACGTGCGCGCCGCGTGCAAGCACCACCTGCGCCCGGACGATGCTGTGACGGTCGCCGTCACGACGGCTGACAACGCCCGGGCGGCGCTCGAGGCCGCGAACGCGGGCAAGTTGACCGTCGTCGATCACGACGAATACTGAACCCGCGTAGCCGCGACGATCGTCAGCCGGTAGATGGTACGCTCGGGTTGCATGAGCGTGCACAAGCGCTTCGATCCGAGTCCGACGATCGCGACCGAGGCGGCCCTCGACATGGCGGTTCAGCCGTTCATCGAGCGCTTCGTGAAGCAAGAGCTGCGCGAGAAAGCGACGGCGTCGTTCTTGCCGAAGACCGATCGCCACCCGTGGGGCGACCTCGTCCACATGATCGACACGAGCCGCGCGCGTCCGTACGAGCCGGGCGTGCTCGCGCCGTGGAACGCGGTGCGCGGCGTGTTCCTCGTCGAGCACGAAGCGTATTCCGTAGCGACGCAGACCGCGATGGGCCTCTACGTCGTCGAGGACTCGCTGTTCGTCGCGTACCGCGCGACGTTCGCCGTGGCGCGCTACGCGAACGGTAAGCCGCTGTTGCTCACGTGAGCTCGGCGATTCGCGATCACGTTAGCTCGGCGATCGTCCGGCCGGTCCAGCTCGCCGCGATCCCGACGATGTCCGCGGCGGTCACGGTGTCGCGCAGCATGAGGCCCGGCGTCTGCGTCGCCCGCAGCTGCGCCTCGAGAGCCTCGACCTGACGGCTACACTCGGGCAACTCGCGATACGCGATCTCGGCCGCGCGCTGCAGCTGGTTCGTGCGACGCGCATGATCCTCCTCCGCGCGGAGCGCTTCCTCGCGTGCGATCCACTCGCGGATCGCGTGGACGGTCTGCTTCTGCGTGGTCCATTGGGCGCGTAGCGCTTCGGCTTGCGCGCGCTTCTCGGCGAGCTCGGCGCCGATCCAGTCGCGACGGTGTTGCGCGCCGGGCCCGTCCTCCGACTGCAGCGCGCGGAACTCGATCTCGAGCTTCACGAGGTTCGACTCGACAGCGGCGACATCCGCCGGGACACTCTCGGCCTCGAGCTTGAGCTGGCTCGCGGCCTCGTCGACGAGGTCGATCGCCTTGTCGGGCAGGTAGCGATCGGGGATGAACTTCGCGGCGATCTCGACGGCACAGACGACCGCCGCGTCGGAGATGCGGATGCGGTGGTGCGCCTCGTAGCGGTCCTTGATGCCGCGGAGGATCACGAGCGCATCCTCGATCGTCGGCTCCTCGACGCGCACTGGTTGGAAGCGCCGCTGCAGCGCCTTGTCCTTCGCGACGTGTTTGTCGTACTCCGCGATGGTCGTCGCACCGATGCACGAGAACTCGCGACGCGCGAGCACGGGCTTCAGGATGTCGCCGGCGCCGAGGCCGCCCTCGCCGGCTCCCGAGCCGACGATCGTGTGGAGCTCGTCGATGAACAGGATGACCTCGGGCTGGGCGAGCACACCGGCGATCACGTTCTTCAAGCGCTCCTCGAAGTCGCCGCGAAACCGCGTACCACCGATCAGGTGCGCGAGGTCGAGCGCGAGGATGCGGCGCGTTCGCATGCTGTCGGGCACGTCTCCCATCGCGATCCGTAGCGCGAGCCCCTCGACAATCGCGGTCTTCCCGACGCCGGGGAGCCCGACGAGGATCGGATTGTTCTTCGTTCGGCGACCGAGGATCTGCAGGGTGCGGCGGATCTCTGCGTCGCGGCCGATCACGGGATCCAGCTTGCCGGCGCGCGCGCGCTCGACCAGGTCGACGGTGTACGTGCGAAGTGCTTCGATCGACATCGCCTATCCGTGCAACGAGCGTTGCGAGCTGAGGACGTCCGCGATCGCGGCGCGCGAACGGTCGAGCTCCTCGGGATCCTTGACCGGCAAGAAGCGCGCGTCCTCGCCACTGCGCGGCACCTCGACGAAGCGCGTGGGCAACGTCGCGGTGAGCTCGCCGACCAGCCGCTCGAACTGGATCGCCGGCGAACCATCGACCTGCTTCTCGACGCGGTAGTACGTCAGCGCGAAGTCGC
Organism: Kofleriaceae bacterium; assembly: GCA_046160585.1. Classification (GTDB taxonomy): domain Bacteria; phylum Myxococcota_A; class Polyangia; order Haliangiales; family Haliangiaceae; genus JABFXX01. Next base: position 18,906 of record JBJXGN010000311.1, read on the forward strand.
GATCGATCGCGGCTGCGTCCATCACGAGGGTGTTCGTGTTGAACACACCGATCGAGGACTGATCGAACGTCGGCGCGAACCGGAACCCCTCGATGATCTGCGGAGTGCCGTCGAGCAATGCGGGCGCGCCTCCCTTGTCACCGGCGACCTTGCGCACGACCTCCGCGGTGATCGCGCCGCCGAGCTCCGCGTGCAGTCCGATGATCGCCGGGTCGAGAGTCGCAGCGAGGTTGTCGACGTTGGACACGAGTAGCGTCGTGCCACCGGCGTCGCGGAACTGCGCGAGCGCGCCGCTCGTGCGCAGCGCGAACGTGAGGTCGCCGTGGCCCGTGGCGTACGGCGAGAGCTCGTCGCCCTCCGCGCGAAACAGCTCGCCGTCCGGGCGAAGGCGAAGCGCCACGAACTGCGGGAACACGCGCACGTGGCTCGCATTTGTAACGTGCGCGACGAGCGCGTCGTGTGTCGCGAAGCTCGACATCACGAACATCGGGATCGGCGCGCCTGCGGCGACAGACATCGCGCGAACGTCGTCGAGCTTGCAGCGAAAGAAGCTACGTTCGCCATCGGCGGGTACGACGGCCTTCACGACGCCGCCGAACCGCGTGGCCATGCCACCCGCGAGGACGACCGCGCCGACCTTCCGCGCCATGATCAACTCGAGCCCCTTCGCGCGTAGCGCCCGCCGCTCGTTCGACCCGAGCGCCGGGAGCGCAGGGATGTCGCCATCGGCGAGCGGCGCCAGGGTCCCGGTGACCGCGTTCTCGGACGTGACCCTCGCGCGGGCCGCAAACTGCTGCTGGAGCGAGGGGTCGTATCCGTAGCGAGCGAGCGCGGTCTCGGCCTCGGCGAGCGTCTTCATGGCGCCCGGACTGTACTCGCTGTCTGGAACGCTCGTGGCGCGCGCCGGTGCGGATCCTCGGTTTGGTCGCGACCCTCATCACGCGCCTGGACGTACGCGTTGCGTTCGACAACGCGGGGTCGAACCGAGATCGAAGCACGGCCCCAACCGTCGAGAATCGCGGGCGATCGATCGGCCGCTGGCGGCGCTGGCCGAGGCACGATGTCTGCTTCGGTCCGGAGCGTGCACATCGCCCTCGTCCTCGCCCCGGTCGTCCTTTTCGGAGCGTGCAGCTCCGCGGTCGTGACCGGCGACGATGGGCCCCCCGTCTCCTTGCCGCGGACGTGTCTCGCGCCGACCTCCGATCGCGCCGGCACGCTAACCCTCGTGGACCCACTCGGGACCGCGCGCGTCGAGTCCGAGGAACGCGATCCCGACGGCTGCATCCGCCGCTACACGATCAGCTCGACGGCCGCGTTGCGCGACAACATGCCCGCGAACGGCGAGCGCGCGGTCGACGAGATCGCGGGGGCACCGACGCTGCGCACCGGCAACGACCTGTTCGACGCGCTGTACGCGCTCGCGCTGTCCGAGGCACGCGAGAACTCGGTCGACGCGATCGTCGATGGCGCGTTCTCGGGGGGCGCGTCGATCGCCTGCCCCGAGGGCGGCTGCTTCGAGACGGGGCGGCTGTGGACGTATGTGTGGACGCGCGACGTCTCGTACGCGACGGACCTCGGGCTCGCGGGCATCGATCCGGTGCGCGCGCGCAACTCGCTCGTATTCAAGCTGAGCGCGACGCGGACCGGCGGGGTCGAGGAGATCGTGCAGGACACGGGTACGGGTGGGAGCTGGCCCGTGTCGAGCGATCGCGTGACGTGGGCGCTCGGCGCCGCGGCGGTGTTGCCGCACCTGTCCGGCGACGATCGCGCGGCCTTCGCGGAGCGCGCGTACGGGGCGATCGCCGCGACGATCGAGCGCGACCGCGCCGTGGTGTTCGACGCCGATGACGGGCTGTACACCGGCGAGCAGTCGTTCCTCGACTGGCGCGAGCAGACCTATCCGTCGTGGGTCACCGGAGACGTCGCGCCGATCGCGTCGAGCAAGGCGCTGTCGACGAACGTCGTGCACCTCCGCGCGCTCGAGATCGCGGCGTCCCTCGCGCCGGCCGCCGACGCCGTGACACGGGGGCGTTACACCGAATGGGCGAACGCATTGCGCGAACGGATACGCGCGCGGTTCTGGATCGAAGATGCGGGGCTGTACTCGACGTTCGTCACGACGCACCTCGATCCGGCGCCGGCGCGCCAGTTCGATCTCCTCGGCAACTCGCTCGCGATCACGAGCGGCGTCGCCACGCCGGCACAGGCGACGCGCATCCTCGCCGCTTATCCACACGTCGGCCCCGGAGCCGCCCCGGTGATCTTTCCGCAGCAGCAGCTGACGCGCATCTATCACAACCGCGCCGAGTGGCCGTTCGTGACCGCGTACTGGCTGCGCGCTGCCGCGCACGGTGACAACGCGGCGGTCGCGACACGCGCGATCGGCTCGCTACTCCGCGGCGCCGCGCTGAACCTGTCGAACATGGAGAACCTCGAGATCGCGTCCGGCGCGGCCTTCGTCGACGACGGTGCATATTCGGGCCCCGTGGTGAACTCGCAGCGGCAGCTGTGGTCTGTCGGCGGCTACATCTCCATGGTGCACCACACGCTGTTCGGGCTCGCGTTCGCAGGCGACGAGCTCCGCGTCGAGCCGTACGTCCCGCGCGAGCTACGCGCGAAGCTCTTCGCGAAGACCGACGCGCTCGTGCTCAACGACGTCGCGTGGCGCGGCACCACGACAAGCGTCGTGTTGCACCTGCCCGCCGCGGGCCCGAACCAGAGCGACGGACGCGCCTCGTTCGTCGTCGAGCGTGTCGAGCTGAACGGGCGGGTCGTCGACGGACCGATCGCGTTCGCCGAGCTCGAGCCCACGAACCGCATCGACATCACGCTCGCCGATCCGGCCGATCCGATCGCGTCGTCGATCGAGATGCGCGACGCGTCGAGCTGGCGAGAGATCTTCGCGCCCCGCGTCCCGGCGATCACCAGCGCATCGCGCGCGGGTGACGACATCGCGATCGCGGTCTCGGCCGGCGGCGAGGATCCGTCGACGATCCGCTACGCGATCTATCGCGATGGCACGCGCATCGCCGACGACGTCGCGGGCACGTCGAGCTCGTACACGGATGTGTCCGCGGACACCGACGCGTCGCCGTGTTTCGCCGTCGAGGCGTGTTTCGTCGCGACGGGAAACTGCTCGCAACGCAGCAAGCCCGTGTGCTGGTGGGGTGACGGCAGCACGCGCGTGACCTCGATCTACCCCGCGCAGCTCCAGGTCACCGGCGGAACGATCGCCGGCGACCACGGTCGGCCGCACGTCGCGGGCTGGGGCGATCCGGGCAGCTCGATCGTCGCCACGGTTGTCGCGCAGAAGACTGGCCCGCACCTCGTACAGCTCGTCTACGGCAACGGCGCGGGTCCCGTCGACACGGGCATCGCGTGCGGAATCAAGCGCGTGCGGGTAGAGAACGCGTCGACGAATGCGGTCGTTGCCGAGGGCGCGATCGTGATGCCGCAGCTCGGCGGCTGGGATCGCTGGGCGGACTCCACGTTCGTACGCGCGACCCTCGCAGCCGGCACCACGTACCGCATCACGCTCGACACCACAGACTCCGTGCGCAACATGTCCGGCTACTCGCACTTCCAGACCTACGCCGGCACCGGCGGCGCGAGCGGCGAGTTCTCGCGCGTGAACATCTCCGAACTGAAGCTCCTGGCCCGCTAGTGCGCTCTCTCGCTGTCGTCATCACCGCGCTCGTCGGGGGGTGCAGCAAGCCTCCCGATCCCGAGGTCGCGTTTGTCGTCGCGGACCCCGACGAGCTCGTCGCGTTGCAATCGGCAATTGCGGGCGTCCCCTCGATCGGCTTCGCGACGACCGACGCGACGGAGCAGCGCGCATCCTTGGATCGCGCGATCCAGCTCGGCGTCCGCGTGATCGTGCTCGAGCCGCTCGACGCGTCGCCCGATACATCGGACTTCGTCGTGCAGGCGCATCAGCGCGGCGTGCGAATCGTCGCGTACGGCCGCGAGCCCACCGGGCACGGCGATCACGACACCGTCGACGCGCTGGTCGCCTTCGATGGCTTCCGCGCGGGGACGCTGCAGGTGGCCGCAGCGCTCGCCGCGATCCAGCACGGTCGCGTCGCGATCGTGGACACACCGAGCCACGCGACCGGCGTCGCCGCGGAGATCGCCCGCGCCTACGCGCTCACGCTCGCGCCCTACATCGCCCGTGGCGACGTCACGCTCGTCGACGATCCTGCCTCCGCCGACGCGATCCTCGCCACGTCGGGCAGCGCCGTGCGCTCGCTCGGCAGCGCCGCCGGGCACGCGTTCGTCACGAGCGTCGGCGGCGACAACACCGACCTGGTGTGCGCCAGCCGGCAACAGCTCGACATTCGCCTCGATCGCGCCGATCTCGCGGCGGCCGCCGGCACGATCGTGAGGAGGATCGTCGCCGGGGAGGACCTCGGCAAGGACCCGCAGGCGATCCGCCTTCCGAACCGCCGACTGCCCGTCGAGCTCGCGCCGGTTCGAGAGTTCACGACGAGCGACTGCATCTCGCTCGTGACGCCTCGTCGCCGGAACTGAGCCGGATCCCCGGCAATATTCGACCAGCGCTATCCCGTGTGAACAACGCGTGAGATGCTGCCGGCTGATGTGCCCCGGGCGGTATTGTGGAGCGGAGACCGTGAGACGACGTGAGCCATCGCGACCCCGATCGCGTGCAACGAGGGCGCCGTGATGGACGACGCGCTCGCGATCTTCGTTCTCTGCGCGACGACCATGGGGGCCGGCGCGTTGTCCGGGCTATTTCCGATCTTCAACTCGGAGCTCTATCTCGTCGGGGTCGTCGCCGCCGCCGGCGCCAACATCCCGTTCGCGCTCGTCATCGCCCTCTCGCTCGCGCTCGGTCAGGTCGGCTCGAAGGTCGTGCTGTATTACGCCGCGCGGCGCGGGGCCCGGCTCGGTCGCGGTCGCTTCGCCGAGAAGCTCGAGAAGGCTCGCGTGCGTGCGGCGAAGTGGAAGAGCAAGCCTTACAGCATCGCGTTTCTCGCGGCTTCCGTCGGGATCCCGCCGTTCTACCTGACAGCGCTCGTCGCCGGCGTGCTCGAGCTCGACGTCCGCAGATTCTTCGCGATCTCGATGGTAGGTCGCATCATTCGGTTTGGGACCATCGCGATCATCGTGGTATTGGCGTGAGGAGTATTGGCGTGAGGAGGCACCAGTGAAGATTCGCGAGTTGTTGGACGGGGTGAAGATCTTCGCTCGCTCGGTGGTCGATCGGGGTCATCCGATCCTCGCGCAGATCGTGCCGATGCGGCGCTGCAACCTCGCGTGCACCTACTGCAACGAATACGACAAGACGTCGGCTCCGGTGCCGCTCGACCAGGTCACGCGCTGGATCGACAAGCTGTCCGCATTGCGGACAGAGGTCGTCACGGTGTCCGGCGGCGAGCCGATGCTCCACCCCGACCTCGACGCGATCGTTCGCGGGATCCGCGAGCGGCGGATGATCGCCGGCCTCATCACCAACGGGTACTTCCTGCAGCCCGAACGGATCGATCGCCTCAACGCGGCAGGGCTCCAGTACCTGCAGGTCAGCATCGACAACGTCGAGCCCGACGAGGTGTCTAAGAAGAGCCTTCGGCTGCTCGAGCCAAAGCTCGTGAACCTCGCCGAGCGCGCGAAGTTCCAGGTCAACATCAACTCGGTCGTCGGCGGCGGCTGCAAGAACCCGATGGACGCGGTCACGATCGCGCGGCGCGCACGGAGCCTCGGGTTCTCGACGTCCATCGGTGTCATCCACGACGGCGGCGGCCACCTGAAGGCGCTCTCCGGCGCCGAGCGCGAGGCGTACGAGGAGGTCGTGACGATGGATCGCGGGTCGTATTCGCGCATCAACTCGTTCCAACAGAACCTCGTGAGCGGCAAGCCGAACGACTGGCAGTGTCGCGCTGGCGCGCGCTACCTGTACATCTGCGAGAACGGCCTCGTGCACCACTGCTCGCAGCAACGCGGCGTGCCGGGGACGCCCCTGGCCGACTACACGACCGATGACATCCTCCGCGAGTGGGAGACCGAGAAGGCGTGTGCGCCGTACTGCACGATCGGGTGCGTTCACCGCGTGTCGGTGGTGGACAAGTGGCGCATGGGCGCGCAGGTGCCTAGCCGCCGATCCACGACTTGAACCGCACGGCATTGTCGGCGCTGACGACGACGTCTGTCGGTGCGGCCGGCTGGAGCTCGACGAGTAGCTTCCCCTTCACGAACGGCTTGAACCCGCACACGGCCGACGCGGCAACGAGGAACTGTCGGTTCACGCGGAACAGCTCGCATGCCACCAGCTCGGCCTCGAGCTCGGCGAGCGGTCGATCGATGCCGGCGCGGCGGCCGTCGCGGGTGAACACCTCGACGTCCTTGTCGTCGACGAAGAAGTACGCGATCTCGTCGAGCGCGATCGTCACGAAGGCGTCCTTGGCGCGCGCGAGGAGGCGGCGCGGGCGCGATGCGCTCCGCGACAGCGTGGCAGCGACCACGCGCACGCGATCGGCGAAGTGTGCCTCGAGACGCCGGTAACGTCCGAGTGCCCGCACGAGGTCCTCGTCTTTGATCGGCTTCAGGAGGTAGTCGATGCCGCCCGCCGTCATCGCCTCGATCGCGTATTCGTCGTACGCGGTGACGAACACGACCGGGCACGTCAGCGCGACGCGCTCGAACACCTCGAATGAGAGTCCGTCGGCCAGCTGGATATCGGCGAGCACGAGATCGACCGGGTTCGCCGCGAGCCACTCCACGGCGTGGGCCACGCTCGCGAGGGGTGGGGCGATGGAGATGCCCGGCTCTACGCGGCGCAGCGCTGACTCGAGCCGCTCGCGCGCGAGCGCTTCGTCCTCCAGGATCGCGATCGCGGTCACGACCGCTCCTCGCGACAGGTCTCGGCCATGACGCGCTTGTCGGGGCTGCCGGCGCTCGCATCGCGCACGAGCGGGACGCGCACGACGAACCGCCCTCCCCCTTCATCGATCGACACGCGCGCCCCCGACGTGAGGTGCACGCGCTCGTCGAGGTTGCGGAGGCCGACACCCGCCGAGGCGCGCACCGTGCGGCGCGGGCGGCGCTCGTTCTCGACAGCGACCGACTCGGCACGCAGGCGGATCATGATCGCGAGGGGACGTTCCTCGGAGGCCTCGTTGTGCTTGATCGCGTTGTCGACGAGCGTCTGGATCGCCGTCGGAGGAACGCGCGCCGCGCGATCGCCCCCTTCGTCCACGACGGTGATGCTGATCGCAGCGCCGAAGCGAATCTGCATGAGCGCGACGAAGTCGTCGACGAAGGCGAGCTCGTCGGCGAGCGAGACCAGCTCCGCGCCGCGCTGTGTGAGGACGTAGCGCATGAGCTCCGCGAGGTGCGCGGTGAACTCGGCCGCGCGCGCCGGCGCCGTGTCGATCAGGTAGCCGAGCGTGTTGAGCGAGTTAAACAGGAAGTGCGGATCGACCTGCGCGAGGAAGGCATCCAGCTCGGCGCGCGTGCGCGCGCGATCCAGCTCGGCGGCGCGAACCCGATCGTCGGCGCGCTCCTTGATCAGAAACACCGTCTCGTAGACATGCGTCACGAACACGACGCAGATGACGTTGACGAGCACCACCGTCTGCACGACGGACCACACGACCGGCGCGCCGCGCCACGCGTACCAGCCCGCCAACATCGTCACCGTGAGCGGCGCGGTGAACAACACGATCGCCGCCATCAGCATCACGATCTTGCGCACCGGATGCTCGAACCAGTCCCAGTGTCGGCGCTGCTCGAGAAGCAACCAGCGGTTGCCGTGCCAGATCGCCGCCGAGAGCGCGAGGAACCACGCGGTCCCGATCCAGAACACCACGCCGCCGATGGCCACGTCGGCGAACAGCCCCGTCACGTGCGGGATCGCGAGGCCGAACGCTGGGATCCCGATCGCGCGCACGAGGCGATCGTCGACCATTGCGACATGCGCCGCCGGTTCGCGCGTTCGATCCGCCGGTTCGCGCCACGCGACCGCCGCTCCGGCCGGAACTGCTCGATGTACGTGCGCATCGTCAGGTACTGGTGTGGCCATGGATGTCTCGAAGGTCAATTACATAGCGGTGCTCGCGGCCGCCGTCTCTAGTTTTCTCATCGGTGGTCTCTGGTACAGCCCGGTGCTGTTCGCGCATGCGTGGATGCGCGAGGCCGGCCTCGCCGAGGAGCGGTTGCGCGAGAACGTCGCGCAGACGTTCGCGGCCGCGTTCGTGCTGTCGCTCGTCGTCGCGCTGAACCTCGCCTTCTTCCTCGGGACCGATGCGAGCCTCGGCTGGGGCGCCGGCGCGGGTGCGCTCGCGGGCGTCGGCTGGGCCGCCGCGTCGCTCGGCGTGGTGTTCGTGTTCGAGCGGCGATCGCTAACGCTGATGCTCATCGACGGCGGCTACCTCGCCGTGTCGTACACGGTGATGGGCGTGATCATCGCGGCGCTCCAGTAGCTGCCGCTCGTTGCCGCCGGCTTCACGCGGTGAGTCGTGCATCCGGCGCTACGGTCTGACGATGCGCGTGCTCGTCGCCCTCGCCGTGCTGCCGGTCGCCACGGCGCACGCGGATACGCTTCCTTGGCACGTCGAGCTCGGCCTGCGCGGCACGGCGTCGCTCGCGGTCGGCGACGAGGCAGTGTCGCGCAGCGGGGTGGTCCCCTCGCTCACGATCCGTACGCAACGATCGTTCGGCGGCCTTTTTGTCGGTGCAAACCTCGCCGCGGGCTTGCCGGCCTACGCCGGTCAACACGAGGCCTCCCTCTCGGTGGGCCACGCGTGGACGTTACGGGAGGGAGACTGCCGGCGCGGCCCGCTCGACCCCGATTCCGACGATGGAACGTTCGGCGATCTCGACTGCGACGCGCAGGTCGATTTCCTCGGCGGTGTCGACGCCGGTGTCGTGCTGCTGCACTTCGATGCACCGCCCGAGCTATCGGCGACCGACGACGCGCTGCTGTACTGGGGACCGCTCGCTCGTGCACGCGCCGCCGTTCGCGCGACATGGTCCACACCGGCGGGGAAGCAGCTGGGCGTGACCGCCGGCCTGAACCTCGCCGTCACGTCGGCGCACTACATGACCACGGCCACCGGCACCGGGCTGCGGCTCGAGCCTTCTCTCGACGTCGCCGCCGCGATCGGTTTCTAGATGCGCGCGATCGTTGCCCTCGTAGGACTCGGCGGATTCGCGCACGCGAGCCCGCAGCCGTGGTCGGTCGACGTCACCTATCGCGGCACCGCATCGATCACCACGGCCGGCGACGATGTCCCGTCGGCGTACGCGTCGTCGCTCGTGACACGCATCGAGCACGCGACGGGACGCTGGTTCGTCGGCGCCGTGATCGCGATCGGAGTCCCACGCGTCATGTCGCAAGCCGAGTCGTCGATCAGCGGCGGGTTCCACCATGTGCTGCGCGATGGCGTCTGCGTGCGCGGCCCGACCACGCAGCTCCACTGCGGCCCGACGCTGCGGCTCGACTACGCACTCGACTTCGGCGTGACGATGGTGATGCCGCAGATCTGGGGCGCAGGCGGAGCCGACTTCCTCTACTACGGCCCCGCCGTGCGACCGCGCGTCTCGTATCACGCGAGCTGGCCGACGCGCTCCGGCAAGGAGATCGGCTTCGCCGCCACGCTCGGCCTTGCAGCGGTGTACGGAACGAACATGGCGATGGAGACCGTGGACCGACGCTCGGCGTTTCGCCTCGAGCCATCGCTCGAGCTCGGAGGAACCATCCGCTTCTGAATCTTCCCGAGCGCGATAACTCTGCGCGCTTCCCGCCGGCGGCGGTATGATTCCCTCGTGCAGTTCGTAACGCTGGCCCTCGTCGTGACCGTCGGGTGCTACGACCCACGGCCGGTCGCCGGTGTTCCCTGCGTTTCGGAGTGCCCCGGTGATCAGTCGTGTATCGAGGGCGTCTGCCGCGATCCCGGATACGTCGGCGACGCGGCGATCGACAGCGAGCCCGCCGACGCACCGATCGATGGCGATCCGAACGTCGATACCGACAGCGATGGACACTTCGACGATGAAGACAACTGCATCGCGGTCGCCAACGCCAACCAGCACGACGAAGACTCCGACGATCTCGGCGATGTCTGCGATCCGTGCCCGCACGTCGCGATCGGCGGCGCGGCCGACGGAGACACCGACGGCGTGGGCGACGCGTGTGATCCGGAGCCGGCACGCGCCGAGCAGCGTTGGCTCGTGTTCGATCCGCTGCTAACGCGCGCCGCCGAGTGGAATGTCTTCGGCGGTGTGACCTTTGGTGTGGACTCGATGACGCTCGACAGCGGCGGGCTCCGCTACGTCCGTCCGTTCTCGAACTTCCGCGTGCAGATCGCGGGCGACCTCACCATCCTCGACCCGGCGGCCGACTACCAGATGGTGGTCGAGGTCTCGTCCGCCGACAACACGCACAACTACTATGGAGAGGTCTACGGCGACGACAGCAATGGTGGTGACCTGAAGCTCACGCGTCGTGATGGCAACATCTACCCGATCGTCGACATCGAGAGCTACACCACGCTGCCGCAAGGTGCGTTCGCGTGGACGCTCGACACCTCCGTCGCGAACCAGACGTTGGGCCTCCAGGCGCGCCACGGAACGACGCAGTTCCCCGCGCTCCAGGGAACCGGGCTGAGTGGCTCGCCGATCATCGCATCGCCGTACGTCCAGCTCGCGACAGAAAAAATCCGGCTGCGCGTCGACTACTTCGCGATCATCGAGACGATTGACTAGGCGTCCGATGCGTCGGTGTCCGCAGGCGCGACCTCGTCGGTGTTGGGGCGCGGCACGATCTCCACGTTGCGCTGGTGCGCCGGTGCGTTCGCGCGCTCGTCGGCGCTCATCATCGCGGCATCGAGCTGGCCGAGGCGGTCGACCTCGGACAGTGCGTTGAAGCCCCCGATGAACTTCCCGCGCAGATAGATGTACGGCACCGTGTTCTGCTTGGTCTCGAGCGAGAGGCCGAGCGCCTTGGACTCGTGTTCCGGCTCCTCGAGATCGACGAAGTCGAAGTCGACCTTGTGGCGCTCGAGCAGCGTGATCGCGCGTCCGGACCACGGGCAGCTCTTCTTGCCGAAGATCTGCGCCTTGACGCCCGGATCGCCGAAGCCCTGGTTCGTGTCCTTCTTGACCTGCGTGCCGACGGCCGCGGCCTTCGCGACCTTCTCCGCATGCGCGGCGGCCTTCGCGTCGCCCTCGGACTTCGACTCGTACGTCTTGCCCATGAGAGTGGCGATGCGCTTGCGCGCGGCCACATAGCGCGGATCCGTCGCGACCCTGTCCTGCAAGAAGTCGCGGATCTCGCCGCCGATCTCGTCGGCGCGGTTGAGCGCGGCGAACAGCTTCGCCGTCGCCTGCTTCGTCAGTCTCTTGCCAGCGCTTTCTTCGGTCATCCGAACACCTTCTTCTTGAGCTCGCCCGTCGAGATCAAATTCGATAGCTCGGCGCGTCCGCCGATCGCGTCGCCGGCGATGAACACCACCGGCAGTCGATACCCCTTGCTGTCACGCCGCACGGCCATCTGCGCCGCGGGGTCTTCCTGGATGTTGGACACCTTGTAGGGAATCTTCTCGGCGTCCAGCATATCGGTTAGCTTCGTCGCGTCGCGACGCGTCTTGTCCATGCAATAGACGATGACGGGTGCGACGTTCGCGTTCGTCGCAGCCACGACCGCCTTCGATCCCTGCGTGTGCAGGTTCGCGCTGCCGACCGCGTTCGCGAACGTGCGGCGATCCTCGAGCTCGGTTTCGGCGGCGAGTGGACGGCCGAGCGCCTCGTTTGCCTTGCGAGCCAGCTCGCCCGCCTTGCCGGGGAGCTTGTCCATGGCGGCGTGCGCACGCGCTCGGAGTCGGTCGGTGAAGGACGTCATGACGCACCCCTCATACCAAGAACTTCGTGCAGAAGAAACGCGCGCCGCGCTACCCTCGCCGCATGTTCGCAGCCGTCCTCGCTAACGTCGTGGTTGTAGGCCTGGGGGGCCCTCCGTCCCCCGAACCGACGCTGATCCGGCTGGAGCTGGCGGCGGAGTCCGCAGTGACCAACGTCTCGAGCGCGTGGCTGTGGAACCCGCACGGTCACGCCGTGTTGACGGAGGGTGACGCGCACTCGCGCGGTGTCGAAGGGCGCGTGTTGTTCGGCAACTCGCCCGTGTACATCGGGCTCGAGCTCGGGGTCTCGCAGATCACGAGCGCGCCCGCGCTGCACGATGGCCTCGACCAGGGCACGCTGTACCGCAGCACCACCCCGCCAGGTGGCATGTTCGGCGCATCGACGGGGACCAGCGTGACAATGGCCGCCCCGATCGGCGTGCAGGCGCGCCTCGGTCCGCTGCTCGTCGGCGTCGAGGGGCTCATCGGCTGGCGGCGCATGTCGCTCGAGAGCGTCGAGGGTGGCCCCACGGTCGACGGCTTCGTTCCGCTCGTCGAGACGCGCGTGCGTGCTGGCGTGTGGATCACGCCGACGGTGTCGCTCTCGCTTCTCGCTGGAAAGGGCGTCGTCGTAAACGACTCGCATTCGCTCTGCGCCGTGCTGTCGCTGTCGAAGCTGCCGTTCGATGGCGAACGCTAGGTGGATCGTCGTCGCCGTCGTCGCCGTCGCCGTCATACAGGCCGGCTGCGAGCCACCGTCGAGGACGCGCGCCGATGTCGAGAAGGCTTGGGGTGCGCAGCTCCGGGCACGGATGGCGGAGCTCGTCACGATCGGCCAGGTCGCGCGGGACAACGAGGTGGTCGGAAATGTCCGCATCCTGAGGGCCGCCGAAGCGGGTGGCCCCGTCGTCGAGAAGGTCGAGCCATCAGACATCGACGTCGACTACAACGACGACAAGCACACCGGCAACTCCATCATCGTCCAGCTCGACGACCTCGCCGACATGGCGGCCGACGCATCCCCGATATTCCGCTTCGCCGAGCTCATGAACCTGCGAATGGCCAAGATGTTCGCCGGTGTTCCGATCCAGGCCAACTTCAGCGACAGCATGGCGCTGCTCGAGCCCGCGGTGAAACACGTGGTCGAGGCAAAATACGTCCTCGTCGTGAACCCGATGCAGACGAAGATGCCGATCGCGGGCGTCGGCGCGAGCGACTACACGCCGGGCGCCGCGCAGGCTACGGTCGTGCTCGTCGAGGTCGCGGGGGCCAAGCACCTCGGTGGCATCACCGTACACGCGACGAGCAGCGCCGAGATCCGCGTCTCGGGGCAGAGCTTCGATGCCGTGCAGGGCAAGCTCGACAAGGACCTCGGCGCGCAGCTTGGCAAGGCGATCTCCGACGGGATTCGCATGCGCTGGACGAACGCCCAGGCTCCGTACAACTGGGGTCTCGGCTGGTAGCGGTGCGCCGGTAGCCGAAAACGAAACCCCCACATCGCTGCGGCGTCTCGTTCGATCGGAGCGCGATCGGTTACGTGGGGGCGTTCAACCCCGACGTTATTGACGCCTCGCCCTTCGGGCGAACCCGTCCGCTTCGCGTCCGGTCACCACTTCCTAGTGGCGTCAATTCACGACGCGGAGGCTCTTGCGACCGGCCGGAATCGGCGGCGCCGCCTGATCCTCGGGATCGACCTCGGGCGCGACGGAGACGACGCTCTTCTTCTTGTTCGTCTTCGCGGCCGCCTTGCGTGCGATCTCGAGCAGGCGCACGTGCGCCTCCTCGTGCTTCTTCGCGTCCCGGTTCGTCACCATGTTGACGACCTTGTTCTTCAGGTACGTCAGGCGGTTCTTCTTCGCCCCGACCTCGTACACGAGGTCCGCGGCGGTGCAGCCCGCCATGTGCGGCGAGCGGTGGAACGCGCTGTTCATCGAGGGGTGCTTGTCGAGGTACGCGCGAACCTCGTCCATCGTCATGCCGACGTCGGCGAGGGCCTTGTCGACTTCCTTCTGTGCGAGTTGCTTGGCCTTGAACAGCTGCATCTGGACGCGCGAGTAGACGTTGACCGCGCCGTCACCGTTGGTCTCGATCGGCAGGAAGATGCCCTGCGGATAGAGCTCGGTGATGAACGACTGGATGCCGTCCGACACCGACGACGATGGCATGCAGCCGAACGGCTTTACGGACAGCGTCATGTTGACCTTGCTGTACGCGACGTTCTGGATCAGCTTGCCGACCTCCATGTGGCCTTCGCCGCCGCGGAGGTTGTTGTCGTAGAACGAGTGGCTGATCTCGGCGATCGCGTCCATGTCCGGCAGGTGGTAGTCGTACAGGCCCATCGCGTGCGCGAAGGTCTGGAACAGACCGCGCAGCACCTGCTCGCCGGCCCACAGCGACGCCTTGCGCTTGCGCACGTCGACGCCCTTGAGGCTGAACTTCGAGCCGCCATGCTCTTCCTTGCTGGCGTCGACGCCGCGCAGCTTGGAGCGCTGCTCCGTGTCGAAGCGTCCCTGCCAGATCATGTAGAGCAGCCACGACGTGACGATCTGGATGTCCGGCTCGCCGCCCTCCGCTTCGAGGAAGCGCTGGAGGCCGTAGTTGCCGTCGCCTTCCGTCGTCATTGCCCAGAACTCGCCGATGATGCCGACGCGCGGCTTGGGGCGCGTGCGATCGACCTTCACGGCGCCCATGATGCGGCGCACCTTGTAGAGCGCGAGGGGCAGCGAGGTGTTGTTCTCGAACGCCGACGAGACGATCTGCTTGCTCTGCTCGATCGCGCGATCGGTCGCGCCCGCATCGACCTCGTAGGGACGAATGCGATAGCCGAGCGCGTTGAGGCAGTCACCGATGAGGATGCCGCGGACAACGCCCCAGAAGAACTGCGGGTTCATCTCGAGACCGACGCCATCACCGGTCGCCTGCTTGAGGCCGCCCGTCTGCTGGAACAGGAGGACGCGGAAGCCGTCGAAGCCGGAGTCGCGGAGCGCCTTGCGGTACTCGGTGACGTACGTGCCGAAGCGGCACGGGCCACACGCGCCGGCCGTGATGAACACGTGGTTCTTCACGATCTCGTCCTTCGACATGCCGCGATCGCGAAGACCGTCGAGGTACTTCACGAGGTTTCCGACGGTGAAGTAGGTCGGGTTGCACTGGCCGCGGTTGCCGTATTCGCGTCCGAACTGGAGCGCGTCGTTATCCGGCACGTCGAGCGCCATCACCTTGTACCCGATGCCACGCAGCGCCGACTGGATGAACAGGTCGTGCGCCATGGTCAGACCCGACACGAGGATCGTCGTGTGCGCGCGCTGCTCGCGGGTGAACTCGCGCGGGACCTCGTCGAACCACTGCTTCGCGTTCTCGACGGGGAGGCCGAGGCGCTTGCGCTCCTCGATCTCGAAGTCTTTGAGCTGTTGCTCGATCGCGTCGAGCGAGGTGAGGTCGAGGTCGTTTCCGGTCTTGTTGTTGGTCGTGCTCATTTTTTTCTCGTGGGCTACGCGGTGTCGTGCGTTGAAGAGAGAGGGTTATTTCGCCGGGCCCGACTTCGCGGCCGACTGGGTGACGGACTGGCTGGAACCGCCAGCGGGTTGCGGCGGCGCGATCACTGCCGCGTCGACGACCTTGAGCGCCTGCGCGCGCTTGGCCTTCGGGCGAGCTGCCTCGTCGGCAGCGCGCCAGGCAGCGACCTGCTCGTCGAGCGACTTGATCTCGGCGTCGAGCTTGTCCTCGGTGCGACCGAGGCTGGCCAGCTTGCCTTGCAGCACGCGCATCAGCTCGAGCTTCTTGATGGCGACGCTCTTGTCGAGCTCCACCTTCTTGGTCGCCTGATCCTCGAGCTTCTCGCGGAGCAACATCAGCGTGTGTGCGTACGTCTTCACGCGGATCTTGATCGAGCCGCTCGGCTTGTTCGCGTCGATGTCGTGCAGCGCGGAGTACGCCTTGCCGGCGCTCGCGATGATCGAATCGATGAGGCCGTACGTCGGCGCGTCGTGACCGCACTTGAAGCTCGACAGGTCGAGGCACGCGAGGTTCGGGTGCCGCGAGGCGTACTTCGCCGCGAACACCTTCTGCACGCTGTTCGTCGAGTAGTTCTCGGGCCACACGTCGGAGACGTCGAGACCGTCGCTGATCACACCCTTCGCGATGTCCTCGGCGAACAAGCGATCGACGATGGGCTTGTCACGCGGCAGCGAACGCTGCGAGAGGATCGGATAGCCGAGCGCCTGGAACTCCTCGAGCACCGAGTGGTTGAGGCCCGGGTCGTTATGGTACGGGCGACCCAGCATGACGAGAGCGACGCGGTTGTCGCGCTCGACCTCGCCGAGGATCTCCCTGCCCTTGCGCTGCATCTCGTCCTCGAACGCGTCGACGGCCTTGAACGCCTGATCGATCGCGAAGTCGGACTCGTCCTGCGTGAGACCGAGAAGCGGCCCCCACTCGTTGAACATCTGCTGCTTGCACATCAGCCGCTCGTTCATCGTCACGGCGGTGTCGAGATAGCTGATGCCACGCTCGGCGAAGAAGTCGGTCTCCTTGGTGAACGCCGCGCGGATGACCTTCGGCGTTCCCGAGACCACCGGGCAGCTCGCCGTGTCCATCTGATTCACGATGAACGTCGGGATGTGCGTGATCGACGGGAAGAAGATGTAGTTGAGCGGCTTCTTCTCGTGGTGCTTGAACAGCAGGTTGTGGATGTGCGCCTGGCACACCTTGCTCGGGTAACAAGGATCGACCGAGCCGTACTTGCAGCCGGCCTGCCACAGCTCTTCGGTGGTCTCGTCGGAGAACACGACGTTGCGGCTATCGAGGCCGATGGTCTCGAAGTACGCGCGCCAGAACGGGCCCGTCGAGTAGATGTTGAGGACGCGCGGGATACCGACGCGAACATCGCGGCGCTTCGCCCACACCTCGGCGCTCGCACGCTGGAACGCGCGCTTGATCGGCTTGTGGCGGATCGCGCCGAGGAGCGTGCGCTTCACGACGATATCGTCGACGGGCATGCCGTGCTCCGGCATCTTCTCGGCCTCGTAGAACGACTTGAACGCGAGCTTCGCTTCGTAGTCGACAAGGTTCGGATACTTCTTCATCCGCGACTGGCGCTCTTTGTTGAGCTTCTTCAGCGCGTCCATGTTCTCGACGGTGCCCTTCTCGCAGCTGAAGCCGGAGATGTAGCGAGCCGTCTTGCCGTCGAGGGTCTTGGTGTCGATGAACGTGCGCGAACAGTTGTTCGGGCAGAAGTTGCAGCGCGTCTCTTCGTTGTTGATCGAGACGAACTCGATGTCGATCGCCTGACCGAGACCGACGAACGTGGTTGTGCCGCGGCGGCGCGTGACACGCAGCGCTTCGAACGCGGCGCCGATCGCACCGGCTTCACCCGTGTGCGGGTGCAGGTACACCTCGGCGTTCGGGACGCGCTTCTCGATGTAGTCGACCTGCGCCTTGGGCGCGGCGAGGTTCTTCTGCGTGCCGCCCTGGAGCACGAACACGCGGCCGAGCTCGGCCATACGCGGAATCTGGACGACGTACTGCCAGATGTTCTTGGGCAGCACGAGCGCGAGGCCCGCGAGGAGCTCCTCCTTCGCGTAGCCTTCCTTCTGGAAGTTCACGCGATCGGAGTCGAGGAACACCGCGCAGCCGTACGAGAACTTCGGCGCGAGGCGCGCTTCGAACGCTACCTCGGCGTACTGCTTCACCGGGATGCCGAACTGATCGGCCATCGCCTGCAGCAGCATGCCGTTGCCCGCCGAGCACGAGTTGCTCAAGCGGAAGTTCTTCACGTCGCCGTTCTGCATGAACATCACCTTGATGTCCTGCCCGCCGATGTCGCAGATGACGTCGACGCTCGGGAACCAGCGCTTCGCGCTCATCATATGAGCGACGGTCTCGACGATGTTCGCGTCGGCGCCGAGCGATCGCTCGAGCACGTCACCCGCGTAGCCCGTGACGCCGAAGCCGGTGACCTCGAGCGTCGCGCCTTGGTCCGTGGCCCACTGGCGCATCTGGGTGAACATGTCCTTCATGTCCTGGATCGGGTTGCCCTTCGACAGGGTGTAGACCTTCTTCAGGATGTTCTCGTTCTCGTCGATGAACACGCACTTGCTCGAGGTCGAGCCACCATCGAGGCCGATGACGCCGCGATACGTCTTGCCCGCTTCGAGCACCGAGTCCGCGTAGTGCGGCTCTCTATACTTCTCGGTGAACGCGTCGCGCTGCTCGGGCACCTCGACGAGACCCGGTCCCGCCGACTCGCCGAGCTTGCTCTTGCGACCGTGGTTGATGAACTCCTCGAGCGGATCGAGGCCGCGGTACTTGCCGATGTGCGCCGGCTCGTACAGACCGAACAGCACCGCGCCGTACGCGGCGTAGAGGTCGGAGTTCTTCGGGACGAAGATCAGCTCCTCGATGGGAACCGTCTTGTCGTATTCGTAGCCGCGCTCGGCCCACGCCTCGGGGATGCGCAGGCGCCAGCACTGCTGGAGGAACGGCAGGTACGTGTTCGGACCGCCGAGCAACAGGACCTTGCTCTTGAGCGTGTTACCGCGCGTGAGCACGGCGAGGTTCTGGCTGACGATCGCGTCGGCGAGCGAGTTCATGATCTCGTTGCGGGGGATGCCGCTCTTCACGAGGTTCACGATGTCGGTCTCGGCGAACACGCCGCACTTCGCGGCGACGTGGTGGAGCTTCGTCGGGTCGAACTGCAACCCCGGAACTTCTTCGCGGGGCATACCGACCTTGAGCACGCACTTGTCGATCGTGGCGCCGGTACCCGACGCGCACTTGTCGTTCATCGAGGTCTGAGCGGTCTTGTCGCCCGTCTCCTCGTTCTTCTTGAACATGATGATCTTGGCGTACTGGCCGCCGAGCTCGATCACGCTGCCGACGTCGGGGTGGAGCTTCTCCACCGCCATCGTCACGGCGTTCACTTCCTGCACGAACTTCGCGCCCAGCTGCGGCGCCAGTGGCGAGCCACCCGAGCCGGTGATGAAGCACCGGATGTTCTCGTTCTTGAGGGTGGGGAACGCGGCGTGGATCTCGCGCAACATCTCGCGCGTCATCTCGGGTTGCCGTGTCTCGTGGCGAAGGTACTTCGACCACAGGATCTCTTTCGTCGTCGGATCGACGACCGTCATCTTCACGGTCGTGGAACCAACATCGATTCCGATCACTACGTTCTCGGGGGCGTTCATTGCATCTCCTACGAGCAGGCCTAGACTGACGCGTCATTCTAGGGACGACTGACGTGTCAGTCCAGTCTTAAGTGCTCGTAGGGAATGATCTCTTAGGCGTGCAGCTTCCTTCGCACCCGATCGTAACGGAGACTACACTTGAGGTCGGCTCCGCGTAATCTGTTGCGCGTGATCGGACCAATTCTGCGACCGCGTCGACGTATTCGTGAGAGTTACCGCCCGAACCGTTCGCGGACGATCGCCACACCACGATGGACGAATCACGCGTGGAGCGCGAACAGGTCGTACTGCTCGCCCCGAGAGAGCTCGACGCGATCGGGTCGTGCCGTCGAAGCGAGCCACGCCGCATTCGTCGCGAGTCGACACACGAGATCGTCGATCGCTGGGATGGTCGCGTTCGCCATCACGGCACGCAGCACGATCGCACCATCGAGCAACACGAGCTCGAGGTCGTCGAATGCGCCGCTCCAACCGAGGAGCTCGGCGGGATCGAACGCCCCCAGCCATCCAACCTCGGCGATCGCGACGATGGACTCGCGTCGTCGACGCAGATGGACCGAGATCCGGCCGAGCTCGTTCGAGGTGGTGACCCGCAAGCCCCCGTGATGAAACCCGACGTACTCGTGGCGCTCGACCAGCACGGTCGTCAGCTCGTTCCAGTCGAGCAGGGTCATGTCACTCACCGCCGAAGAACATGTTGAAGATGCTCGAGTAGCCAGCCGCGGGCATCGCGGGGCCCCACGGGCTCGACGTCATCGGCAGCGATCCGCCGCTGCGTTGCTCGAGCGGATCGAGCTGGAAACCACCGCCGGTGGGCGGAAGCGAGCCGCCGCTGCGTTGCTCGATCGGATCGAGCTGGTAACGGCCGCCCGTGGTCGGTGGAAGCGAGCCGCCGCTCCGTTGCTCGAGAGGATCGAGCTGGAAGCCGCCGCCCGTCGCTGGAAGAGAACCACCACTCTGTCGTTCGATCGGATCGATGTAGAAACCCATGCTTTGGGGTTTGCATCCGTCGGGCCGCGCTTTCTTCGAACGCGATCGAGGGGTTGCGAGCTCGTCGGCGAAGCGCGCCGAATCTGCGCGCCGCAAATGCTCGGCCGTGGAATGGAGCCGTTGCCGACGCCCGTCTCACGACAGACGAGTACGGGACCGATGAGCGCACGATCCGCTTCGCGAGATCGTAGACCGGTCTAAACTTCAACATCACGCGCACGAGGAGCTCGAGGTGAGCTATCAACTCGCGAGTCATCCGACGCCTGATTCATGTGACGAAGAAACGCAGCCGTTGTGCCCCGCGTACGAACCGCGCCAACTCGTTATCGAAGTCGGCGTGCGACTGAACCGGTGAGCTCGACTGCGTGGTCTCTTCGGTCGGGCGACTCGCGCTACGGCGCGACCACGGGCTGCACGGGCGGCAGCACGTCGGCCAGGCTGGGTGGAGTTCCCGGCACCATCTTCTGCCCGCGTTGGATCTCGGAGTACTCGTCGGTCGGGAATCCGAGCAGCTCGAACACGCCGTTTCCAATTGCCCCACCGGTAGCGCCGTCTCCGGTCACCGCCGTACCGAGACCACCGAGGGCAGCCGATAGTTTGTTCGCGACCTCGTATTGAAGGGTGCCACCGCCGGCATCCTCGTAGGCCATCGCCGCTTCGACGTCATGGAGACGGCCAAAATGCTGCATCTCGGGGTTGTCACCGAACAGCCACGGGAACAACGGACCGTCTTCCCCGACGATGCTTGTATCGTCCGACACACCGACGACGTTTTCGCCCGTCCCCTGACGTTCGACGCCACGGTCCGCTTCGATCCGACCGGCTTCGCGAATTGCCGCCATCTCCTCGGGGGTAGGGTCTGTCGACGGGAGGAAGTCGCTCGCGTACTGCGCGGCGCCCACGATCCCGTTACCGACCATGCCCGCGAGGCCGATCCCGCCCTGAACGAGGTCGCCCGGGATGCCCATCTGCGCCATTCCGGCGGCAGCAGCCCCGCCCGCTCCCATCACTCCACCCACGCCGGCGATACCCGCACCGAGCGCGGCCTGCGAAATGCCGAGTGGAGCCCCCAGGATCGTGGCGGCCTCCGCGCCACCGGTCGCGACAAGCAGGCCTCCTGCCCCCACGAGTCCCGCGCCCGCCACGGCCGCAAGACCTCCACCTGTCACGACCGCCTTGTCGAGCGCGTTGTCCCAGCCAGCGCCATCATTGTCCGTATCTGAAAAGAATGGCATCTCCGTCTCCTCGCAAATCAATCGGCGTAGTGAGCCATCGTCGACGCAGCATGCGTGACGAGCGGCCTCGTAAGGGTTTGCTTGAGTGTCGCGGCCTCGCGCGCAAACAGCTCGAGCTGCGCGTCGAACGACGTGGCGTCCGCGACGAGCACCCGCAGAACGAGAACATTGCCGTCGCACGCGAGTGCGCCGGTGACGAGCCGTAGGTTGGTGACGAGGCCGGCGTAGGCATCGATCGCGTCGTGCGTGCCGAGCTCCGCGGTCATCACGATCGCGTGCGCGTGGTACGCGGGTACACAGCGCAGCCGCACGGCGACCCGGTGCGTCCCGGCAAGCACGACAACGAAGCGAAGTGCATTGCTCCCATCACGCGTCGCGTACGGGAAACGCGCAGTAACGTGCGAAACCAGTGATTTCCAGGCTTCCATCCCTGGTTCTTCAAGCACTCGACGTGCCGTTTGGAAGCCGATTGGTTTCTAGACGTTGCCGCCGGCGGGAACGAGCGTGCCGATTCGGCGTGCAGGCTTCGCTCTACGAGTGCGTTCGTGCGGCCGCGGCCCAAACGCCGAATCGGCGTGCTCGGTGTGCACGCCACGACGTGATCGCCGGACGGTGGTGAAATCGCAGGGCGGTGCCGTGGCCTCGGGTTTGCTCGATGTCCTCGCGATGAGTTGGAAGACCATTAAGGCAAAGATCCTCGGTCGTCATGAACATGCGGAGGAGCACGATGCAGAGGTTCGCCTCGTGCTCGGTTTCGGCGACCTTCGTGTAGCGATCGTCGTACGACAGGCCGACGATGCCGCTGTCGTCGTCGCTCAGGTCGCGAACGGGACAGCGCACCAGATCATCGCGATGCTTCGTGCAGCAACCAACCTCGACATCCCACTCGTCGTCTTTGGCGATACGGCCTGCGTGAGGACGAGGATCACGGCCGACAACGTCGAGGAGGCACTTCAGGCCACTGCACGTGCCGCGCTTCGTGTTCGTCGCGCTGCTGTTCCTGCACGCGCCGATGTCGCCGCGTTTGCGTTTGCCCTGTAACGGCGGAGATGACGATGGACTCCGAGTACCTGAACCCCGATCCGAACATCGAGCATTGGTGGCTCAACATCGGCGGCGGGGAGTCGGAAACCGGACTCGGGTCGCAGCCGCTGACATCGGACCCGCTCGACACCATCAGGTGGGCGACAGCTTGGAGGACGGCGTGTCCTGCGTGCCGGTCGAGGACATGTTCCCCGAGCATGCGAACGTCGATCTCTCGTGCGTCGAAGAGATGATGACGCCCGGTCTCTATGATTTTGGCGAGTACGGTCTTGGTGGCATCTGCAAGGACGCGGTCGAGGTGATCCTCGACGCGTGCGATCCGGACGTCAACGGTCCGAAGCCGCCGCTCGCACCGCAGTGACCTACGACCACTCGCTCGGTGAGATCGCGTAGCGCTTGAGCTTGGTCACGAACGTGCGCAGCGGCATCTCGATCAGCTCGGCCGCGCGGTTCTGCACGCCATCGGACGCGCGCAGCGCTGCGATCATCCGCGAGCGCTCGAGCTCGCGAACTTCGTCGGCGATCGGACGGAACGCGCCTGCAGGCAACGTGAGCGGGGGCGGTTGCACGAGGTGTGGCGCTGACGCAGGCGGCGAGATCTGGTGATCGTGATCGCGCTCGCGACGTGCGGCCGCGGCGAGCGCTTCGGGCAAATGCCACAGCTCGATCGTGTGCCCGCTGTCGGGGACCGCGGCCGACGCGTATTCGACAACGTGTCGCAGCTCGCGGATGTTGCCCGGCCAGGTGTGGCGGAACAGCGCGATCGCCGCGGCGATCGAGAGCTCGAGTGCAGGGCGGTTCAGCTTCTCGCACGCTTCGCGCAAGAACGTGTTCGCGAGCAGCGCGAGGTCGCCGGGGCGCTCCGACAGCGGAGGGATCTCGAGCCGCGCGGCTCCGAGGCGGAAGTAGAGATCGCTGCGGAACTTCCCGATCTCGATCTCGTGCTGCAGATCGCGGTTCGTCGCGGCGACGATACGCAGGTCGATCTTCTTTGGCGACACCTCGCCGACGCGCGCGACCTCGCTCGTCTCGAGCACGCGCAGGAGCTTGGCCTGCAGCGGTAGCGACAGCTCGCCGATCTCGTCGAGGAACAGCGTGCCGCCGTCGGACGCCTCGATATAGCCGACCTTGTTCCCGACCGCGCCCGAGAACGAGCCCTTCACGTGACCGAACAGCTCGCTCTCCGCGAGGGTCTCTGGAATCGCCGCGCAGTTGACACTGATGAACGGCCCCTTCGCGCGAGGCGACGCGGCATGCACCATCGCCGCGGCGAGCTCCTTGCCGACGCCTGTCTCGCCACGCACGAGCACGGGGATCGATGAGCGCGCGATCCGCTTCGCGAGATCGTAGAGGCTCGCCATCGCCGAGTCGCCGATGACGATCCGGTGCGATCCTGCGGTCACCACCTTCGCTGCCTCGGAGGCACGCATGATCGATTGGTGCGCCGTCACCTCGCACGCCGCGCGGGTCGCGACGAGCAACGCGTCGGCATCGATGCCGTCGTACGGCGCGGTCGCGACGCCGATCACGATGTCGCCCGGCGCCGCCTCCAGCAATCGCAGCGCCATCGCGACGCCTTCGTCGGTATCGAGCTCGGGGCAGAGCACGCCCACGTGGCGCCGCCCGATCACGGCGTACGTGTCCATCGAGCGCAGCTTCTGCGCGATCGCCGGAACGATCGGAGCGATGTTGCCGTCCGTCGCACGGATGCACAGGATCGACAGCTCTCGCTCGAACTCGGTGCACCGTGCGAGCTCTTCGCCGAGGCGCACGACGTAGGCGGACGCTTCGAGCATGTGCTTCGCGCGGGAGGACGACATCCTCTTCACCACGAACACCGTGTTCCCGATCGTGATGACGTCGCCGCCACGCAGCGATCTCGGTTCGGTGATCTTCTCGCCGTTCACGAGCGTCCCGTGGCGCGAGCCGAGATCGGTGACTCGCAGCCCCTCGGGGCCCACCAAGATCTGCGCGTGTGCGCGAGAGACGAGCGCGTCGTCGATCGAGCAGCCTGCATCGGGCCCGCGTCCGATCACGAGCTCGCCCGTCGCCGGGAGCTTCACGCGGAACGAGCGCTCGTCGCGGATGCACAGCAACGAGTCTTCATGGGCGTCACCCCCAGCTGTGGATGCATCTGCGGTGTTCGAGACCCATCCCGGGCCAGGTCCGCTCATGGCCGGCATCCTACAATCATTCGCTAACGTATGACGGCTGAATGGCGGGTCCAGTACGCCCTGGCGTTGGCCCCCGCCGTCCGGCAGCCACCGCCTCGCCCGGGCGCAGCAGAACGGCCGACCCCAAGCGACCGGACTGTAGATCACTCGAAGTCGATGTTGACGCGCCGGTTCGCACCGTTCGGTGTTGCCGGGTCGATGAACCTTGTCGAGTTCATCACGAGCACGCTGCGAGGCACGCGGCGGTTGATGAGGTGCGTGTACGCGGTGTTCGCGCGTGCCGCGGCCAGGCTCTCGAGTACGCCCGGTTCGTCCTGCTCGGCGTGCCCCGTGATGATGATCCGGCGCGTCGGGTCGAGGCGGTGATTCGCGGCCACGCGATCGAGCGCGCGCTGCCCCATACTCGCGCCGAAGTCGCCCTTCGCGAACATGAAGTAGTCGTGGATCTCCTGCCGGACCGCGGGCTCCTGCGCCTGCGCTTTCTCGCGCTCCTCGTCGCCAAGGTTCGCGACGCCGGCGCCGGACACTTCGTTGCGCGGCCGCGCGCCCGGTAGCGCTCCGCCGTTCGGATCGATCTGGACCGAACCGGCCCCGTCATTCGTTCCTGGCGTGGTCGTCGGCTGCGTGGCCTTGATGTCGGTGCGCTTCGGTTGCGTGACCTTGGTGTCGCGCGTGGCCGGGGTGGTGCCCTTCCCGACGGCGTTCGTCCCTTTCGGATCGCGTGTGCCGCGCGGGTCGGTTCCCTTTACGCCCTGCGGATCGTGCGGGCCGTTGCCACGTGGATCCTGCGTCGATCCGCTGCCGCGTGGATCCTGCGTCGATCCGCTGCCGCGCGGATCCTGCGTCGATCCGCTGCCGCGCGGATCTTGCCCCACTGCGGAGCCGCTTCGTGGATCCGTGTCGCGCGGATCGCCAATCGCGACGAGGTTCGAGCCCGCGTTCGTGCTGATCCCCGAGCCCACCGCGACGCCGGCGTCGATCGTGCCACCGCCTCCGCCGCAGCCGCGCGATGCGCCGATCGCGACAAGCGCGGTGAGGGCGCTGCTCGCGATGATCGCGACGATCATCTTCCTGCGCGATTGCGCCTGCGCGACCGGCTGCGTCCTCGCATACGCGGGCGCGTAACCGTGTGCGTGCCCCGCAGTCGACGGGTTCATCGGGTGCGCCACGGTCATCGCGTTTGGATGCGCCACACCCGGCATCGACGTGCTCGCGCCCATCGCGCCCGATGGCCCCATCGCATGCGAATGCGCAGCGCCGGACATTGACGAGCCGGCGCCCATCGCGCCCGATACCCCGACGACCGAGGAGGGACTCGGCGTCCCGACGGCCTGCACCGCCGCCGTTCGCGGATCGCGGACGTCCACGCCCGTGACCTGGGTCCACGCGTCGCGCGACGCGGGCACACCGAACGCTGTGGGTGCCAGCGATCCGCCGTGCGGCCCCATCGAACCCGGCGATCCCCCGTGCGGCCCCATCGAACCCGGCGATCCGCCGTGTTGCCCCATCGAACCCGGCGATCCGTGTGGCCCCATCGAACCCGGTGGGCCCATCGAACCGCTCGGCGGGCCCATCGAACCGCTCGGCGGAGAGCCGCCGGAGCCAGTCGCGCGTGTCGGCGGCGAGGCGGTGGCGTATCCGCCCATCGGCATCTGCGCATCGCGCGCCACGTGTGGCGTATGGACGGCGGCCCAGGGCTGCACGCTGCGATTGCCCTGCACGATGTCGGCGGTCGCGGGCACGCCGCTCGACGACGCTGCGATCCCGCGCGCCTCCGGCGCTTGCAGCGCAGCGAGTGCGGCGCGTGCGGTCCGGAAGCGCGCGTCGGGTGACTTCGCGAGTAGCACGCTCACGACGCGCTCGAGCGCTTCGGATGCCTGCGGGCAGCGCGAGCGCAACGGCGGTGGCGCGACGTGGAGGTGCATTCCGATCAGGCCGCCCGTCCCGCCCTCGAAGAACGGCGGCCGGCCGGTGAGCATCGCGAAGATCACGCAACCGAACGCGTAGAGGTCGCTGCGCGCGTCGAGATCGCGCAGCCCTTCGCACTGCTCCGGAGACATGTAGAGCGGCGTACCGACGAGCGCGCCGGTGGCCGTGCGGACGGTCGCCTGGTGCGCGAGCTTGGCGATCCCGAAGTCGACCACGATCGCTTTGCTGCGATCGCGGGAGATGATGATGTTCTCGGGCTTGAGATCGCGGTGGATGACGCCGGCGTCGTGGGCGGCCGCGAGGGCCGA
>JBJXGN010000312.1:0-11526 GCA_046160585.1 Kofleriaceae bacterium
GGACATGCTGGCAGCAGCACACTCCGTACGACCCGACCAAGCATCGCGCCGCTCGCCAGTTCACCCTTCGCCTCATCGACCAGGAGGCCGCGTGAAGCGCAAAAGGTTGACACAGGATGTCTCATAGTCGTACGTGTCAGCGACCCTCCCCGAGGTGTCGCGCGATTCCCGCGAGCATCCCCTCGCCCACCGAGACGAGCAACGAAATCAGCGGCCTAGTGGCGCGAAACCACACCCGTCCGACAGATCCAGTCGATCGAGATCCGACCGCACCCTTGGGCTCGCCCGATGTGGTCGCGAAACATGAGGGTGTCGCCAAACGCATACAGCGTGGTCTCGTTGCCACGAGCGGCTCATCGAGAGCCCTCCGTCGGGTGGGAATTCGGCCACCCATCGCGACCGTCCCGCGCCACCGCCTCGCGCGAGGCTGGAACATGACTTGCTGGACCGCGCCGCATGAGACGTGGACTTTGTGCGGTGATCGCGTGTGCGGGCTGTTCGTATTCGAGCCTCGATGACGAGATCTTCCCCGAGCTGCTCGGGGCGGAGGTCGCCGTCGAGTCGGCAGCGCCCACCGACGCCGCCATCATCGACGTGCGCCTCGCGCTACGCGGTGGTCCCACCGCGTCGGCCGACGCGGTCATCGACCGCATCGTGCTCGAGGATCCGGCGATCGTCGGCAGCCAGGCCGAGCTCTTGGAGCTCGCGGTGGGCTTCCCGGCGGGCTTCGACGCGTACATCGGCGGGTCCGAGACCAAGGTCGTCGACCTCGAGAATCACGGCACGACCAACGCCGAGCTCGCCGGGCTCTGCGGATCCGCGCTGACCATGCGCCTCTATCTCGCCGACGCCGACGAGCCGAACACGTGGTGGTTGGCCACGCGCCCCGTCACGGTCGCCTGCAACTAGAAGCGCCGGGCAACGATTTCAGCGCGATACTGGTCGTACCCGTGTGGGCCGGATCCCGACGATACCGACGACGATCGCCCTCTCGGTCGTCGCGCATGTCGCGTTGTTCGGCGCCGCTCAGCTCCTTCCCGATCCGCCGCCGAACACCCCCGACGCCCCGGTAACGATCGCGCCGGTGCCGATCGAGCTCGTTCCGCCGGTGCCACACGCGCGACCTACACATCCCATCGCGCCCGAGGTCACCGCGCCGATCGACGTCGTGTTCCTCGATCCCGCGCACGTCGATCCGACGATCGATCCGCCACGTGACCCACACGTCGATCCACGCATCGATCCACGCATCGATCCACGCATCGATCCGCCTCTCGATCCGCCTCGCGATCCACCTCGCAACCCGCGCATCGAGCGCCGCATCGATCCCTCGCGCACCGATGCACGCGTCGATCTGCGAACCGCCTCCTCCGCCGCCGCGATGACGGCGACACCACACGGGAGCGAGCTGTCGACCACTCCATCGACCGGCATCTCTCCCGAGGCGCCGTCGCGCAACCCGTATCTCGACATGCGCCGCGCGCCGAGCCCGCGGATCGCCGTTCGTAACTGGGACGACCTCGAGAACGTCCCGAAGGGAACGACGCCCGCCACGGATGTCTCGACGGGTCAGCTCGCGCCCGACGGTGGCGGGACGCACCGCTCCGATCAGGGTCCGTTCACCGCGAAGGTCGACAAGGACGGGAGCGTCTCGCTGAAGGACAAGCGCAACTTCAACATCCGGCTCACGCTGCCGACGGCCAAGGACATCGGCGACATGGTCCAAGCCTGGTACTACGATCCGAACAAGCCGGTCGGCACGCTCGGGCCACCGAAGCAGCCTAAGCGCCAGGCGAACCTGACGCGCGAGGACGTCTCGGGTGCCGAGCGACTGAACGGCGACGACTCGCCCATCTACGCGCACGAGAAGGATCCGCACCCCGGATCGGGCGGCGGCATCCCGATCGCCGCGGGCGGCTTCGACATCACCGATGCGTTCATGCGCGGCAAGGGCGTCGATCCGTATGCAAGCAAGAAGCTCGCGTTCCTCGACTCGACGCGCGACGAGCGCGTACAGATCGGCACGAAGTACAAGAGCCAGCAGCTCGCACAGGTCGCACAGATCGTGAAGAAGAACCTCGCGCGCGTGTGGGCCGCCACCTCGGATCCGCAACAGCGCAAGCAAGCACTGTTCGAGATGTGGGACGAGTGCGTGGAGACCGGCAGCGCCGAGCTTGTCGAGGCAGCGACTACCGCGCGCAAGATCATCATCGGAGTCGCGCGCGCGCATTTCCCGGCGGGCGGCCCGCACGCGTTCACGGCCGCCGAGATCGCTGCGTGCAACCGCGTGAAGCAATCGAGCGCGACCTTCGCGCCGTACGAGTAGCGCGAGCGACGTCGCTTCTTCGCGATCGCGCGACGACATCGCGTGAACCGAATTGCGCGTGCTCCGCATCGGAGCAGGTGTTGCTTCGATGTGACTCCGGTGCTCCACGATGGAGCGGCCGTACCCACGCGAGCGTGCGACTTGCGCTGGTCGCGAACGTGCAGCGCGGAGGGAACATGGACGAACGAAACAGCAAGCGCGATCTCGTGCTCGCACCGAGCGAGTACGCCTACATGCAAGACGTGACGAAAGGCATCGTGAAGACCTACACGGGCCCGACGGTGATCAACCCGACCGCGCAGGAGCGCGCCGTCGTGTTCGATCGCGACACCAAGCACTTCGAGCCGTGTGCGCTCGACGAGGCAGTGCAGCAGATCGCGATCGCGCCGGAGGGCTACTACTTGATCCTCAAGAACCCCACGGCGAGCGGTCAGGCGCATCCACCCGCGGGCGGCGTGCATCCGTCGCCGGACCTCCACGTCGGCCGCAAGATCAACATCACCGGCCCGTGCGCGTTCGCGTTGTGGCCCGGCCAGCTCGTGCAGCTCGTGCAGGGACACCACCTGCGCTCGAATCAGTACCTGCTCGTGCGCGTGTACAACGAGGACGAGGCACGCAAGCACTGGGGACAGGCCGTCGTGAAGCCCGCCGGCGCCGAGACGCAGGCCGTGCCCATCGTCGCCGCGCCGGCTGACCTCGCGGTCGGCAAGCTGCTCATCATCAAGGGTACCGACGTTTCGTTTTACATTCCGCCGACCGGCGTTGGCGTGGTGCCCGAAGAAGGTGGCGCATGGGTCCGCGAAGCGCTCACGCTCGAGCGCCTCGAGTACTGCATCCTCGTCGATCAGAACGGCAAGAAACGCTACGAGCGCGGCCCGCAGGTCGTGTTCCCCGCACCAACGGAGACGTTCATCACCGGGTTGTGCGCGACGGACAACGGCGCGCGCAAGTTCAAGGCGATCGAGCTCACCGAGATCCAGGGTCTCCATATCAAGGTCATCGCGCCGTACACGGAGCCCGGCCCCAAGGGCGAGCGATCGTTTCGCGAAGGTGACGAGCTGTTCGTGACCGGCGTCGACACGTCGATCTACTACCCGCGCGAAGAGCACGCGATCGTGAAATACGACGGGCAGGAGAAGCACTTCGCGGTCGCGGTTCCCGCCGGTGAAGCCCGCTACGTAATGAATCGCAAGACCGGCGCGATTCGGATGGCGCGCGGCCCCGCGATGCTGCTGCCCAATCCGATCGAGGAGATCTTCGTGCGACGCGTGCTCAGCGATCGCGAGTGCGCGACGTGGTACCCGGGCAACGCCGACGTGCTCGCGTACAACCACTCGCTGCGCCAGCGCGAGGACACGCGGCCGCAGTTCTCGAAGACACGCGAGGTCGTCATGGCGACGCGCTACGAGGGCGTGCCGTCGATCAGCGTGTGGACCGGATACGCGGTGCTCGTCGTCGACAAGCAAGGGCGCCGCCGCGTCGAGCAGGGACCGAAGAACCTGTTACTCGAGTACGACGAGCGGTTCGAGGTCATCCAGCTCTCGACCGGAACGCCGAAGACCGACGAGCGCCTCGTCGAGACGGTGTTCCTCCGCGTGCTGAACAACAAGGTCAGTGATCGCTGCGTCGTCGAGACCGCAGATCACGTGCGCGTGACGTTGTCGTACGCGCTGCAGGCGAGCTTCGAGGGCGAGCCGCACATGTGGTTCGAGGTCGAGAACTACGTGAAGTTCCTCTGCGAGCACGTACGCAGCGTGCTCAAGGGCAGCGTGAAGAAGCAGTCGATCGAGGCGTTTTACGGACGCAGCGTCGACGTGATCCGCGACGCGATCCTCGGACACGAAGCCAAGGATCCGAAGGACCCCGGGCGCAAGGGAATGCGGCTCGTGCAGAACGGGATGCACGTGACCGATGTCGAGGTCCTCGACGTCACGATCGACGACGAAGGCATTGCGGAGCTGCTAGGCACCGCGCAACACGAGGCCGTCGAGGCGAACATCCAGGTGCTGCGCGCGATGCGGTCCCTCGATCTCACTTCGAAGCAGGAGTCGATCACGCGTGGCGAGGCCGACGCGCGCGCCGAGACAGCGAAGCGACTCTCGGAGCTCGAGATCGCCGCCACGAGCGATCGGCTCCGCGTCGCGATGGCGCAGATCCAGTCCGAGCTGGACAAGGCGCGCGCGCAGGAAGCGGCCACGGTCGCGACGAACACGATCGCCGATGTCGAGCACGCTGCAGACCTCGCGCGCAAGAAGTCGGCCGCGGCGCTCGACGGTGAGATCGCGGCCGCGAAACAGCAGCTCGTGCTCGCCGCGCTGAAGGCCGAGGTCGACGCCGCGGTCTCGCGGTTCGGCGCCGCGCAGGGCGGCTTCAGCGAGGCGCTGCTCGCACTGGGCAACCACGAGGTGCTCGCGAAGGTCGCAGAGGCGATGTCCGTGCAATCGTTCGTCGGCGGCAAGACGCTGACCGATGTCATCGACAAGGTGTTCGCCGGCACGCCGCTCGAGAGCGTGATGGACAAGGTGAAGACGCGTGTCCGTGGCAAGAACGGCCACGCGTTGCCCACCGGCTGAGATCCGCCGTGGCCGCGACGTCCGTGTCGCAGATTTCGCGGGACGCGATTGTCGACTCCGCGTACAGCAAGGATCTCGCTCGGCTGCACGGGCACGTTGTTTGCTCGAACGCGCCGCATGAGATTTTTCGTACCGCTGGTGTTCGTGTTCGGGTGCGCCGATGACGGCGCGCTCGATCAGGTGAGCGTGGGAACCGAGTGCAGCCCCACGGACTTCGCGTGCGTGACGTCGGGCCTGAACGGACCGATCGCGGTCGGAGGTGTCCTCTCCCTATCCCTCGATCTCGACACGCAGGGGACCTCGAGCGCGGCCATCTCGCTCGTGTCCGCCGATCCGAGCGTGCTCGACGCAAAAGGCACGGAAGTGATCGGTGCCGCAGCCGGCGTCGCCGCGCTCGTGATGCTCGCCGAGGGTCGCGCCGTGGACTTCCTCCACGTGTATGTCGTCGAACCGAACCGCATCGGACTGCATCGTCGTGACGGTGGGCTCGAGCTCGGCGAGATCCTCGAGGAAGTCGAGATGCTCGTCGGCGACGAGATGATCGTCGACGTCGAGCCCTACTTCGATTCGCAACGTTTGCTCGGGAACCGGACGACGGCATGGTCGAGCGGCCCCGAGGTCTCGCTGCTACGCGATGGCTCGCCGGGGCGCCGCCGCGTCGTCGCGCGCACGGCCGGCACGACGGATCTCGTGGTCGATACGTTCGGCTTCCAGAAGACCCTTCACATCACGGTGCTGCCATGAGACTCGCGTCCCTGTTCCTCGTCTCCCTCGTCGCCGCCGGCGCGGCTTGCGATGACATCTCCGTCACCGCACTCACCGTGCCGCCTCCCGGCAAGGTCGCCGACCTCGACGACGAGAGCCTCGAGATGAAGCTCTCCCGCGGGATCGCGATCGGCTTCGAGTGCTACACCACGATGAGCAGCTACTACGGACCGTGTCGCGATGCGCGTGTGAAGGTCACCGACGAGAGCGTCGCGAAGGCGTTCGCGAGCTACCTCGACTCCACCGCGGAATCGCACGACGGCGGCCCGTCGGGTCCCCGTGCGCGCACGGCGTTCGCCGTCGTCGGACTCGAGCCCGGCGAGACGGAGCTCGAGGTGATCACCAGCGACTCTGACATCACCGTCTCGGTGAAGGTCGTGCCGTAGCGACCACGTCGCGTGCTATCAAGCGGCATGTCCGCGAAGCCGTTCGACGGTCCCCTCATCGGGGGCCGCTTTCGACTCGGTCCGACGCTGGGCAAGGGCTCGCAGGGCGAGCTGTTCCTCGCGCGCGACGAGAAGGCGAAGGGAGCCGAGGACAAGGAGGTCGTCGTGAAGCGCCTGCGTCCGAGCGGCGGCTGGAAGTCGTTCGAGCTGTTCGAGCGCGAGGCGAAGGTCCTCTCGCAGCTCCGGCACGCCGGTGTCCCACGCTACTACACCACTGCCGAGGAGCCGCCCGGCACCTTCAACCTCGTCATGCAGTACGTACCCGGCGAGGATTTGCGTGCGTTGACGAAGCGCCGCCGCCTCTCGCAGATCGAGCTTCGCGACGTGTTGATCCGCGCGCTCGAGGTGCTCGACTACCTCCACACGCGTACGCCCGCGGTCGTGCATCGCGACATCAAGCCGTCGAACATGATCCGCAGCGCCGACGGGCGCGTCTCGCTTGTCGACTTCGGTGGCGTTCTCGACGCCGCGCGCGATCGCGGCGGCTCGACAATCGTCGGCACGTTCGGCTACATGGCGCCCGAGCAGCTGCACGGTCAGGCGACACCCGCGACGGACATCTACGCGCTCGGCGCCACCATCGTCTCGCTCGCCGGCGGCATCGAGCCCGAGGACGTCCCGCGCAAGGGACTGCGCATGGATCTCGCGAAGCACCTGCCCTCGCTCGACGACGGATTCCGCTCCGTGCTCGCGGCGATGACGGATCCCGATCCCGAAAAGCGGCCACAACGTGCGCGCGACGTGGTGGCGCTACTCGCGAGGACCAAGCCACCCAAGGAGAACGCGGTCGACGAGTCGCGTTCGCTCGTGACGCGGCCGGCCGCCGATCTCGCCCCGCGCATGATGTTCGGCGACATCCAGGAGCCCCTCGGCACTGTGCTTCGCCTGGCCGTGCTCGGCTTCGGTGTGGGTGGCTGGGTCGCGATGGCCGGCGTGCGCCTCTCACTCGCGATCGTGATCGGTATCGCGACCGCGCTGACGTTCCCGATCAAGAAGGCACGCACGTCCCTCGGCAGCGTGCGCGGAGAGCTCGACGAGATGCTCTCCGAAGGCCAAGGCGGATTTACCGACCTCATGCGCGCGGCGAAGGCGCGCCGTACCCGAAAGCGATGACGATGACCGACCGAGTGAAGCTGATCACGATTCCTTTCTCGCACTACTGCGAGAAGGCGCGCTGGGCCCTCGACGCGTGTCGCGTCGCATACGACGAGGACGGCCACCTGCCGCTGTTCCACTACGTCGCTGTGCGCGGCAAGAAGTCGGTGCCGATCCTCGTCGCCGGACGCGCGCGCCTCACCGACTCGACCGACATCGTCGCGTGGGCTGACGCGAAGAAGCCGGGGACGCTCCTGCCCGCCGACGCGCGCACGCGCGACGAGGCGCTCGCACTCGAGGACGACTTCGATTGCACGCTCGGCCCGGCCACGCGTCGCTGGGCGTACTTCCAGCTGTTGCCGCGCAAGGACCTCGACGATGTCCTCGTGCGCGGCGTCCCGCGGTGGCAGGTCATCGCTCTCGGGGTGACGCGCCCGATCGCGGTGAACATGCTGAGGCGCGGACTCAAGATCGACGAGGCTGGCGCCGAGCGCTCGCGCCAGAAGATCGAGGACACGTTCGACGCGGTCGATCAGCGCCTCTCGGACGGGCGCCCGTACCTCGCCGGCGATCGATTCTCGGTCGCGGACCTCGCGTTCGCGGCCCTCGCATCGCCGATCCTGTTCCCGCGCCAGCACCCGATCGGCCTGCCGCCTGTCGACACGCTCGCGCCTTTGGCGCGCTCGCAGGTGGAGGCGTGGCGGGACCGTCCGGCGGGTCGTCACGGCCTCGCGATGTACGAGCGCCATCGCGCGGCCTAGGGCGAGCTTGTCGAGCCCGTCTCATTCCGTAGAGCCGCGCGCTCCGCGAGGGGAGTGCGAGCTCCCACCGCGAGCGCGACCAGCCCGAGCGGTTGCACGATCAAGACGATCAGCGCGACGTACGTGCCTGCCTGATCCGCGACGACGCCGATGACGAACGGCATCGCGAGCCCCATCGGCGAGAACAGGCTCTGCGCGGCAAGCACCGAGCCCGACGCGCCGGGGCGGCGGGCGAACGCCTGCGCCGCGGCCAGCGGATACAGCGTGGCCGAGAACATGCCGACGATGCCCATCAACACGACCGACAGCCACAGCGTGGGCGCGCAGATCCACGCGACGAAGCTCGCCGCGCAGCGCTCGCGCACCACACGAGCGCGGTGCGCTCCGCCGCGGCGCCCGCTCGGGCGAGCACGCGCTCGAGGACGAGGAGGCCGATGCCGCCGCCGATCGTCATCGCGAGGATCATCGCACTCTGCCATTCGATCCCGGCGCCGAGCTGATCGCGAACGTGAATCGTCGCAAACACGACGAGGATCTCGTCGAGTAGATCGCACAGTGCGACGCCGAACAGCCACGCGACGAGCACGCGGTCCTTCAGCGCGTCCTTCAGCGTCGAGAGGAGGCTCTGCGACGTGGCCTCGTCGTCTTCGTCGCCATCGCCGGCACGGCTGCTGACGCCGAGGCCCGTCATGTCGAAGCGCCACAACGCCACCGCGAAGATCACCAGGACGATCGCGATGACCACGTGCGCCGTGCGCCAGCCGTGGCCCGCGAGCGCGACACCACCGATGACGAACGGCACGATCAGATCGCCGGCCGTCGACAGGAGCGTCCACCGCGCCATCGTCCGTCCGCGCGCCTCGGGGTTGCGATCGACGAGCGTCGCCTGCGCGAGGGGCACCGCGGCGCCGTTCGACAGCCAGAAGAACGAGATCGCGATCGCCAGCACGATCGCGTTCGGCGCGAGCGCGACCCCGACGAGCGACATCGCCATCACCGTCACGCCGATACGAATGAACAGCGCGCGCGGATAGCGATCCGCCAGCAGGAAGATGAACGGCTCGACGACCATGGCGATCGCCGCGGGCACGACGAACATGACGATCGCCGTGGCCGTGTAGGACAGGCCGAACGCTCTCTCGATTTGCGCAGCACTGCCGTACGGAACACCGCTCGACAACTCGTCGATCAACGCGAGCGCGAACAGCACCGTGGTCAGCGATGCGAGCCGGCCGGCAACGGCCAGGGCCCTCGGTCAGATTCGTTCGGTGAACAGGCGGGGCATGGAAAGAGGCTAACCAACCTTCGCGAGCGTTTGTTCCCGCGAGGACGATCGCAGCGTGAAGATGGCGACCTCCGCCGCGGTCCCCTCGCCAAACCGCCGAGTTACGCCCGAGAAGCCGACCCCCGGCGTGACGTAGAGCTGGGACGTCTGCCCGTCCTCGCCCACCTCGTACATGCCGCGCCGGTACTTGAGGCCGACGCGCGCCATCAGCCGATCGGTGATGCCCTTCACGAACATCTGGCCGCCGTGCGTGTGCCCACTCAGCACGAGCTCCGCGCCGCGCGCCGCGATCTTCGGTGCGCGATCCGGCGCGTGACACAGCACGATGCGCGTCATCGTCGTCGGCGCGCCGGCGAACGCAGCGTCGAGATCGTCGTGCCGCGTAACCGGATCGTCGATGCCGACCATCGCGAGCGGCGCCCCGTTGACCTGCGTGATCGTCGTCTGATTGCGCAGCACTTCGTAGCCGTTGCCTTCGAGGGCGCTGCGCACGCCCGCCCCCCACACGAAGTAGTCGTGGTTGCCGAGGACCGCGAGCACGCGGGGAGCACGCAACCCCGCGAGCTGCGTGCGTGCGCGTTCGACCTCGTCGCGCTTCCAACAGACATAGTCGCCCGTGAGGAGGATCAAGTCCGGCGACGCCGCGTTCGCGACATCGATCGCCGCGCGGATGTGCGATGGCGGCGTCAGGTTGCCGACGTGGATGTCGGAGAGCTGCGCGATGCGGACTCCGTCGTGACGTGGATCGAGTCCCGCGATCTTCACCTCGTGCTCGTGGATCCGCGGGGGGACCGGTCGGGCCATGCGAAGCACCTTTGCATCCTCCTCGATCTCCTGCCAGCATGAACAACATGGCAGTGGCTTCTCGCTCTCCACTCGATGGGCGCGTTCCGTGTTCGATGTGTGGAGGGCTCGTCCATCCGATCGCGGGTCGTTGCAAACACTGCAAGGGGGACCTCGCCGCGGCGCGCACCGCGCGTCCGCAAGCGATGGCTGCGTTGCCGCCGCTGGCACGATCCGGTAACGCTGCGCCGCCGCCGGTCGAGGTGCTCGCACCGGCGCCGCAGGCGAAAGATGTCATCGCGCTGCCGGCACACGTGCAACTCACGCAGGTGGGCGGCACCACGCCGGTCGCTCTTCTCTCGGCGCAGCCGTCGATCGACGTGCGGCCTGCCGGCGCGAATGCGTATGGCAGCGAGCCCGTTCACGCACGCGAAGCGTACAACCCGATGCCCGACGGTCGCGTACTTCCGCCGCGGCCGACCGGCCGGATGCGGGCGACCGACGGACGTGGCTGGTTCGCGCGGAACTGGCCGGTGTTCGTCATCATCCTCGCGTCGATCGCGATCATCCTCGCGATTATCCTGATGGTGTTGCCGAAGCAGGATGTGGTCGACATCGGAAAGAAGAACGGCGCCGCCGGTCCCGCGCCCGAGCGAATGGAGACCAACCCGCTCCCGCCGCAGAACTCGGATCCGTGGCAGAACGGCCAGCCTCCGTCGACGAATCAGCTGCCGCCGGGTCCGCAGGGTCAGGTACCCGTGCCGCCCGACGATCCGGACGATCAGACGATGATCGATCCGAACGATCCGTTGAAGGATCCGTTCTCGAGTCCGCGCGGTGGCACCAGCGGCCTCGGCGGCCTCGGCGGTAGCAACGTCGGCTTGGCGCTGCTCGGCAACATCGCGAACCGAATCTGCGACAAGGCCAAGACCTGTAGCGATCCGACGATCGCGACCATGTGCGCGAGCGTCGCGACGTTTCCGACGACGCCGATCCCGTCGAGCTGCCCGCAGGCGAAGCGTTGCCTCGAGATCGTCGACCAGCTCGACGTCTGCGATGGGGCGGTCAGCTCGGGTCTCGGCGGACCGAACTTTCCGCAGATCATGCTGCGCACGTCCGACTGCATGGACGCGCTCACGAGCTGCTGAGCAACCGCCACACGCGGAGTCGGGCGCCCTCTTCTCGACTCGGCGTCTTGGCGGTAACGCCGAAATGGCGCCCTCTCTCGACTCCGCGTCTTGGCGGTAACTGCACCCCCTCGACTCCGCGTCGTGGCGGTAACTGCGCCCTCGACTCCGCGTCTTGGCGGTAACTCCGAAGTGGCGCCCTCTTCCGCGACTCCGGGTCTTTGCGGTTGGAGGTAGCATGCTCGCGTGGTGCGTCGCGACGACGTCGGAAACCGATCTGCGAAAGCGGGCTCGAACCTGACGTCTCGCTGTGAAGATCCAGCGGGTGAGAGTCCCGTCTCGGTAAGCGGAGACGCGCCGAGTAG
>JBJXGN010000313.1:0-28968 GCA_046160585.1 Kofleriaceae bacterium
TCGAGCTCGTCGACGAGCTGCGCAGCGCAGGTCACCGCGCCTTGATCTTCAGCCAGTTCACGTCGCACCTCGAGCTCGTGCAGGACGAGCTCACCCACGCGGGCGTCGAGTGGCTCTACCTCGACGGCGCAACGCCGCTGCGCGAGCGCGCGCGCTTGATCGAGCGCTTCCAGGACGGCGAAGGCGACGTGTTCCTGATCTCGCTCAAGGCGGGCGGCACGGGCATCAATCTCACGGCGGCCGACTACGTGATCCACCTCGACCCGTGGTGGAACCCGGCCGTCGAGGATCAAGCCACCGATCGCGCGCATCGCATCGGTCAGACAAAGCCGGTCACGGTGTATCGCCTGATCGCGCGAGGCACCGTCGAGGAACGCATTCTTCAGCTCCATGCGAGCAAGCGTGCGCTCGTCGCGGACGTGCTCGATGGCAGCGATGCTGCGGGCAAGCTGACGACGAAGGATCTGCTCGCGCTGATCACGTCGTCTTGATCACGACCAACCCGCGTGGCTTGGGCTACCGAGCCAAACACCACGAAGCAACACGACAGGAGGCGCCATCCTCCCAGCCCCAGCGGTCGCCATCGGGATCGGCGCTGCACGAGCGACAGATCGCGTAGCCGTGCGCCGGCTCGTCGGAGATCAGGCCGACCGACGGCATCGACGCGAACGACACGAAGTCATCGACGCCCGGGTGCGACCCGGTCGGCACCCAGAACTGCTGCGGGCCCTTCGTGCGGTTCTCCCATGTCATCGCGTACGCGAGGTCGACCCCCGGCGCCTGCAGCAACGCGAGTAGGTGCTGCGTGAACCAACGGCTCGGCGTGGTCTCCGTCGAGAGCTGCGTGTTGCCGACCTCGGTCAGCGCAGCGACCTTGCCGCGCGCGTACGCGATGCGCGTGATCGTGCGGAGCTGCTTCGTGTACGCGTCGGTCTGCTCTTCGAAGCTCGGGCGCTGCTGATAGTAGAGGTCCGCGCCGAGGATGTCGACGTACGCGTCGCCCGGATAGCCCGCGAGGTAGCCGGCGTCGGTCTCGATCGCCGCGTCGCCACCCGGCGAGTATGCGACGAGCAGGTTGTCGAGGCCGCGCTCGTCGCGCATGTAGTCGACGACCATGCGAAAGAGTCGCGCGTACGCGGCCGCGCCGGTGAAGCGCGCGCTCGCTCCGCAGCTCCAGTACGGCGCGCCCCACCAGAACCAGCGTCCGTTGTGCTCGTGCAGCGGGCGAAAGATGATCGGTACGCTGGCTAGTCCCTGCGCGCGGATCGCGTCGGCGACCTTGGCCCAGTCGGCGTCGATCCACGCACGCGCGACGACGTCGTCGTTCGCGAGCTTGCATAGGCACGCTTCGTTGCCCTCCGCGTAGAACGAGTCGGCAGCGCATCCTCGCTGGTGGAACGCCATCTCGACGACACCGCCGTGCTCGTGCACCCAGCGCGCTGCGGAGGCGGTGACCTCTGGCGTCGGCGACCACGTCGCGGGTTTGATCGCGAGGTCCCACGCATCGAAGCCCATCACCGCCGGGTGATCACCGACGAGCGTGTCGACGTCGGAGCGCGAGACGTTACCCGCAGTCGCGAGCCATTGCGTGCCGTCGTCGGCGACGCCGGTGATGTTGAAGCGCTCCTGACCGAAGCGCGTCGTCGAGCTGGCCATCTGCGCGTGCAGATCCGCAAGCACAGCGCGGCGGGCCGCGGCACCTGACGGAGCGCCGACGTCGCACTTCGCGCCACACTCGTCGATCGGTTCGTCATTGGCCACGGGGGCGTCGACCGCACACGCGGCGAGCAGAAACAGGGCCAGACAACGCACGTCGTGTGGAGTTGCAGCGAGCGTGCCGCGATCGGTGGCAGGCGATCCAACGCGTTACGAAACCACGGCAAGTCGAATAGCCAGGAACCCCTACCCCCACTACGCTGTCACTAGGGTTGTGGAGACGCGTGCGATCTCACGAAGCCGAGTCAAAGGCGCGGCGTTGACGCTCGGATCGCTCGGGTTCGTCGCGCTCAGCGCATGGATGATGACCCTCGGAGAGACGACACGCCGCGGGCTCCCGACCGAGGTGATCGGGCTCGTCGGCATCGTGTTCTTCGGCGCGTGCCTCGGTTTCGGGGTGCGCATGGTGTTCGACCGCCGGCCGGGGTTCGTTCTGCGCGAGGATGGCTTCGAGGACTATTCGTCGGGGGTCGCGGTCGGGTTCGTTCCGTGGGGCGATATCCGCGAGATCGCAGTCCTCCGCATCAGCGGTCAGCGCTTCATCGCGGTGCGCGTGAATAATCCCGAGGTCTACGCGAGGCGTGGCACGGCGATACAGCGGATGGCGCATCGCGCGAACATGAAGCTCTGCGGGACGCCGGTGACGATCTCGTCGAACACGTTGCGCATTTCGTTCGACGAGCTCGTGCGCCTTCTGGAGGAAGGCGTAGGTCGCGTTCTCGAGGAAGGCGTTCGTCGCGCTGCGCGCTGACGCTCACGCCACGGTGTCCTTCAGCTTCGTGCCGTGCTTGTCGAGCCACGCCGCCGACGGAAACTCGCCGGTCTTCCAGCGCGGAAGCGGCGCGTTTGTCGGTGTCAGCATTCCAGGCTCCGCGACCACGGTGCTCCACGGCACCTCCCACATGCGGATCGCTTGCGCGATGGACTCGTCGAGCTCGATGAAATGGATCGCCTGCGCCGGCGGCAGGTAGCCCTCGTCGACGCCCTTGGTCCACGTCGCGCGTGTGATGATCTCGCCGTCCTTGGACTCGTACGCCATCAGCTTCGCGTAGAACGCTTCGGTGCCGTGCTGCTGGTGCAGCTCCTGCTCGCGACCGTACGTCATCGCCTTCTCCGCGATGAGGAGTCGCTCGTAGAGCTTGAGGATCGGCGCGGGCGTGTCGGACGGCGGCGTGAACACCGTCAGCTTCTTGTCGACGAGCTGATAGATCTGACACGTGATCGCGTAGTGCTGATCTTCGACCGCCTTCTCGAGCGCGACGACGAGCAGCATGAACCCCTCCGTCGTCGATTCGGCGACGAGCAGCGTGTCGCGGTTCGGCAACGCGACGAGCGGGTTCGTGCACACGCGCTGGAGAATCTCCGGCAGCATCACGCGTGCCGCGGCGTACGAGTCACTCCATGGCGCGATCCACAGCCCCGGTATCAACGGCGTGAACTCGTCCTGAGAGTTCCTACGAAGATTGCCGTATGCGACATCGAGCGCGTCCTCGAGAGTGACATTCCAGTCGACGAGCCGATCCTCGGACACGACGAGCATCTTGTTCGGCGTGTCGACGACCAGTGTCTCGAAGATGCCCGGTGCGAGCGGGCGGCACGCGATTGCCGGCGTCTCCTGCTGGATCGCGATCGCGGTCTGCAGCGGTGCAAACGTCAGGTACGCGCCGTCGCGCACGACGGGAACGAGCATCGGCCTTATCTGCTCCCACGTCTCCGGAATGTCGGGCAACGGAGCGAGCACGACCTCGTTGAGGTACGCGAGGCGCTTGCGGCGCGGGAGCTGCTTGAACGCTCCGTACATGTTACCGAGGTTCATCGTGCCGCTCCTGTCGACGATGCGCATGTTCGCGGCGTCGACCGCGGGATCTTCGAGGCGTCCGGTTTGGGTGCCGATCTTCGCGACGAGCTGCGTGAACGCGGGCCCGTCGAGATCACCGATGCCGAAGATCTTGCTCCACATGGCGCGGACCATAGCGATCGGCCCGAGCGAATCAAGCACTTCGTGAGGTCAGCCGCCGCTGTACATGTAAATGATCGCCGCGATCGGAACGAGCAATCCCGCTCCGACGAAATATTTTCCGCGGCCCATGAACCCGCGGTCGCCCTTCATCATCGACACGCCGGTGAGCGCGAGGATGATCAGGAACACCGCGAACGCGTCCGCGATGTACGTCCATGCACCCTTCAGGTTGTTCAGGTGGAGCGCGTTGACCTCGAAGAACACGGCGCGCTGGGTGATGCGCTTGTACGTGCCGCGGCCCGTGCGCGTGTCCGCGCGGACCTCCTGACCTTCGTCGAGGAATACGCGAAAATCGAACTCGCTCTCCTGGAAGTGCCCGCGAACCCCGGAGCGCGCGAGCCCGAGCTTCGCGACGATGTACGCCTCGCGCTCGGCGAGTGAGCCCGATGGGAGAGCGCCGATATCGATCGAGCGTTCCTCGTAGGAATAGTTCGGGTTCCAGTCATCGATGTGATTCACCGCGATGCCCGAGACCGAATACGCGATCGTGAGCGCGACCACGACATACCCGATGTCGCGGTGGAACACGCGAAACCAGTGCCGCCACGAACGCGCAGGCTTCACGCGCGCTCAGATTTTGAAGACGGCGCCCGTGCCCTGGAGCTGCACGACGAGCTCGGGCTTCGTGATGGTCGCGGGGTCGTACGGCTTGGCGTACTCCTTCGCTTCGTATTCAGCGCGCTCTTTGGTCTGCTCGAGCGTGAGCTCGCGAACCGAGACCTCGCCTTGCGCGATGGCGACTTTGCCCTTCGCGTCCATCGGGAACACCATCTCGCCGTCCGTGACCTTGAACTTCAGCTTGCGGCCCGGCTCCTTGCCGGCGAGCTCCATCCAGCAGCCACGCTTGGGACACACGTCGAGGATCATGCCCTCCACGCGGACTGTCTTTCCCTTGAAGGAGTTGGGGTCGGCGAGGATCGCGTCGATCGAGACCGTGTCCGTCAGGGTCACGCCTGCACCGAAGGTCTGCCCCGTGGGCGCAGGCGTCGGTGAAACTGCCGGCGCCGTCGCCGTGACCGCCGGCGTGGCGGGTTCCGGTTTCGACGACTTCGTGGGTCCCTTGTCACAGGCGACGAGGAGCGAGACAGCGAGGAGGACGCGAGTGACCATCGCGCGCAGACTGCCGCGTCAGAAGGCCGGAGTCAACCGGCGCTTTACTGCATGATCTCGCTCGCGTAGAGCGAGCCGCCGTCCACGCGGAACTGCTGCCAGTAGACGTTGCAGCCATCGACGCTGACATCCCAGATCGTGGTGTTCGCGTCGCCTTCGAAGAACGTCTCGATCGGACCGCCCGCGCGCGGCACACGATAGAGGTTCTGACAGCGCTCGTCGAAGTCGTTGCCGCTCATGAGTCCGCAGTCGACAGTGAAGTACACGTGCGCCGGGGCGAGGGTACCGCTGACGATGATGTTATCGGTGACGATCACGCGCTCGACGCCATCCGCGCCGCGCGCGACGAGGTCGCCCTCGAACGACGGATCGAGATGGTTCACGTAGAACAGCTCGTCGCCGTCGATGCCGATCGGCAACGGAGGTGGGCGCTCGGGATCCATCTCGACGACGAGATCGGGCGGGCCCGGGTGTTGCGGGCGGACGATCAGTCGGTTGCCGGAGTCG
Organism: Kofleriaceae bacterium; assembly: GCA_046160585.1. Taxonomy (GTDB): domain Bacteria; phylum Myxococcota_A; class Polyangia; order Haliangiales; family Haliangiaceae; genus JABFXX01. The sequence goes on from JBJXGN010000313.1 coordinate 5,354, forward strand.
AAGTAAAAGAACGAATCGTCGTCGGTGCGAACGAACGTGATCGAGTCGAGCGTGAACGGCGCGGTGGCGCCCGTCTCGGGATCCCAGCGCCAGTACTCGGCGTTCGCCTTGTCGCCGTCGTACGACGTCCACCAGTAGGCGCCGGCCGGTGTCGTGACGAGCCCAGCCTGGAAGCGATTCGGTCGGGGACTGATGCGCTCGTAGCGCGACGTGGAGCGTGCACCGTGATCGACGATGAGGTCGATCGGCGTCGGCGAGTCCGTCGACCCGTTGGACTCGTAGTAGACGATCGTGTCGCCGACGGCACCGAACTGCGAGATGCCGTCGGAGCGCAGCACCACGCGGGTCTCGCCGGTCGCGAGGTCGTATTGCGAGACCGTCTGTCCGCTCGAATACAGCAGCGTGTCGCCGGCGGGCTGGAACAGCAGCGAGAAGCGCGTCTCGAACAGCTCGCGTGTCGCACCGACCGAGACGCACGGGTCGTCGAGCGAGGTCCACGTACCATCGGTGTCCACGCTCGTGTGCAGGCATGCGCTGCAAGCGACGAGGGTGAGGATGACACGCACGGGCCGATCCTACCTTGTCGCGAAGGTCGCGGTGGTCTCGGTGAGCTGCGCGGCGATGCGTTCGCCGCTCGTCTCGACGACGATACGCACCGGCGTGTGGTCCGGACTCGTCGACAGCCAGAGTGTGATGTCGACTTGCTCGAGCGCCGGATCGAGGGCGCGCACGAAACACTCGACGCGCAGCGTGCGGATACCGTCGAGGGTCTCGGCCTTGGGGGGCGTCGCGTCGAGCCGATAGAGCTTCCCGCGGAGCGCGAGCCACAGGTACGCGCGGGTCGCGCCGGGAGCCGCCCACGCACGCAGTGCACCGAGCGCGGAGTGCAACGTGTGCAGCGCGGTACCGCCCGGGACGTCGTCGGTGATCGCGGTCCCTTCGCGCGTCATGCGATAGCGCGCACCGTCGAGCTGCAGTTCGGTGCGGGTCGTGGTGCCGTCCATGACGACGAGCTCGGACGCTTCGCGTGCGACCCGCGCCTCGAGCTTCGTGGTCAGCTCGTAGCGCACGTCGGCGAGAGCGCGCGCGAGGATGCCGGTCGAGAACTTCGTGCGTGCACCCCGTGCGTCGACGTCGAGCGAGGCGTTCCCGATCAGGACACCGCGCCAGTACACCTCCCACACCATCTGCTCACCGGCGATCAGGTGCGTGACGGAGGGCAACGGCTGCGGACCATGGGGCGCGTTCGTGATGGCCGGCCCGCCCGTGCCGCTCGCACAGCCGGCGACGGCGCACGCAACGGCGAGCACGAGGACGCGCATTTCGCTAGTGTGACGCGCGTGATGGTCGATCGCGTTGCCCGGAACAGGTTTTGCCGGACCTCGCCGTATATGATCGTGAACTGGTGGACGCGGATCCTCTGATCGACACCATTGTCGGTGAGCGCTATCGCGTCATCCGCAAGATCGCCGAGGGCGGCATGTCCGCGATCTACGAGGTGCAGCACGTGAAGCTGCTCCGTCAGTTCGCCCTCAAGCGATTGCTTCCGGAGCTTCTCGACATCGAGGAGGCCATCCAGCGCTTTCAGCGCGAGGCAGAGCTGCTCGGCGGGCTGCACCACCCGAACGTCGTGGAGATCTCCGACTGGGTCACGCTCCCCGACGGCGCGCCCGCGATGGTGCTCGAGTTCCTCCACGGCAACTCGCTGCAGGTTCGGCTACTTCGCGGCGCGCTGCAGTGGGACGCGATCGCGCGCATCGGCGATCAAACGATGTCCGCGCTGCAGCTCGCACATCGCAACGGCATCACGCATCGTGATCTGAAGCCGGAGAACATCTTCATCTCTATCGACGACTCGGGCGACGAGCGCGTGAAGCTGCTCGACTTCGGCGTGTCGAAGTTGCGCCAGCACGACGGTAGCCTCTCCGCTCTCAATCGCATGCTCGGAACTCCGTCGTACATGTCGCCCGAGCAAGCGGCGGGTGACGGCGCAAACGTCGGTGAATCGACGGACGTGTGGGCAATGGGCACGATCCTCTACGAGATGGCGACGAAAGAGCTCGCGTACAAGGCGCCCGAGGTCGGCATGACGCTGACGATCATCCTCGAGGGCAATCCGCCGTCGATCACGCAGTTTCGCAAGGACGCACCGAAGGCGTTCGTCTCGCTGGTCGAGCGCGCGATCTCTCGCGACCCCACAAAGCGCATCATGACGATCGACGAGCTTCGCTCCGGGCTGCGCGCGGCCCTCGAACCAAAGAACGCGTATCGGCTGAACACACCCGTCGCGGGTGTGCCGATCGTGATGCCGCCCGTCGACGATGTGCCGCGCACCGGACGTTCGACGGGGTCGCAACCGCTGCTCGATGTCTCCCCGCCCGTGCCGGCGAAAACTCCGACGGGTTCGGGACCGCTCCCGCCCACGCGCATCGCTACGCCGACGTCGCCGCCCACGGTCGCGGTTACCGTGCGGCCGAGCAACACGAAGACCTGGCTCCTCGTCACGCTGTTGGTGATCCTGGCGACCGCGGTGAACATCGCGATCGCTCTGTTCATGTGATCACAGACGAACGAGCTCGATCTTGTCGATCGTCGTGGTGCCGCAACATCGCAGGCCACCCTCGACGAACACGCGAAGGCGTGCGCGCTGATCGTGCGGGACATCGACGAGCGTCGTGGCCCATGCAGCCGTGAACGCCACACCCGTCGAGATCCGCTCGTCGGTGCTCGACGTGACGAAGGGGATTACCGCTTCGGAACATCCAGTCGCCTTCTGGCCAACGCGCAACAGGTAGCGCCCCGCACGGAGGGCGACGTACCTCTCGATGGTGCCGCCGCCTGTGCAACAGAACCGGAAGGTCGTTGGCTCGAGGGGAACCTCGATGATCGGCGGCGCGATCACGAGTGCAGTGTTCTCGACGACCGGCGCCAGCGGCGTCGCGCAGGCGAAGAGGAGAGACGCACCGGACGCAGCGAGTGGGAACAATCTTTTCGGCCGCGATCTCACAGCGATACGACAGCACGTCAGGCGTCGAATTGCGTCACGAAGTTGTCGCGCGCTGTCACGATGCCGTCGGAGAACGAACGCTCTCGCGCGCCGATCGCGTGCGCCGCACGAGGCGTCGCATGGCACGTGCCTCGCTATGCCACGTCGCATGCGCATCGCAAGTCTGTGCCTGGTCACTGCCCTCGGAACGGGATGCATCTCGGGCATCGACACGAAGCCGTACAACATCACCGTCGGCCCGAGGCTGTCGCCCGAAGAGAAGGCGCTGATCGTGGTCGCTGCCGTCGCGCTCGTCGTCGTCGGCAAGTTTGTGACCTGGGCGGTCGATTCTCGCTAGAGACCGAGCGCCTTGGTCAGACGCTGCACGGTGGCCATCTCGTGTGCGCCGAGCGTGCCGTCCGCGGACGACGCGTCGACGAGGAGCGCGAGGAGATCGCGGCGCTCCTCTTCGGGCAAGCCGCCGACGACCGCGATCGCCTGGTCGAGACCCTCGAGCTCGATCACCTGCTTCTTCTCGGCGTCGGACAGACCGAGCTGCGTCATGAGGCCGGCGAGGAACTCGCGCTCCTCGTCGTGCATCATGCCGTCCGCGACGAGCACCTTCGAGACGACCAGCGCCTTGGCGACGTTCGTGTTCACGTGTCGATGGTAACCGACTCAGCCGAGGAACTCGCGCACGGGCGGGTTGATCAGGTGGTAATCGACGAGGAACGCGTCGTGGCCGTTCGGCGTCGAGATGTCGAGGTGCGTGGCGTCGACGCCGGACGCCGTCATCGCGGCGTGGATGCGGCGCATCTCCGCCGACGGGAACAGCCAGTCGGTCTCGAACGACACGAGCAGCACACGGCAGCGCAGCTTGCCGAACGCGACCTCGAGCGAGCCGAACTGCTCGTCGAGATCCATCTCATCCATCGCGGCCTGCACACGGATGTACGAGTTCGCGTCATACGACGTGCCGAACTTCTGGGCCTGGTACTCGAGGTAGCTGTCGACCTCGAACTGGCGCGTACCACCGCGACGGCGACGGCCGAACTTGGTCTCGAGCGCCTCGTCGGACAGGTACGTCATGTGGCCCACCATGCGTGCGAGCTGCAGTCCGCGGAGAGGCTGTGATGAGATCATGTCGCCGGTGCCGTAGTAGTCGCCGCCGCGAAACGCGGGATCCGCCTGCACGAGCTTGCGTCCGATCAGGTGCCACGCGACCGACGCGACCGGAACCGACGCCGACGCGGCCATACAGATCAAACCGCCAACGCGCTCGGGGTACAGGCCGGCCCACATGAGGACCTCCATGCCTCCGAGCGAGCTACCCGCGATCGCGCGCCACGCGTGGATGCCGAGGTGATCTGCGACGAACCGCTGCGACTCGACCATGTCCTGCACCGTCGGCCACGGGTAACGCGAGCCGTACGGCGTGTTCGTCAACGGATCGATCGACGCTGGGCCAGTGGTGCCCCACGGCGAGCCGGGGAAGTTCACGCAAACGACGAAGTACTTCGCGAGATCGATGCCCTTGCCGTAGCCGATCATCCCGTCCCACCAGCCCGGCTTCGCGTCGTCGTCGGCATATTTTCCGGCGGCATGCGCGCCGGGCGTCAGCGCGTGACAAACGAGGATGGCATTGCTCCTGTCGGCGTTCAGCTCGCCGAAGGTCTCGTACACGATCGTGAATGGCGCGAGGACTTCGCCGTGATGGAAGCGAAACCCGTCGGCAAGCACGAGCGACTGTGGCGGGCCCGAGAGGAACGTATCGTCGAGGCGCTGGACGGTCACGGCGGCGCACCGTAATGTGCGCTCGCGAGCTCGCGCAACCTAGCGGCAACGCGATCTGTGTGGTCTGCTTGGCCGTACTACCCACATGCCCACCGAGTTCAGCTTCGATCACGTGTTTCGGGCAACGTCGCCAGCGACGATCTACAACGCATACTTCGATCCCGACCACCTGACCACGCAGGACAAGCTCGCCGAGCTCGGAGATCGCGTGATCGTCGAGGACCAGGACGACGGCAACGTGCGCAAGACGAGCTGGCGTGTCACGTCGCTCAAGCAGCTGCCGCTGATCGCACGGCCGTTCGTCGACGGCGGCAAGCTCGTCTACATCGAACAGATGACGCTGCGTCGTGCGGCCAACGAGGTCGACCTCGTCGTCACGCCGCAGATTCTCGGCGGTCGCGTGACGCTCACCGCGGTGTACCAACTCACGCAGGCCGGCGAGAACCAAGTGAAGCGCCGCTACAAGGGCAGCGTGAACGTCAACATCAAGTTGCTGTCCGGCAAGATCGAGAAGGGCATCGTCGCCGAGCTCGAGAAGGCGATGCCGATGATGGCCGACTTCACGCAACGCTGGCTCGACGCGCGCCCGAAGTAGTGCTGATCGCGTTCAACAAGCCGCACCTCGTTCACTGCAAGTTCACCGACGACGCGGGTCGCCCGACGCTTGCGAGCTATGGCCTCCCACCGCGCGTGTACACGGCGGGGCGCCTCGATCACGACAGCGAGGGGCTGTTGCTCCTCACCGACGACGGCCCGCTGAACCAGCGGCTCACCGATCCGCGGTTCAAGCAGCCGAAGACGTACCTGGTGCAGGTCGAGGGCACGTCGTCGGAGGAAGCGCTCGCGAAGCTCCGCACGGGCGTGGCGCTTAGCGATGGTCCGACGCTGCCCGCGGAGGTGAAAGCGATCGAGCCGCCCGCGTGGATCTGGCCGCGCGTACCGCCGGTGCGCTTTCGCAAGACGGTGCCGGACTGCTGGCTCGAGCTGATCATTCGTGAGGGGCGCAATCGCCAGGTGCGCCGCATGACTGCATCGGTCGGGTTGCCGACACTACGCCTCGTGCGCGTCGCGATCGGAACGCATCATCTCGATGGCCTCCTCCCTGGGCAGTGGCGCGAGATCCGTTAAGCTGGTGACCCGTGCCGGTCCTGCGGTTGTTGTTCGTCTTCGCGATCACCGCAGGCCTCATCTACTACATCCGCCGCCGCCTCGTCGTGGACACGGGGCTCACCGGCTGGAAGAAGGGCACGCTCACGGTCTGGATCGGCATGTTGCCGGCGCCGCTGATCGTCGTGAGCATCACGAACGCGGGAGGTCCGCCGACGATCGCGGGGCCGCTCGCGTGGCCGACATACATCGGTCAGGCGCTGACCATGCTGATGTTCGGCGCGTTACTCACCGTTGATGTCGCGAAGCTCGTCACGTGGCTCGCGCGCAAGGCGATGAAGTCGACGCCGATTGATCAGTCTCGCCGGCAAGCGCTCGCGCGGATCACGGGCGCGGCGGTCTCGACCGCGGTCGTCGGTCACGTCGCGTACGGCGTGAGTCGCGCTCTCGGGGACGCGGAGGTCGTCGACGTTCCGATCACGTTACCGAAGCTTCCGAAGGCTCTCGATGGCTTCACGATCGTGCAGCTCACCGACGTTCACGTCGGCGGCACGATCCAGAAGGAGTTCACCGAAGAGCTCGTCGAACGGACGATGGCCCTGAAACCCGACATGATCGTGCTCACGGGCGACTTCGTCGACGGTTCGGTCGCCGAGCTGTCGCCGCACGTCGCGCCGTTCGCGAAGCTGTCGGCACCCCATGGCGTGTTCTTCATCACCGGCAACCACGAGTACTACTCCGGCGCGGATGCGTGGGTCGCGAAGTGGCGCGAGCTCGGCGTGCGCGTGTTGCGCAACGAGCGCGTTTCGATCGAGCGCGATGGCGCTGCGTTCGATCTCGCCGGCGTCGACGATCACGGCGCGCACAAGTGGCGCGGACATGGCATGGACGTCGCGAAGGCCGTCGAAGGTCGCGACACGTCGCGTGCGCTCGTCTTGCTCGCGCACCAGCCGCGGCAAGTGCACGTCGCCGCGAAGCACGGCGTGGATCTCCAGCTGAGCGGGCACACGCACGGCGGGCAGGTCTGGCCGTGGCACTACATCGTGTCGATCCAGCAGGGTGGGCTGCTCGCGGGCATGTATCGCATCGGTGACACGCAGCTCTATGTGAGCCGCGGCCCGGGCTATTGGGGCCCGCCGGTCCGCGTCGGTGCGCCGCCGGAGATCACGAAGGTGCGACTTCTGTCCGTGGCCTGACGTCCGGACCGATCGATGCTCCGTCCACTCCGTCAGGCTCCGGCCTTCGTGCCGATCGTGTTCGCAGCCGGCTGTCTCCAGATGATGCAACCCGCGGCCTATCAGCCCGCGGATCCCGCAGCGGTCAAAGAGCGCCAGCGGCAGGGACTCGCGCAGAGCCTCGGCTATCCGACGAAGAAGACGGAGGCGGACTTCGATCGCACGGTCACGGAGCAGACCGCGAAGTTCAAGCGCTCCGGGCGCTCGGGGCAGATGTTGTTGCAGTCTCCCGAGCCGTTCACGTTCGATGGCAAAGAGGGCACCTGCTACACGGTCGTGATGCGCCTCGAGGGCGACGCGAAGTGGGACATCGCAGGCGACTACACGAAATTCGACTTCCAGCGCCCCGAGATCACTGGCTCGGGCGGGCCTGGCGTCGTGGGGCCGGGCGCGGTCGCGTCCGTCGGATGCGCGAAGACGAACGGCCCGATCACGCTGACGATGGCGTCGATGGTCGAAGGCGATCGCATTGGCTTCGGCGCCGCGAAGCTCGAGCTCTACGCGCGCGTGCTCACCCGCGCCGAGAAGAAAGCGATGGAAGAGGACGAGCGCCGCCAGATCGCCGAGCAGCAGGAGTTCGCGCGACAGGAGCGCGAGCGCGAGGAGCGCCGTCGGCAAGAGGATGCGCGTCGTCGCGAGGACGAAGATCGCGCTCGTCGCGAGCGCGAGGCGTCGCAGTCGCGCTCTTCAGGTGGCTCGAGCAGCGGAGGTTCATCGGGGCCGGTGAGCGTCACGATTCGCTCGGCGTGCAGCCGCACGGCGAAGGTGTTCTACGGGTCCAACCCGAAGTTCGGCAGCGGCACGTCGAGCTCGATCAGCTCGAACAGCGTACAGAGCAAATCGTTTCGCGTCGGCGACATGTTCTGGGTCACCGACGAGTCGGGCAACGGCCTCGACAGCGTGACGGTCTCCGAGCGCACCCGCGGCATCGAGATCAGCGGCAGCTGTTCGCAGCTCCACGAGCGATAGGTCGACGTCGATCGAAGCTGATCGTGGTACGACGATCACCATGATCCTCGTCCATGGTGGTGCAGGTACGGTCGTGCCCGAGCGTGCGGATCGGCTGCGCGCAGGTGTTCGTGCGGCGGCCGCGGCGGGTAAACAGATTCTCGATCGCGGCGCCTCCGCGCTCGATGCGGTCGTCGCCGCCGTGCGTACGCTCGAGCAAGATCCCGAGTTCGGCGCCGGCATCGGGTCGGCGCTCACGCGCGACGGCACCGTCGAGACGTGCGCGTCCGTAATGGACGGATCGACACAGCGCGCGGGTGCGGTCGCGGCGGTTCCAGATCTCGCGGCGCCGATCATCCTCGCGCGTCGCGTGATGGAGACGGGTGAGCACGTGGTGCTCGCAGGTCCAGCCGCGGCGCGGTTCGCGCAGGAGATCGGGATGCCGAACGCGCCGGCCGGCTCGCTCGTCACGCCGCAAGCGCAGCAGGTGCTCGCGCAGGCGCGACAAGCCGGCAACGCGCAGTTCGCGCAGGAAGGCGGCAGCGTCGGCGCCGTCGCGGTGGACTCGAAGGGCAACTTCGCCGCCGCGACATCCGCGGGCGGCACCGTGTTTCGTCGCCCCGGCACCATCGACGACTCGTCGATCCCTGGCATCGGCACGTGGGCGGACAAGCAGTGCGCGATCTCGACGAGCGGAGGCGAGGCGCTGTTCCGCATCGCGCTCGCTCACAACATCGCGCTGCGGATCGAGAAGGGCGCGGGCATCCGCAAGGCCGTGAAGGAAGCGCTGTCCGACCTCAAGGAGCTGTCGATGGCGGAGGTCGCCGGGGCGATCGTCCTCGCGGAGGGGGCGTGGGTCGCGCTGCAGATCGGACCTGCGATGCCCGTCGCGTGGTTCGACAACATGGGGCCGAACGACTCGCTCGGGTTCAAGGCGTAGCTAGGGGCCGGTCTCGAGGACGTGAAACGACGGCATCTGCACGTTCATGATGTCGCCCTTCTGCACGGTGAGCTTGCTGAAGATCTTCACGCGGGTCGCGCCTTCCGGCATCCGCTCGAGCGCCATCGTCTTTCCGGCGTTCTTGATGCACGCATTCGTCGCGTCGGAGAACGGTCCGTATTCGAGTGTCGCTTCGTCGAACACGATCTCCTCGCCCTTCTTCGAGAAGATGAAGCCGTAGGACGCGATCGAGTCGCTGAACGACTCGCCATTTTTCCGCCCCGCGTCCATGCATTCGATGATCGCTGGCTCGAGCGTGTGCACCGCCCGCATGAGCGACCAACGCAGATGATCCTCGGGCGTGACGCGGGCGCTGCCGCTCCCGCTGCCCGCGGTCTCGGCCGCGAGTGACGGGGCGGCGCGGTCATCCTTGGCGCGTTGCGCGGCGATCGCTTTTCCGATCTCCGCGCCCACGTTCTCGACTTTGCGCGCGGGCATCTCGGCGAGCGGGGCGGTGGGAGCCTCCTCTGTCTTCGCGGGCGCGGCCTTCGCGTCGGGAACGACCTGCGTATCGTCGTCGCGCATGATCAAGAGCCACAGCGCGACGCCGAGGGCGACGACCACGAGGCCGGCAACAGCGAGGACACGCACGTCCCTTGGACTTACACGGCACTCGGGCTCGCCGCAACTACCGGCGCGAGCCAGATCACACCTCGCTACTGCGTATCGTCGAGCGAGTCACAGTGCGTGGCGTACAGGTGGCCTGCGAGAGTCCCCGACCCAAATGTCAGATCGGCATCGAGCGCGAGCTCCATCGTATTCTTCGCGACCGGTGTGAGCGTGACCACGGTCGCTCTGACCGGCGCCGGCGACGGCAAGAGGTCGCCCTGAAAGTCGATCAGGTTGGCGACGGATGTGAGCACCGCCGTCGAGGTGGGCATCGGCACGCTGCCGAAGATCAGCGTGTAGTCGGGCGTCGGCGAGCTCATCGTCGGACAGCCCGCCGCCGCACCGCCATACGCCTCGACGTACAGCGATTGCGTACCGCCCGCCGTTGTCACGCCGAAGTATGCGACATCGAGCGTGCGAGTCGTCGCGCCGAACGTCGCGGCGAGCGCCGTCGTCCTGCACGCGCCGGTGCACGTCGTCGCGAGGCCGCCGGCCGCGTCGAGGGCACCATCGCCCTGCACAGCGGCGTCGACGGGGGTTCCGCCATCGTCGCTGCACGCGACGAGCGCGAGGAGAAGCAGCGCACGCATCAGATCCTCTCGATCCGGTGCAGCGATCGTGCCCCGGTGGGTCGCTGTCATTCCGAGCGTCTAGGCGTGCTTGCACTGGCTTCCCACGTAGCCGCGGCGGATCCGCCGGCTACTTCGGCTCGTCGCACCGACCGCGGATTTCTGAGCCCGCTCCGTGCGTTTGCGCCGACTTGCGCCGACGTGCGCCTGGCAAAGGCCTTGCTGACTCTCATAGTCATGCGCGTCATCGTCCTCGCCTTACTGCTCTCCGCATGTACTGGTTCGGGGACGGACCTCGAGAACAACGAACAGGGCGTCTGCTCGAACCTCAGCGCCGACGAGTGCCGCGCGACCACGGCCTGCCAGCTCGCGTACGTCGACAGCGGCTTCCAGCCGCGGCCGTTCTTCATGCACTGCCTGGCGCTCGAGGACGTCGTCACGACAGGCACCGCGTGCGAGACGATGGACCGCGACGGCTGTCGCTCGCGGCGCGAGTGCGCGCCGGTGTTCTGGCAGGAGCTCGGCCCCGACGACGGTCCGGTCGGCGACCCGATGTACGAGAGCTGCGCGACCGAGGCCGAGCTCGCGACGCCGCAGTGATTCGTCAGTGAATCAAGAACCACTGCGCGCCGGTCACCTCGAGGTGGAAGTGATTGCGGTGCGCGCGGTTGTAGTTCGGGGTTAGCACGATATTGAACAGGCGCGCCTCCACGGCCTCGCACAGGATGGCGCGCAGCTCCAGTGACTGCTTGGTCTTCTTGCGCGGCGCGGCCTTCGGGCCGCAGGTCTTCGCGTCGATGCGCCCCGAGAAGTGATCGAGCACGTCGTAATACGTGCCGTCGGACGCGATGAACCGCGCGGCGTCGATCGCGACGGCCCCGTTGTGGCGCGTGCCGATCTTGTCCTCTGGCCACTTCTTGCTCGGCGGGCGATACATCGAGTAGTGGCGCACGTCGACGATGTCGTGGCGCGAGAGGATCTCCGCGAAGTCGTCGAGCGCGAGCACCAACCGGCAGTCCGCGATCTCCCAGTTCGTCGTCGCGCGCCGTTCCTCGTCGAGGTTCGTGCGAAACGTGACGCCGCGAATCGGTCCGGTGATCCGGACGGGCGCGTACACGCCGCGCGCTTCTTCCTTCTCGAACGGGATGCCGCGCGTGGCGAGCTCGGTCTCGCAGTCCTCGCGGGACATCATCCCGTAGCGATGCGCGGGCGACTGATCGGCGTCGGCGGGCTTCTCGATGTTCTTCATCGACGGCCTCTTCCAGCGCGACTTCTTCTTCTTCTTGTTCGACTTCGCCGGCTTCGCGCTCGCGTCTTCGTCGACCTTCGCGTTCGCGCCTGGCGCGAGAAGCGCGAGAGCGGCGACGACGGACAGCCGACGGATCACGGCGCGACCCTAGCAGGATTGGCGTACGATAGGGCTATGTCCGCGTTTCGGCGCCGCACCGTCTTCGCCGCACCGATCATCGTCATCGCAGCCTGCTCCGGCGGGAAGACGCGTGAGGAGCCAACGCCCAAGCGCTATCCCGGCTCGACGTGGCACGTCTCGCAGCGCGGCCCCGACGATTGCGCGGCAAACGAATCCGACCTCGGGTGTCCGAAAGGCTACAGCTGCAATCCGCCGCCGCCCCAGGACATTGCGTGTCCGGCGTTTCCCGAAGGCCGTACGTGGGTCCGCGTCGTGAAGCGGCCGAGCGGCGAGTGCGCGATTCTCCCCGACGGCTGCCTCGATGACACATGTGTCGGCGCGGCGACCGCCTGCCCGCTGCCGTTCGGCGAGCAGCGCCCGCCGAAGGAAGCCGGCAGTGCGGACGTACCGAAGCCCGAGCCAGCGGCGCCGTGATATGCCGGCGGTTCGTCGACGCACGGTGTTCGCAGCGCCGTTGATCATCAGCGTCGCGGGCTGCTCGTCGAGCGACAAGCCGCCGGCGCCGACGCACTACCTCGGTCCGCACTGGACGGTGTTCATGGCGCCGGATGGCTGCAAGGCGCTCGCGATGGAGGGCGAGGTCGCGTCGAAGGCGGCCGCGCGCGAGGTCGCGTGTCCGCCGGGCTCGTCGGGACGCAACGTCGTTCGCATCGCACAGCGCGCCGACAAGATCTGCGCGGTGTTGCCTCCCGGCTGCGTCGACGAGAAGTGCCTCGAGACACCGACCGCGTGTCCGCTCGAGGTCGGCACGTCTCTCCCGAAGAAGCTCGGCGCGATGATGGAGATCGAGCTGCGAGACGGCGAGTGCCACGTCGAGGAGCACAACCCCGACTGCCCGCCGAACGTCGACTGCAATCCTCCGGCGCCCAAGAAGGTTGGTTGCCCGCCGGGGATCACCGAGGAGCAGAACATGAACATCGCGATCCTCGTCGACGGCAACTGCGCCGTCGTTCCCGAAGGCTGCGAGACGCAGAACTGCGTCGGCGCGCGAACCGAGTGCCCGAAGTAGTGCGTGAATATCGCGTGATCCCCGGCAGCGTCGGGCAACCCCACGACACGGTCTCGTGTCGGTACCAGGTGATGCACCTAGCGATCGTCGTGGTCGTCGCGCTCGCGGCGTGTAACGCGTGCGGCGAGCACGGTCCAGTGAACGGACCGGGAGGGCCACGTCGCGATCAGCTGCGCATCGTCAGCTACAACGTCAACTTCGGGCGCGCGGGAGATCCCACCAATGTTCGTGCGGTCGGCCCGCTGAACGGCGACATGGTGTTCCTGCAGGAGACCAATGCCGTGTGGGAGCAGGCGTTCGTCGAGGCGCTCGGTCGTCGCTATCCGCACCATCGCTTCACGCATCCGAAGGCCGGGGAGGGGCCCGCCGGCGGCATGGGTGTGTTGTCGCGCTTCCCGATCGAATCGATCACCGAGCTCCCCACCCGCGGCGGCTTCTTCTTTGCCTGGCGCGTCGTCGTGACGTCGAACCTCGGTCGCATCCAGGTGCTGAACGTCCACCTTCGTCCACCGATGTCCGACGCAGGCAGCTGGGTCGTCGGCTACTTCTCGACGCGAGGGAATCGTCTCGAGGAGATCGAGCACCACCTCGCGGCGCTCGATCCGAAGCTGCCGACACTCCTCGTCGGTGACTTCAACGAGGAGACCGACGGACTCGCGATGGAGCGTCTGGCGCAGCTCGGCTATGGCAACGCGACGGCACAGTTCAACCCGAAGACACCGACGTGGCAATGGCCGCTGTCGAGCAGCGTGACGTTGCGCTTCCAACTCGATCACATCCTCCACGACGCGCACTTCGTGCCGGTCGCGTCGCAGATCGTCCCCGTTGGTAACTCGGACCACGTCCCGATCTGGACGGACTTCGAGCGCATCGATCCCTGACGACGCAGCTTACCGGGGGCCGTACACGGGCAGCGCAGCTCCGAGCTCGTACGCGCCTAGATCCGGCGCGGCACCTGCGAAGCCATCGGTGATGTTCGGGATCGGGATGCCGACATCGACCGCAGCGCCTCCACTCGCAAGGCGAAGATCGGGAGGCGACGCCGGCGGGAACGGGCTCGCGGGAACCACCGCGGGGGTCGCGAAGTCGGTCGCGTCGATCTGCACCGCGTGCATCTCGGAAGTCATCGCGCGCAGCTCGGCAAGGCTCGCAAACGAGGTCGCGCCGAGACGGCCCGCGAACGCGCCCGTCGTCGATCCGTAGCCGTCGTAGTCCATGCTGATCGTCGCCGTGTTCGCGGCGCGCTGTTCGATCACGCGGCCGGTGCCAACGTCGTACGTGTTGTACGTACCACCGGGGCCGCCGAGGAACAGGTTGTTGCGCATGAACTGTCGCGAGTACACATCCGTCGTGTAGATGCCGAACGCATCGCCGCGCTTGACGATCGTGTTTCCGATCAGCACGTCTCCGACGGAGCCGCGCTGCAGCTTGAACGGCGTGAGCAACGCGTTGTAGACCACGTTACGAATGAAGTAGGTCGGGCCGCCGAGGCCAGGCTGCGATGACATTGCGATGAAGACGTTGGTCTGCCGGTTCTCGATCACGCGGCAGTCGTGAGAGCAGAAGTCCGCTTCGATCGCGTCGTCGGCACACTCGGACAGATCGTTGCGAAGGATGTCGATCGAGAACTGATCGACGGCTCCCGCGTCTTCGATCAGCGAGATGCAATCGCGGAAGCCGCTCACCCTGTTGTGCTCGATGACGTGGCCGGGGCCGGTGACCTCGATACCTTCGCCGATGTTGGTGCCGGTGACGCCGAGCGCACCTTCGTTCCACAGCGTCGCGCCGATGACGATGTTGTCGGCGATATAGAGATCCTCGCTGCGTAGCTTCGTGACGATGCCGTCGGCAGTCGTCGTGATCCGATTGCCGACGATCGCGAGGTTCGTGGCGCTGTTGAACTTGATCTGTCCAGCGATGGTCAGACCTTGGACGATCACGTGGCTGCGTCCGTCGAGACGGACCTCGCTCGTCACGTTCACCGTTGCGCCCGGCGCTGCACGGATCACGATCGGCATGCCGGGCGCGCCGTCCTTCGTGACCGTGAAGCCGCTGTACGTACCGGCGGCGAGCTCGAGAATCTGCCCGGGTTGTGCGGCAGCGAGCATCGCGGTGACATTGCCGCTGGTCACGGCAATCACCGGCGCGCCTGCCATTGGCGCCGGCACGGGGCGCGTGCGGATCGACTGCGTGCGTGTCTCGCAGCCACCGTCGGGATCGTCGAGCGCGAGCTCGACCTCGTAGGCGGTGTCGGGCACCAGATCGAATACGCTGCCCGTGAAGCGATCCGGCCAGCTCTTGTTCTGCGTCGTGCCGGCGGGCACGCGAAACAGCGGGGCGCCTTGCCGCCAGGTGCCGTTCTCGACGCGAAAGCGCACGCGCACCACCGCATCTTCGTCGGTATCGCCGCTGAACAGCCAATGGAGCGTCGCATGGCGCAGCGTTGGATTCGGTGCGGTCAGCACACCGGGCGCCGTTCCATCGGCCCCGCTCGCGCTTGTTGGACCCGAGCACGCCGGCGGTGGTGGTGCACCGTCGATGTCGGCGTCGTCCAGGCCGCCACCGTCGCCGCCCGTCGCTGCCGAGTCGCCGCAGGCGGCGAACGCCGCGAGTGCGACGAGCCCCCGCGCGACGAGCCTCATAGCGTCTCGGCGTCGATGGTCTTCACGAGATCGGGGATGAACGATCGCTTCTGGAGGGAGGCGCGCTCGAGCTCTTCGCTCGCGCGTTCGAGGAACGTGATGAGCATGACCTTCCGGTCCTTCGCATTCACGTCGATCTTGTCCATGTCGTAGCGCGGTGTCGCACGCTGCTTGGGGACCGTCTTCGGTGCAGCGACCTTGCACGTCTCGCCGACGGGGCACACCGGCTGCGGCTGCTGTGCGAAGGCAGGACCGGCGAGGAGCGCGACGACGATCATCGGGCGGAGCATTCGTTCATTGTACGCTCGTCGCCGTGACCGAGGCGCCGCCGTTTCCCGAGAGCCTGTGCCATCGCTGCCTACATCTGCGCGTGGTCGCCAGCGGCAAGGGCTCGGTGTTCCTGATGTGCCAGGAACCTAGCCTGCCGAAGTACGGACCCCAGCCCGTGCGCGCTTGTCGCGCATTCGCTGCGCGTGCACCCGTGCGATAAACGTCGCGCACACGGTCGTCGACAGGACGAACATGATCACGCCCATCATGACGACGGACGTCTGACCGATCGGATCCTCGGAAGGCCCGCGGCCCGAGTTGATCATCGAGCTCAGCATGAAGAACGTGGCCACGCCGGCGACGAGCATGGCGAGGCCGAGGCGGCGGAGGCGGCCACCGCGGTCGAGGATGTCGGTGTCCAGCTCGGTCGGTTCACCCATACTTCGAAGACACGATCTCGCTCTTGGTGTTGCACGTCCGAAAAGTTGCCCGCGCCCGGGGGGTCCCGTAGGGCTTTTGTAGGGACCTATGGAAGCAGCCGCATTCGAGCTCGATCCTGTCGTCGCCGTGGACCTCAAACCGGCCGCACTGCTCCGGGGCACCGCACGCGGGCTCGAGGTGGTCATCGACGCCACCGCCGACGTCGACGCCATCACCGGCGCCATGGTGATGTGGCTCGACAAGGCACCCGGGTTCTTCAAGGGCAGTGACGTTCGCATCCGTGTCGAGAGTGGCCCGCTGGCGCCGGGGTGCCTCGGGCGCATCGACACGATCGCGGAGCGCTTCGAGCTGCGCATCGCCGAAGTCACCGCCGCGAAGGTCGCCATTCCACTCGGCGTCTTCGGCGTCGTCGACGAGCCACAGCTCGCGCAGGGCTCCGCACCGACGAATGACGTCGCGGAGGCCATCGCCGAGTTCGACGACGTCCCCACGGGCAACGGTCCCGTGCCCGCTGGACCCATCACCGTCGAGCAGCTCGTCGCTCCACACCTCGTCGACGAAGACGAGCCCACGCTATCGGGGGCGCCGATCGCTCTCGCCGCGACCGCCGAGACCGCGCTCGCCACGAAGTCCGCCGACTCGAGCGCCACGCGCGTCGTTGTCGGTCCCGTACGCTCCGGCGTCATCCTCGATCACGAGGGACACCTCTTCATCTTCGGCGACGTGAACCCGGGCGCGGAGGTTCGCGCGACGGGCAACATCGTCGTGCTCGGTCGCCTTCGCGGCACCGCGCACGCCGGCATCGGACAGGAGCTCGGGTTTATCCTCGCGCTCCGTCTCGAGCCGCAGCAGCTTCGTGTCGGCCGCAAGGTCGCGCGGAGCGGTGAAGACTTCCGGGCTGTCGAGCCCGAGATCGCATTCCTCACGGACGACAAGATCGTCGTCGAGCGCTACCAGGGCAGGCTTCCGCGCAACCTCGCTTCGAGCATCTGATCGTTTCTATTTCGGGAAGAGAACAAGGAGTCACAACCATGGGTCGAGCCATCGTCATCACATCCGGCAAAGGTGGAGTCGGCAAGACGACCACCACTGCCAACCTCGGCGCAGCGCTGGCAGCGCTGGGCTACTCGGTCGTCCTCATCGACGCGGACATCGGGCTACGCAACCTCGACGTGGTGATGGGACTCGAGAACCGCATCGTCTACCACGTGGTCGACGCCATCCGCGGCAAGTGCTCGGTGCAGAAGGCGCTGATCAAGGATCGCCGCATGGAGAACCTGTGGCTCCTCCCGGCGTCGCAGACCGACGACAAAGACGCGGTCACGCCCGAGGACATGCGCTCGCTCGTGTTCGAGTTGAAGAGCACGTACGACTTCATCCTTATCGATTGCCCCGCCGGTATCGAGCAGGGCTTCAAGAACGCGATCGCGGGCGCCGACGAAGCCGTCGTCGTCGCGACCCCGGAGGTGTCGTCCATCCGCGACGCCGATCGCGTGGTCGGCCTGCTCGCCGCAGCGGACGTTCCGGCGCGCCTCGTCGTCAACCGCATCTCGCAGAACCTCGTCAAGAAGGGCGACATGCTCTCGCAGGCGGACGTCATCGAGATCCTCGCGCTCGAGTTGCTCGGCGCGATCCCGCTCGACGATCAGGTGATCGCGACGACGAACAAGGGCATCCCCGCCGTCCTCGAGAACAAGTGCGCCGCCGCGAAGGAGTTCATTCGCATCGCGAAGAGGCTCGCCGGCCAAGAGGTGGACGCCAAAGAATCCGTCGGGTTCTTCACACGCATCAGCCGCGCACTCGGCTTCTCGGCGACGCCCGCCTGAAAGAAAGTCACCCATGTGGAATGGCATCAAGAACTTCCTGTCGGGCAAATCGAGTCGTGAGGTGGCCAAAGGCCGTCTTCACCTCGTCCTCGCCCACGATCGAACAGGGCTCGAAGGTGGTCGTCTCCAGGAGATGCGCGCCGAGCTCGCGGCGGTCATCGCGAAGTACGTGACGATCGATGCGGACGCGATCGACATCCAGATCGAGACGCACAAGCGCCAGACTCAGCTGACGGTCTCGAGCGCGATCCATCCCCGCAACGCGTAGGTCACGTTGTACTCGCCAGCCGGGGGGGAACGATGCCGTGCGGGATCGCACGATAGTTCAGGACTTCTCACGGCTTGCGCTAGGGTCAGTTGACCCAGTGGCCACTCGAGTCGCCCCTCATGGTGCTCGATCGAGTGGGCAGTGGTCGGACGTCAACGCGGTGCGCGATCTAACAAATCCTGCAACTAGCGACGTTCGCGCTGACAGGCACTGCGGGCATGACGACTGCACTCGTCACGCACCATGATGAGGGCCATCGCCATCGCCTCGTGTCTTTCGGGTCTGTTCGCCTGTAGTGCGAGCTCGGGCGTTGACGAGACGCCACCGACCATCGAGATCACCAGCCCGGCGCGCGGCACGTTCGCGTCCGGCATGCAGGTGCAGCTCACCGGCTTCGTCCACGACGACAGCCCCGGCGTCATTGCCCGCATCAACGGGCAGGACATCACGCCGGCTGCGGATGGCTCGTTCGAAGCGATGGTCGATGTCACCGAGGGCATCTCGATCATCGAGAGCTTCGCGGTCGACAAGGCGCAGAACCAAGCGCGCGACGTTCGCGCGGTGATGGCCGGCACGCTCGGTACGAGCGACGGTTCGCAGGTGTCGCCACTCGGTGCGCGCGTCGGCGCGCAGACGTTCGGCAAGCTCGGTATCGCGCTCGGCACGATGGCCGAGGGCATGAACTGGACGGAGATCGGGCGCGCGATGAACCCGGTGTACAACTCCAGCGGCTGCAACAGCGCCAAGATCGACATCGAGACGATCACGCTCTCGAACGTGGACGTCAAGCTCATCACCAGTGCGGGCAAGTTGACGGCGAATGTCGAGCTCGCGAACGTCGTGGTCGACATGGACACCGACTTCCGCGCGGTGTGCATCAGCGGATCGACGAGCGTGCAGGTACGCGCGACCAAGGCAAAGATCAACGGCGACCTCGCACTCGCTGTGAAGAACGGTGCCGTCGAAGCGACGCTCCCCGCCGCGACCGTGCAGCTCGAGGGTTTCGCGCTCAATGTCGGCGGAGTCCCCGGCGCGATCGAGGATCTGATCGAGAGCGAGGCACGCAAGGCGGTCGAGAAGGCGCTCACGAATGCGATCAAGGACAAGGTCCCCGAGCTGGCGAACGAGCAGCTGTCGGGCTTGCTCGCGAAGCCGTTCGCCGCAAATGTACTCGGTCACGGCGTCACGCTGACGACGGCGCCGAAGATCATCGACCTGTCGCCCGAGGGACTCTTCGTCGCGGTCGACACGAAGGTGAAGGTCACCGGCGGTGAAGGCGGCATGTACGTCGCGTCGCCCTCACCGATGACGTCGGCGCTCATGCCGACGACGGGCATCGGTGCAGCGATCGCGAACGACACGATCAACCAGTTGTTCAGCGGCCTGTGGGCGGCCGGTGCGATCGACCAGACGATCGGTCTCGATGGTCAATTCGCGGTGCTCGCCGCGCTTCTCGATGACGACGCGGCCTCGCTCGCGATCTCGGCCTCGCTGCCGCCGACGGTGTTCGGTGACGGCGCGGCACTCGGCCTCGCGATCGGCGACCTCATGATCAGCGTGAAGGACTCCGGTGGAACCGAGATCCAGAAGATCGCGCTATCGATCAAGACCTCGCTGCAGGCGAGCCCGACGCAGACCGGCGCGGTGACGCTCACCGTCGGTCAGCCGACGCTCTACGCTCAGGTCATCAACCAGAACCTCGACATCGTCGACCGCCCGATGACCGACGAGCAGTTCGAGGGCATCATCAACGGCGCGTGGGGCCTCGTTGGTGGCCAGGCCGATGCGGCGCTGGCAGGACTCACGATGCCGTCCATCGGTGGTGTGACGCTCGGCGCGCCGAGCCTCACGGGCAACGCCGGCTACCTCGTCGCGGATATCCCGATCCAGTAAGCGCCGGGCATTGGAAAACTGAGACCTACACGCGGCAACTGCCCGTGATCGCGACGCACCCGGCTGGCGCGTCGTTTGCGTTTGAGGTGGGTCCTATGCTTCGCACTGCTTCGCTCGCCGCTCTTCTGATGCTGCCCTTGGGCGCCTGCACGTTGTGGTTCGGCGACGATGACGACGACGACCGTTGTGACGTTTATCCCGCGGCCGAGAGCACCGATGGTCAGCCGAGTATCGCGCCCGCGCCGCTGCGCGATCCGGGCGATCTGACTTGCGACGACTACGGAGGACCCTATTGCGATTCGAGCTGCGGACCGTGTCCCCTCTACGAGGCGGCCCTCGCACCGACCCCGCCGATCCCGTCCTACAACTACTGCGGCCACATCTGCGAGACGTATTCGCAGGATCAGTGCGCGGCGGATCCGCAGTGCCGCGTCGTGCTCGATGCCGACTGCTCGATCGGCACGAGCGTGTGCTTCACGAACTTCATGGGCTGCTTCCCCACGGACACGCAGCAGGACACGTCGGTGAACTGCACGACCGCTGACGCGTGGGAGTGCTCGAGGTCGAACGAGTGCACCGCGTATCACTCGGCGGGGCAGGGCGCGTGCCCGCCCGACAGCGACTGCGGGCGTCCATTCGAGCTCTGCGCCCCTGAAGGTGTCGATCCAGGCGGCTGCGAGCAGACCGTCGCGTGCGATCGCCTGCCACCGCCGTGCCCGTCGGGGACCGTGCCGGGCGTGCGCGACCTCTGCTACACGGACGTCTGCATCCCGGTCGAGTTCTGCGACTGAGACCGACCGAGGTCAGCGCGCGAACGGAGACGTCGTGTCGTCGAGCGCTTTGCGTAGGCGCTTGCGCACCGCGAGGTAGCGCTGGCTCGCGGCGAGCTTGACGAGGTGCGCGGCGATCGTCGCGCCTCCCGCGAGCTCGACCGCGGTCGCGATGTCACCACACGCGATCATGCCGGCGCGATCGGCGGCGCGCTCACACGCCGCACGGTACGCGTGGGGATCGAGGTCCGCTGCAGCCGTGCCCGCGATGCGCTCCGAGAGGCGAGCGCGCAACGCCACCGGGATCTTGGTTCGCAGGCGCTCGGCCGCCGTGATGATCTCTCGTGGCGCACCGGGCTCGGGCGCGCCGAACGCTTGCCGGAGCGCGGCGACGAACAGCGCGAACGACTCGGGATCCTGCCCGCCGACGAAGATGCGCGTCGGACGCGAGAGCTCGACGATGCGGCCTAGCTGGTAGCGGAGCGCCGAGTCGTCGGCGATGACGATGTCTGCGCGCGATCCTGCGCGCTGGCTGACGAGCTGCGGACCCACGACGACGACGGGCGGCGATGACAGGAGCAGCGTGATGTCGCGGCGCGCCTTTGGTGTCGAGTACAGCATCGTCGGCGGTCCGCCGAGGACCTTCGCGATCTGCGGATACATCACGGCAGTCGCGGCATCGCTGGTCGCAGGGAGCCGCTTCGCTTCCATGAAGTTGTTCTCGACGAGCGCATTGTTCGCGTTTGGACAAAGCAGGGGCAGCGCTTCGCCGAGCAGGGCGAAGATGCTACCGAGCGCTCCATCGCCGTCGTCGTCGACAAGCGCGGCGCGGTCCTCCGGATCGAGCGCCGATGTGTAGCCCTCGTCGGACGCCATGATGCGCGGCGGACGTGAGGCGATGAGCTTCTCGTCGTCGGGCGTGAGCCGCGCACCGATGGCGCGGGCGAGCTCGTACGCAGAGCGCGCGTCTTCGTAGTCCTCGGAGCGAGCGAGGCTGCGCGCCCACGCGAGCACGTCGAACGGATCCTGCGCCGCCTCGACGAGTGCGATCAGCGAAGAGTGCTGCTCCTTGCCCGTCGTCGACGCAAGCTCGACGAGAGCTCGCCGCGCGGCCATCGCGCCCGGCGAGAGCGGATCCTGCGCCACGGCGCGCTCGTACGAGGCGACCGCCGACGACTCGTCGTCGAGATCGCGCTGCGCGTCACCGAGGCGGCGATACAGCTCCGCTCGCGTCGCGGCATCGGCGCGCTCGGTACGTTCGTCGGGCTTGCCTTGCTCCCACGCCGACAGCGCGTTCTTGAGCCACATCGACGCGCGCTTCGCGTCGCCCGCGGCGAGCGCGACGCCGCTCGCGACCATCACCGTCGACGGATCGCGCGGGTGGCGGCCCATCAGATCCTCGACGAGCTCCATTGCACGCGGCACGCATCCGCTCGCGGCGAACGCCGTCGCCGCTTCCTCGCGCAGCGACTTCGCGGCCGCGGGCTCCGAGACCTCGGCGAGGCGAACGCACGTGCTCGCCAGCGATGCCGATGCGCCGTGATCGCGCTGGAGCGCGATCAGCTTCTCGAGCACGGGCGCGGTCGCGATGTCGGCGACCTGCACCCAGCAGCGCTCTGCGCGATCGCGATCGCTGAGCACGTCGAGCGCCATATCACCGAGCGCGTCGAACAAGCGAAGGCGGTCTTTGGGCACGGTCGTGGCAATCGCCTCGCGCTCGAGGTGATCCGCGGCGGCGGCGAGATCGCCGCGTTCGATCGCGGCCTCGGCGAGCGCGTGATGCGCCGGTGCGCACGACGGATCGATGCGCACCGCCGTCTCGTAGTGGCGCGACGCGTTCTGCGGGCGCAGCGCGCGAATCTCTGCCTGGGCCGCGTGCACGAGCCCGAGCGCGACTTCGCGTGCGTGGCGCGTGGCATCTGGATGCTCCGCCGCGGCGCCGAGGTGGAGCGCCGCCTGGCGCCACAGCTTGCGCGCGAAGCAGCTCTCGCCGAGCGCGAGCGCGATCGGCAGCGAGCGTCGATCGAGGCGATGCGCGTCGTGGAGCAGCTGATGCGCGTCGTCGTCATCTCCGAGCTGCGCCACAACCTGCGCGAGGCGAAGCACGAGGCGCGCGACCTGATCTTCGGGCGTGTCGTCCGGGGCGTCGGACAGCGTGTCGCGCAGGTGTTCGGCGGCGGCGTCGAGGCGACGCGACCCGGCGAGGATCTCGACGAGCGCGAGGTTCGCCTCGATATGATGCCGGTGCGTCGCGAGGATCTGCCGCAGCCTGCGCTCCGCGGCTGTCGTATCTCCTGCCTGGGCGTCTGCCGCGGCCTTCTCGACCATCGCGGAGGTGCGCGCGTCGTCGAGGTCGCGGCGCAGCTGGTCGTCATCGGGCGAGAGCTCGGCCGCCTGCTCGAACGCGCGGACCGCGCCGCGATGATCCCCCGCCGCGAGGTAGCGCCTTCCCGCGGCGACGACATAGGCCGAGCGATTCGCGTCGTCGGGGAGCGCGGCGGCATAGCGCAGCAACGCCGCGGCGTGGACGCGCGGGTCGGGGTCCGCCGCGGCGAGCGCCGTCACGCGCTCGAGCGCCGGGAGGTACTCGGGTGTCGCGTCGAGTAGCTCGTCCAGCACTGTGCGCGCGCCGCTGGGATCGCTGTCCTCGAGGATGCCCGCGAGGCGCAAGCGCAGCGCCGCGACGTCGTCGAGCGACGCGCCGCGCGTGAGCGCATCCGACACGCGCGTGCGCAGGATGTCGGCGGCCTGACCGCCCTGACCGCTGCGCGCGAGAACGTCCGCGTAGTCGACGAGCCCGCTGACATCGTCGGGCGCGT
>JBJXGN010000314.1:0-6989 GCA_046160585.1 Kofleriaceae bacterium
ATCGACGTCGGCGAACACGAGCGGCAGCGGCGAAAGAAACGCGTTGGGCTTGGAGAAGTAGGTCACCGGCAGAAAGCTCGGTGGTGACGTTCCCGCGCTCAGCAGCACACCGAGGTTCGTGGAGTCGCCCATGCCAACCAGGTCGAGCCAGCCACACGTTGATGTCGGCGACGATCAGGTCGGTGCCATACATGGTGATGGCTTGTTGCGAACCGAAGCTCAGGGTCGTCGCGCCGGGCGGTGTCAGGTTCGGATAGATGTAGAGAGTGCTGGAGGAGTGCACGAGGATCTCGGGACTGCCGGCCCCGTCGAGATCCTTGATGAGGACTCGAGCGCCCGAAAACCATCCGGGAAGGAAGATCTGTGAGCTGGAGCTGACGAGCAAGCCGGAACCGGTACTGGAGTTGTAGGTGTTGAAGACAACCTCCGCTCGACCATCGCCGTTGAGGTCGCCTGCGGCCAAGGACCCGAAGCTGTAGATATGCGGCGCCGGGGTCTCGCTCGGCGCGCGAAACGTGCGCGTTCGCGCGGAAAACGTCAGCGGCGCTCCTGCGAGGTATGCGCGTGCCTCGACCCGGTGGGGCGTACTGGACAACGACTGCGCGATCAGGGTGGTCGACGCCAGGCCGTTGACGTCCGTCGTCACCATCGACGCGGACAACACGCCGTCGCCCGCCGTGCGCACGAACTCGATCGCGGCTCCGCTCGCGGGATTGCCGTACGCGTCTCTCGCGCGCACCACGAGCGGCTCCGACGGAACGAGCGCGGGTGTCAGCAGGTCGTTTCCGGCGGCGATCTCGATCTGCGTCGCGACATCGGCGATCCCCGTGATCGTGAACGTCGCCGGCGTCACGGCCTCGCCGGTCGCCTCGACGGACTGCGCGATCGATCCCGTGCCGAGCGTGTACTGTGTGCGCGCGAGCCCTTGGGCGTCGCTCGCGGCGGTCGGTTCGGAGACAGTGCCACCACCGGAAGTGACGGAGAACGTCACGTCGAACGGGGTCGGTACCGCGTTCCCGTAGGCGTCCTCGACGCGGACGACCAGCGGCGATGCCAGCGTCGATGCCACCGTGGCGGAGCTGCCGTCACCCTCAGCGGCGACCAGTCGCGCAGGCGCGGCGGCGAGGCCGGTCATCACGAACACGGGCGGATCGCTCTCGATACCTTCGCCGCTCGCTTGGAGACGCTGCTCGCCGGCGCGCGTTCCGAGCGTGTACATCGTACGTGCGTTGCCCTGTGCGTCCGTCCGGACCAAGCGCTCCGTGAACGTCCCGTCGCTATCGAGCGCCGTGAACTCGACCGTGAAGTTCTCGATCGGGATGAAGTCGCCGTTCGTCACCTTGACCTGAAGCACCTCGACGAGAGGACTCGTGACCACTCCGACCTGATGGTCGCCGGCCACGATCTCGATCGCGGATCGCCCGAAGGTCACATCGGCGGGACGATCGAACGTACAAGCGGAGAGAAGCGCGAGATAGGCAATGGTCTTCATGTGGTGCTCCTAGAACGAACCGAACACGACGAGACCGGCACGCGACTCGCCGCCGTCCGCCTCGAACGTCGGCGCGACGACGGCGTGGCGGCGTTCGTAGCTTCGTGCGCGCACGAACAACCACGCACCGGCGCCGACGGCGGCGACGCCGACCACGGCCAAGCCTTGGGCGAGATAGCGCTTCGTCCTCGCGCCGGACCACAGATCTTCCTGCCGGAGGTCATCCGGTTCGCGCGTCGCGTCGTCGTATTGAGAGCGCGCCCAAAGATCGAGCCCGAGCGCCGTCCCGATCAACACGACCCCCGCGCCCCCGACGACGAACGGCACGCTCTGCGACGGCGGTTGTGCGGGGCGTGCAGCCACCACCGCTTCGACCGCGGTCTTGCCGGGGACAGCCGCCGGCTCGCGGGGCAGTGGCTCGAGCGGTGGGAGGTGAACGACCTTGCTGTCGCGCTCGGGCGCGATGTCGACAGAGACGGTGACCGACTTGAAGCCAGGAGCCCGCGCGACCACCGTGTACGTCCCGCGATCGGCGGGGAGCTCCTGCCCGAGCAAGAGAAGATCGAACGGCGCATCGTTGCGCGTGATGTCGAGACCGGGCACGCGATCCGGGGCGGCCATGTGGATCGTCAGCTTCGAAAGTCGGGGGTGGAGGGCCTTCACCCGCTCGAGAGCGAACTTGTTCATCCTCTTCATGTCGTCGATCGGCGCGCGGGTCTGCCGTTCGACGTCACGCCACAGACCGTATGCGCTCGCGAGCTCCTGGTTCTGTTCGCGACAGTCGGCGAGGTTCATCTGGGTGCTGACGAGCGGTGAGACGCGCTGGCTCGCCGCGAAGGCGGTGCATGCCTCCGCGATCTTCTTCTGCTCGAGGAGCTTTCGACCCTGATCGAACAACGCGTCGGCTTCAGCGCTCGCGGCGGGCTGCGCGCGCACGGGCTCGGCGATCGTGGCAAGTACGACGAGTAGAATCAGTGTTCGGGCCATGGTTCGTGCAGGCTCATGTTGTCGAAGTCCTCGATCGAGGCTGGCCTACTGTCTCGACGAGGATGTAGCCGCCCATCTGCGAGCCGAGGTCCACGACCGCACTATGTGCAATCGCGGAGGCCGTCTCCATGGTCATTGTTGCGCGAGCGCTTACCGGATCGCCGCAACAACCACGATCGGTGCGATCACCGCCGCGACAAGGAGAGCGATGAAGACCGGCATATTCATCTGACGGCTCACGACGGATGCCGACGAGATGTCCCGGTGCTGTCCGCTACCTAACCCCAGGGTTCGGTTGTGTCGATCCGACCAACCGAATCCGCAGGGTGTTGGGGTGGCTCGTCTCCGAGCCGGGGACCCCAACGAAATAGACGGGTGAGGGCGAATGCCCGAACCCCGAGAAGGCCAGGGAGCAGCGAGTTTGAACAGACGAATGTCTGGTCAAACGAGGTGATCCCTGGGGTTAGTGCGGCGGTTCGGTCGTCCCGGTCGCGCCGGT
Source organism: Kofleriaceae bacterium (assembly GCA_046160585.1). GTDB lineage: Bacteria > Myxococcota_A > Polyangia > Haliangiales > Haliangiaceae > JABFXX01. Next base: position 2,979 of record JBJXGN010000314.1, read on the forward strand.
TGCGCCGGGACCCAAGCGCTGGAGGAGCTCGACTCGCGACTTGACGCGTAGCTTCCGCATCGCGCGACGAAGCCGGCCGGAGACGGTGCCGATCGGCAAGCCGAGCTCGTAGCCGATGTACTTGTACGAGTGTCCGAGCGCTGCCAGCCACGCGACATCGCGTTCGTCCGCAGTTAGCGCGAGCAGATCCGGTGAACGCAAGCGATTGCGCCGCGCGAGCACGAGACGCTTGCCGTCGCGCTCGACGGTCTCCAGGATCGTCCAGTGACCTTGGACGAGCGAGGTCCACTCGCGCAAGGCCTCCGCGGGCGCGGCGGTTCTCGAGGTCCTCCGTGCACGCGCTGAGGCGAGCACGCTGCGTGTCAGCGACTCGCGGCCGCGTTCCGTCGCGGCCGCCCCCGTCGCGTGGAGCACCTTGCCCGTCGGTGTCAGCACCGCCTCGGTATCGTCGTCGTCGGGAGAGGGAAGGGCGAGGTCGCGCAAGCGAAGCGCTGCACTGATATGCGCGCCCGCGAGCCCGAGCGTACGCGAATCGGCGTGCGGGAACGCGTCCCCGGGCGCGCTCGCCGTGTGGCGCGGAAAGCACAACAGGAGAGCGCGCGAGGTGACATCACCGCTGATCAGCGCCCACATGGTCGGCATCCGGTCGATGCTCGTACGAGCGGTCGTCGCGAGGTCGCCCGTCAAAGCTCGCGCGATACGTCCGAGCCGAAATGCCGCATTGCCCACAAACTCGGTCGGCGCGAGAACCTGTCGCGCCAGCGTCGGCGTGAAGCTCGACACCACGTCGTGGATCGCGCGCGTGTCGGCATCCGACGTCGTTCCGAGCACGCTCGTGACCTCCGTCTTCGCACCACTACGCACGAGGTAGCCGACAACGCCGGCACCGACATCGTAGCCGTGGCACGTGTCGAGAAGACCTTGTAGCCATGCGCGCTCGTCGGGCTCCCACTGATACGCGGCATGGACGACTCTGATGGGATCAGGTCGTGCGGTCACGCGCGTACCTCTGGATCAGCTCGTAGCGCGAGGCGGCATTCAACTTGCGCAGCAGGCTCGCTACTTGATTCGCAACCGTGCGGACCGACGCGGTGCGCGCGCGCGCGATCTGCGCGTTGGAGGCCCCGGCTACGATCCGGACGAGAACGTCGCGTTCGGCCTCGGTGAGCCGGGCTTCGTCGAGACGTTCGACGTCCCACGCGAAGACCGCGAGCTCCTCATCGACCACTTCCATCACCAACCCGGTGGGCCCAGGCGGCCCATGACCCTTCACCATCGAGGAGATGAAACGTCGCCTCGCCGCATCATCGCAAGCGCCACCAGCGGCGCGACTAAAATGACTACGGGGAAGCCGGATCGGGCAACCAGGCGAACCGCTGCGCGAGATCGCTCCGCGACGCGCCGAGCTTGCCCAAGCCGCTCGCCAGATACCGCGCGACGCGCGACGGATGAATGCCGAGCTCGTAGGCTACGAGCTTCTGCGAGTGGCCCACAGCAGTCATGGCACAGACCTGTCGTTCGAGGGCCGTGAGCGCGGTCGCGACCTCGCCGAGCTTCTCGCCGCGCAGCTCGTTATTGCGAGCGACGAGGTAGCGCTTTCCGTCGGACTCTACGTCCTCTACGATCGACCACCGACCATCACTCAAGCAACGCCACGCCTCGAGTGCAGCCTCGCTACCAACACGCGAAACGCTGCGCAACGCCGCCGCCCGTTGCACCACCGCCATCGCGAGCGCTTTCTCGGAACCCGCCACGTTTGACTCGCGATGGAGCACCTTGCCGCTCGGAGTCAGCACGGCCTCCACCGGCGCATCGCTCCTCGTTCGCAGCCGGTACGCGGTCGCGATGTGCGCCGCCGCCATCGTCCAGGCGCGCTGGCCGAGGGGCAGCCCGCGCCGCGTTCCCTGCGGTGCACACAGGACGACGCCACGTCCGCGCGCATCGACACAGGTGATGCCCCAGATATCACCGGCGTTCGGCCCGAGGAACATGGGGATCGATTCCACCTCGCGTCCCTTGCCGAAAAACGATCGCAGCGAAACGGCGCGCGGCTCGTAGTAGACGTCCCACGCCCTCGGCCCCGAGTACGCGTGCATCGGGATGATGGCTGCGGCGAGCTCGTCCCTGCCGACCATGCCCTCCAATCGTTGGGCGGGCGCGTCGACAAAGAACCCCAACGAGCCCATGCCTGCGTCGAGTAGCCCGTCGGCCGCGTCGTGGACCTGGGCGAGCCATTCGGCGTCGGTCGCGGCGGCCCGGTACGCAAGCTGGGCCACGTCCGTCAGTGCACGTCGTCGGAACGGTCGTCGCGTCATTGGGACGAACGCCCCTGAACGATCGAGGCCACGTGGACACGCGACCGGGCACCAAGCTTGCGCATGATCGCAGCGACCTGGTTCGCCACGGTACGCACAGATGTCTTCCGCCGCTTCGAGATCGACTCGTTCGTCTCACCGCACGCGACGAGGTTGGCCACCGCGAGCTCGGCCTTCGTCAACATCGCGAGCGTGGTCGGCCTCGTCGGAGCCCATTCGACGACCAGATACTCGACACCATCCACCTGCACACGTGTTGTCCGGGTGCTCACCACCGAGAGCCTATCACCGGCCGAAAAAAGCGGAACTGAGGTCGTCCCACCTCTGCGCTTCAGTCCCGCAGCAATTGGTCAGGTTCCGCCGGCGCTCGGAATCAGCGCCTCGAGGCCGCGATCGATCCCGTACTTCAAGACATTGTAGAACCGGCGAAACGGCGGGCGATCCGTCAGCCAGTCCGTGCCGGGCACGATGTTCATGTCATCGCCCGTATCAGGCGGCTGGATGACCATCCCGCCCTCGGAGTAGTCGCGCATGTCGTTGTGCCACGCCGGCGTCTGCACCATACCGAGCGACGTGCCGCCGCCGAACGACGGAGCTCGTGTGACGTCGCTCCAATAGTCCCGCGACGGCGTGATCTCGACGCCACGCTGCGCTTCGGACATGCCTTTCACGCGAGAAGCGATCGTCGGCTTCTTGTCGGACTTCGTCGGCGGTTTCGGATCCGATTTCGAATCGGGCTTCGGATTCGCGGCCGCGGGGCCGACGAGGAGAACTGCGAGCAGGAGCCGCATGAACGAGCTACCCGACCCACCAAGGACCGCATTCCCGTGCAGACAACCGACAACGCGAAGAGACAGCCCGGGCGCCGCCAATCCGTCGGAACCATGCTCCGATCCAGCGGGCACACGAACTGCAGTTTTTCGACACATGCCCCACAACAGCTCCGATCTGTCTTCTGCACACGTACCGATCACTGCCTCGGACCTCGACGGGGTCACTGGAGGCAAAGGACTCGGCCCATTCCCGGGTGCCGAAGTCGGCTCCGCCGCCGGACAAGGAATCCTGTCGACGGTTCAGAACCGCGGGAACATCGCGAACGCCTTCAGCGACGCTCACCGGTGGGGCCACGAGAAGGGTTGGGGCGCCATCAACTCGGTCGGGAACTACTTCAACAACAACGTGGGAAGCACATACACCCCGGCGACGATGAACCCAGGCGGATCGATCACGCCGGGTGTTTTCACTCCCTGAGCGACTTCGCCGCATGGTCCGTCTGATACTCGATCGAGGGGATCGAGCTGTGTCTCCCGAACGTAACGGCCCAGACGCCGTAAGTCTCCGTGCCGCCAGCCTCGAGGTACACCTTCGAGTTGACATAATGCTGATTCTGCGACGCGACCTGTACCCCCGGGGTGTCCCCGGGAGCCGGGGTCCCCCGGGCGCACTTCACCGCTAGGCGGTTTCGTCGACGGGGCGCTGCGCGCTCCTCTCGCTGTGATCACCTCGTTCGCAGGTCGGCCGGGCAGTCGACAACGTGGGCAAGTAAGCCCGGCTGCGATCCGAGACCGTAGGCGATCGAAGCGTCGACGAGCATGGGTTGATCTCGGTAGGCTCAGCCCTGCGCGCCGAGGCGGCGCCCGAGGCGCGCGATCTCTTCGGCGGTGAGCCCGCTCGAGGCTTCGATCGTCACGCTCGC
>JBJXGN010000315.1:0-5594 GCA_046160585.1 Kofleriaceae bacterium
CGACACCGCCCGTTGCCGCGACACCGCGAACGCCGAACGCCGTCGACATCTCCAAGCCGATACCCGCGAAGCCCGCGCCGATACCTGTCCTTCCCGCGCCGCTCGGCCCAGACCCTGTCGACGACGGGACGACCCGCGGCGCGGTCGCGGAACCGAGCGCGGTCGTCGATGACGAGCTGGGGATCAACTTCTTCGACACGACCGTCACATTCGCCGAGCTGCCGACGCTCGACGCGCGCTGGCAGAAGCGCGAGCGCGTTCGTTACAAGGGTCGCGTGCCGATCGCGATCCACCGCTGGCGACACGCCAAGCTAGCGCTCTCGTTCGTCGCGCCTGTCGACATCAGGGTCTCGGACTATCCCGGTACGCTGAAGACGATCGAGCTCCTCGATACCGAGACCTCGCCGATCAATAACAACGCATTCAATCCGTTGCGCTGGGAGCCGCGCGGCGAGGACCAGGGCGGGAGCGCGGGGCCGATCCACGCCGCGATTCGCGTGCTGCCGACGCGCACGTCCCCCGAGTCCGAACGGCGACAGGTGGTGGTCTACGTGCCGCCGAAGTCAAAGGTGGTGCTCGTCGCGTCGAGGCTCGTCGGAGAATCCACCTGGACACCGCTGCTTCGCGTCGACACGCCCAATGCCACAGAGATCGATCTGATCAGCCCCGGCTGGCACTGATCGAGCTGCGAATCACGAGCGTGCAATCGACAACGTGCGCGAGACATCACGCTACGACGAAGTGCTACTTGCACTTCACGCGCGAGTCGAACGGATCGCACTTCTTTGCGGGCGGCTCGTCCGGAGGCTTCACGACCTCGGGCGGAGGAGCCGTCGGTGGCTTCTTCACGGGTGGCTTTCGCGGCTTCTTCACCGGCTTCTCGATCGTCGCGGTCTGCGTCGCCGATCCGCTGCCTGTATCGACGCCAGCAACGTCGACCGCACTGCCAGTACCTTCTTCGCTCGTGGGGATCGATGCATCGACGCTCGGGTCGACCACAGGTGCGATCACCTCGGGCGGAGTCACATCGGGTTCGCTGACGACACTCGTCGGTGACTGCGCGGCGGAATCGTCAGTCTCCTGCGCGGCGGAATCGTCGGTCACCTTTACGTAGGCGACCGCGCCCCCCACGCCGAGCAGCAACGCCACGATCGTACCGATCCAGATCCCCTTGCGCGAGCGCACGAGCGGTGCATCGAGACGCGTCGGGCCGTCCGGGTTCCCCGTCGTCGACATCGTCGGGGCGGGAAGCGCACGCGGACCGCGCATGGTCAGGTGAGCGATTGGAATCGACGGCGGCGTCACGGTCGCCACCGGTCCCGAGTCCAGGCTCTGCGAAAACGGCCGGAGCAATGGCGACGACTCGGGCAGGCCGAGAACGCGTCGTGCGCGGGTGAGGTAGAAACGCGCCGCGTCCGGGTTGTTCGCGAACGGCGCGAGCTCCGCCATCAGGTCCGCGACGTTCGCGTAGCGCTGCCCCGGCGACTTTGCGAGGCAGCGCATGATCACTCCCGTGAGCTCCGGAGCGTTCTTCATCGCGCGCGGCGGATCGACGGCGACCATCACACACATCTCCGAGAACGACTCCGCCTCGAACGGCCGTCGCGCCTCGACGAGCTCGTAGAGCACCGTGCCGAGTGACCAGATGTCGGTACGCTGGTCGACGTCGCGCGCGGAGCGCATCTGCTCGGGAGACATGTACGCCGGCGTCCCGAGCATCGACTGCGTCTGCGTGAGTGACAGGTCCGTGCCGCCCGCCGACTTGGAGATGCCGAAGTCGAGCACCTTCACGATCGCGGTCTGATCGGGCCGGAAGCTAACGAACAGGTTCGTCGGCTTGATGTCGCGATGCACGATACCGAGCGAGTGCGCTTCGACGAGCGCGTCGCAACTCTGCAGCACGAGATCGACCGCGATCGGCGCCGCCAGCGCGCCGTACTGCTCGACGAGCTGCCCCAGGTCCGCACCCTCGAGCAGCTCCATGACCATGTACGGGAGGCCGTCGTCGGTCTGGCTGATGTCGTGGATACGCGCGACATGCTCGCTGCGCAGCTTCACCGCCAGCTGCCCCTCGCGCAGGAACCGGGTCACGATCTCGTGATCGGCTGCCGCGTCGCGCCGGAGGATCTTGATCGCGACGGGCTCGTGCAGCGCCATGTGCTGCGCGCGGTACACGGTCCCCATACCGCCGCGGCCGACGACACCCTCCACACGATACTTGCCGTCGATGACCGTCCCTTCGGGAATGGCACTCTCGGCCTGCTTCATTCGCGCAACCCGACTTCCAGGGTAGCCCGAAAATAGAGGGGGCGCAGCGGCTTGTGTCCGCTGCGCCCCAAATGAGCACCACCGTCCGACCGTGAGGGGTTCTATCCCCTACGCATTTGCGTAGGTGGGCTCCACGTAATCCATCGGGCTTCCTGACGAGCAGGCGTGCACTCCCGGAACAGAGGCAGATCCCTGGATAGCAGAAGTAGGAGACAGAGTTCCCTCGGGTCTCGCATCAGACCGTCGGTGCTCGATCACGACACTAAGGATCTCGATCAACACCGTCAATCGAAAAATGCGAAGTCGATCACCCGCGATCGTTTTTCATTGTCGCTGCATTTCTTCGACGAGAAATCGATCGGTTGCAGAGTGATTGTCTTTTCACTTGAAGCGCAGTGGGATCGAGCGTAGGCGCCGACTACTTCGCGTCGCGCCACGCCTTGAACTCTTTGCTCGCGCGGAACCCGGCGTACATCTTGTCCTCCGCGAGCGCCTTGCCGATCGCGTCCTTGGTGAACGTCTCGTTCAGCATCTTGTCGAGGTAGCCGACCGCGTCCGCGTACTTCTTCTGCGCCACCGCGAGATCGACGAGGAGGTCGCCGCCGTCGCTGCGCATCATCTCGGGCTCCGCCGTGACCGCCGCCATCGCGTCCGCCGTCGCTTTGTCGAACGCCTCCGCGCGCTGGTGTGCGCGCGCGCGCATGATCAGCACGTACGGATCGTTGTTCGTCCTCGCAAGTAGCGAGTCGAGGGTCGCCACGAGCTTCGGAAAGTCGTTCTTGAGCGAGTGCGCGTCGATCTCGACGAGGTTCACGGACGGATCGTTCGGGAAGTTCTTGCGGAACTCCTCGATCGACGCGAGGTACACCTCGGCCGGCTGCTGTACGTCGATCGTGAGGCCCTGGAGCGCGATCGCCTTCACCTTCGTGCGGACCTCCGCGGGGATCTTCATGAAGCTCGCCTTCGCCTCGGCGTAGTTGCCCGCACCGTGCTGCTGCGTTGCATCGATGTACGCGCGCGCCGCCGCCTCACCATGGGAGATCAGCTTGCCGACGAGCGAGAGCAGGCCGGACATCTCCTCGCCGTTGCGCAGCGAGTACACGTCCATCAGCTTGAGCGACTTGTCGGGCTCGCGAACGACGAGCACGTCGAGAAAGTTCACACCCCCGCGAACGATCGTCCGGATGCGCGGGCGGTTGATGCCGTCCTTCTGGACCACGCCGACGAAGCGCACGGCCGACTCCGGACCGAGGCCCGCGCACAGGCTCTCGCCGAGCTTATCGAACGTCCCGATCTGCGAGCGCGTCGACGCGTCGAAGCGCGAGGTGAACTTCTGCGCGTCGATCAGGGCGTCCGCCTTCGCCGCATCGCACGGGCTGAGCGCCGCGGCGAACTCCTTGCCGAACTTCTCGGCCTCCTCCTTCGTGATCGCGTCCTTGTCGGGCGCCTTCTCGGCCGGTCCCTTCTCGGGCGTCGAGGGTGCCTTCGGATCCTTGACGGCAGCGGATCCAGGCGTGGGTACGGGCTCGACCTTCGGAGCTTCCTTCTTGCACGCGGCAAGGGACAGGGCGAGGAGTAGAGCGAGGCAGGTGCGGGTCATGGATTTATCCGGACGTTAGTGGGTGGAGCAGCGTCGCATCAGTGACAATACCTGCCGCTGCCCATCGGGGGGCAGCCGCGCAGCGCCAGAACATCCATCGTGATGGCGACCCCGATATGGATCATCACGCCGCCCCAGATCGAGCGCGTGCGCATCGCGAGCGTCCCGAGGATGAGCCCGGCACCGATGGCACCGATCGTCTCGGGCATCGGTTTTCCGTAGTGGATCATGCAGTACGGCACGATCATCACGAAGATCGCGTTCGCGCCGAGCGACCTCCGCAGACCTTCGAGCAAGAAGCCTCGGAAGAAGAACTCGAGCGAGACGAACTGCAGCGCGTACAGCGCCTCCCACGTCCACAGATCGAAGTGCGATCGATTCGCCATTCGATAGAACGGGTACGTGCTGCGGAACGAGCCGGTCGTCGACGCCTGGATGACGACCGGCAAGATGCACGCGAACATCGCGACGTAGATCCACACGTGCTTGAAGAAGCCCTTGAACGAGATGTGGTAGTCGCGGATACGCTCGCCCGGCAGGAGCGAGATCACGATCATGGGCAGGATCACGTAGCCGAACAGACGCCAGCCCGACCACCACGCGAAGCCCCACAGCTCCCAGTTCGGATCGCGCCGGTTCGGGAACCACTTCGCGTACGTCTGGTGGTTACCGAGGTACTCCTGCAGCGTGAGCGCTATGCAGCAGGTAAGGAGGATGGCGAGGATGCGAAGGTTGGTCGTCCCCGCGTCGTCGGGCGTGCGCACGGTCTCGCGATCGATCGCACGCCACTGATCGATGCTGACGAGCTTGAACCATCGCCACAGCGTCGCGATCGGTCCGGGCAGGTTCACTTCAGCTTCACCTTGGGATCCAGGAGGAGCGCGACCTGGCGCAGGCGGCGGCGCGCGATCTCCTTGCCGAGCGCTTCCATGGTGTCGAACAGCGGCGGCGAGGCCCTTCGCGCGGTGACGGCGAGGCGGAGCAGGCTGAACGCGTGCTTCGGCTTCCAGCCCTTCACCTCGACCCACTTCTTCGCTTCTTCTTCGATCACGACCTTCGTGAAGCCTTCACGTGCCTCGAGCGCATCGACGAGCTCGAGAAGCGCGCGTGCCACGTCGGCGTCGGCGACCTCGGGCACGGCGAGCTCCGCGCGAACGAGCGAGTAGTCGAGATCGCCCGCGAAGAAGTACTCGATCTGCGGGATGATCTCGTCGAGCTTCTTCGAGCGCTCGCGAATGAGAGGCATCAGCTTGACGAGGTAGTCCTTGTTGAGGCGCCAGTCGATGAGCGTCTGCGCGAGTTGCTCGTAGTCGAGCTCGTGGATGTACTTCTCGTTGAGCGAGACGAGCTTCTCGATGTTGAACACCGGGCCGCCGAGCGCGATGCGCTCCCACGAGAACACCTCGGTCATCTCCGCGAGCGTGAACTTCTCGCGGTCGTTGCCGAACGACCAGCCCATCGTGCCGAGGAAGTTGAGCAGCGCCTTCGGCAGGATGCCGATGTCCCGGTAGTAGTTGATAGACACCGGGTTCTTGCGCTTGCTGATCTTCGACTTGTCCTGGTTGCGAAGCAGCGGCATGTGAAAGAACAGCGGCGGCTCCCACTCGAACGCCTGGTAGAGCAGCACGTGCTTGGGCGTCGACGAGATCCACTCCTCGGCGCGCACGACGTGCGTGATCTGCATCAGGTGATCGTCGACGACGTTCGCGAGGTGGTACGTCGGCAG
>JBJXGN010000316.1:0-5141 GCA_046160585.1 Kofleriaceae bacterium
GTCGTCGAGGCGGGGCACGCGGGCGCCGACGCGAACCGCGACGGAACGGTCGATTGCGCAGGTGGGTTTGGCGCGAACGGCTTCTGTGATGCGCTCGAGACGGCCCCGGAGAGCGGCATGGCGATGACACCTCCGCGAGACACCGACCAAGATAGCATCGCGGACTTCCGCGATCTCGACAGCGACGACGATGGTCTCGGGGACCGCAACGAGAATGGAACGGCGTGCAACGACGCACCCGCCGACGGTGTGTGCAACGGTGGCGACGCGGATCGTGACGGTTCACCCGACACCGCGGATATGACGACCGGCTTCGGCGTCGGTGACTACCCGGTGCCGCCCGATACCGATGGGGATGGCACGCCCGACTATCGCGATCTCGATAGCGACGGCGACGGCCTCTTCGACAACGACGAGTCGGGTCACGGCATGCAGGACACCAACAACGACGGAAAGGTCGATGGCCCGGATGCCGATGGCGACGGCCTCAAGGACGGTGTGGACGACGCGGATGCCGTGTTCGGCGGCGCGTCCGACGACGAGCCGGACACCGATGGCGACGGCAAGCCCGACTATCGCGACCTGGACTCCGACGGTGACGGTCTGTCCGACACGGATGAAGCCGGCGACGACCCGGATCCGCGTGACACCGATGGCGACGGCAAGCCGGACTTCCAGGACGTCGATAGCGACGCGGATGCCACCGGCGACGAGACCGACAACTGTCTGCTGCTCTCCAACCCCGACCAGGCAGACCTGGACGGTGATGGCCTCGGTGACGAGTGCGACGACGACGACAACAACGATGGCTTCGAGGACGGCTTGGGTGTCCAGGGCGGTGGTTGCTCGACGAGCGGTGGTTCGTCGGGAGCGCTCGTGGTCTTCGCGATCGCAGGTGTCCTCCTCGCGCGCCGGCGCCGCAAGCTCGTCGTCGCTGCGGCGTTGGTCGCCGCGGGAAGCACGGGCGCAGCGGCGCAGGTGTCGTCGGAGTACTCGGCCGAGCGCTTCGAGCTCACGGGGCACCGCGATGGTCTGCTCGGCGTCGAGTGGGCCGACGTGCCGGGGCATTTAGTGATCGACGCGGGGCTGTGGCTCGGCTACGCGAACGATCCGGTCAACATCTACCAGATGAGCACCGGCGAGCGCGTCGGCTCGCTCGTCGCGAACCGCGTAGGTGGCGAGCTGTCGGTCGCTGTTCAGGTCGCACGTCGCATCGAGCTCGGCATTGGTGCGCCGCTAATCGTGGCGCAGTCCGATGACCTCGGCGCGACGATGGCTGGCTCGCAAGGTCTTTCCGGGTTCGGCCTCGGCGACCTACGCCTGCGCCCGAAGCTCACGCTCGTTCGCTCGGGCGCGTTTGCGGCCGCGGCGTACGCTTCGATCACGCTCCCGACGAGCACCACCGACGACTATGGTGGTGACAACGGGGTGTCGACGAGCATCGGCCTCGCACTGTCGGCCGGTCGCCCCGTCGGCGTGCGCTTCGCGATCAACGGTGGCTATCGCGTGCGCCCCGAGGCGCAGGCGCTCGACCTCGTCGTGGACGACGAGGTGTTCGGCTCGGTCGGGCTCGGCTATCGCTGGGCGAGCTCGCTCGAGCTCGATGCGACGTTCGATCTCGCGACGGGCGCAGACGACATCTTCGGAGCGTTCAACCGCAACGCCGCCGAGGTCCGTGCGGGCATCGGCTACGACGTGATCCGGACGCTGCGCTTGTTCGGCGCCGGCGGCATCGGCATCGCAGAAGGCTTCGCCACGCCAGACTGGCGCGCTCTCGCCGGTGTTCGCCTGCACAGCCCCGAGGAAGAGCGCAGGCGTCCGCTTCCCAAACCAGTCGAGGATCTCGATCCGGACCGCGATGGCATCGTCGGTGCCGCTGATGTGTGCCCGAACGAGCCCGAGGACGTCGACGCGTTCTCCGATGGCGATGGTTGCCCGGATCCCGACAACGATGGCGATACGGTTCTCGACACGGTCGATCGCTGTCGCGACGTGCCGGGTGTCCCCGAAATGGAAGGCTGCCCCGACCCAGATCGCGATGGCGACACGATCGTCGATCGGCTCGACATGTGTCCGCTCGTGCCGGGGCTGCCGGCGTTGCAGGGCTGCCCGGATCGCGACGGCGACACCGTCACCGACGCGATCGACAACTGCCCCGACGAACCGGGTCTGGTCGAGAATCAAGGCTGCAAGAAGAAGCAGCTCGTGAAGATCGCCGACGGCAAGCTCGAGATCCTCGACATCGTCTACTTCGCCTTGAACAAGGCGCTGATCCAGCGCCGCAGCAATCGCCTGCTCGACGATGTCGCAGCGGTTCTCGTCGCGCACCCCGAGATCACCAAGATCCAGGTCGAAGGTCACACCGACAGCCAGGGCAACGACGCGTACAACAAGAAGCTGTCGCAGAAGCGCGCGGAAGCCGTCGTCGACTACTTGGTCAAGAAGGGTGTCGCTCGCGATCGCCTCGAAGCGATCGGCTTTGGAGAGGAGAAGCCAAAGGACACGAACGACACGAAGGAAGGTCGCGCTGTGAATCGCCGGGTGGAGTTCATCCTCGTCGGCGGAGTGGGAGTCGAGGTCAAATCGACCGGGCCGGACGGCGAGACGATCGAGAAGTGATCACCGCTACTGGTGATTGGCGACCGTCGGAGGGATGACATCGGCGCGGGCCTGGAGCTCGAGCGCCTCGGGATGCGCGCGGAAGAACGCGCGCACGGCCGCCGCGATGGCGCGCTTGCTGTCATCGTCGACGAGCACCGTGCCCGCGCCGGCGGGGAGCGCCGCGAGGATGTCGTCCACCAACCGGTCGACCGGCGACGGCACACGCACGCGCCAGCTCGCGAGTAGATCGCGATCGACGTGCGACGGCAGCGAGCCCAGGATGCCTACGTCGTTCTGGTCGTGCACGAGCAGCCCAGAGGTCGTTCCGCGATCGAGCGTGAGGACCTGGAAAAGGTACAGCGTGTGGTACGCGAGCTGCGCGGCGCGCGCGGTCGCGTCCGGTGTCGGTTCTGCGACCAGGGCGTCCGCAACGATCGCTGCGTGGGTATCGATCGCGGCCTCGGCGACGAGCCGCGCGAGCGTGGCATCGGCGTCGTGATCTGCGGTCGCGTATTGCTCTAGATAGAAGTGCGCGACGCCGCGATGGCGGTCGAGCGCCGGAATGTGGAAGTACAGGTCGCCCTGTCGCGCGGCTTCGTCGAAGATCTGCGGGGCCGCGCCGCGTAGCGCGTCGATGAACCGCTGCGTCGCCGCGCGTGTAAGGTCGGTGTCGCGGATCGACGGGTTCAGGTCGGCCATGATGCGCCAGTAGCCCGCGCCCTCGCGCATCTCGGTCCAGCTGACGTGGATATGCACCGACGGAGCGTGCGGATTGCGTGGATGGATGATGGTCGACAGCGCGGTTGCCGATTGGAGGCGCTTCGCCGGCTCGTCGTCGTAGTGGACCTGCGACACGTTGACCGACGCGCGATCGAACACCTCGGTGTCACCGATCGAGCGCCGTGTGCCGCCGCCGTGCCGGCCCTCGTCGCGGAGCCACGACGTCGCACCGAACGTGTCGGGCTGGCCGACCTTTCGGGCGACGCCTTCCTGCGCATCGACCATGCGCTGCTGGAGAGCGAGGACGAGCTGGTGAGCAGAGTGAGCGAACGGGGAGCGTGCGAGGATCACCCCCCGACGATACTCCCACAGTCGAACACTGGACGTGCCGGTGTGCTCGAACGTTCATGCAGCGGATCAGCGACTCACGGTCGCGACGAGCCCGAGTGCTGCACCGAGACCGGTGGTCAGCAGCGGGTTCGATTGCTGCTGTCAACCGCTGTCGCAGCCGTAGAACCAGTAGAACGCGAACCCCGCGGCTGCGCCGACGACGGTTCCAAGGATGGGGATCCAGCGAGGTGGGCGCAGACGCGGCGTGGTCGGCATGTCGACACGGCGTAGCTCGCTCGCGTTCGTCTGGGTCGTCGCCTCGCGCATGGGCAAGGTAGACGCCCGGACCGGCGAGGACCTACCATCGCGCGATGCGAATGATCCTTGTTCTCGCGTCGATCGTGGGACTCGGCTGCGGCTCGACACCGTCGCCACCGACGACAACGGGTGGCGACAGTGGCGGCAGCGGTTCGGGCGCGCTGCCGACCGACCCTCGGTGTCCAGACCCAGCGCCAACGCCGACCGCGACTTGCTTGCAGGACTGCGGACCACCGGTGGCTCGCGATGAGGATCCGCCACCGCCGTTTCGATGGGCCACTGCGGAGGAGGTGGCCAGGCGCGAGCAATACGGGTGCCCGCGCTGCCTCGACGCTACGGTCGGCATCGCGACCCCCCATGGCGAGCGAGCGGTGGCGTCGCTCGTGGCGGGTGACCTCGTGTTTACCGAGGACGCTCGCGGCAAGCGGGTGGTAGCGCCGATCCTCCGAGTCGTGCGTGTCGGCGTTCCAGCATCTCACCGTGTCGTGATGGTGAGGCTCGAGGACGGTCGGAGCGTGCGCGTGTCGGCGCAGCATCCTCTCGCAGAGGACGGGGTCGTCGGCGACATCGTCGTCGGCGCATCGCTCGATGGCAGCACCGTGATCGAGAGACATCTGGTCGTGCCCACGAGCGCAGCGACCTGGGACATTCTCCCCGCTGGAGAGACAGGGCTCTACTGGGCGAACGGCGTGCGTCTCGGGAGCACGCTTCGCTAGAAGAGTTTCCACTGCGCGTGCGACGCCTCCCGCTCATCTCTCACCTCATTCTGGCAGCTCACTGCCTCGAAGAGTCCACGGAGGGCAAACCCACGGGCGTCAAGGTCGAGGTCAACGCGGGACTCAACGTCAACGTCGCCGTCAAACGCGTCAAGGTCGGGGTCAACGTCAAGGTCAACAATGAGTCCGCTGCCCTTTGATCGACGCCTCTTGAGTGGCCTCGCCTCACATTGGCAAGTTCGAGCGCGTCACTGCGACGAGGTAGTCCACGGAGATCGCAACGTTCTGGGCCCAGATCGCAACGCGTCCCGCCGGGATCATGCCGGTGTCGGTTCGGAGCGACAGCATGGCGGGCCCCTCACGTGCGCACGAGGTCTTGTCCCCGTCCTGTGGTTCTCCGTGGGCGATGCGGAGGACATAGCGAACGTTGGTCTCGAGTCGACCACCATAGTCCTC
>JBJXGN010000317.1:0-169955 GCA_046160585.1 Kofleriaceae bacterium
TCCCCGGGTGCTGCAACCGGCTGTTTCTCGAGGGTCACCACATCGAGCATTGGGCCAACGGAGGCGAAACGTCGCTCGAGAATCTGGTGAACGTGTGTAGCTTCCACAATCGCTTCGTTCACGAGTACGGCTATCGGGTCGAGCTTGACGAGCACCAGCAGCCGCGCTTCTTCGATCAACGCGGGCGACTCGTGACCGAGCACGCGCCTCGCACACCGTTGCGGTGGTCCGGGATGGCGACGATCGTGGATGCGCATCGCGACCTCGACGTTTCCGCGGAAACGAACGAGCCGCACTGGGACGGCCATCGCCGGAACTACGGGTGGATCATCGATGACCTCGTCCGTGTGGATGGATTGCAAGAGCGAGCCTGGGCGAGGTGCGCGCTCTCTCGATCGGGAGAGAACCGGGACGACGTTCGCTCCCTGCAAGAAGTCCGCGATCTCGGCGGGTGGCTGTACCACACCGACGAGAGCGCCCTTTCTGGTGACGTTGGCGTTGGGTGTTCGATGACGAAGACGCACTTCGACTGGATGACGTGCTTGCGTCCGTTCGCTGATGCGCGACGACAGTGAGCGTAGACATGCCGATCTCGAGCTACTCGTTGGTGTCGCTCCAGACCGACGACAAATCGAGATCGAACGCCAAGAACGGCTCGGCTCGAAGTCGCGCGTTGCCTTGCGAGGTCGTGACATGTGCATACGCGCCGGATACGAGTCGGTAGACATCGATCGTGCGCGTCGTGGGATCGATCAACCAGACGTGGCCGATCCCTGGACCAGCGTACCGCGCGCGCACTGGACGGCCATCGCCAGAACTACGGGTGGATCATCGATGACCTCGTCCGTGTGGATGGATTGCAATAGCGAGCCTGGGCGAAATGCGCGCTCTCGATCGGGAGAGAACCGGGACGACGTTCGCTCCCTGCGAGAGGTCCGCAATCTCGGCGGATGATGTTGCACACGGCCGATAGGAGCGCCTTCTCGTGAAGGAGTGCGTATTTCACGGATCGTGTCGAGACGACACGCACGATGCTTCGCGCGTTCGGGGTGCAGTGCGACGCACGCCCGGACGGCTTCGGCGACGGCGTCGGCGACGAGCCACTCTCGCGGGCGCGTGCAGGCGACTACCGCATCGAGGTGGCCGCAGCGGTCGCAGCATGGGCTGCGATGGGTAAGACGATCGTCAATGACGCGGACAACGTGGCCACGAGCTACCCCGGCATCGCGTCGGCGATGATCACGCTAGCGTGACATCGCGATCGCGGGTGGTGAATGCGCGAGTCCGGGGGCTCGTGGCGGGTCGATCTCGGTTACCGCGGACCACCAAACACCAGACTGCCCGGGAAGCTCGAGGTTGGCGTCGGTGTCGATGGTTGGCCACCGTTGTACTGGCCGACAGCGTAACCGGCGGCAGCCGCACCACCCGCAAGAAGTTTGCCGCCGCCAACCTCCTTGACCACGCGGTTGATCTCCTGAGGGGTGCCCGCCTTCTCGGACCCCGTGTACCACTTGTAGCCCTGCTGCATGTACTTGCCGATCTTGCCCAAGAGGCTGCCGCCTGAAACCGTCGAGAGAGTGCTGGATTCGATTGATTCAAAGGTATTCATGTCGTGATCTCCTGTTTGTGTGTCGTGAATAGATGTGACGAGCGCCGTGAGTGCGTGCGCTTAGTAGGCGGGCGTGGGCCCCCAAACGTCGTAGTAGGTGACGCCTGCGATCACTGCCGCAGCCCCCTCACCGACCGACTCCGCGACGTTCTTCCCGCTCCGTCGAGCCTCGCGATATCCTTCGTAGCCGTCGTACAACGAAGAGATCGCGTTCAAGACGGGAATCGCCTTGGTGACAGCCTTGGCCACGGGAAGCGCCTTACCGCCCTGGATGGCGGCGAGGTCCGCGCCGGTCAGGCTTTGGGGGGATTCGATCATTGTCATTTCTTCGAGATTTTGATTGGTCATGTCAAAACATGGATTCAATCTCCGTGCCCCGCGGAACGTCGTGAAAGCACGATCCGCGATCGCGTTTCGTGCGTTCCTCCGGCGACGAATGAGCCGAAGATGGTAGACAGGCATGGAATGATTGGTGATCGACAACAGAAAGAAGGCATCAAGAGGAGATGAAACATGCGATGTCGCAGATCGCTTGCAAAACACATCATAAAACCATCTGACATGGGCAACGGGAGCAGGACGAGGCCGACAACCTCTCGATCGGCGGACGATTTATCCCGTCATATTCATCTGATGCGAGAATCCCATGTTGCCGCGTGCGACAATGCACCAAACCCTCCCTCTAGGTATCGTGAGCTCGCGCTCGACGAGTGATTCATCATGTCCGATTGAAAGAGTGAATCTTGACGACGATACAGAATCAATCGGTTCGGCGTTTGGTCGAGCTGTGCATTGAGAGCGCTTAGCGAGCGGCCGTTTCGTGACGAAGGATTGCGCGGGTACGCCGACCTATTGATCGAGCGCGACGATCCGTTCGGCGAGTTGATTGCTGCCACACCGTCGCAGCTAAGGATGTAGCGGCTGACTTGGTCGGTGATCGTTGTCGCGCTCGACGATCGCAGCTCGGGATTCCCCGACTTCGCCGATACAAACTTCGGCTTAGGCGCAAACACCGCGGGTGCGGGCGCTCGCAGTCAGCGACGCACGAGGCGTGCGAGCACGCGCTCGGCGACCCGGCGCACGCTCGGCGGCGCACGCTCGACGACCTTCGAGACGCGTTCGAGCACCGCGCCGCGAAGGCCCGCGATGCGTGCCCGCCGATGCTCGCGCTTGATGTACGCGCACAGCTGGCGCCACGCTGCGTCGTCGCGCACGGGCGGCGGGAACGTCTGGACGATGCGCTCGTGCGCGTCGGACTCGAAGGGCGACCGAGTCTCGCCGTGCGTGCCGCTTCCGTCGTGCCCGCGGTTTGCGACCTGGCTTTCGCGCGGGTAGAGCACGAGCGCGTCGTTCGCGAACATGTCGGCGTACCAGCCGATCGCCCACGAGTCGACCTCGCCGCGCTGCTGCTTCTCGAGCATGTCGAAGTACGGGTAGCCACCGTCGAGATCGAACCGATGTCGCAAGGCCCGATCGGCGACGAGGCGATCGTAAAGGCGCGCGCCCGAGTCGAGGTTGTCCCACGAGCGCTTCCACACGGCCCAGCCCCACGCACTCGTAACGGGTAGGAGCATCGCGTCGGTGGGGCCGCGGATGTCCATCGGGAACATGTAGCCGGAGACCTGGTAGACGTTGGGCGCATCGGCGTAGTGATCGAGCGCGTCGTTCATGAAGCGCAGGAAGGTGGGCGAGACCTCGAGATCGTCCTCGAGGATGATCGCGCGACCGTGCTGGTTGCACAGCTCCGTGACGCCCGTGCGCATCGAGCGGCGGAGACCGAGGTTCTGCTCGCGCTCCACGAAGATCGCGTAGGCGGGTGCGTGCGCGCGTGCGGCCTTGCGGGCGGCGTCGGTCTTCGCACGGCCCGCCTCGGACTTGGGCCCGTCGCAGTAGATGACGAGCTTGGACTGCGCGAGCTCCGGGCACTTCGCGAGAGCGCGGAGTGCACGCTCGATGTAGTCGGCGCGGTTGTACGCGAACAGCCCGATCGGCGCGAGCGTCATGCGGCTAAGCCATGTTCTCTTCGAGGAACAGCTTGCTGCACAGGAAGTAGAACAGGAACTTGCTCTGGCTGTTCGGCAGGAACGCCTTGTCGATCAGGTCGTTGATCTTGTCCTTCTTGACGAGGTCCCAGATCGGCGACGGCTCCATGAGGACGCTACGCGTGGCGGGATCCTGAGGGTTCAGGAAGTCGAAGATCGGCGCGTTGAAGCCGACCTTGGTGCGGTTGTCGAGGATCGCGTCGGGCGCGATGCCGCGCATCGAGTCGCGCAGGATGGACTTCGCGTAGCCGTCGCGCATGAGGTGGCGCGTCGGGATGCGTGCGGACAGCTCGAACAGCGCGCGATCGAGGAACGGCGAGCGGTTCTCGATCGAGTAGTACATCGCGTTGAGATCGTCCTCGTGAAGGATCACGGGGACTGCCTCGTGGAACAGCTCGTTGGCCATGCGGTTGCGGAGCACGCTCGGCGAGTAGTCCGCCTCGGCGAACGGCTCGTGCCACGGCTCGTGGAGGTACTCGGCGAAGCCTTTCGCGTCGAGGAAGATGTGATCGCGGAAGGTCGGGTCGTTCGCGAACAGGTCGGGGTTGGACAGGAACGGGTTCCTCACGACCGGCTTCACGTGCTGGATCCAGGCTTCGCGTGCGGCGGGGTCGCGGGTCTCGGCGAGGTACGCGAGGAAGTGATCGTAGTAGCCGCTGAACAGCTCGTCGGCGGCGGTGCCGCTGACGGAGATGCGATAGCCGTGCTCGTGGATCTGCTGCATGAGCAGCCAGTGTGCGTAGTAGGTGATCGTGTAGACCGGCGCGTCGTGGTAGCGCACGAGCTCGCGCAGGCGCGGCAGGAAGTCCTTGGTGTCGGTCGGGACGTTCGTGTGGCGCAGGCCGAGCGTCTTGACCGCGTCGTCGACGAGCGCGGACTCCTCGTAGCGCGCGTCGGTGTTCGCGATCGTGAAGCCGTGGACGTTGTAGCCGAGCTGCTTCTTGGCGATCGCGATGAGCGAGTTGGAGTCCACGCCGCCCGACATGCAGAACGCGATCGGCACGTCGGCGCGCAGGCGCAGCTCGACGGAGCGGATCAATGCGGCGCGCGTGGCGGCGACCGCGTCCTCGCGCGTCATCGCGTCGTCCGGTACGTAGGTCGGTGTCCAGTAGCGCTCGGTGGAGCGTTTGCCGTCGGCGTCGATCGTCATCATCGACGCGGCGGGCAGCTCCTCGAGGCGCTGGAAGAAGTGCCGCGGCTGCTTGTAGAGGGCCTTGTAGCCGTTCACGAGGTAGCGCTTCACGTGATCGAGATCGATCGCGAGCCGCTCGCCGCGCAGCTCTTGCACGAGTTTGACCTCGGAGCCGAACGTGATGCCGTGCGAGTCCTCGACGAAGTACAGCGGCTTCTCGCCGAAGCGATCGCGCGAGAGGACGAGCGCGCCCGTCTTCTCGTCGTACGCGGCGAAGGCCCACATGCCTTCGGCCTTGTCGAGCGCGGTCTTGGGGCCCCAGTGGCGCACAGCGCGCAGGAGCACCTCGGTGTCCGAGGTGGTGCGGAAGCCGAAGCCCGCGCGCTCGAGCTCGGCGCGCAGCTCGACGAAGTTGTAGACCTCGCCGTTGAAGACGATCCAGCCATCACCGTCGTTGAACGGCTGGTTCGAGCGCGGATCGAGATCGAGGATCGACAGTCGCGCGAACAGCAGGTCGACGTGTCGCCCCGACGGAGTCTCGAAGTGCTTCGCGGCCGCCTGGTCGGGCCCACGCCGCCGCATGAGGTGGAGCGTGCGCGCGATCCGCTCGGCGGGAAGCGCCCGCGTACCGACGTAGCCCGCGATGCCGCACATCAGTGCACCGCCCCCCTCACCCTTCCATGTCCTTCTCGGCGATCGCCTCGCCCGTCTTCTTCTCCACCGACAGCACCCGGCCGAGGAGCTTGTCCTCCTGACCAGGCGCGAGCCCGATCGCAGGGCGCACCCACATCAGGTCTCCCTGCTCCACGCGGTGGCCCTTCGGCAAGTCGCGAGCGGCGGCAATCGACCGGCGCGCCGGCACCGCGTTGCCCTGCTCGCTCGGCTGCACGATCTTCTCGGCGCGACCGAGCAGCACCTCGATCTCGCGGATGCCTTCGACGATCGCCTTCATCTCGGCGGGATCCGCCGACAGCTGGTGATCGCGGAACGCGCTGAAGTTCTTGTCGAGCGTGAAGTGCTTCTCGATGATGCGCGCGCCGATCGCGGCGGCGGCCAGCGACGCGCGCGGACCGAGCGTGTGATCGCTCCAGCCGATCGGGACGCCGAGCTCGGCGGCGAGCAGCGGAATCGCGCGCAGGTTCGCCTCCGCCGCGGGGGCGGGATACGCGCACACGCAGTGCAGGAACGCGAGGTGCCCCTCTGCGCCGCGCTCGCGCGCGAACGAGCTGATCCACTCGAGGTGCTCGAGATCCGCGAGGCCTGTCGAGATGATCAGCGGCTTGTTCGTGGCGGCGACCTGCTCGATCAGCGCGAGGAAGTCGTTGTCGCCGGACGCGATCTTGAACACGTCGACGAGCGGTTCGAGAAAGCGAGCGCTCTCGAGATCGAGCGGCGTCGAGAACCAGATCAGGCCGCGCGACTTGGCGAGATCGCGCAGCTCCATGAATTGCGCGTGCGACAGCTCGAAGCGCTTGAGCCGCTCGACGCGCGCCGGATCCGCGTTGCTCGTGAACAGCTGCGTCTTGAACGTCTGGAACTTCACGGCGTCGACGCCGGCGTCGGCAGCGGCCTCGACCATGCGGCGCGCGGTGTCGAAGTTGCCTTCGTGGTTGTTGCCGATCTCCGCGACGATCAGAATCTTCTCGTCGATATCGTGCGTACCGATCTTCACGACGCATCTCCGTGGTGCAGGTGGAGGACGTAGCTGCTCTTCGAGAACACGAACCCGAGCTTGGTGTACAGGCGAATCGAGGGGACGTTCGCGATCTGGGTGCCGACGATACACGGCATGTCGCGATAGCGATGCGCGAACGCGGCGCACAGCGCGGAACCCACGCCGCGCCCGTTTGCATCGGCGGCGACAGCGACGAGATCGATGACTGCGGTGCCGTGCGCGATGATCGGCGCGAGGAAGCCGAGCACGCGCCCGTTGTAGCGCGCGAGGAGGAGCGGCTCGCCCCGCGCGCGCTTCACGTAGTTCGCGATCCACTCGCGCTTCACGTGGTGCGCGAGGTCGAGGCCGATCTGCGGATCGAGGTGAAAACGCGAGTAGCGAAACGCCGAGCCCGCGATCGCGAGTGCTGCGTCGGCGCCGGCGGTGTCCGCCGGGTCGAGCTCGACGACGTCGATCTCCGGCGACAGCGGGATCTCGCGCGCGAGCTCGAAGGTGACGTTGGTATCGACGACGACGAAGCCGAGCGCGCTAAGCGCTTGCACGTCGAACACGCGATCGGTCGCGACCTTCGCGAAGTAAAACGCGCGGGCCTGGTCGCGCACGTGCGCCTCGATGGCTCCCGCGTCGCCACTGCCCTGCACGCGGAACACGTGTCGCCGCATCACGGCAGTGAGCCAGTCGTCGTAGTGGACCGAGAAGCTCACAGCCGCCTCGTCACCGCGGCGCGCAGGCCCGCGGCGATCTCCTCCATCTGCGAGACCTGGAGGTGCGGCCCGACGGGCAGCGCGATCGAGTGGTCGCTGATCTGCGTCGCCACCGGGTAGCGATCGCCCGCGTAGCCGTACTTGTCCTGGTAGTACTTCATCCGCGGCACCGGCTGCGGGTAGTAGATGCTCGTGCCGATACCGGCGGCGTTGAGCTCGCCGATGATCGCGTTGCGCTCCGGGCCGAGCGTGCCCTCGAGCACCGCGACGAGACAGTAGTGGCTCTGCACGCAATCGGGCGTCTGGCTGTCGAGCACGCGGACTCCCGGCACGTTCGCGAGGTGGCCCTTCAGCGCCTCGAAGTTCGCCTTGCGCGCGGCGAGCAGCTTCGGGAGCTTCGCGGTCTGCGTGCGACCGAGCGCCGCCTGCATCTCGCTCATGCGGTAGTTGAGGCCGAGCGACGGCACCTCGTACATGCCGGGGATCGAGCGCTCCGTGTGCGTCCGATCGACGCCGAACGCGCGCAGCCGCGCCACCTGCGTCGCCACGTCGGCGTGGCGCGACAGGAACATGCCGCCCTCGCCCGTCGTGATGTGCTTGACGGGATAGAAGCTGAACGTGCCGACGTCGCCGAACAGCCCGACGTGTTTGCCCTTGTAGCGCCCGCCGATCGCGATGGCGCAGTCCTCGACGAGCCTGAGGTCGCGCTTCTCGCACAGCTCGACGATCGCGTCCATCTCGCACGGGATGCCGACGAAGTGCACCAGCGATACGGCCTTCGTGCGCGGTGTGAGCGCCGCCTCGATACCCGCCGCCGTCAGATTGCCCGTCAGCGGATCCGGATCGACGAGGATCGGCTTCGCTCCGACCCACTCGATCGCGTGGACTGTGGCGACGTGCGTGCACGCCGGGGCGATGACCTCGTCGCCTGGCCCGAGCTTGAAGTGCAGGTACGCGAGGTGAAGTGCCGCCATGCACGAGCTGACCGAGACGCAGTTCGCACCTTCGCCGAGGAATGCGGCGAACTCGGCTTCGAACGACTTGCACTCGGGACCGTGGGTCAGGATGAAGCCATTCAACACGCGCATCACGGCTTCGCGATCGACGTCGGAGAGATCGGGACGGCCAAACGGGATTTCGCTCATGGGGGACTCGGGTTGCGGGTAGGGCGAGGGCGTTACGGGGCGGTCGTTGTTTGGGGGATCGAGGTCTTGCAGGGGTCGACGGTCTTGGAGGAATCGAGGTGCAGGGATCGAGGGTCTTGGAGGAAGTCTTGGAGGAATCGAGGGTGGGGGATGACGTCGCTCGGTTATCGATAGTCGATGGGAATGGGCTCCCTCGTCGCGAGGGCGCGGTCGGCCGCGATACACGCCGTGATGACGTCGAGCTCGTGGCGCGCCGCCGGCGCGGGATCCGTCCCGGCGGCGATCGCGTCGAGGAAGCCGGGCACGAGGTCGCCCTTGTTCGCGGCGACAGGCGCGCGATCGATCACGCGCGGCGGCGCGCCTGGATCGCGCACCGTGTGCAACCGCGCGCCCGCATCGTCGACGATGAACGATGCCTTGCTGCCGAACACGCGCAGCACGTGCTGGTGCTTGTGCACGCTGCCGAAGTTGGCGGTGATACGCATGATGATGCCGCTTCCCATCTCGAACGTCGCGGCGACGAAATCGGGATAGCGGAACTCGGTGTCCTTGGTGACGATGCGATTGCCGACGGCGCTCACGCGCGTGGGTCGCTCGCCGACGAGCCACATCGCGAGATCGACGAGGTGTACGCCGCCGCCTAACATGACCGAGTAGTCGTCGACGCCCTTGCGCCAGCCCTCGGTGATCTTGTGCAGGCGGCCGTACAGGTAGTCACCGTCGATCGCGTAGATCTCGCCGAGCTCCCCCGCGCGAATCGCGTCGCGCAGCCAGCGATACAGCGGTGCCGCCCGCAAGATCAGGTTGCACTGCAAGTGGCGATCACCGCGCGCGGCGGCGATCGCGCGCACCTCGTCGAGGGTGCGGCACAGCGGCTTCTCGCAGAACACGTGTTTGCCGGCGGCGAACGCGCGCAGCACCTGCGCGGCGTGCTGGTCGTCGTAGGTGGCGAGAACGACCGCGTCGATATCGGGGGCATCGATCGCATCTTCGACGGTCGCGAGCACGTGCGGCGTATCGGACGCCGAGGTGCGCACGCAGATGTCATTCGCGATGCGTTCGGCGCGCGCGCGATCGAGGTCGCACAACACGGCGAGCAGCGCCTTCGGGTGCGACGCAGCCGCCCGTGCGTGCTGCTCGCCGACGCCGAGCCCGATGACCGCCGTGCGGATCAGCCTCGCGTTCACGACGCCTCCGAGGAGACGCGCGGATGGCCGCTGTCGAACCGCCACGGACGTTGGGGAACCCGCGAACGGCCAGTGTCGAACCGCCACGGACGTTGGGGGACCCGCGGACGACCGGTGTCGAACCGCCACGGACGTTGGGGGCTGGTTCGGCTCACAGCGCCTCCAGGCGGTGCAGGTCGTCGATGGTGTCGACGGCGAGCTCTTGCTGCGCGAGAGTGGGGTCGCCTGACTCGACGTTGACGACCCGGTACGTATCGCGGTTGCGATGGAACACGCGCGTCACGTGCTCGCGATCGTCGGCGTCGAGGTCCTCGTCACGCAACGCGGCAAGCGATGCCGCATTGATCAGCTCCGCGTTGTGCCCCTTGGGCCACGTGCGCGGCGCGGTCGTCGTCACGAGGTCCATGCCTTCGCGCGGCGCGTCCACCACCGCGCGCAACACGCGCGCATCCAAGAGCGGCGAATCCGCGCAGATGCGAAGGAGCCAGCGCGCCGGGTGGACCTCCGCGGCCATCCGAAACCGCGCGAGGACATCGTCGAGCGGCCCGCGAAACAGTCCGACCGATGCGCCCGCCCCTCCGTTCGTTGCGCTCGTCGCGCTCGTCGCGCTCGTCGCGCTCGATGCTTCCGATGCGCTCGTCGCCCCCGAGGCCCCGTTGCCGAGTGCTGTGACATACGCGGCAAGCGGGTCATCGCTCGCGTCGGTCGAGGTCACCACGACGCGTGGCAGGTCGGGCAACGCTTCCGCGACGCGCTCGATCACGTGGCGAATGATCGGCTGTCCGCGGAACGGCGCGAGCACCTTCCCCGGGAACCTTCGCGACGACATCCGCGCCTGGATAAAGACCACGATCTCCGACGACAAAGCGATGGCGGACCGTACTTGCCGGGGGTGGGCCAGTCAAGGTAGACCCCGTGCGGGGATGAAGTACTGCGGGACCTGCATCACGCCTCACAACCGGCCCAACATCCGGTTCGACGCGAACGGGAAGTGCAACTGCGCGACCGCGAGCGAGAAGCGCGAGATCGACTGGGGCGCGCGCGAACGCGACTTCCGTGCGGTCGTCGAAAACGCGAAGGCGCGGACGGGTGCCGGCCGCGGCTATGACTGCCTGATCCCGGTCAGCGGCGGCAAGGACAGCACGTGGCAGGTGTTTACCGCGCTCGAGTACGGGCTGAGGCCGCTCGCCGTGACGTGGCGACCGCCGGGGCGCACCGAGATCGGCCAGCGCAACCTCGACAACCTGATTCGCCTCGGCGTGGACCACATCGACTTCTCGGTGTCTCCCGACGTCGAGAAGCGGTTCACGCTCGCCGCGTTCGAGAAGTACGGCACGCCGGCGCTGCCGATGCACATGGCGATCTTCAACGTTCCCGTGCGCGTCGCGGTCGCGTTCGGCATCCCACTGATCGTGTGGGGCGAGAACTCCGCGTTCGAATACGGCGGCGCCGACGAGTCGCGCCAGGGCTTCAAGCTCGACAGCGCGTGGCTCCGCGCGCACGGCGTCACGCACGGCACGACGGCCAAGGATTGGGTCGGCGTGGCCGGCCTGACCGAGCGCGATCTCACGCCGTACTTCGGCCCCGACGACGACGAGCTCGCACGCGCCGGCACGCTCGCGATCTTCCTCGGTTACTACTTCCAGTGGGATCCCGAGAAGAGCCTCGCGGTCGCCACGGCACATGGCTTCGAACGCGCACCGCAGGCGCGTACCGGCGTGTGGGACTACGCGGATATCGACGACGACTTCATTTCGATTCACCACTGGCTCAAGTGGTACAAGTTCGGCTTCACGCGCACGTTCGACAACCTGTCGATCGAGATCCGCAACGGACGCATGACGCGCGACGACGCCGTCACGATCATTCGCAAACGCGGTGACGAGACTCCGCGCGCCGACATCGCGAAGTTCTGCAAGTGGCTCGGCATCACCGAAGATCGCTTCTTCGCGATCTGCGAGACGTTCCGTAGCACCGACGTGTGGCGCAAACACGGCGACGCGTGGGTCATCGACGACTTCCTCGTGCCCGAATGGGACTGGCGATGAAGCTCCGCGTGAACGATCCGCCCAGGACGTTTTCGATCGGGCGCGGCATCCCGATCACCATCAAGGACTGCGCGCACATCGAGCTCGAGCCTGACGAGCAGGTGACGTTCACCACCGCCGACGGTCACCAATACGACGTCGCGCGCAAGAGCTGGGGCTTCTATGCGACGCCGTCGCTCAACGCACGCTTGCTCGACTTCAAGCTGCGCGCCGTCCTCGTGCGCAGCCCGGCGGCGAAGTACTACGTGATGCTCGTCGAGCGCGGCAAGGAGGCGGAGCTCGAGGCGTACCTCGCCGCCGAGCAAAACGAGATCGCGCGCTGGCTCGACAACGACGCGGACCTGCGCGCCCTCGACGCGCACGTCGCGCCATCGATGCCGGAGATGGAGCGCGCGAGCGAGCGCTCGCGTGCGGTCGTAGGCCCGCCCCTGCACTGCCCGTGCGGCGGCGATCGCTTCCGCACCGAGCACACGTACTTCGCGCCACCCGCCGGCGAGACGACGTTCGCGAAGCGCGAGAACTACCGTCGCGAGATTTATCGCTGCACGCTGTGCGGCCACTACATCTCCGTGTTCGACCTCGGAGCGGACTTCTACGCGGGCGGCTACGTCGACGGCACGTACGGCGACGAGGCGGGCATGCGCCGCACGTTCGACCGCATCATGGCGCTGCCGCCGGAGAAGTCGGACAACACGGGCCGCGTCGCGCGCATCGACGCGTACGCCGCCCACGCGCTTCCGTCCGGACAGCGAACCGTCCTCGACGTCGGTTCGGGGCTGTGCGTGTTCCTCGCCCGCATGAAGATGTCGGGCTGGCAGGGCACGGCACTCGATCCCGACGAGCGTGCGGCTCGTCACGCGCGTGAGGTCGCGGGCGTGAACGGACTCGCCGGCTCGCTGCCGAACCCCACGCTCGGCCGCTTCGACGCGATCACGTTCAACAAGGTGCTCGAGCACGTCCCCGATCCGATCGCGCTCCTCGCGCACGCGCTACCGCTCGTCGAGGAGCACGGCTTCGTCTACGTCGAGCTCCCCGACGGCGAGGCGGCGGCGCGCGGCGAAGGCTTCGGCCGCGAGGAGTTCTTCGTCGAGCACTTCCACGTGTTCAGCCTCGCTTCGATCGCGTGCCTCGCCGAGCGAGCCGGATTCGAGGCGCGCACGATCGAACGCTTGCGCGAGCCGAGCGGAAAGTACACGCTGCGCGCGTTCTTGCACCCGAGGAAACCATGACGACTGCCCGACCCACCACCGCCGAACAGAAGCAGCTCTGGGAGGACTCGTTCGACGAGCAGATCGCGCGCGGCGCATACAACACGGCGCCGGTCGAGGCGCTGATCCGCAGCACAGCGTACTGGCTGCGCGATCGCAAGACCGCGGCAACCGGCGCCCAGAGTGAACCGCTGAGCTTTCTCGAGATGGGCTGCGGCGCCGGCCCGACGCTCGTGTGGCTGGCACAGAAGGGCATCCGCGTCTCCGGCGTCGATATCGCGTCGAACGCGCTCGAGCTCGCAAAGGCCAACCTCGCGCGCCAGGGCTACGCGGATCGTATCGGTCAGCTCGTCGAGTCGAGCGTCACGAAGACGCCGTTCGCAGACGCGAGCTTCGACGGCATCATCGAGTCCTGCGTGTTCCAGCACCTCCCTCTCGCCGATCGAAACGCGGCGTTCGCCGAGGTCGCGCGCCTGCTCAAGCCGGGCGGTCTGTTCGTCGGCCATGTTCTCGCCGACGCGCACACGACGTTCCAGCAGAAGAAGAACGACCAGCTCGCCGACGATCCGGGCTCGCTCCTCCTCCAGGACGGCAGCTCCAAGATCCACCTGACGAACATCGGCCTCGCGCACTTCTTCAGCGAGCACGAGTTCGCGAAGCTTCTGCCCGGCTTCTCCGTCGTCGATCCGTGCCTTACCACGTATTACCTGCCGAAGTCCGAGGCCACGAAGCGCGGCTACGATCGATACCTTCAGGCGATGTGGACCGTGGTCGCGATCAAGTGAGCGCGTTCCCGCATCGGTACAACCCGTGGTCGAACGACCGCAACACGTTCGACCTCTATCGCCGCCGCTGTCGCGGTGAAGCCGAGGAGATGACGTGTGCTGCGCAGGCCGCGGAGATCCTCGCGCCGCTCGTCACACACGGTGAGACGCTTCTCGACGCGGGGTGCGGCGGTGGCTACTACTGGCACTCGTTCCGTACGCGGAACATCGGCGTCGAATATCACGGCCTCGACTACACGCCCGAGATGATCGAGCTCGCGCGCGCCGAGATGAGACTGCCCGCGGAACGCTTCACGCTCGGCGCGATCGAAGATCTCGACGCGCAGTTCGACAACGTCCTCTGCTTCAACGTGCTGACCAACAGCCCGCACTACGCCGCACCGCTCGAGCGCCTGTTGCACTCCGCTCGCAAGCGCGTGTTGCTCCGCGAATCGATGAGCGACTCGCTCGTCGTGCGCTACACGCCTGACCCGTACCTCGACGAGGGCAAGCGGAACATCCGCGTCTATCACAACACGTACCCGATCGCCGAGGTCACCTCGTTCATCGAGGAACACGGCTTTGGAGTCTCGCGCATCGTGGATCGACGTAGTAACGATGGCACCGAGATGGTCGTCGACATCCCGCACCACTGGCGGATTCTCCTCGCGGAGCGGGGGCGCACGTAGATGTCGCGCATCGCCGGAACGATCGGTCTATGGGGCTCCGCCGTCGCGCACGGCATGCTGCAGGCCATGCGCGCGCACGTCGACGTCACGTCGGCGCTCCGCACCACAAACGGTGCACACCTCGGTGCCGTGGACTGGCGCGCGCCCAACGTCGCGCAGCAGGGTCCGTGGATCGTGGTTGCGGACAGCCAGCTTTGGACCGCGAGTGCGATCCTCGCGCTCGTCGAGAAGCACGGCTTTGTCGGCGCACTCGCGCACATCGACGGCGACTTCGCGATCGCCGCGCACGACACGCGAACGGACACCACGTGGCTCGCGCGCGATCGCTTCGCCGTGAAGCCGCTGTACTACGCACTCGTTCGCGGAGCTCGCTCCGAGCGTGCCCCGGCAGGCTCCGAGGTCGGGCTCGCGTTCGCCTCGCGTACGCGCGGGCTCGTCGAGGTGCCCGGCGTCACGCGTGCGCCGAACAAGGGCTTCGTCGCGCGATTCGCGGGCCTCCACTACCGCACGTTCGACAACCTGCCCGACGAGTCGCCCTACGCGGACATCGCGCAGCTGCCCGCGGCTACGTGGCTTTCGTTGCGCGCCGGCGAGGTCACGCGCGGCGTGTATTGGGCGCTGACGCAAGAGCCCGACTTCACCGATGACGAAGCGACGCTCGCCGAGCGCTATCGCGAGCTCCTCGTCGACGCGGTCGCGCGGCGTCGCGCCGTCGCGAACAAGCCCGCGTTCACGTTGTCGGGTGGCATGGACTCCTCGTCGGTGATCGCGTGCTCCGTACACGCGACCGGCCAGAAGGAGCACGCGTTCTCGACGGTCTATCACGATGTCACGTACGACGAGACGGCGGAGATCCGGACGATCCTCGAACCCACCGTCAGCGAATGGCACGCGATCAAGATCGGCGACCCCGATCTCGCCGACGTCATCCCGCGCATGATCGCGGTGAACGACGAGCCGATCGCGACCGCGACCTGGCTCTCGCACTATCTCCTCTGCGAAGCGACGCGCGACGCGGGCTTCGGCACGTTGTTCGGTGGCCTGGGCGGCGACGAGCTCAACGCCGGCGAATACGAGTACTTCTTCTACTTCTTCGCCGACGTCGCAGCGTCGGGCGACGAAGCGAAGCTGGCACACGAGACGGCGAAGTGGGTCGAGTATCACGACCACCCGATCTTCAAGAAGACGCCGGAGGTCATGCGCGCGGGTCTACAGCGACTCGTCGATCTCCGCGTACCCGGCCGCTGCCTGCCCGATCCCGCGCGCCTCGCTCGTTATCGCGACTTCGTGGATCCCGCGTACTTCGATCTCTCGTCGTACGCGCCGATCATGGACGAACCGTTCACGAGCTACCTGAAGAACCGCACGTACCAAGACATCTTCCGCGAGACCGCGCCGTGTTGCCTGCGCGCCGCGGATCGCCAGACGACCGCACACGGCCTCGACGTCAGCTGGCCGTTCTTCGATCACCGCCTCTCCGAGCTCATGTTCCGCATTCCGGCGACGCAGAAGATCCGCGACGGTGTCACCAAGCACCTGTTACGCGCCGCGATGAAGGGCATCGTCCCCGACGAGACGCGCACGCGCATCGCGAAGACCGGGTGGAACGCGCCCGCACACGTGTGGTTCGCGACCGGCAGCGGCCGCACGCTTGTCCTCGATCTTCTCGCGACAAAGAGCTTCACCGAGCGCGGCGTCTACGACGTCGCGAAGGTCCGCGCGCTCCTCGACGAGCATCGCGACATCGTCGTCGAGAAGCGCACCGTCGATAATCACATGATGTTCTTCTGGCAGCTCGTGAATCTCGAGCTGTGGCTACACAGCGCGACTGCTTAGCCCTCGTCGTCCGCGGGCAGCTCCTTCACGACGCGCGCCGGATTGCCGACGACGACCGTGTTCGGCGCGACATCTTTGGTCACGACGCTGCCCATGCCGACGATCGCACCCTCGCCGATGGTCACGCCGCGCAGCACGATCGCGCGTGCGCCGATCCACGCTCCGTCCCCGATCGAGATCGGCGCTCGCTGCACCTTCGACCAGTCGTGTTCGCCCCGGCGCCATCGGTCGAGGTCGCCCTCGCGATCGGCGCGGCGCAGGCTGTGGTTGTCGGCATCGGCGATGATCACGTCGTACGAGATCAGAACTTCACTGCCCACCGTGATGCGCGACGCGCAGTCGATGGTCGACCGCGGCCCGAGCAGCGTGTTGCGACCGATCAGGACGCGGCTCTCTGCGGTCTCCGTCACGACGAGGCCGTCGATCCTGCACCCTGCCCCGATCTCGATGCGGCTGTCGGGATGGCGCTTGTCGATGTATCCACGCAGCTCTGCCCCCGCGCCCAGCACGTCGACCTGCTTGCGGTTGCGCCACATCACCAGCTCCGCGCGAGCTCGCCGGACCAGGTCGAAGGCTGCCAACACGCGTGGTCTAGGTACCCTCATCCGGCGCCGCGGTCATAGCACGGTTGACAGCGATCCCGCCGAGTTGTACGCCGGTGCCCATGACGAGCTTGAAGGGCAAGACGGTGGCGCTCATTGGTGGCGCCGGGTTCATCGGGCACCACCTCGCCCTGGATTTGATCGCGCGCGGCGCGCACGTCCACGTCATCGACGGCCTTCAGGTCAACAACCTACTCGCGCTCATGACCGGCGACATCCCGCATCGCGAGATCTACACGCGCATGGTCAACGAGCGCCTCGATCTCATGCGTCAGGCCGGCGTCGAGCTGCACCCGCAGGACGCGCGCGATTACCACGCGCTGTCGCGCCTGCTTGCAGGCTCCATCAAGCCGCAGATCGTGGTCCAGCTCGCAGCGGTGTCGCACGCGAACCGCTCGAACAAAGATCCGTTCTCGACGTTCGATCATAGCCTGCGCACCCTCGAGAACGCCCTCGACGTCGCCCGAAACCTCGAGCTCGAGCGCTTCGTGTTCCTGTCGTCGAGCATGGTCTACGGAAACTTCGAGACGCCGTCGGTGTCCGAGGATCACCCCCTCAACCCGATCGGCATCTACGGCGCGCTGAAGCTGTCGGGCGAGAAGATCGTCATCGCGTACAACCAGGTGTTCGGCATGCCGTACACCATCATCCGCCCGTCTGCGCTCTACGGCGCGCGCTGCGTGAGCCGCCGCGTCGGCCAGGTCTACATCGAGACGGCACATGCGGGCGGCGTGCTGCGCATGGATGGTGACGGTTCCGAGCGCATCGACTTCACGTATATCGACGATCTCGTCAGTGGCATCGTCGGCGCGATCGAGAGCCCCGCGGCCAAAAACGAGATCTTCAACCTCACACACGGCGACGCCCGCTCGATCCAGCAGCTCGTCGAGGTGGTCAAGAAGGAGTACCCGAGCGTCAAGGTCGAAAGCGTGGCGCGCGATCACCTGATGCCGTTCCGCGGGACCCTCAGCGTCGACAAAGCGCGTCGCGTGTTCGGCTACGCGCCGAGCAACCCGATCGAGGTCGGCATCCCCAAGTACATCGAGTGGTATCGCCGCTTCAGCGCGGTGGGCAAAGCCGCCTGAGCTCGCATCGATGAAGGTCGTGTTCTTCTCGCCCCACGCGGGCTTGTGGCAACACGCGTTCCCCGAAGCGCTCGTCGCCGATGCCCTGCGCAGCGCGGATGCGCAGTTGATCTACGTCACCTGCGACGGCGCGTTTGCGACAGGGTGCGTGACGATGGTCTCGCGCGGCGTCACCGCGGAGGCGTCGAAGGTGCAACGCGATGCCGTATGCAGCGATTGCCGTGCCGCGCGCAACCGCCTGCGCGGCGGCTTCGACTTCAGCGGCTACGATCTGGAAGCGATGGTCAGCTCCGCCGACGAGGAGCGCATCGCGAGCCTCGTCGCTCGCGCCGACCCAGGCAACCTCGCCGACTTCGTCATCGACGACATCGAGATCGGTCGAGCGGCGCTGTACGAGTTCCTGATCGAGCGAAAGAAGCTCCACCTCTCGCTCACCGACGAAGAATGGACCCTCTTCCGTCCTCGTCTGGTGTCGACCGTTCGATCACTCGTCGCCGCCGCGAACATCCTCGATCGCGAACAGCCCGACCGCGTCGTCGTCTACAACAGCCTCTATTCCGTCAATGCAGCGTGGCGCCTCGCCGCGAACAAGCGCGACATCCCCTTCTTCTTCGTCCACGGTGGTCTTAGCCTCGAGAAGCGACTCCAGAAGGTGATCATCGGACGCGACACCACGCTCGACTGGTGGAATCGAACCATCGATGCGTGGCACGCATACCGTGACGTTCCGTGCCACCCGGGCGACCTGGCGCAGGTCACCAATCACGTCACGCAGGTGATTCGCGGCACGAGCGTGTTCGCGTACTCCGCGCCGAAGGCCCGCGACGTCGTCGACGTTCGCGCGAAGTTCGGCGTGCGCAGCGAGCAGAAGCTGCTGGTCGCGACGATGTCGAGCTACGACGAATACGTCGCGGCGCACACGGTCGGCGGCGTTCCGGATCCGAGCACGCTCCTGTTCCCGACCCAGATCGAGTGGGTCGAGGCGCTCTCCGCCTGGATTCGAACGCGACCCGACCTGTTCTTGCTTCTGCGCGTGCACCCACGCGAGTTCCCGAACAAGCGCGACTCGCGCAAGAGCGAGCACGCCGCTGCGCTCGAGCGCGCCTTCGCGTCGCTTCCCGACAACGTCCGCGTGAACTGGCCCGCCGACAAGCTGTCGATCTACGACGTGGCGGAGCAAGCGGACGTGATCCTCAACGCATGGTCGAGCGCCGGAAAGGAGATGGCGCTGCTCGGGCTGCCTGTCGTGATCTACTGCCCGACGGTGATCCAGTACCCGACGGATCTGAACTACGTGGGCACCACACACGCCACGTATTTCGCGGCGATCGACCGAGCGCTTCGCGACGGCTGGTCGTTCGAGCGCACGCGACAGGCGTATCGCTGGTGTGTCCTCGAGCTGGTTCGCGGTCTCGCCGATATCAGTGATGGCTTCGACTTTGTCGAAGACCCGCCGCGCTCGCAGGTCGAACGCGCACTCCGCTTCGTCCGCTCGCCCGCGTTCGTGTACCAGAACCGCGACCTCACACGTCGCCCGGCACAACTCGCCGAGTGCCGACGGCTCGTCGACGTCGTGATTCGCGGGAAGACCACGATGCTCGAGACGTACCCGCGCGTCTTCGGAGACATCGACTCCGAAGCGTCGGCGTTGCGCGTCGAGGTCGCACGCTTGATCCACGCGCTCTACGGCTCAGCTGGAGACGTTGCCCCAGGAAGCCTTCGTGCCCGGCTGACCGCCGCCGTCACATCGACGGCGTTCGCCCACTGAGCGTGGCGCGAACGTCTTCTTCGTCGGCCTTCACCATCATCGAGATCAGCTCTTTGAACGAGACCTTCGGCTTCCAGCCGAGCTTCTCGCGCGCCTTCGACATGTCTCCGCGCAGGTGATCTACTTCCGTCGGGCGCAGGTAACGCGGGTCGAGCTCGACGTACTGCTTCCAGTCGAGGCCGAGCTCTCCGAACGAGACGTCGAGGCAATCGCGCACGCTGTACGACTCCCCCGTCGCGATCACGTAGTCGTCGGGCGTTTCCTGTTGGAGCATCAGCCACATCGCCTTGACGTAGTCACCCGCGAAGCCCCAGTCGCGCTTCGCGTCGAGGTTGCCGAGGAACAGCTTCTTGTCGAGGCCGTGCTTGATGCGTGCCGCCGCACGCGTGATCTTGCGCGTCACGAACGGGATTCCTCGACGAGGACTCTCGTGGTTGAACAGGATGCCGCACGCGATGAACATGCCGTACGCGTCGCGATAGTTCTGGCAAAGCTGGTGCGCGAACACCTTCGCGCACGCATAGGGCGATCGCGGGTGAAACGGGGTCTGCTCGTTCTGCGGTGGCGGGGAGCTGCCGAACATCTCACTCGACGAGGCCTGGTAGAACTTTGGCCGTATGGGTAGCTCGCGGATCGCCTCGAGCAAGCGCAGCGTGCCCATCGCCACCGTCGACA
Organism: Kofleriaceae bacterium; assembly: GCA_046160585.1. GTDB lineage: Bacteria > Myxococcota_A > Polyangia > Haliangiales > Haliangiaceae > JABFXX01. The sequence continues at coordinate 20,170 of JBJXGN010000317.1, forward strand.
CGGTGTACTCCGGCACGTCGAAGCTCACGCGCACGTGGCTCTGCGCCGCGAGGTTGTAGACCTCGTCGAAGCTGGTCTTGCTGAGCAGATTCGCGAGCGAGCCTCCGTCCTCGAGATCACCGTAGTGAAGGCGGAACCGATAGTTTGGAACGTGAGGGTCTTGGTAGATCGGGTCGAGCCGCTCCGTGTTGAACGAGCTGGAGCGTCGTACGATCCCGTGTACTTCATACCCCTTCGATAGAAGAAGCTCCGCGAGGTAAGAACCGTCTTGCCCCGAGACTCCTAGAATAAGAGCCCGCTTGATCGTCATTGTCTTGCTCTCCGTCGTGCTTTGCGCATCCCCGCCAGTCGACGCGCGCGAATTGCCGGATCGCTCCACCCTGCTTTCGCTAGGGTGCTTGCCTTTTCCCGGGCTGCCTCGGTCGTGTTCACCCATCGACCAAACGGCTTCTCCTCGAGCTCGCGAAGAATTGCAGTCGCCCTTTCACGCTTGATGATCAGGAACGGGACTATCTGCTTCAACACCGCGTAGCAACGAGCCGACCCCTTCAGCGTGAAGTGGTACATGGGCTGGCGACCCTTGTGCCCCTTGCCATGACTGACTCGAAACACTGTGGAGCCGCAACCGATGAGCTCGCGAAACCTCGCGACAAACGCCTCGCTCGTATTCCCGAGTTGGATCTGAACTCGGCGTCCTTCGCGACCGTAGTCATACATGCCGATCGAGCCCTCACCATCGACGACGGCGGCTAGCCACGCAGCCTCGACCTTGGTCACCCGACGAACCTCGGGACGAGGTTCGATCCACTTCGGCTTCTTCATGATCGATTCTCGAGGTACCAGCCGACGGTCTTGGCGATGCCGTCGCCGAGCGATGTTCGCGCGACGAAGCCGAAGCGCTCGCGTGCGCGAGACACGTCCAGGCGGCGCCGCGGCTGGCCGTTCGGCTGCGACGCATCCCAGACGATCTTCCCGGTGAACCCGACGGCGGCCGCGATCTGTGTCGCGAGATCCGCGATCGAGATCTCGTGTCCGCTGCCGAGGTTTACCGGCTCGCTCGAATCGTACTTCTGCGCCGCGAGGATCATGCCTTCGGCGGCGTCGTCGGCGTAGATGAACTCGCGGGTCGGCGAGCCATCGCCCCACAACGTGACGTCGGTTTGCCCCGCGTCACGCGCCGCGATGAACTTGCGAATCATCGCCGGGATCACGTGCGACGTGCGCAGATCGAAGTTGTCGCGCGGGCCGTACATGTTGACCGGGAACAGCATGATGCTGTTCATCCCGTACTGATCGCGATACGCCTGCGACTGCACGAGGAGCAGCTTCTTCGCGACACCGTACGGCGCGTTCGTCTCCTCGGGATAGCCGTTCCACAGGTCGTCCTCGCGAAACGGCACGGGGGCGAACTTCGGGTACGCGCAGATCGTGCCGGCGACGACGGTCTTGTCGACCTTCGCGAGACGCGCCTCCTCCAGCATCTGGAGGCCCATCATCGCGTTCTCGAAGAGGAACAGCCCGGGGTTATCGCGGTTCGCGCCGATACCGCCGACGCGCGCGGCGAGGTGGAAGATCAGCGAGGGCTTCGCGTCGGCGATCAGGCGGCGACACGCGTCGCGCTCGACGAGGTTGTACTCGCGGCTACGCGGGACAAACACGTCGGCGCCGAGCGCGCGAAGTCGATCGACGACGAAGCTCCCGAAGAAGCCAGCGCCGCCTGTGACGAGCACGCGCTTACCGGACCACACGGGAGCGCTCATACCATCCCTGGCTCAGATCGTGTGGATAAGCGCCAGCAGAACAAAGCAGTAGTCGTCGCGGCAGGCCGTGACCCAATACGTCCCCCGGCGCCACGGCTCGTAGGTCAATCGCGTGGTGTCGGTGCTGAGGCCCAACCGCTTGGGCGGGTCGCCGATCGCCGTGATGAAGATCTCCCACGGCTGGGTCTTCAGCTTCGGATCGACCACGATCTCGCGTTCGCGCGCGCGGCCGACGCGCTTCATGCGGGCCGTGTAGCCCTCGAGCACGCCGTCCTCCCACTTCGCGAGGTACATCTTCGAGCGGGGCAGCGGAGGGGTGGTTCCCAGAAACGAAGCGACGAGGTCGATCTTCTGCACCTGCGTCTGGGCGCCTTGTTCGATCTCGACGATCGCGTCGAGGAACGCGTGCTGGATCGCGCCGACGTCGCGCCCGACGAACTGCTTGATCTGCAGCGTGTCGACCTCGTCGAGGCAGATCTGCTTGTCGAGGTCGTAGTGCATCGTGAGCTTCACGTCGGACAGACCGAGCAGCGACCAGTTACCGGGGCCGCGGAACAGCGCGCGCGAGAGGCCGAAGTATTTCGCGACCATCTCCTGCTTCTTCTGATCTCGCATGTCGTCGCCGAGCGCCCACCACGACTCGGCGACCTGGTCCCACGCCGGCGCCGTGTAGATGCCTCCGCGCGGTGTGGCCGCGAGCTCGGCGAGGCGGCGTTCGGAGTCCTTCGCCATCGACGTGTACAACGGGACCGTACGCGCGAACGCGTAGCCGCTCGCGATCGCGGCGAGCACCACGAACGGTACGAGAGAGCGCGGTCGCTGGACGAACGCGTCGACAGCGCCGAGGACCGGGGCGAGGAGTAGCACCATCGCATGCAGATAGAAGCGCGGCCCGAGCTTGGGCGACGCGAACACGGTGATCGTGATCAGCGAACCGACGACCATCACGATGAAGAAGAACGCGAGCACGCCGCGCTGACGGGCGCGCGCTTCCTCGGAGTCCGCTGCACGAGTCCACAGTCCGATCGCGATCGCGCATGCGAGCACGACGAGTTGCGGCGCCGCAGACTGGAGGTACTCGACGTAGATGTCCATGTTCCCGCGCAGACCGCGCGTGAGGATCTGCTCGGTGAGCGTGAACTTTTCGGCGAGGCCGTCGTAGCGCTGGCTCTGCCCGGGGGCGAAGAAGATGATCGCGTAGCCGGCGAGCGGTGCGATCGCAGCGACGATCAGCTTGGGGTGCAGCTTCGTGTCGCGGCGGTACATGAAGAACCCGAAGGCCCACACGCCCGCGATCAACGTCGGTCCGACATGCTCGTTGCCCATGCCCGCGACGACACCGAGCAACGCGAATCCGGCGAGGCGACCCCCCCGCACGGGATCTTCGGGGCGATAGAGCCGCAGCGGCACGAGGAACCAGAGCTGGATCGCGATCAGCCAGATGTAGTTCGTCGCGTACGCGCGACAGAACATGTACGCGGGCAGGTTCGGCGCGGCGAACCACAGAAGGCCGACGCCGATCGCGATCACCGCGAGGTCGCGGTTGTTCGCGCGATCGGGCCAGCGCTTCGTCCCGAGGACAAACGTCGCGAGGACGATCGCGAAGTACGCGAGGGGCGTCCCGATCTCGGCGACGCCGACGAGCTTGTATGCGAGGTACGCCATCGGCTGCCCGATGCGTGGATTGCTCTCCGTGTACATGTACCGCCAGAACTCGAAGAAGTTCCCGACGGAAAACGGCTTCGCATCCGTGTCGTGGGCGATGTTCCACGCGTCGAACGCGAACGGCTCGCGGTACACGACGTAGGCGATGTGCACGAACGTCGCGACCACGTACGCCCAGAACAGCGCACGCAGGATCCGCACCTTGGTCGGGCTCATGCCGGCCCCGTCCTATCACGGACCGCGCGCTGGTACACGGCCACGGTCTCCGCGGCGCAGCGGTTCCAGAGGAACCCGGCGGCACGTGCGCGGCCGGCCGTGATCAACCTCTCGCGCAAGCCCTGGTCGGCGCAGCCGCGCACCATGGCCTCGGCGATCGCTTCGCGCCGTGTGGGATCGAACATGATCGCCGCGTCTCCTACGAGCTCGGGCAGCGACGTGGCGTTCGACGACGCGACCGGGACACCGACGGACATCGCCTCGAGGACAGGGAACCCGAAGCCCTCGTACTTCGAAGCGAACACGAACAGACGGGCTTCGCGGTACAGCGCGGAGAGCTCCGTGTCGTCGACCCACCCGGTGACCACGACGCGCCCGCGCCCGCGGTGGCCCTCGACCCGCGCGTGATCGCGGCCACGGATCCCGACGACGACGAGCGGCGGCGGGCGGTCCCACGTCGCGCAGGCGAGCTCGTACGCTGCGAGCAGGCCGTCGAGGTTCTTGTGCGGATGCGACGCGGTCACGCTGAGGAGGTAGTCCCCGTCGAGCTGGTTCTTCGCCCGCACGGCACGGCGTACATCGTCGTGAACGCGAGCGAGATTGCCGTCCACGCCGTGATAGACGACGTCGATGCGCGTGTCGGGGATCCCGAGCACGTCGCGGATCGCGGCGCGCGAGCTCTGCGAGATGGTCAGCACACGCGTCGCGCGCCGCGCGCAGCGGGGCACGAGCAGGCGGTTCGCGTACAGAGCCGCACGTGCCCAGTCCTCGGGGTGAAAGTGATAGTTCAAGTCGTGCAACGTGACGACGCTCGGGCAGCCGAGGACAAGTGGCGCGGTGTACCCGAGCGAATGCAGCAGATCGAGCCGGTCGCGTCGCGCACGAAGAGCGAGCCGGGTCTGTTCGTAGGCGATCCGCGCCGGGCGCGACTCGGAATCCAGCGAGCAGGCGACCTCGCGGACGTTCGCGGGCAACGGATCGAACGTCCCCGCGGCTTCGCGCCCGACGTAGAGGCTGTATTCATGCGTTGTCGCTCCCAGCGCGCGTACCAGATTGCGGACATAGATCTCGGTCCCGCCGACCTTGCCAGGAATCACGAACAGCGCGTTGAGACCGATCCGCACGAGGGAGCGGAGCCTAGTATGGTCCCACCCCACCGTGCCAAGGCCGAGCTACAACGACTTCGTGCGATGGAGGCGACGAATCGCCGAGTCGCTGGGGTCAGATCGCTACTCGTTCCTCGCGCTGAACGAGCTCGACCGCAAGCTCCGGCGGTACATCGACTACCGCGAGGGCTTCTTCGTCGAGGCCGGCGCCAACGACGGACTCCGCCAGAGCAACACGTATTGGTTCGAGCGGTTCCGCGGTTGGCGCGGCGTCCTCGTCGAGGGCATCCCGGCACTCGCCGCGGCCTGCCGGCGGAACCGCCCGGACGCCCGTGTGTTCGAGATCGCTCTCGTCGCGGATAACTCGACAGCGTCGGTCACGATGCAGACCGCGGGGCTTACCTCGTTGGTCGACGGCGCTTTCGGCTCGACCGACGCGGATCGCGCGCACCTATCGCGCGGCGCTGCGGTCCAGTCGATCCCGACGTCCGAGATCCGCGAGGTCGCCGTACGAGCCCGCACGTTGACGTCGGTGCTCGCCGAGGTCGAGCCGGTGCGCTTCGATCTGCTGTCGCTCGACGTCGAAGGCTACGAGGTCTCCGTGCTACGCGGCCTCGACCTCGATCGCTTCGCGCCGCGATTCGTGCTGGTCGAAGCGCGCGATGTCAGCGCGATCGACGACATGCTCGGCAGTCGCTACGCGCGCATCGATCAGTTCAGCCACCACGACTACCTCTACAAGAGGACGTGACTGCTCAGGCGTGGCTCATGCTGTGATGCCCGCTGGCGAATACGCGGCGTAGCATCGGCTTCGCGTTGCCCGACGGAAGCGCGTCGACGCAGAACGACAGCATGGTCGGGACTTGCCCCAGGTCCTTCATCACGAACGTCGATCGACCGCTGCCCATCGGCGGCAGAGTCATGCTCGACGTCGCCACCTTCTCGCCGGTGGCGAGATCGACAAGCGCGTGTTCGAGCGTGTGCGAGCGAGCGGTCGGATTGTACTGATACGCGACGAGTTGCTCGAGCTTCGCCGTTGAAATGACCTGGCTCGACACGAACGCATCGCAGGGTACGCTGTTCGGATCCGCCGTCGACAACGGGTGCGTCTGCTCGACGGAGCCGCGCGTGCGGTCGCGGAAGAACATGAAGAAGTGGGCCGAAAACTGACCGAACTCGCGATAGGCCCGACGCCGGGTGAACCAGGGTGTGATCTGCACCGTGACCACTCCATAGGGCGCCTGTGTGAACGAGCCGTCGAGGATCTGCTTCACGTCGACTGCACGTGCTGCGAAGTGGGGGATGGATACAGAGTGCTTCGCGACGAGCTTTCCATTCGGTGAATAGAAGCGCAGCCGCGCCGACGCTGGAGACTCGACGTCCGACATCAGCGCCGAATAGAAGTTGTGCATCCCGACGAACGAGCGGGTGAACTCGTCGTTGATGTACATCTGGACGATCGGATGCGCCTGGACGAGCCGGAGCGGCAATCGCTGCTTCAGCTCCTGCAGCTTCGTCGTCACGCGCGGCGGCAAATACTTCAGCGCGAGCCGTTCGGCGGTCTGGACGAGCGACATCACCTTGCTCCTTGGAAGATCAACGAGCTCGAGAGCTGCGAGATCACCTTGGAGCGCAGCGGACCTGTCACGGAGGAAGCGTAGTACGTGGGCGGCAGCGAGTGTTCGATCCCGATGCAACCGGTCTTGAGGTCACGGTTGATCGTCAGCGGAATCAACGTCGCGGTCTCGCACAACCCCATGAAGCAAACGAACCGGGGCTCGTCGCCGAGAGAGATCCCGAGCTCGCCCGCACGGTCGCGCATGCTGATCGACACGGGCACGAACGGCGGACACGACTCCACCCACGTCGCGCGACGGTCACCCGCGATCAGCGTGCACTTGAACGCGGCGGTCTTGTCGTACGCGGGATCGAGCGACGAGTTGAGGACGCTCATGATCGTATCGACGTCTTTGGCGACATAGCCCTTCGGCGCCTGGATGATCGTCGTCGCGTCCTTGCTGAACTTCGCGTAGTTGAACGCGCCGCTCTGGTACAGCACGCCACTCGAGAATCCGTCGTCCCGGTAGTACTCGACGTAGTGATCCTGCACGCTCATCAGACCGAACAGCTCCGATCGCGTGATGTCGACGAGGCCATCCTTGGCAGTCGCCGCGAGGCGAAGCGGAATCAGATGAAAGATGACCTCGACGTCTTGGGTGTAGCCCTCGACGAAGCGCTCGCAGTCCAACGGCACCTTCTTGCGTGGCTCGAGCGCGGCGATGTTCTCGAAAAACCGCTCGCGCTTGCGCGAGGGGCCGAACACCGAGACATCGACGCGATAGCTCGTGGTCAACGTCGGATCGGTCCCGCTCGCATTCGACAGCGCCACACGCGTCCGGTAGCCGAGCGACGCGAGCGTGCGGACCTGAAAGGTGTGCACTGCGTCGAGGCGAAAGCCGGTGATCGGAAGTGCGCTCATCGTCGGAACTTGCTCGCGGCCTTGGCGAGGAACTCGTCGGGATTCGTCACGAGCATCTTCGCGACGCCCCGGGCATACGCTGCCGCGCGCTGGAAGTGCCAGCGATAACCACGATAGCCGCCGATCAGTGGCAGGTACACGCGAGACCGAATCGGGTTGATGACGTCGAGGTAGCGAGCGACCTCTTGCGGATCCTCGTAGTGCCGTTCTGGCGCCGTGGGGACGCCGGTGTAGCGCGCGAGGTGGCCGAGCTGATCGGGGCCGGCATTCCACGGGTTGTATCGGTACGCGACTCGCTCGAAGCCGTAACGTGCGAGAAGCTGATCGAACGAGTGGTGGCTGAACAGGCTGTAGTGCGCCGAGTTCATCCATAGCTTCGACATCGTGCTGCGATTCTCGCGATACGTCGGGATCGCGGTGAACATGAAGCCACCTGGACGGAGGAGCTTCGTGATCGAACGCATCACGTCCGGCAGATCTGCAAAGTGTTCGAACGCGTGGTGCGTGAAGACGAGGTCGACCGTGCGACCGAGATCGAACGCGCCGTCGAGCACGCCCGCGCGAACGTTCGCGAGACCGAAGTGCTCCTTGCCGAATGCTGCACGGCTGGGATCGGGCTCGACGCCATACGACGTCCAACCGCGCTTCTGGAACATCGCGAGCGCGACGCCGAAACCACATCCGACATCGAACACCGACCCCGAAGAGAGACCGGACTTCTCGATCGCGTACTCGATCTCGTCCTCGTATCCGTGCGCGTGACTCGCATACACCGCGTCCGGTGCGAGATCGATCTTCTTCGGGTGATAGTCACCGGCGAGATAGAAACGATTGAGAGCTTCGATCGAGGGCCGCGGATTCTGGTGAACGAAGCCGCAACGCCCGCAGACCTTCCACCTGCTCAGCTCGAGGCCCTCGTACAGCACGCCGTAGTTGCGGATGTTCCCGTCGGCGGGCGGAACACGAACATCGATGAAGCTGGACGCGTTCGCGCACAGTGGACATTCGATATTCACGAGCTCGGCCACAGCGCGGCGACCCTACTAGAAGCCCGCAGGAGTTGCCAGCGCGGTGTTCTAGGCGAGTTCCTGGAGCTCGCACATGCGGCGGAAGCGTCCCCCCGGCCGCGAGGCGAGCTCTTCGAATCCGCCATCCTCGACGATTTTGCCGTTGGAAATCACGTACACGCGATCGCAGCCGCGGATCGTCGAGAGCCGATGCGCGATGATCATGATGGTCATGCGTCCCTTCAGCTGATCGATGCTCTTCTGGATCGCGACCTCGGACTCCGTATCGAGTGCGCTAGTCGCTTCATCGAGCACGAGGATGTCCGGATCGCGGACGAGCTCGCGCGCGATCGCGAGACGCTGGCGCTGACCACCCGACAGCTTCACGCCCCGATCTCCGACCTCGGTTTCGAATCCCTTCGGCATTCGCTCGATGAAGTCGAGACAGCTCGCGCTCTCGGCTGCGCTACGAATGTCCTCGCTCGAGTGAACATCCGACCACAGCGCGATGTTCTGCGCGACCGTGTCGTCGAAGAGCACCGCATCTTGCGGCACGTACCCGACGCGGTCTCGTAGCGTCGACAGATCGAGATCCGTGATGCTCGTCCCGTCGATCGCGACCGTACCGCTCGTCGCTTTCAGCGTTCCCGTCGCGAGATCGACCAGCGTCGACTTGCCGGCACCTGACTCTCCGACGAACGCGACGGTCGTATGCTTCGCGATTCGCAGGCTCACGTCGTCGAGCACGACCCTCCCCGTGGCATACGAAAACGAGACATGGTCGAAAACGATCGCGTCGTCGAGCTGCTCGAACTTCTCGGTACCGCTCTTCTCGGCCGAAGCCTCGATCTCTTGCGTCGTCTCTCGTACGAGCTCGATGCTACCGAGGTACCCGCAGAAGCCCTGCCAGGAGCTCTGCAGCGCGAACACTTCGTTCATCACACGCAGGAAGTAGATCAGGAGGACGAACAAAGGCGCGAGGTCGCCGCCTTTGATGACGGCCTGGTAATAGAGAATGCCGCCGAGGAAGATCACCATGATCGGCTGCGACATCGAGTTCAGGAGTGAGCTCGCGGTAGCGCTGCGCAGATCTGCGTCGAGTAGTCGCTCGGAAGTTCCCCAAACGCGGCTCTCGAAGCGTTTGTAGGCGCCGGTCGCGCGCAGGTACTTGAAGGCGTGCACCATCTGTACGAGGAGCCCGCTGAGCGCGGTCGTCTCCTTGGTGACCGAGTGCGAATGGCGGCGAATCACCATGCCGCTGATCCGCGTGAGCCCGATCATCAAGAGCCCCATGAGCACGCATGCGAGGCTCAGGCGCCAGTCCAGAAACCACACCATCACGAACAGCATTCCGCCGCTCAGCGCGGGTGAGAGCGAACGTACGAAATAGAGGAAGCCGTTCGCCGACCGGTTGACCTCGTTCGAGATCAAGTTCGAGTAGAAGCCCGCGTTCTTGGACGACACCTTCTGGTAGTCCGCGGCCTCGAGCGCCGCCAGGGTTCGACGGCGAAGCTTCGCGGTGACGAAGCGCGTGAGCGAGTATTGGTAGCGAAACGTTACGAACTGCAGTGCGCCCTTCACGACGAACAGCAGGATGATCAACGGCAGCACGTTCACCGGCTCGAACGCGAGCCCGAGACTATCGAAGATGCCTGCGATCTGTCCGGCGAACCCCGCCGACGCCATGTTCGCGTCCGACGAGAACAGGGGGAAGAACAGGGCGATGCCGATGCCTTCGGCGTACGCCATGACGAGCGTGAGCCCGACGAGAACGAGCATGCGCGCCCCTGCCAACCGCCAGTACTCCTGGAAGTAGCGGAGGAACAACGTAGGGAGACGCTCGGCCAACGGCGCCATGGTACATCACGCGGGCTCGTGTTCCGATCGCTCCTCGATCAGCTGCTGCGCCATCCGCTCGTGAGCCATCCCGCGATCCAGCGGCGCGTGCGGCGCGTCCAGCGCGAGATCAACACGCGGCGGTTCTTCCGCGAGGGTCCGCGGCGGCGCGGTTCGCCACGCGCGCCCGTGTTCGTGATCGTCAATCACTGCTACGACCTCGACCTCGATGCGCTGTGTGCGGCGCCGGGTGACTACACGCTGTGGGTGTTCGACCCGTTTACGATGTTTCCGGACATCCACTACTTCTTCCCGCCGGGGCAGCGCGACCTCGATTGCGTGTATGGCGAGGGGCCGATGCGCGCCTCGATCGAGCGCTACAAGGAGCAGCTCGTGCGGCCGCTCGTGCGCCACCTGATCCGAGAGACCGAGCTCGATGCCCTGATCGCCTCGAGCGACGTCTTCTACTACCTGCGACCGATCATCGAGGAGCTGCGCACGAACGGAATTCCGACGATCGTCCAGGACAAAGAAGGCACGATTGCCCCGGGACCGATCATGGACAAACACGCGCGGTTGCTCGCGGAGCGGTACCCGCCGATCGCGGACCAGTACTACGTGTGGAACGAGACCCATCGCGACTTCTGGCATCGCGCGGGGATGGCCATCGAGCGCATGCACATCCTTGGACAACCTCGCTCCGACTTCTTCTTTCATCGCGAGCGGTGGCCGTCGAAGGCCTCGATGGGGCTCTCGTCGAACAAGAAGCTCGTCGTCGTGTTCACGTTCGACACCGACGCGTACCTGCGCGCGACGGGCCCGATGGAGAGCCGGCCGTGGCAGGACCTGCGCGATGCCACGCACGACGTCGTACGCGAGTTGGCGCGCGAGCGCGACGACGTCGAAGTCGTGATCAAGGCGCACCCGCAGCAGGAGCAGCTCGCGGAGATCCAGACCGAGTTCGCGCATCCGCCGCCGAACGTGAAGGTGATCACGGGTGCGGCAAGTGCGAGCCACTTGATGGTCCACGCCGATGTTATCGTCGGGTTTCAGAGCACTGCCATGATCGAAGCGATGCTCACACCCGCACCCGTGTTCTACGTCGGATGGGGTCCGCGCCACGCGGAGCTCGCCGACGCGCTGATCCCGATCCACACGTCGGGTGGCTGCATCGTGCCAGCCGGGCGCGACGACTTCGCACAGCAGTTACGCAGGGGACTCGCCGGCGAGCTGGCTCCGTCCACCAACGTGAAGCGAGCGCGCAAGGCGTTCACCGACCGCTACTTCTTTGAGGCCGATGGGCACTGTGCCGAGCGCGTACTCCAGGCGGCTGCGCGCTACGCGAGGCATTCGTGATCAAGGCGGCCGCACTCGCACTGGTGGCCGCGGGTTGTGGCAGCGATGGCCCCAGCAGCCTGGTCGTGTCCACGACGTTCACCGTGAACATGATGTTCGGGAACAACTCGTCGTACCTCGAGAAGTACGTCGGTCAGGAGTTGTCGTTCGAGATCGAGTTTCCGTCGCTACGCATCGAGAAGTACAACTCCACCGAGGACTGCGCGAACACGGACGTGCACTTTCGCGACGCGCCGCGGATCGCGATGGGTGCGACCGCCGCCGAGGCGCAGGTCGAGCTCCTCGATCCGCTGGATCAGGACTGGAACGTCTCGTACGAGCTCTGCGACGATCCGACGCGATCGGTCCTGTCGATCGACTCGGTGATCGATCCGTACAACCTGTCGATCGGCTGCGGAGTCGTGCCGATGGATGATCAGATCCTCGGGGACGACGGCTATCCTCTCGTCACATCGACGACAGCGACGCGCTGCAATGCGACTATTCTCGACGTGATCAATGCGTTCACGATCGGTAACGCGGACTTCTCCCTGACGGTGATCGCGTCGTGATGCGCACCGCACTCACCTTGTCGATCGTCCTCTCCGCCTGTGGAGACAACGCGAGCGACACCGACGTGCTGCTGTTCTCGCGCACGCTCGGGTACCGGCACCAGGACTCGATTGAATTGTCGCTCGCGATTCTCCCCGACAAGCTGCGCGAAAAGGGCTTCACCGTGACCGCGACGGAAGACCCTGCGAAGCTCGAGGATCTGTCGAACACGCGCGTGGTCGTGTTCCTGTACACGACGGGCAACGACATCCTCGAGACGGCGGGCAAGCGCGAGCTCGAACGCTTCATACGCGCGGATGGAGGCTGGGTAGGCATTCACTCCGCGGCGGACACCGAATACGAGTGGCCGTTCTATCAGGAGCTCGTCGTCGGACACTTCGGCTCGCATCCCGCAATCCAGCCCGCGTCGATCGATGTTCTCGACACGACGCACCCCGTGATGACGGGCGTGCCGATGCGATGGGACGCCGAGGACGAGTGGTACAACTTCTTGCGCGAGGCGGGCAGCATCGCCGGCGTGACCGTGCACGCGAACCTCGACGAGTCGAGTTACACGGGCGGCGACATGGGTGCGAAGCATCCGATCATCTGGTCGCACGAGCGTTTCACGGGCCGCGCGGTCTATTCAGGCATCGGGCACGTCGCCGCGCGCTGGCAGGACGAGGTCTACCTGAACCACATCCTCGCGATGATCGAGTGGGCAAGCGCCGACGATCCGATGGACTAGCCCCAGGGTTCGGTTGTGTCGATCCGACCAACCGAATCCGCAGGGTGTTGGTGATCCCTGGGGTTAACGAGGCGCCGATGGCGGTGGCGCGACGAGGTAGTCGCGCGGTGGGACCAGCGTGTCCTCGTGGACGAACGTGAACGTCCACAGGTTGTACGAGGTGATCGAGGCGGTGATCGTGATCTCGCCCTCGCCGCGATCGGCGTACGTCTCGACAGCGCGCGTGATGGTGCGCGAGTCGCCCTCGAAGCTCACGATCGCGTGATCCGCGCTCGTTGCGGTCCAGTACGTGCCCGCGAGGTGTGCACGCAGGCGAATGCGGACCTCGACACCGTTCGTGTCCGGCTCGACGGTGATCGCGGGCGTGTTGAAGCCCCAGCTCGGCGGCGCGTCGTTGAGCGTCGCGGCCATGCCGTCCTTCACGCTCACGATGCCGGTGCAGTAGTAGATACCCTCGATGCGCGAGTAGTCGCAGGTCTCCCATTCACCGTCCTGGAGACGCGCCTCGACGAGGGCCGTGGCGCGGAAGCCGCTGCCGACCTCGATACTCTTCGTGATGCCCGCGCGCTCGACGCAGCCACGTACGAACAACACCAGGAGCGCCAGCGGGATCGCGATGCGTACGACACGCAGCGCGTGCGGTCGCGCGCGAGCGCGTAGCCGCGCGACGCGACGCAGAACAAGCAGGCGAATGCGGCGCACGCTCCAGCCCACGGTGCCCGCGATCGCGACGAGCGCGGCGAGGATCGTCCACAGCAGGCCCTTGCCATCGGACGGTAGCGGCGCGTCGACGGTGAACGTGGTCTTACCGGGCGCGACCCACGCGGCCACGACATGGAGGCGACCGCCCGTGATCGTGGGCAGCGCGTAGACGGGTTGGTCGGCGCCACTGGCGTGTGTGGCGCGCCAGCGCGGGTAATAGCCCGTTCCGAGCGCGACGAGGACGGGCTCGGTCGCGTTGGTGACCTCGATCTCGACCGCGCGATCGTCGAGGCGCAATACGCGCACGTCGCCGGTGCCCTTCTCGATCCGCGCGAACTTGCCGTCCCAGCCGGTGACCTCGCGGATCTTGAACGTGCCGATCGAGATCTCCGTCGCGGGATCGCCGCGCTCGGGCGACTTGTTCTGTGCGACTACCCAGCGCACGTTGAAGCGGCGCAGGCTCGGCTCCGAGAGATCCTCGATGCGCTCGCGCAGGAGGAGGTCCGGAAGCCAGCTGTCGTGGAACGTCGGCAAGCCCGTCTCGGCGGTGAGGTGCATGTGCTCGTGCGTGTCGGTCTCGAACACGGCGCGCCCCCACGTCGACGGCGTCATCGATCGCATCTGCGTCTCGGCCCACGCGACGAGCAACCGGCGCCCGGCGGGATCCGGCGCGTACACGCGAGTGTCGGCCGCCGCACGCGCGGAGCCGTTCCACCACAGCGTCGGGAACACACGGATCGTCATCGCCGACAGGATCCCGAGAAGCGCGGCCGCGACGAGGCGCTGGCGCCGGTTCGCGGTGCCCCAGCTCGCGCGTGCGGCACCGATGACGACCGCGATGCCGTAGGCGCCGCACGCGGCGATGAACGGCCGCGCGAGCTGCGCGAGGCGCTCGGTGCCGAGGCGCGCGACACCTTTGCCGGGTGCGAGATCGAATGCGAGGTACGCGGCGTCGGATAGGCCGAGCATGAGGACGAGTGCGCTTGTCGCGACGAACACGGGTGCGGCACGGCGCGACCACACGCCGGCGATGATGCCGAAGAACGCGGCGTACCCGAGCAGCGCATAGCTCGTCACCGGCGACGGTGCGGCGAGCAGATCCTCGAGCAGCCGCGCCGGCGAGCGGATCACGTTCGGGAAGTGCTGCCCGTACATCAAAATCCGCTCGGCGAGCGGCATCCAGAACGCGGCGCCGAGGAGGACGCCGATCGCGATGTGCCCGACGGCGACGAGCGCGCGGCGCGGCGGGACATCGGAGGCGAGCAAGGCGACGGCGAGGAGTGCGAGGATAGACGCGCCGGCGGCGATGAGTCCTGCGGGATGCGCGATGCACGCGAGCGCGGTGAAGATCCAGATCGCGATCGACGTGCGAAGGCGCGGCTTGCGGATCGAGGTGATCACGGCGACCGCGGCAACCGCCGCGAACATCAGCGCCATCGCGGAATGAAATAGCGCCCACTTGAACAGGCCTACGGTGCCGCCGTGCGCGATCGCGCCGCTGTCGACGAGGACGACGAGTCCGACGACGAGCGCGATCGGCTTCGGCGCGACCTGCATCGCGATGGCCGTGGTCACCGCAGCGAGTAGCAGGTAGACGATGATCGCGACGATCATCAGCGCGTACGCGAGGTCGCCTTCGAGGCCCGCGATCGCGGCGAAGTGACCGGTCACGTAATACGCGAGCGAGGGATATAGCTCGAGCGGCGCGTCGCCCGTCGACAACGCATGGTTCCACACCGGCACGTCGAAGCCGGGCAGCGAGGGCTGGATGTTCGCGAGCACCGCGTGCTGCGGGCCCCAGTCGCCCATGGGCCAGTCGGGCGACGTGGTCAGCGCGTCCCAGAACACGCTCAGGCCGGCGGCGAGGACGATGCTGATCACGAGGAACGACGTGAGATCCGGGGGCGGCTTGCGGAGCTGCTCGGGGAGCCTGGGCCAGCCGAGCGCCACGGCGACGCCGAGAGCGCCGGCGACGATCGTGAGGCCGATGGCGCCCGACGAGCGCGCCGGGAACGCGATCGCGAAGATCACGCCGGCGACCACGACCTGCATGCCCGGGCGCTCGGCGACCGACCGGAGCCACTCGCGCCAGTTCACGGCGACGGCTCCTTCGACGTGCTCGTCGGCGCCGGAGCCGTGCCCGTGTCCGGCGTCGGTCCGCGTGTCGCGAGCTGTGCGAGGCCGCCGCCGAGGCCGACGATCAGGTGCGCGAACCACAGCGACAGCGACGCGACGACGGCGTCGTGCTCGGCCATCCCGAACAGCGAGCCGCACAGCGCGATGTACACGGCCTCGCGCGCGCCCGCGCCACCGACGGTGATCGGCAGAAACGCCGTCGCCGCGGCGAGCGGAACGACGAGCAGCGAGCTCGCGAAGTCGATCGGCCCGAGCGCGGCGAGCAACACCCAGCCGGCCGCGGCGATCAGGACCTGCGTCACGACCGAGAGGGCGACGGCGAGCGAGAACGCGCGGTAGTCGCTCAGCACGGGTAGCTTCTGCGCGTGCGGGCGCACGAGGCCCGGCATGAACCGCGCGATGCGCCGCGCGATCGCGATGCCGACGACGAGCGCGATCGAGCCCGCGCTGCCGAGCAGTGTCCACAGCCACAACGAGCTCGTGTCGATGCGATCACCGACGACGACGATGCCGACGGCGAGTAGCGCGAACAGCCCGAACAGCCCGAGTGCGCGCTCGACGAGCACGACGGCGAGCGAGCCGGACGCTCCCTCGTCGGCGAACGCGTCGCGCGTGACCACGCCGCGGCCGACATCGCCTGCGACCGCGCCCGGTAGGTAGTTGTTGTAGAAGAACGAGACGAAGTAGAGGAACACGAGCCGCCGCATCGGCGGGATCGCGGTCGCGCCGTACGCGGTCATGAGCACGCGCCAGCGGATCGCCGCTGC
Source organism: Kofleriaceae bacterium (assembly GCA_046160585.1). Taxonomy (GTDB): domain Bacteria; phylum Myxococcota_A; class Polyangia; order Haliangiales; family Haliangiaceae; genus JABFXX01. The sequence continues at coordinate 36,479 of JBJXGN010000317.1, forward strand.
GACAACGTTGAGCGCGACGAGCGCGATCGCGACAGCGATCGCGGATACACCGACGCGGCCGAACGCTCCGGTCACGTCGTCGAGGCGGACGCGCGTGGCGATGAACGCGAGCCCGCCCACGGTGCCGAGCACGCGGAGTACGAACCCGACGCGGAGCTTCACGCAGACTCCTCGCAGCCGAACGCGCCGGTCACGTCGTCGAGGCCGACGCGCGTCACGCTGACCGTGCCGAGCGTCGCGTCGACGAGCCCGACGCTCGCGAACGTCCGCGCAGCTCGAGCTCGGCGGGTCATGGGCGTTTGATCGCGCGGGCCTTCTGCTCGAAGCAGTCCACGATCGGCGCGGCGACGTTGCGTCCGTCGAGCCGCGATGCGTGGCGAACGCCCGTGGGCGACGTGATGTTGATTTCGGTGAGCATGCCGCCGATCACGTCGAGCCCGACGAGGATCTGCCCGTGCGCGCGCAGCATAGGCGCGATCTCCGCGATGATCTCGCGATCGCGCGCGTCGACGTCCGTCTTCACCGCGCGACCACCGACGTGCAGGTTGCCGCGCGCTTCGGCGTCGGCGGGCACACGCAACACCGCGCCGACCGGCTCGCCGTCCGCGAGGATGATGCGCTTGTCGCCCTGCACTGCGTCGGGGAGGTACCTCTGCGCGAGCGTCCAACGCGTGCCCGCACCCGTCGACGTTTCGAGGATCGACGACGCGTTCGGATCGCCGTCGCGCACCACGAAGATGCCGAGGCCGCCGTATCCGTCGACGGGCTTCACGACGATCGTGCCGCCCTGCTCGGCCTGGAACGCGCGCAGCTTGTCGGCCGAGCGCGTGACGATCGTCGGTGGCGTCAGGTGCGGGAAGCGCAGCACCGCGAGGTGCTCGTTGAGCTCGCGCAGCCCGCGCGGATCGTTTACGAGTAGCGTCTTGCCGCGCGCGTGATCGAGGATCCACGTCGCGTGCAGGTAGTTCACGTCGACCGGCGGGTCCTTGCGCATGAGCACGACGTCGAACGCGGCGAGTCGATGCGTGCTGTATGCGCCAACGCTGAATGCTTCGCGTGGCGTTTGCGCGTCGACCACCGTAGTTGGCGCGGCGTCCGCGATCGCGTCGTCACCGGCGAGCCCCAGGTGCTCGAGCAGACACGTCCACACCTCGTGTCCACGCGCAGCCGCCTCGAGCATCAGTGCATACGAGGTATCCCCGAACAGGGAGAACCGGTCGAGCGGGTCGACGATGAACAGAAACCGCACGTCTGGACTGTATACTTCACACGTGCGCTTCGCCTCTGTGTCCGTCGCGATCCTCGCCTGCGGCAGGCCGAGGTCAAAGCGTGGTTCGACGAGATCGCCATCGACGACTCCCCGATCGCGTGCACCGACTAAGAACGGATCGCTCGCGTCGCAGGTGCTGGAACCGCGAACGAGTTCAGGATCCGTTCTACGTCGCAGCCGGAGGTGGTTCGCCGCCACCGCCGGGCGGCTCGCTCGTTGCCTCGCCACCGACCGCGACTTTCGTCGGCAGGAGGTGCTCGAGGCCGTGCTTGCGCAGGCGGTAGTAGAGCGTAGAGCGATTGATGCCGAGCGTGCGCGAGGCACTCGCGATGTTGCCGCGCGACTTCTCGACGGCAGCGACAATCTCCTTGCGCTCGCTGTCGAGCAGGCGCTCTGCCAGGCTCTTCCCGTCCTCGCCGGCGGGAACCGCGACCGGCGGAGCCACCGCGGCCGCGACGACCGGCACAGAGCCGCTCTGCGAGGTCGCGGCACGCCGGCCGAAATCGAGGTGCGGCGCGCCGAGGGGCTGGCCCTTCGCGAGGATCATCGCGCGCTCGATGATGTTCTCGAGCTCGCGCACGTTCCCCGGCCAGTTGTACTCGCGAAGCTTGGCAAGAGCGTCTTGCGACGGAGCCTGCGGCGAGCTGCCCATCGATCGCGAAAACTTCGTCACGAAGTGCTGCGTGAGGATCGGCAGATCTTCGAGGCGATCGCGCAGCGGCGGTAGGTTGATCGGGAACACGTTGAGCCGGTAGTAGAGATCCTCGCGGAACTCGCCCTCCTCGATCATCTTCTCGAGGTTTCGGTTCGTGGCGCTGACGACGCGGACGTCGACCTTGATCGTCTCGTGACCGCCGACCCGCTCGAACTCGCGCTCCTGGAGCGTGCGCAAGAGCTTGATCTGCACCTCCATCGGGAGGTCACCGCACTCGTCGAGGAACAAGGTGCCGCCGTCGGCGAGCTCGAAGCGTCCCGGGCGGCGCGACACGGCGCCGGTGAAGCTGCCCTTCTCGTGACCGAACAGCTCGCTCTCGAGGACGCCGGGCGCGAGCGCCGCACAGTTCACGCGAACGAACGGCTTCTCCTCGCGGGGCGAGTTGATGTGGATCGCGTGCGCGACGAGCTCCTTGCCAGTGCCGGTCTCACCGCGGAGGAGCACCGTGGACGCCGTCGGCGCCACCTGCTCGACCTTGGACAGCACCTCACGGAGCGCCGCGCTGTCACCGATGATGTTGCCGAAATCGAACTCGCCGTGGATCTGCTGATTCAAGTAGCCCGTGTATGCGGCGAGCTGCGCGGCGAGTCGCTTGTTCTCGCGTTGTAGGTCGTAGCGTTCGATCGCGTATTGGAGAACGCCGCGCACTTCCTTCGCGTCCCAGGGCTTCGTGATGTACCGATAGACCTGGCCGAGGTTGATCGCCTCGATCAACACGTCGACGTCGGTGAACGCGGTCAGGATGATGCCAACCGCCTCGGGCTGACGCTGCTTGACCTCGCGGAGCAGCTCGACGCCCGTCATTCTCGGCATGCGTTGGTCGGTGACGATCACCGCGACCTCGCGCTGCTCGAGGATCTCGAGGGCCTCGGCGCCGCCCGTAGCCGTGAGGATGTCGAACGTCTTCCGGAAGTTGAACCGGAACGCATCGAGGTTGTCCTGCTCGTCGTCGACGACCAGGATCGGATAGCGCTTCACATCCAGGGTCACGGGCACCTTGGAGTTATCACGAAACTGGCTCTCCGCGGATGGCAATGGCCTCCTTCGCGAGCCGAACGACGAGCGGGCCCACGAGGAGGCCCCAGCCGCCGATCAGCTCGACGCCGCCGAACATCGCGATCAGTAGCACGTAGCTCGGCACGGCGAGGTGGCCACGTCTGGCAAGGAACGGCCGCGCGAGGTTGTCGATCGTGCCAATCACGAAGATCCCGACGGCGCCGAGCGCGATCGCGGCGCCGGTGCGATCGGTGAGGGCGAGTCCGATCGCGACCGGGACCCACACGATCGCAGTGCCGATCGCGGGGATCACGGAGAACAGCAGCGTCAACATGCCGAGCGCGAGGGCAGAGGGCACGCCGATGATCAAAAACGCCGTCGTCGCGACGGTCGCCTGGATGAGGCCCGCACCGACGATGCCGTAGGCGAGGCCGCGCCCCGTCTCGACGAACGCATCCGCGAGGCGTCGCACCGTCGACGGTGCGACGGGCGCGTTGGTCTCGATCCACGCGTACCACTTCTCGCCTTCCGTCAATACGCCGAAGATTCCGGTGACGAGGATCACCAGGCCGATGACGAAGTGCGCGGTGGCACCGGCGACCTGCGTCGCGATCGTCCACGCGCGCTCGCCCTGCGTGCGGATGAGGTCCACGATGCCCGCTGGTGAGGTCATCGCGTGCTGAGCGGTCTCCCCGCTGGCATTCGGTCCTTGCACGATCTGCTCGAGCACCGACTTGCCCGCGTCGGACCCGAGCAGGCGTTGCACGAGTGCGATCGCGTCCACCGTCAGCGACGCGAGCAGCGCCGCGACGGGTACGAAGACCAGCAGCAGTACGACGACGGTGATCGACGCCGCGAGGTTCGGCCGATCACCGATCACGCGCATGACGGGCTGGTGGATGCGGCGCTTCGCCCACCGGCCGAGCCAGGTCGCGAGGATGACCCATGGCAGAAACGGGATCGCGAGGACCCCCACGGCGATGGCGAGGCCAGCGACGAGCCAGTGGGGCATCGCTTCACGGGTCATGGAGGGGGCAGCATGCCCAAGTCGTGTCCCACATGTAAGGAAACTTGGACCTCACCGAGGCTGCACGTACCATTTTCGGCCATGGGTCATCCTCGTCGTTCGCGCAGGACATCGGCGCCGGTGCCCGAGGTTCGCGTGATCATCGCCCCGCCGCGGAAGCCGATGGCGATGGCGCGCCGGGTCTCCTTGTTCGAGCGCGAGGTCACCGTGCGACTCGCGCCCGTCGCGGTGCAGCTGTTGCACGAAGCCGCGCGCGTCCTCACCGAAGGCGAGATCGTCGGCGAGCTCTACGAGGGCTCGACGATGATGACGATCGATCTCGCGCGCACGAGCTCGCTCATCAGCGACCCGCCTGATTCGACGACCGCACAGCGCGTGGCGTTCCTGTACGCCTCCGACGAGCGCTGTCGTGCGAACGCCCGTCGCATCGCCGTGAGCGAGGCGCGCCGCAGCGCCGGAGCGAACCTCGTTGCACCGCACGTCGATGTCGAGAGTCGCGCGAAGGGGAACGAAGTCCACTTGAGCCTCAACATCGAGGCGCGGAGGAACGCATGATGGAGCTGTATTCGATCCGTGACGTGTCCCGTATCCTCGCGGTCCAGGAGTCGCGCCTTCGCTACTGGACGCAGACCGGCTTCGTCGGCCCGACGGTGCGCAAGGGCGGCCGTTTCTACTACACGTTCTGCGATCTGCTCGCCGTGAAGGCGGGCAAAGACCTGCTCGCGGCCGGGTTGCCGCTGCAGCGCGCGCGCAAGAACGTCGAGGCGCTGAAGAAAGCGCTGCCCGAGGACACGCATCCGACGACGAAGCTGCGCGTGTGTTGCGACGGCGAGACGATCGTCGCGCTCGCCGATGACGTCGCGTTCCAGCCGATCGGCGGACAGGTCGTGATGGCGTTTACGGTGCCGTCGTTTGGCGAGCATGTCGCGCAGATCCTCGCGATGCCTCGCGTGGATCCGAACGCGGTCAACGCAGACGCGTCCGCGCGTATCGCGATGGCGGCCGACGGGACGCCGCACACCGTCGACGACAACCCCACGCAGGCGAACGCCGGCACGACCGGGTATCGGCTTTTCATCGAAGCGTGCGCCGCCGAAGATCGCGGCGACACGGACACGGCAGAGCACCTGTTCCGCCAGGCCCTCGATCTCGAGCCGACGATGGCGGCCGCACTCACGAACCTCGGGAATCTCGTCTATCGCCAGGGCGAGCTCGAAGAAGCGCGCAAGCTCTACGACCGCGCGCTCGAGCACGATCCCGCGCAGCCGGAGGCTCGCTACAACCTCGCCAACCTCCTCGAAGACCTGGGCGAGACGGACCTCGCGATTGCCGAGCTGCGCAAGGTGTGCGCGGCCGCGCCGAAGTTTGCCGACGCGCACTACAACCTCGGCATCATGCTCGCGCAGGTCGGCGGCAACGCGCAGGCAAAAGAGTTCCTCGAGCGCTACCTCGAGCTCGACACCGACGTCGCGAGCGACTGGGCGCTGCACGCGCGCACGTTCCTCGATCAGATCGCGGTCTGAGCCGCACGCGCGCACGTTCCTCGATCAGATCGCGGTCTGAGCTACAACGACCGCCACACGACGCGCCCTGCCTCACCGTGGATGGGCCACGTGACGCCCTCTGCGAGCCATCGTCCGTGCATGTGTGTGCGCAGCCAGTCGCGCTGATCACCGACCACGAACGACTCCATCGACTGCGGCACCTCGATCGACGGCTGCAGATCCGTCGCCGGAAGCCGGGGCACGCGGAGCACCGGAGCATCACCACGCGGTCCGATGATGACCCACGAGCGGGTACGTGATTGCTCGCTATCGCGCCACTGCATCGTCGCGCGCACGAGGTCACCCGGCGTGCCCGGTCCTTCGCTCCACACGATCGACGTCGTCGTCGGGTCGTAGCGCGGTCGTTCGCTCGCGGGCGCGATAGGGATCGCATCGAAGTCGAGGTCGAACCTCGCCGCCGATGGGCGCCAGTCGACGAGATGGGGCGCCGCCGGATCTTCGAAGAAGTCGACCTGCGTGAGCACGGTCCCGTTCGCGGGAAGTGGAAGACCGAGCTCCACGCGAAGCTGCCCCGCACTGATGCTCCCGACGTTGCTCGTCTGCTCGAGAGGAAAGCCCTGCCCCATCAGCGCCTGCGTCACGAACGCGTCGAACCCGGGCGCGTTCGCCACCGTCACCGTCGACAAACCGTAGTCGAGGTACTCACCAATGAAATACATCACGAGCGGCGTTGCCGTCATGTCCACGTCGCGCGCGTAGCGATAGACCTGGCCGCGCTCGAGCAAGAAGTCGCCGCGCGGGCCACAGATCGTGACGGGCAACGCGACGGGAAGTGGATCGAAGATCGTCTGCGCGCCGCCACACGACGACCGGAACGTGAGAGGCGGGTCACCGGCACCGTTCGCGAAGATGCTGATCGAGTCGACGGGCGTCTCGACGTTGACGGCGTCGGGCTCGAAGAACTCGAGCTCGTCGCCCGGCTGCACGCCCGCGTACGTCCACAGCGTCAGCGCCGGCTCGAAGCCCGCGACGAGCGTGACGAACCCGTCGGGCCCGAGCCGTCCGGTCGCCTCGCCGTTCGCGTCCGTTCGCGTCGACAGCGACAGCGACGAGTCGCTCTCCTGGAAGAACACGCGGAGCCCGGTCTTCTCGACGAACCCGCTGACCTTCACGCGGACGATCCCGCGATCCGGGCGCGCATCCGGCGCCACGGCCGCATCGCTCCCGAGCCCACCGCCGTCGTAACAGGCGGTCAGCGCAGCCAGGATCGCGAGACGGGACCGCCGCATGGACTCGCATCCTACCCCGCCGCCGACGAGAAGAAATCGTGACAACTCGGGGGCGCCTCGGCGCTAGGATATCAGCGTGAAGTGGCTCGTGGCGGCGCGTTGGTGGCGGGTCTGACCTCGAGCGCGCACGCCGATGCGGTCGACACATCGAGCGACGGACTCCCCGATCCAAGCGCGCGCCTTCCGAAACTGATCATGGACCGTATCGACGCGATGCTGGACAACGAGCTCGACGAGATATGCAGGCAGTAGCGCTCGTCCTGCTCGTGGTCGCCGCGTGCGCAACGGCTCCGCCGGAGAAGATCCGCGATCCCGAGCCGCTCGCGAAGCCCGACGTCGAGCGCGTGTACACACCGCGCGAGCGTCCGGAGATCGATATCGCCCCGCCGCAGCTCCCACCGATCGACCTCGCGCTCGTCCAACCCGACCCGATCCACGAGCTGCGCTGGCCGCTCTCGCTCTCGGATCATCCCGAGCTCGAGCCGCAGTTCGACATCGCGAAGGAGCTGGCCGAGCCCGGCGTCGACTGGATCGAGCTCTGCAAGATGGGCGCGCAGCGCCGCGTCGTTCCCAAGCTCCGCGATCAGCTGCGGTACCTGCGCGCGTGGTGCTTCGTCGGTGCGAACAACCATGTCGCCGCGCTCGAGATCCTCGTCGAGCTTCGCGGCACCGTCGTGCGCGGGCTCGCCACGGCGATCCGCGCCGACCTCACGAACGTGCTCGTCAGCCACGATCCGAATAGCGCGCGCTCGCTCGTGAACAAGCTCGGCCTGCGCAGCGAGCTCGACGTGATCGATCGGTTGTCCGCGACATATATCGAGGTCGGCAACCGCGGCGGCGCGAACGAGCTCAACGAGCTCGCGCTCGCTAACGACGACAGCTCGTCGCCTTCGAAGACGTGCCAGAGGTTGACCCGACGCGTGTTGCTCGCGCCCGACGAGTACCGTACCTCGAAGAGCGCGTTCTCGACGATGCGCCCGGTGCCCGGCTTCGCGGACGATCCGACGCCACTCTTGTTCGGCGCGAAGCTCAACGCAGATCCGAAGTGCCACGAGCTCGACGCCCAGCTCGCGTGCTGGCTGATCGAGGGGAACTGCTCAGCCTGGTACAAGTTACAGGGTGTGCCGGAGACCGACGCGTATCTCCTCGCGGCGAAGGCGGCATGGCCGACGGGGACGTTCCGCTCCGATCCCGACGCTTGGTACAACGTCATCCCGTCGGCGCTGAGCGCCCGCCCGGCGCGCGAGGGCTATTTCTTCGCCGTGCGCGCCGCAGAGGCAACGCTGAAGCTCACCGACTGCGACTCCCACTGGGGGATGACTCGTCTCCGGGACGCGTTGTCCATCGTCGTCAACGACAAGGACGTCCCGAAGGAGATGGAGACACGCGCGCGCTGGCTGGACGAGAACAAGGCCGCACTTTGCTTCAGGCGCGACTAAAGACGTGTAGGTCCGACGAAGACGCCGATTGTCGTCGGCACGCACTTGCGATATGACGCGCCGACCTTGAAGGAGCTGGTGTGGAAGCTGCTGCGCGCTGCACGAGTGCCCATGGTGCTCGAATGGGCGCTGCTGAAGCAGACGCAGGAGCGCTGCTTCCGCCAGATCACGGTGACCGGGGACGCCGTGCGGTTCGGTCCGAGCGCGCGCGTGATCAATCCACGCGGACGCGAGCACATCCGGATCGGCGCGAAGACGCTGATCGACGGTGAGCTGCTCCTCCACGACTACGGCGGCGAGATCGAGATCGGCGAGTCGGCCTACATCGGTATGGGCACGCGGCTGTGGTCGGGCGAGAAGCTGCGCATCGGCAACCACGTGTTCGTCGCGCACAACGTGACGATCACCGACACCAACTCGCACCAGATGGACGCCGGTGAGCGAGCCGAGCACTACCAGCGCACGATCGTCGAGGGGCGCGCCTTCGAGAAGGGCACGATCCGGACCGCGCCGATCGTCATCGGCGACCACGCCTGGATCAACTTCAACGTCGCGGTGCTCAAGGGCGTCACGATCGGCGAGGGTGCGATCATCGGCGCCGGCAGTGTGGTGACGAAGGACATTCCACCGTACGTGCTGGCGACGGGCAATCCCGCGCGTGTCGTGCGATCGCTGAAGGACAAATGATGGTGTACGTGCCTGGACTTGAGTTCGCGCGCGAGCGCGTGGGGCGGCTGCTCGATGCGTCGGCGCTGCGCAACATGCCGCCGCTCGCGAAGGCCGTCGTCGAACGACTGCTGGGCCGGCCGATCGGCGGGGATTCGCCCGACAAGCAGGCGCTCGATATCTACTGGGACCCGAAGATGGCCGCCCTCCTCGAGACCTGGGGCAACGGCAACGCGTGGGACGAGATCCAGATGCTGCTGATGAACGCGCACGGCCGGGTGCTCGACATCGCGTGCGGCACGGGCAAGGTGATGACACTGCTCGATCGCTATCCGGCGATCGAGGTGCACGGCTTCGACATCTCGGACTTCCTGATCCAGAAGGCGATCGATCGCGGCATCGGCAAGGATCGGCTGCGCGTCGAGGACGCCACGAAGACGACCTATGCGGATAACGCGTTCGACTACAGCTACTCGATCGGATCGCTCGAGCACTTCACCGAGGACGGTATCGTCGCGTTCGTTCGCGAAGCGCATCGCATCACGCGGTATGGCTCGTTCCACCAGATCCCGGTCTCGCGGCGCGACAAGGACGAGGGCTGGATGAAGGGGCTGCAGAGCTTCCACAACAACTCCGTCGAGTGGTGGCTGCAGAAGTACCGGATCGCGTATCAGGACGTGCAGGTCCTCGATTCGAAGTGGAACGACCGCATCTCGGTCGGCAAGTGGTTCATCTGCACGAAAGCGCGCCCCTGAGCTAGCGCCACAGATCGTGGCGGCGGCGGAACTCGTCCAGAATCGCCCCGAGATCGCGACCGAACTCGCGCTGCGTGTAGCGCGACGCGCGCACATGTCCCCTGCGCACGAGCTCGTCGCGATGTGCGGACTGCGTCATCACGCGGTGGATCGAATCAGCGAGCGCGCTCGCGTCTAGCGTGTCGACGAGGACCGCCGCGTCTCCGAGCTGCTCGCGCGAGCCGGCGATGTCGGACGCGATGACCGGGCAGCCGAGCGCCATCGCTTCGAGCGGCGGGAGGTTCTCCGGGCCACACTGCGACGTGTACACGAGCGCCAGCGCGTTGCGGTACAGGGCGACGAGGTCGTCGCGCGAGACGAAGCCGAGGATGTGCACGCGATCCGCGATCCCGAGCTCGACTGCGCGTTCTCGCACGTACGCCTGGTTTCCGGTGTCGCTTCCGACGAGCGCGCAGTCGACCGTCACTCCACGCCCAGCGAGCTCTGCCACGCCGCGGAGGAGGCCGACGTGGTTCTTGTGCGCCCAGAACTGCGCCGGATACATGACGAACGGCGTGCGCACGGGCACGGGCACCGGCGGCGTGGTCCCGGCCGCGTCGAGCGCGAAGCTCGGCGTTGGATGCGGCAACATGCGGATCCGCGAAGGCTCGACGTTGTAGAAGCGGACGATCTCGTCACGACCGACGTTGGTTCCCGTCACGACATACGCCGCCCGGCGAAGCGCGTCGCCGAATAGCTGCTCGCGGCGCGTGAACTCGGCGCGCGTGCCGAGCTCCGGGAAGTACGGCTGCAGGCGGTGTTCGAGATCCCAGACGGTGATCACGTACGGGACATCGACATGCTCGTACATGGGCGTCGGAAACCAGACCAGATCGATGCCGAGTCGGTGCGCCGCTCGATCGAGCGGGCTTGCCGGGATATGCGGAGCCGCGCGCCCGAGGACGTTGGCCGCGTGAAACACGGGCATCTGCAATCGCGCGGTGACCTGCCCGAAGAACGCCTTCTTCGCGAGGCGGCCCGCGCGGGTCGCCGCGAGCGAGTGAAACGAGACCTTCGTTCCGGCGTACTTCGCGGCGAGCTCCGCCGAGCTTCCGTAGTGAAACACGACGAGCGTATCGCTCGCGTTGGCCGCGAGGTTGCCGAGCACGGTCTCGACGAACGTGAAGGCCCCGCCGCTCGTCGGGCTCATGTCGGGAAGGTAGATGCCGACCTTCATCGAGCCGCGAGGAACTGCTTGACCGCGCCGGCGATCTTCACGACGTCGGCCTCGCTGACGCTCGACGACGACGGCAGGTAGAACCCGTTCGCCCACAAATTCTCCGCGACGGGACACGCGATCTCGCGGAAGCCGGGCTGCGCCTTCAAGAAGGGCTGCATGTTCATCGGGCAGAACATCGTGCGGGTGTCGACGCCTTCCTTGCGAAGATGATCGAGGAGCTGATCTCGACGCTCCCCACCGCGCGGCCGGAACACGACCGAATACATCCAGTAGACGTTCTTGGCCCACGAAAGCTCGACGGGGAGCTGCAGCTCCGCGATCCCGCCGAGGTGCTCGTTGTACAGCTTTGCGACGCGGCGCCGATCCTCGATCACTCGATCGATCTTGCCGAGCTGCGCGACGCCGAGCGCCGCCTGCATCCCGGTCATGCGGAAGTTGTAGCCCGGTACCTCGTGGAAGAAGCGCGGCTGGCCGAACGCGAGGTTGCGTAGCAGGCGCAGCTTCTTCGCGAGCGCGTCGTCGTTGGTGGTGACCATCCCGCCCTCACCCGTCGTGATGATCTTGTTCGCGTAGAAGCTGAAGCAGCCCATGTGTCCGAGCGCACCGACCCGCTTGCCACGGACTTCGGCACCGTGCGCTTCGGCGGCGTCTTCGATGACGACGAGGCCGTGCTTCTTCGCGATCTGCGCGAGCCGATCCATGTCGACGGGGTGACCGTAGATATGGACGGGGATGATCGCCTTCGTGCGCGGCGTGATCAGCGACTCGACGAGATCGAGATCGAGGTTCCACGTTTCGCTCTCGGAGTCGACCGGCACCGACACTGCGTTGTTGCGATACACCGCGAGCGCCGTCGCGATGTTCGTGCACGCGGAGATGAGGACCTCGTCACCCGCGCCCACCCCCGCCGCCGCGACCGCGATCTCGAGCGCCGTCGTGCCGCTCGTCACCGCGACGCCATGCTTCGCACCGCAGAACGCCGCGAAGCCTTCTTCGAACTTCGGGATGTAGCCGCCGAACGATCCGGAGATCTCGCCCTTGCGGAGGGCGTCGACGACGAGCGCGATCTCTTCTTCGCCAATCTCCGGTTCGAAGACGGGGATCACGACTCGACCTTGATCTCGATCTTGTCGTTCTCGGCGCCGTAGAACGGCCCCTGCTTCACGCTCACACACTGGAACGCTTCGATCGCGCGAACCGAGTGCGCACCGTCGAGGAGTAGGATCGCGTCGCCCACGCCCAGCACCACCTCGCGGAACTTGTGGCCGTCGGCGGTGAAGAAGTCGACCGCGACCCTGCCCTTCTGCACGACGAACATCTGCGCGAGGTTCTTGATCGTGCGCTCGATCGGCTTGTGGTAGTGCGCGGGCTCCACGAAGCCCGCCTCGTGCGCGAGGAGGCCGAACTGCATCGAGCAGTCGTCGGGCGATAGGAAGCGCGTCTTCTCGACGACGCTGTTCGCCCAGATCACCTCCGCAAAACGGACGCCGTCATTCTCGATCGCCTCGAAATGAATGCCCGGCATCAGTCGCCGAGTCTTACAACGGACTAGAAGATCACGCCACCGCAGGCCGACTGGAACAGCGCGAGCGTCTGGGAGAGGCCCACGGATAGATCGCCGTCACAGATCGACGACATGCGTGCCTGCGCACCGGCGCCCTGGACGAACGCCTTGAGGCGCGTGGCCTCCTCGGCGCTGCCGAACGTCGAGCTGCACGTCCCCGGTCCCATGCCCGCGATCGCCGCGGCGGCCCAGCGCGAGCGGTGCCCCGTGTACGTGTCGAGGAACGCGACGTAGTTCGCCGCAGGCTCCATCATCGAGTCGCACAGCGACTGCCCGATCGAGAGCGAGACCTGTGCCTCGTAGGAGCAGTCTTCCTCGTCGGTGAGGAACACGATGCCGAGCAACGCGTCGCTGCGATGGAAGCCGGCGTTCGTGTTGTCCATCATGCGATCCTCGAACGCGTCGCGCATCGCGCCGAGCGGCATCTCGTCGGAGTTTCCGCCTGTGCCGACGTTGGCGAGACACGCGAACGTCTGGCCCGGGCTCGGATCGAGCTTGTCGATCCAGCGCTTCGTCATGTTGCACGACGCGGGCTGCAGCATGGTCCCGTTCTCGCCGTTGCCCGTGTTCATGGGGAACGGGAACGGCGCCATCGTGTACGTGTATTCTCGTGCCGTCGTCGTGACCGCGACGCGATAGTCGAGACCCGACTGATCGAGGACGTTGATGAACGTCGGGAAGTTCGCGATGAGGTTCGTCTGCTCGTCGCCCATCGAGCCCGAGTTGTCGATGACGAACAAGAGATCGATCTTCGTGCAGCCGCTGCCGCTATCGACCTGCGGGAACACCTGATCGCCGTCCGGCGTTCCGCCGGCGTCGACGTCACCGTTGCCGCCGCCTTTGGCGTGTGGCGGTCCACACGCGACGAGGCCTCCGATCAACACGAGCAATGACGTGTGTGACGCGATCATCGGGTCCCTCCTCCGAAGTCGCGCGGACGTTAGATCGTTCCGTCACACCACTGCAACGAAAGAATGGAGGGCGTTCAACAACGCGTGCCGAGCAGGAGCACCAGCGCCAGCAGCAGTACGAGCAAGGGCTCCCACGTACGATCGAAGCGAGTCATCGTCGGTTCCTCTCGCCCCCTCGAGCAACCTGCTCGCCAACCAGTCCCATCAGCACCTTCAGACGGTTAGCCCGGCGCCCGAGTCGCACGGGACCCGTTGCAGCCACACGAATGGGTTGGACCAGACCCGCCGGGCATCGATCCGCCTGCGCGCCCGCCGGCTCGATCCGCAGCGCGCGAGGGACTAGCATCGCGCGATGCGCTTCGTCGTGATGATGAGCTTCCTCGCCGCGTGCTCGAGCCCGAGCAAGCCCCCCACCCCGACGCCCGTCGAACCCGCGCCCGTCGAGCCGGCCCCGATGGCCGACGCGGCACCGCTCGAGCAGGCCCCTCCCGCGCTCGATGCCGGCGCAGCGCCCGTCGCGATCGACGCCGCACCCACACTTGCCGCCGAGGGCGCGTCCTGCCTGAAGCACGCCGACTGCAGCTCTGGCGTGTGCGAAGGCCAGGGCTGCTTCGACAGCGAGCCAGGAACGTGTGCACCCGCGCAGCGCGGATGCACGAGGGACCTGCGCTCGTACTGCGGCTGCGATGGCAAGACCTTCAAGACGTCGGGCTCGTGCCCGAAGCAGCGCTACGCGATCAAGGGCGCCTGCGCGACGGGGACCAACCGCCCGGCGGGGGCGTTCTGCCTGAAGGCCGGCGATTGCGCGTCGAAGATCTGCGAGGGACGGGGGTGCGACGACGCGAGTCCGGGCCGCTGCGCAGACAAGCAGCGCGCGTGCACCGCCGACGTGGTCCAATTCTGTACGTGCGATGGGCGCACGACCACGGGATCGAGCAGCTGTCCCGGCGTGCGGTTCGCGAAGCGGAGCACGTGCGACGAGGACGAGTGATGCAGGCGATGATGCTCGCGCTCGTTGCTGCGTGCTCGAGCCCGCCGCCGAACCGCACGAGCCCGCCGCCCAACCTTCCGGCACCGTACGTCGAGCAGCCTGCGCGGATTCCCGGCCCCGACGAGCCCCTCGCAACCGACGGCCAACCGTGCTCGCGCAACGAGCATTGCTCGTCGGGCGTGTGCGAAGGCGAAGGCTGCGGTGTCCAGGGCGTGTGTGTGCCTGCGATGCGTTCGTGCACGAAGGACCTGCGCACGTTTTGCAGCTGCGACGGCTCGACGTTCCAGGCATCCGGCTCGTGCCCGGGGCGCATGTATGCGAGCAAAGGGGCGTGCCCCACGAACATGAATCGGCCCGACGGTGCCACGTGCACGAGCGCCGCGGAGTGCGCGTCGCGCATCTGCGAGGGCGAAGGTTGTGACGGTCCCGGACGGTGTGCGCCGCGCGATCGAACGTGCACCGCCGACGACATCCCGTACTGCGACTGCGATGGACGCACCAGACACACCACGAGCAGCTGCCCGAGCGTTCGCTTCGCGAAGCGTGGACCCTGCGACTAGAGGTTGGGGAAGCGCAGCGTCAGGTACACGTAGACGTACGGCGCGATGAACAAGACCGCGTCGATCCGATCGAGGATGCCGCCGTGGCCAGGCAGCAGTGCGCCCGAGTCCTTGACGCCCGTCGAGCGCTTGATCAGCGACTCGGCGAGATCACCCATCTGACCCAGCATTCCGCCCGGAATCGCGAGCAGCACGACGTCGAGCCACGTCAGGTACTCGGCGAAGAATAGCTTCAGGATCGCGACGCCGGCGAAGGATCCCGCGAGCCCGCCCCACGCGCCGGCCCAGGTCTTCTTCGGGGAGACCGCCTCGTAGAGCTTCGCCTTGCCGAGGAAGCGCCCCGCGAAGTAGCCACCGGTGTCGGCGAGCCACGCGACGAGCAGCACGATCAACACGAGGTAGCCGCGGCCCGGCGGCGTGATGCCGGTGAGCTCGAGCACCTTGAGCTTCGCGAGGAACGTGGTGAGGAAGCCCGCGTAGATGATGCCCATCACCGTCGCCGTCGTGCGGTTCGCGACGCTCGGGATGTCGCGGAACTTGAACAGGAAGTAGAGCATCGGCACGACGACCGCGAACAGGAGCGCGACGGTGCTGCCACTGAACAAGAAGCCCTTGAACGCGGCCGGCAGGTGCTTCGCATAGAGCGCGAGCGTCGCGGGATCGAGCCAGTAGAACATCAGGCACGCGATGCCGCCGAGGACGACCGCTGCCTTCCGGTCCTCGGCCGGCAGGGTCATCGTGAAGAACTCGTGCATCGCGATCAGCGACGCGATGAAGATCAGCGCCCACGTAGGCTCGGGCCGCTGGACGTACAAGATGCCCAGCAGGATCGGGACCGCGACGACCGCGACCAGGAACCGCTGAGCGAGATTTCCGAGTGCCACGGCAAAGTCTTAGGTCGGATCCACGTCCGTTGCGAGCTGTGCCGACGTCAAACCGAAGCGGCGCTCGCGGCTCGCGTACTGCTCGAGGCATTGATAGAGGTGCTCGCGACGGAACTCGGGCCAGAGCACGTCGACGAACACCAGCTCCGCGTAGGCGATCTCCCAGAGCATGAAGTTCGAGATGCGCATCTCGCCGCTCGTACGAACCAGGAGGTCCACGGCCGGCAGCCGCGCCGTCGGGAGGTAGCCGTGAAAGCGATCGACGTCGAGGTCTTCGGGGCGAACGGTTCCCGCGGCGACATCCTTCGCGACCTCGCGCACGGCGCGGACGATCGACTCGCGCCCGCCGTAGCTCAGCGCGAGGGTGAGCGTCATTCCGAGATTGTGAGCGCTCGCGGCGCGCAGCTCGTCGAGGGGATCCTTTACCATCGGCGGGAGCTTCTCGACGTCACCGATCGCCTCGAGGCGGATCTGGTTGTCGAGGATCTCGGCGCGCTCGTCGAGGAGGAACTCGCGAAGGAGCTGCATTAATCCCGCGACCTCCTCCGCCGGGCGGGACCAGTTCTGAGAGCTGAACGCGAACAGGGTCAGCGCTTCGATGCCCAGCTGGCGGGATGCGCGTGTGATGTCGCGAACGGAATCGGCGCCGGCGCGATGACCCTCGAGGCGCGGCCGGCCTTGGGTCTCGGCCCAGCGGCCGTTGCCGTCCATGATGATCCCGACGTGGCGCGGGAGCCTGCGTGTGTCCGTCATCGACGAGGACAGACCGCGTAGCACGTCGGGTGCGAGCGTTGCAACGACACCCTTGATCCCGTAGGCTCGGAAGAAGCTATGGGCATCTTTTCGAGACTCGGAACGCTGATCAAGTCGAACATCAACGACCTCATCACGAAGGCTGAAGACCCGGAGAAGATGCTCACGCAGGTCCTCCTCGAGATGCAGCAGCAGCTCGTCGAGGCGAAGAAGGCCGTGGCCGTCGCGATCGCGGACGAGAAGAAGCTGCAGAAGCAGTACACGTCGGAGACCGACAAGGGGAAAGAGTGGGAGCGCAAGGCGATGGTCGCGGTGCGTGCCGGCGACGACAACCTCGCGCGCCAGGCGCTCGCGCGGAAGCAAGAGCACGAGACGATCGCGACGCAGTTCCAGCAGCAGTGGATCGCGCAAAAGCAGGCCGTCGAGAAGCTCAAGGACGCGCTGCGCCTCCTCAACAACAAGATCGAGGAAGCGAAGCGGAAGAAGAACATCCTCATCGCTCGCAAGAAGCGCGCGGAAGCGCAGCAGCAGATCGCGAACACGATGCAGGGCCTCGGCGACACGTCGGCGTTCGACACGTTCGATCGCATGGCCGAGCGCATCCAGCTCATGGAGGCGGAGGCCGAGGCAGGCGCCGAGCTTGCGGGCGAGCTGAGCGGCGACACGCTCGAGTCGAAGTTCCACGCGCTCGAGGCGAGCGGTGGCAGTGAGGACGACTCGCTCAACGAGCTCAAGGCGAAGATGGGTTTGCTCGAGGCGCCCAAAGGTGACTCCGCGAAGCAGCTCGGCGCGGGCGCGAGCCACGCGAAGGAAGACAAGTCCGCTCCCGTGGACATCTCCGGGATGGGCGGACTGACGGCCGAGGACTTGAAGGAGCTCGAGGACCTCGACCTGGCCGAGCTCGACAAAGAGTCAAAGAAGGCCTGAGTCTGGGTAGGTCTGGCGCGGCGGTGTAGCTGGACATTCACAGCGGCAAGAATTTGGCGGAGTAACCTCGGTAGGTTGGGCCGTTTCAGACCATCCGTTCAGCGGATCGGCGATTGCACATCCCCGGTTCATGCGTCTTGTTGTCGGGCTTTTGGCACTGACCCTGTCCGGGTCGATCGCACTCGCGGACGAGGCCAAGGTCTCGGAACCCCAGCCCGAACCTGCACCTGCCGCTCCGATCACGACGAAGGCGAAGGTCGGGCTGCGGGTTGTTCGAATCCTGCCGGAGAGCAACCAGGCGCTGGTGTTCGACAAGAACCGCGGCACGCATGTCCTAGCCGAGGTGGGGTCGACGATCGCCGGCTTCACCGTCGAGTCGATCGACGAGGACGAGGTGACCCTGGTGTCGAACGGCAAGGAGCTCGTGCTCAGCGCTCCCGAAAGTCCGACGTCGGTAAAACGCTCCTTGCGCGAGGAGCGCGCTCCCGCGAAGAAGATCGAGCCTGCCGACCCCTACACCGACGCGCCGGCAGATCCGTACGCGATCGAGGGCGACGCGCCGATCGATCCGTACGCCGAGCCGAAGGTTCGCGAGGTGTCGGCCCCGACGCCGATCGTGGCGGGTGAGAGCGGCGTGCGTGTCACCGGGGCGAACGCGCCGTCGGATCCGTACGCAAGCGATCTCGACCCCGCGCCGCATCGCGGACCCACGGCGTCGATCATCGATGGGGGCGCGCCTTCCGTGAGGCACAAAGCCGACCCGTCGTGGATGTCGCCCGCGCCAGCTCCGGGTGCGCCCGTCGCGGCCGAGATTCCGGCAGATCCGTACGGTGAAACGGAAGCGCCCGCCGCGCCGGTGATCACGCCGACGGTGCTGTCACGCAGCGAGCTCAACGTCGCGCTCGCAGACTTCGGCAAGCTCGCCACGCTGCTTCGCGGATCGTTCACCGCCCAGGGCGCGCGCCTCGATGTCGTCGCCGAGGGCTCGGTGTTCGCGAAGGCCGGTCTGCGGTCGGGTGATGTCGTCACCGCGGTCGACAACGTGCCCCTGCGCTCGATCGACGACGCGGCTGATCTGTACGTGCGTGCTTCTGCGACGCGCGCCGCGAACATTCAGGTGCTTCGCGCGGGCAAGCCGCTCACGTTCCGCGTCCTCATCCACTAGCGCGCACGCGCTTTAGTTTACGATGGTGTCGTGGGGTCACGACTCGAGCTACGGCTGACGAGTCAGTCCGAGTGGATCAAGATCTTCGATCCGCGGGACTGGACGGTGTTCGTTCCGAGCGATCAGAAGCTCGAGCAGGGCACGTCCTTGCGCATCGACCTCGACGTCGGCGGCTGGCTCGTCTCGCTCAAGGGAAGCGTCGTCGGGCATAAGGACGAGCCGAAGGGCGTCGTCGTGGCCCTGGGCGGCTCCGAGCGCGACAAGATCAACTACCTCAATGGCTTCGTGCGCGGCGGCCTGTTGAACCTGCGCGAGAAGCGACGCTTGCCGGTCAAGCTGCAGGTGACGTACGGCGCGATCGAGGGCCCGGCGAACACGTTCACGAAGGACATCAACGAGGAGGGAGTGTTCCTCCTGACGGACAAGCCGCTCCCCGAGACGTCGCAGGTACACATGCTCGTCGCGGTGCCCGGTAAGGCGCAGCCGTTGTCGATCGTCGGCAAGGTCTCGCACACGGTGCCCTCGGGCGAAGGCGAGCAGCCGGGCATGGGCATCGTGTTCGAGATGGACGACAAGCAGAAGGCGGAGCTGAACGAGATCGTGAAGGAGCTCGAGGCGTCGCTCAAAGAAGGCCGCCTCAACACGAGCCCCGGCGAATAAGCGCGGGAGTGTTTGCTATGGTGTGCCGTGGCACGCCGCGCGGCACGAGCGACGCCGATCGCACCGGTGGTGTGGCGCGATGGCGTTCACCTGACCGACACGCCGATCTGGTGCGACGCGCGGCGGCGGCAGGACATCTGCTTCGTGTCGTCGGTGGAACGCATTCCGCGGACGGGGCACGGTCAGCTGATCGCGACCCCCGCGACGCTCGCGCTGCTCGGCTCGACCGACGGCCACCTCGGCGTTCCGGTGCGCCAGCGCTTCACGCTCGGCACGGTGCGCCTCGAGCTGATCCCGTCGGGGCGCGGCCTCGGCGCCGCGGCCCTGTTCGCGGACATCGCGGGGCGAAAGGTGCTGTACGCGAACACGGTGCGCACGGTCGCGGGCGGTGCGGGTGAGCCCGCGGAGGTTCGCTCGTGCGACGCACTCGTCGTGGGCGCGACGTTCGGCGAGAAGCACCACGTGTTCCCGCCGCTCGCACGTGTGATCGAGGAGACGGTCGCCTGGGCATCAGCGCAGCTCGCGGCGAATCGCCGGCCCGTGCTGTTCGTCGACGGCATCCTCGATGGGCTCGAGGTCGCGAAGACGCTGCTCGATCGCGGGGTCATTGTGTCGGCGCATCGCGCGATCCGCGAGGCCGCGACGCGCGGATCGATCGCAGGCATCGCGACGGTCGGCAAAGAGCCGCGTGCGGTGATCTGGCTCGACGGCGATCACGCGGGCCTCGCGAAGGCGATGCGCGGCGATAGCGCGAACGGCGCCGGTAAACGCACAAGACCATCGAGCGACGTGGCGAGGAATAGCGGGCGCGCGAGCTCGACCGGCTTCGCGACCGCACTCGTGTCGGGGCGCGCGGTCGAGGATGGCGTCGGGTACGACGCTGCGTTCGCGTGGGCCACGGCCGCAGATCGCGCACAATTGCTGGGATGGATCGAGGCCGCCAACGCGCGCTCCGTGTTCGTGACGGGACCGTGCGCGGACGCGATCGCCGCAGCGGTCGGTGCGCACGCGCGCGTGATCGGCCCTCCGCAGCAGATGGCGTTGTTCGCGCGATGACCGCGCGTGCTCGCGAACCGCGAGGGTGCGCGAAGGTTGTCCGGTCTGTCCGGCACGGACGGCATGCATGGCATGCAGGCATTGCAAATCGCGCAAGACCGCGGCACGCCACCCGAATCATCAAAACTTACCCCGTAACGGAACTGGCGACTGCGGTTGCGCGTGCCCGGTGGGCGGACAGGCGATGAAGCGGCACGTGCGCGTCGCGAATCGCCGCGAGGGCGGATGGTGGTGGCGCGCACCCGTGCTCGCGGTGATCTGGGCCGTGATCGCGACGCCGATCGTGGTCGCGCTTGTCGGTGCGACTACGTTGCGACGGTGGGCGACGGATCTGCCCGAGGTGCCCGACCTCGCCGAGTGGCGCGCGAACGCTCCGCAGACCTCGCTGATCCTCGCGGCCGACGGCGCGCATCTCGTCGAGCAGCCGTTTACCGCCGAGGGTGGCGTCGTCGGGCATCGCGAGCTCGCGACGCTCGAGCGCCTGCCGGTCGTGCTCGTGCAAGCGGTGCTCGCGGCGGAGGACGTGCGGTTCTTCTCGCACGCGGGCTACGACGTGCAGGCGATCCTGCGCGCGCTGCGCGTGCGCTACGAGGGCGGACCGAGGCAGGGTGCGTCGACGATCACGCAGCAACTCGCGAGAAACCTGCTGCCGATCGAGATCGGAACCGAACAGAGCTTTCGCCGCAAGACACGCGAGGCGCTGATGGCGCGCAAGATCGAGCGCCGGTGGTCCAAGCGCGAGATCCTCGAGACGTATTTGAACTACGTGTTCCTCGGGCAGGGCGCCTACGGCATGACGGCGGGCGCGAGGGCGTACTTCGACAAGGACATCGGCGATATCGATCTGGCCGAGGCGGCGCTGCTCGCTGGCCTGATCCAGGCGCCGAGTGTGATCGATCCCTACAAGAACCCGGAGCGTGCGAAGGCGCGGCGCGACGAGGTGCTCGCGCGGATGGTCCGCGCGAAGATCATCGACGAGAGTGTGAAGGCGAAGGCGAGCGCGCAGCCGATCGCTCTCGCGCGACCCGTGCCGAGCTACGGCACCCGCGTGCCCTGGTACGCCGAGCAAGTGCGGCGATTCATCGCCGAGGCGTTGCCCGCCGAGCTCGACAACGGTGGACTCGTGATCGAGACCGCAGCGAACATCGCCGAGGGTGTGGATCTTCAGCGCGACGCGGACACACACGCCGCGAAGTGGAAGGACGCGCAGGTGGCCACGATCGTGTGGGACCATCGAACGGGCTACGTCGAGGCGATCGTCGGCGGGCGCAGCGGTGCGAAGGACCAGTTCGATCGCGTGTTGCAGGCGTGCCGGCAACCGGGCTCCGCGTGGAAGCCGTTGGTGTACGGCGCGGCGCTCGAGACCGCGGCGATCACGCCGGGCACCGCGCTGCGCGATGCGCCGATCGCGGAGTACGACGAGGTCACGAACGTCCACTGGAAGCCGAAGTCGGGCGCGCGGTTTCGCGGCGTCGTGCTCGCGCAGGACGCGCTCGCGGCGTCGCTCAACGCGCCGGCGATCGACGTGTTCGATCGCGTCGGCGCCGAGCCCGTGATTCGCCTCGCGAAGCGGCTCGGCATCTCGAGCCAGCTTGCGGAGGTGCGGCCGATGGCGCTCGGCGCGTCGTGCGTCAAGCCGATCGAGATCGCACGCGCGTATGCCGTGATCGCGCGTCGAGGATGGGCGATCGCACCGCGCTTCGCGGTACGGGTGCGGCGCGGCGACGACGTGCTGTTCGATGCCGCGGTGCCCGAAGACCCGTGGCTCGAGCCCGCGCGTCGCTACGATCGCATCGCCGCGCTCGCAGGGGCGGAGCCCGATGCGCGCGTCGGCGCCTCGGGTGGGCGCTTGATCGGCGAAGCTGTCGCGTTCCAGCTTCAGGACATGCTCGCGGCCGTCGTCTCGCGTGGTACGGCCACCGCCGCCCGCGCGCTCGGGCGCCCCGCGGCGGGCAAGACCGGCACGACGAACGACAACACCGATGCATGGTTCGTCGGCTTCACGGGGCGGGTCCTCGCCGCCGTGTGGCTCGGCTTCGACGATCCGACGACCAAGCTCGGTCCGGAGGGCGATGGACGCCGTGTGTCCCTCCCGCTGTGGATGCGCGCGATCCGCACGGCGGAGGCGAACCGTCCTGCCCTCCCCGTCCCCGGAACACCGCCGGTGGGCATGGAGCGCGTGTCGATCGACCGCGAGACCGGCTTCCTTGCGGCACCAGGCGCACCGGGGCTCGCATTGTGGTTCACGGCGGGGTCCGCACCGACCGAGACCGCGGGTCAGCCGGGAACCTCTCCGACGGATTTCGGCCGAAGCAGCCGCGAATTCTGAAGGTGGTATGCTGCTGATCGATGTTTGGCATGGGCGGCAGCGAGATCATCGTGATCTTGATCGTCGCGCTCCTATTCTTGGGGCCGGACAAGCTGCCCGATGCCGCGAAGAAGATCAGCAAGGGCATCCGCGACATCAAGAAGCAGTCGCGCGCGCTCCAGCAGCAAATTGAAGGCGACGAGCAGATCGGCGGCGCGATCCGCGACCTCAAGTCCGCCCTTCGCGGCGACGAGGCACCGCGACCGCGACCGCCCAAGCCGCAACCCGTACCCGCACTGACCGAAAATGCGCCGCCGGTCGAGACCGCCGCGCTCGCCGCCGCCGCGACCACGACGGAGAACGACACCCACGGCGCTTCGAGCGGAGACGCCACGCCGATCGAAACGCCGTCCGTACGCTTGCCGCAGACCGCGGGCGAGCCCGATCCCGACGCACCCGCCGACGAGGGCGGCGATGACGACCTCGCGAAGATGATCAAGCCGGCCGAAGGCACCGTGGCGAAGGGTCATGGCTAAACCTGCCCGCAAGCAGACCGTCGAGGAGGACGGGGACGTCGCCGAGACCACGCGCGCGAAGGAGCTCGAAGGCTCGCGCATGCCGTTTCTTTCGCACTTGAAGGAGCTGAAGGTCCGCGTACGCAACGCGGCCATCGGCTTCGTGGTCGCGTTTGGTGTTTGCTTCTATTTTGCCAAGGACATCTTCGGCTGGATCAAAGAGCCGCTGCGCAACGTGTGGGACGAGAAGAAGCTCGGCCCGTTTCATGTCGCGTTCGGAGCGCTGACCGAGCCGTTCTGGGTGGAGATGTCCGTCGCGCTGTGGGCGGCGCTGTTTCTCGCGTCGCCGTTCATCTTCTATCAGTTGTGGAAGTTCATCGCGCCCGGCCTCTACAAGCGCGAGCGCCGGATCACGGTCCTGTTCGCGCTGTTTTCGGCGGTGTTCTTCGTCAGCGGTGCGCTCTTCTGTTACGAGCTCGTCCTCGAGCGGCTCTACAAGTTCCTCCTCAGCTACGCGAACAAGGAGACGATGGCCGTCGTCATGTTGCAGGAGTACCTCGACCTGACGCGCAACATGATGCTCGCGTTCGGTGCCGTGTTCGAGCTCCCGCTGCTCATCTTCTTCCTGTCGATGGTCGGGCTCGTCACGCACCGCGGCCTGTGGAAGTTCAATCGCTGGTTCGTCGTGATCGCATTCGTCATCGGTGCGCTCCTCACGCCGTCGCCCGACGTGGTCTCGCAGATCATGATGGCGACGCCGATGATCGCGCTCTACAACCTGTCGATCATCATCGCGTGGAGGGTCACCCTGCGGCGCGAGCGCGCGGACAAGGAGCTCAAGGCGCGCGAACAAGCCGCCGACGAGGCCGAGCGCGAGGAGCTTCGCAAGCGAAAGGCAGCGAAGGCCGATTCCGACGACGACGAGCGCGACGACTAAGATCGAGCCAGGGCGATACCTACGTCGGCAGCTCGCGCGGGCCCCAGCCAGCGGTGGTCGCTATGCCGACTTCCACCGGATCTGCCGGAAGTACACGAACGCGACCGCCGCACCGACGGCCGCCCAGATCAGCATCGACTGCCATGCGATCGTCGTACGCGCACTCTTCTTCTTGCCGAGCTGCGCCGCGCGGAACCCGTCGAGCGCGCGGTATTGATCCTCGTCCTCGACGGCGTTCTGCGTCGCGATGATCTGCGAGTCGATCTTGCTGTACGCGGAGCTCTCGCGCGACGCGGCGACGAGGTGCGCGGGCACGAACCCGATCACGATCGCCAGCATCACACCCACCGCGAAGCGACCGCGTGGCATCTCGGATACGGCCGACGAAGGTGCCCGGGATGGCACCACGATCGACGGGCTGCTGCGCCGCATCGCCGGCGTGTTCGGCCCGCTCGCGATCGGCTGATCCCCCGCATGGGGCGTACCCGCGGGCGGTGTGGACATGCGCTTCGCGCGATGCTCGATCTCGTCGGACGCGAGCTCGACCTTCGCCTCGGCTTCTCCCGCGTCGGGCGGCGCGAACAGATCGAGTGGCTGCGCCTTCGACTTCGGTGCAGCCGCCTTCGCGACCTCGGGCGCGCGCGAGGCCGCCATCGGTTCTGGAGGTGGAACGAACGCACCACCTGGATCGGCGGCCGGCGCGTCGTCGGCGCCGTCGACCGACGCCAGCGACAAAGCGCCACCGCCGAGCGCGTCGAATCCGCTCTCGGACTGGGCGCGTCCGCCGCTGTATGCCGCCGCGAGCCCGCTCTGCAGTGGCGACGCTCGTGCGGCCGCCGGCGCCGTCGTAGGTGGCAACGACGTCGCACCGCTTCGCGTCCCGTGTGGCGGCGTGCTCGCGCGATTCGAGGGAGGCAGCGACGATGCGCCGCTGCGCTGCGTGGCTCCGAGCGCCGGCGTGGTCGTTCGACTCGGTGGCGGAGCCGTCGTCGTGGGCTGGCCCTGCGGCGGTGTGGTCGCCTGCGCACGCGGTGGTGGTTGTGTCGAGCCGCGCAGGTTCACGGGCGGGATCGACGGATTCGACGTTCGCCCGTCGCTCTCTTCGATCGCCACACGCGCACCGACTTCTTCCAGCGCGCGCTTGTACGCCTCGGCTGTCACCTCGTCGACACCTGCCTTCACGCGAAAGCGTCCGGCCGTCAACCGAGTCAGCAGATCTGCGACGGGCAGGCCATATCGCTTCGAGATCGCCTGCGCGAGCTTGCGAACCCCGTCGGGTGAAGCGTCGACCGCTCCCTCGACGTACACGTGGAAGGTCGCCATCCCGAGGGCCATCTTCCCATAGGTCGGTGCCGGAGAGATCTCTCCCGGCGAATAGGCGCTGCCTCAAAGTTGCCCGCGTCGATCACGCGCCCCTAGGGTTGATCATGCAATTCGGCAAGGCCCCGCTGAAGCTCGTGCCTTCGTTCTCGCGCCGCCGTATCCGCCTCGGAGTCGCCCATCACGGCGCGCCGTCGTCGTGGGCTCCGCAGTCGAAGGAGACGCAGATCGAGCGAGGCAAGCCGCAGAAGAAGCGGCGCTGAGCTTCGCGCAGCTCGGGCCGAGTGCGCCTACTCCTCGGCTGGAACGCGGCTCGACGCCTCGTTGTATCCGTCGCGTGCGCGTGCATTGTCCGGATCGATCTGCAGCGCGGCCTTGAAGTTTCGCGCTGCCTCGGCGTTGTTGCCGCTGTTCAGGTACGCCTCGCCGAGGAGCGTGTACACGCGCGCGCTGCGTGCGAGTCGCGCTGCCTTCTTCAGGTGCGCGATCGCATCGCCGAACAGTCCCTGGCGCAGCGCGATCTCGCCCATGCCGATCATCGCGGTGACGTTCTTGCCGTCGAGCTCGATTGCCTTCTTGAAGCTCGCGGCGGCGCTCGCCGTGTCGCCCGATCCGAGCTGTTGCGTGCCGAGGTTCGCGAAGAACGCGGCCTTGGTCTCCGAGCTCCCACTCTCGCTCGGTGGAGGCTCGTCGGGCGGACCGTACGGATCTTCGGGGTTGTCGGTGAGCCCGGGCGGCTTCGGTGGCGTGGTCACGATGGGCGGCCCCCCAGGCGTGGCGGGCGGGAAGTACCCCGGCGACGTGCCCGGCGGCGTGAACCCTGACGGCGTCCCCGGCGGCGTGAACCCCGACGGCGTCCCTGGCGGCGTAAATCCCGACGGTGTTCCTGGGGGCGAAAATCCGCTGTTGTTCGTGATCGGGTTGGGCCGCGACGTCACGGTGTTGTTCGGGCGCGGCGTTCCCGTGCCCGTGTTGGTCTTCTTCCCCGGCGTCGGCGTCTGCACCATCGCGCCCGCGTCGGGGATCGCGGCGACACCCGCGTCCTCGCCCAGGATCTGGCTCGGCGCGACGTCGGTCGCGGGTGGTGGATTCGTCGCGACCTCGTCGACCTTCTTCGTCGTCTTCTCGCCGCGCGTGAGCGCGAACGCGACGGTGCCGATCACGACGACCGCACCGATGACGCCGATGATCAGACCCCAGCGACGACCGCGCGCGGGCACGTCGTACATCGAGTCGCCGAGATCGCTGAACGTCCCGGTCGGCTTGCGCTCGTCGCCCTCGTCGTACCAGACCTGCGAGAGGTTGCGATCGTCGTCGTCGTTGTGCGAGGGCGCCCGGGCCGACGAGCGCGACGTCGACGAGATCCCCGCGGACTCGCGTTTCGATCGCGACGGCGTCGGTCCGGCTGCGACCATGCCCGTCTGCACGCGACCCGGCGCATCCGTCGGTGCCTTCACGACCGGCACGCCGACCTTCGGCGTCCCCGTCGAGCGACGTGACTCCGACACCTCGGCCGCGAGCTCGACCTTTGGTTTCGCGGACTCGGCAGCAGCCGCCGCAGCTGCATGGGGCGGAAGCTCGGGCGAGATGCCCATCTTCTGCATCACACGCGACACGCTCGGCGGCGGGACGCTCTCGCGGCGACGGGCGATGACGTCCTCCATCACCTCGCCAGTCTCGAGGCCACGGCGGAGCGCCTCGACCATGCGCGACGTCGTCGCGAAGCGATTCTCGGGATCCTTCGCCAGCATCTTAGCGATGGCGGCTTCCATCCACAGCGGCGTGCCCGGTCGCTTCACCGGCAGGGGCGCCGGCGACTCCGTCACCTGCTTCGTCAGGATGTCGAACACGCGCGCCCCGGTGAACGGCGGGCCACCGGTCAGCATCTCGTAGGCGACGCAGCCGAGCTGGTAAATGTCGGCACGCAGATCGATCCGATCACCGCGTGCCTGCTCGGGCGACATGTAGCGCGGATCGCCAAACGTCATCCCCAAGCTCGTCGCCTCCGCGTCCTTGACGCCACTATCTGGCTCGACGAGCTTCGCGAGTCCGAAGTCGAGCAGCTTGACGAAGTTCTGCTTCGCGCGTCGCGTGGTGAGGTAGATGTTGCGCGGGCGCAGATCGCGATGGACGTAGCCGATCGCGTGGGCCTCCATCAGCGCCTCGCCGACCTGGATCAAGATGTCGGCGGCGCGCTCGACCGAGAGTTGCTTCTCGCGCTCGATCACCGCGTCGAGCGTCTCGCCCTCGAGCAGCTCCATCGCGAGATACAGGCGCCCGTCGGGGGTGCGCCCGAAATCGTGGATCTCGACGATGTGCTCGTTGTCGATGTCCGCGACCGTTGTCGCCTCGCGCCGGAACCGCTCGACCGCGAGGTCGTCGCGCGACAGCTCGTTGTGGAGCACCTTGATCGCGACCTTGCGGCGCAGTGTCGTGTGCTCGGCGCGATAGATCGTGCCGGATCCGCCCTGCCCGAGCAGCGAGAGCACCTGGAACCGCTCGCCGAGAACCTTGCCGACCAGCGAGTCTCCCGTTGTTTCACGGACCTTCGGCCGCCCGCAGTTCGGACAGAACAGCGCGGTCTCGGCGTAGCCGTGTTTGCATCCCGTGCAGGTGATGGTCGCGGTCATTTCATGTCGAGACATAGGTCGAAGGGCGACGGACGACCTGCCTACGAGCATAGCCTAACGAGGCTAACCAGGCTTCTTACGAAGTGCTTCTGCCAGCTCGGCCTCGGTGATCAAGCCCTTGGCGGTGAGCACCGTTACGAGGGCTGACAGCCGAGCCTCGAGGTCATCGGTGCCGACCGCCTGCTGGAGGGTGGCAATCGGGATCTGGGCCGTCACCGACACCTCGGATTCGTGCTCGATCGACCCGGCGCCACGCGGGAGCGACCCCCTCGACGTGATGAACATCGTCGCCGTCGTCGGCCCGGATCGCGAGACCACCGCCGTGTTGATCTGGCGATAGCCCTGGGCGACCAGCTCGTCGATCGCCGAAAGCGGCAGCGCGCAGATCTCGATCTCGCACTGCGACGCATGTTCGAGCTCTGCGACCGCCGACGAGTCCGTCGGGTCGGCCATCGCGACGCGCAGGATCTTCGTATCGCCGTCGGTGCGGATCGCGAGCGGCAGCACGCGCAGGCGCGAGCAGACATTCGCCGGCAGCTGGCGCAGCGCCTCCGGATCGATCTGGATCGCCGCCGGATCGATCAGCGGGACACGTGTCTGCTTGCGCAGTGCACCGATCAGCGCGACCTCGTCGACGGCAAAGTCCTTGATCAGCGTGACGACGAGCGGCTGCTTCTTTTCATCAGCAGCCTTACCGGCCTTCGCGGCGTTGGCCTTTGTGACCAAGCCCGCCTCGATCGCGATCTCTGCGAGCGTCTTTGGCATCCCCGAGCTTTCTGGCGTGCACCCGACAAGATTCGAACCTGTGACCTTTGGCTCCGGAGGCCAACGCTCTATCCAGCTGAGCTACGGGTGCGTGCAGGCTTTTCTACCCGTCGCGCCAGGGAGAAACAAGCCGTCGGAGAGGTAGCATGGTGCATGGCGATCGACTACCTGCTGGCCTTCGGCTGCCAGCCCCAGAAGTTATTGGGCGTCGAGCGTCTCGTGGAGCTCAACCGCACTCGCATCCTCGCGCGCTCCGCGCTCGCGCACATGGAGGAGGACGGCGTCGACAAACCACCGAGCGACATCCAGATCCAGCTGACCACGCAGCGCAACGGCACCTCGACCGGTGGCGGCGTCACGCTGCAGGACCTGCTCGACCAGACCAAGCCTCTCGACGCGGTCACGAGCCACTGCGCGACCTGCCCCGCGGACTTCAAGCGCGAGCTCGCGTGTCACCGCCGCATCCGTTATCCAATCCCCGAGCACGTCGAGCAGTGGCTCATGGCGCGCCTGCCCTCGCATCTCGCGTGCACCGCGGGTGCCCTGCTCGTGCGCGGGCTTGGCGAGTTCGGCTGGGACGGCGAGCCGGTCGCGCGCCTGCGCGCCGCCGGCAACACCTACTTCGAGAGTCGCGTCGCGCACGGCGTGCGCTGGGAGGCCGAGGACGGTAAGGGCAACATCGAGCTATCGTCCGACACGCTGTTCCAGATGATGTTCTTCGTCGGGCGCACGCTCCAACCGACACATTCGCTGATGCTGTCGCTGTTCCTCGGCGTGATCCCGCACGACACGGATCTGCACCTGCTCAAGGACGGCCCCGGTCGCGTGAAGGCGCTCGCGCGCTCGTACCTACCGACGGAGCCCGATCCGGACATCGAGCAGCTCGCCGCGTTTTTGCGCATGCTCGCGCTCGGCGCGCAGCTCGACGTGCCGATCGTCGTCGACGGCTAGCTCACTCGAACGTCGTCGCAGTCGCCGGTGCGGAGGCGACGGATCGACCGCCCGCCGCGTCGACTGCTTCGACCACGTACGTATACTCCGTGTTCGCCTGGAGTCCGCTCGCCGAGAGACTCGTCTGCGGCGCAGTGACGGTCGTAACGTACAGTGGGCCACCGACGGTCGACAGGAACACGTAGTAGTTCGCGGCACCCGTGACCGCGTCCCACGACAGCTCGATCTGCGAGCTCGACACCGCCGTCGCAGACAGGTTCGCCGGTGCGGCGAGCGGCGGCGCGTCCGACGGCGTCGTCGCCGAGGCCACCGCCGAATCCGTCGAGGGAAGGTCTGCGCTGTCGACCGCCTGGATGACATACGAGTAGCTCGTGTTCGCGGACAAGCCGATCGCTTCCCACGAGTTGGTCAGCGCCGTGCCGACGTACATGCTCGGACCCGCGCCCTGCGCCTGGAACACGTAGTACTTCGTCGCGCCCGCGACCGAGTCCCACGCCACGTCGATGCGCGACGGCGACAACGCGGTCGCGCCCACGTTCGCCGGTGGGCTCACCGACGATCCGGCCGGGAACGTCGTTGCTGCGGTCGTCGCGATCTCCGGCGACGGCTGATCGAACGAATCCACGCTCTGGATCTGGAACGAATAGGTCGTGTTGGCGTTGAGGCCCGCGGCGACGTACCCCGTCGTCTGGGCGGTCGTCACGTAGGCGAACGCCCCCGCGCCCTCCGCCTGGAACAGGTAGTACTTCGACGCGCCGGGGACCGCGTCCCACGTCATCTCGATGCGCGACGCCGAGACAGCCACTGCAGCCGCACCGCTCGCACCCGGGAGGAACGTGGTGGCGCTCGCCGTCGCCGAGTCCGCAGACTCGACGTCCAAGGCGTCGACCGCTTGCATGTGGAACGAATACGTCGTCGCCGCGGCGAGCGACGCCGCGGTGAAGTCGCTGTTCAACGCGGTGCCGACGTACGCGAAGGAACCCGCGCCCTGCGCCTGGAACACGTAGTACTTCACGGCGCCCGACACGTCGCTCCAGTCGACCTCGATGCGCGACGAGGACACGGCGGCCGCGGTCACGTCCGACGGAATGCCGATCTGCTGCGGCGCCGCGGGCGTCGTCGCGGTCGCGATGTTCGAGTCAGCGGACTCGCCGCCGAGATCGTCGGCGCCGCGAACCATGTACGAGTAGTCCGTCGACGGCGAGAGGCCCGCGTCCGAGTAGCTCGTGCCGGTCACCGTCGTGACGTACGCGAGCGGATCGGAGCCGACCGCGCGGAACACGTAGTACTTGGTCGCGTCCGCCGCGACTGTCCACGAGACTTCGATGCGCGTCGGCGAGATCGCCGTCGCTGAAACGGTGGTCGTGTCGACGCGCTGCTCGAGCGTGCTCCACGATTCACCATCACCTACGCAGCCCGCGCCGAGCGCTACAGCTGCAACCATGATCATTCCGAGATGCTTCATTCTGGTCACGCAACACCTGCTCGCGAACGTCAACGGTGCGCACCGGGGTAGCGACATGCTGTTGTTTGCTAACGAGATTTCGTTCTACACGCCCCCAACATCTGGTCGATTCACGTGCGCTCAGGGAACGTAGATCGCGCTACACAGCGTCGCGCTGTATTCGATCGGAAGCGTCGCACCCGTCGTCGATCGAATACGTGACGCCCGCTTTGATCGAATAGAACAGCGTCTCGGGCCCTGTCGTGGCGGTCTTGATCGCGCGCTTTTCCGGCGGGAGCACGGCGCCTTCGAACAACATGATGTCGAGGTCGCCCGTGCCTTGCCAGTCGAGGCGCACGCTCAGCTCGTTGGCGCCGTTCGGGACGTCGAACAAGAACGTGTCCCGATCCTCGTATTGATCAGACGCCATGACGTCGGCGAGCGACCCGCTGAAGCGCACGTTGGTGCCCGGCGTGATCGTGCCGCCAGCCTCGGGTGTGTCGGCGTTGTTCGCGGTGAACGCGATCGGCGAGCCGCTCGGGATCGAGTAGATGTCGTTGCCGGTGCTGTCGGTGCCGTCGTGAGACTCGACAATGCCGCCCGTCGTGATCGGCATGCAGCGCGTCGGGGTGTCCTCGGACAGCTTCACGCGGTACTCGATGGTCGACGCGGCCGGGGTGCTGTTCAGCGCGTACGGCAGGATCTCGTAGGTGCCGGGCACGAGGCGCACCGATGTCACACCGTGATCGCCGTACCACGTGGCGCTGCCGACGAGCGTGCCGAATGTCGGCCCGCTGTAGACATCGACGCCGGACAGCTCGAGGCTGCCCGCGTTGGCCTCGAGGCGAACCACGAGGTCCATCTCGGTCGCGACCGTGACGCGGAACGCGTCGACGTCCACGGTGATGTCGTCGTGGTGGTCGCTCGCGAACGAGCCGCACAGCGTGGTCAGGAGCGGATTGACCGTGAGCTGGGTGACCTCCGCGGTGCCGTTGCCCGTCGTGTCGTTCGTGGCGTCGGACTCTTCGGTGTAGTCGCAGCCGGTGGTGGGGCCGTCTTCCGTCGAGGAGTCGGTCCGCGAGTCGGAGGTGCCCGCATCTGACGGAGAGGTCCCGTCATCGCCACAACCGAGCAGTAGGAGTGGGAGAAGCCAGCGCACGGCCGGAAGCTACCCCGTAGCGGCCCCATCGATCACCCCAAACACCGCGGGTGTGCTCGATCGTCAGGTGGTGCAGCTTGCTCCGTGGGTGAGGGCGCGGCTCTGGCGCGTGAATGATTGGCCTGCCGAGCTTTCGGCGATGTGGGTTGAGATCGAGGGGGCGAAGGCGCCCGATACGGCGAAGAAGATGTGGGAGCTAGGCTGCGCGTTCGATCACTGCGTGCCGGATCGCAGCCGGGCGCTCGCCGTGTTGATCGACGCGTGTCGTTGGGGGCACCCCGAAGCGCGCGAGCGTGCGCTCGTGATCGCGGAGACCCTGCGCGTGCGCGTGACGATCGCCGAGCTCAGCCTCGCGAAGAAGGACCACGCGAACGCCGCGCGCGCGTACATCGACGCGGGGCTACGCGAGCTCGCGATCGAGCCGTTGAACAAGCTCTACGACGCAGAGGCATCCGTGCTTCTGGCGATCGCGCGGGGTGTGAAGGTCGAGGCGGAGCAGGAGATCGCGAACGCGATGGCGGCGGCGCAGAAGGGTGACGCGGTCCAGCACTACCTTCACGCCGCGCGTGTCGCACGCAACGCCCTCCCCGAGAAAACGACGAGCGTGGTGCTCGCGGCGGTGCGTGCGTGCCCGAACGAGCCGGCGATCGAGGCGCTGCTCGTCGAGAACTTCCTCGATCGCGGCGCGGTGTCCGAGCTGCTCGATCACTATCGCGCGTCGTTCGTCGCGGCGAAGTCGCGTCGCGAATACGTCGAGCGGATGCGCGCAGCGGCGATGGAGCTGTTCGCGCGCGACCTGCAGCGCGGCCTCGCGTTGCGGTTGCTGCGGCTCGCGCTCGAGACAAGCTACGACGAGCTATTGCCCGAGGTCGCGTCGCACATCGCCGCGTGGGAGATCCTGGTCGCACACGCGCGCGAGCAGAAGTCGATGGTCGAGCTCGTGCCGCTGATCTTGAAGGCGCTGCGCGCGCCGCTCTCGCAGGACGACGCGGTGTACCTCGCACGCCTGGGCCTCGAGATCGCGTGGACGGAGTCGCGCGACGCGATCGCTGCACAGCCGTACGCGGCGACCGTCCTCGACTTCGTGCCGGATCATCCGCTCGCGGTTGCGTTCCTGCGTGACGCGAACCTCGATCCCGATGCGCCTCCGCCCGCCGACATGCCCGCGCTTCCGACGGTCCGGATCTCGACGCCGCCCCCGAAGGTGCAGGCCGCCGGTTCGGGGCGCATCCCGGTGATCAAAGCGACACCACCGCCGGTGCCGTACGGCGACGACAAGCCGGTGCCGCGTTCTGCTTCGGTGCAGTCGCAGTTCCGCACGATGAGCCGCCTGGCGCTACTCAACCCGCCGCCGCCGCGCACGACCACGCTGCGCCGCGATGTGTCACCGATCCCGGCGGCACCGCGCCCGCGCAGCGCGACCGTCGATCGCGCGCCACGCGTCGTCGTGCCGATCGACGTGACGATCGAGCTGGCGAACGGCTCGTTCTTCACGACCGTGCTGCGCGACATGAGCACGTCGGGCGCCTTCGTGGTCACCAAGCGCAAGCTCGAGATCGGCGCGACGCTTGGCCTCGAGCTGCGGTTGCCGACAAAGGACGCGCCCGATCAGCAGGTGACGCACCAGACGACCGCGAGGATCGCGCGGCAGACGGACATCGGCTACGGCATCCAGTTCGTCGAGCCCGCGCCCGTCCTCGTCGATGCGATCACGGCGGTCACGGCGAGCTGAGCGACCACGCCCGGGGTACGGTGGCGCGCATGAGCTGGAACCCGGCACAGCCGCCGAGCGACGACGCGTCGCAGGCGAAGGACGTCGAGCTCGTCATCGAGACGCGGTCGCGCGATCTCGGCGGTGTCATCGTCGGACGCGTGTTGCCGTCACCGAGGCGGCGCCTCGTCGGTCCGTTCCTGTTCTTCGACGAGATGGGCCCCGTGATCCTCGCCGAGGATCACTCGTTGACCGTGCAACCACACCCGCACGTCTGCCTCGCGACGGTGACGTATCTGTTCCAGGGCGAGATCGTTCATCGCGATTCGCTCGGCACGACGCAGACGATCACGCCCGGCGCGATCAACTGGATGACCGCCGGCAAGGGCATCGTGCACTCGGAGCGCGCGCCGCATCCCGGCGGTACGCTGCACGGCATCCAGCTGTGGTGCGCGCTGCCGAAGGAGCACGAGGAGACGGAGCCGACGTTCGAGCACTGTCCGGCGAGCGCGATCCCCGAGACGATGATCGACGGCGCGACGGTGCGCGTGCTCGCGGGCGACGCGTACGGCTTGCACTCGCCGGTGAAGACCTGGTCGCGGCTGTTCTACGTCGATGTCGTGGCGCCGAACGCCGCGACGATCGAAGCGCCCGATCACGCGGAGCGCGCGATCTACGTCGTGAGCGGCTACGCGCAGATCGGCGGCGACACGTTCGATCGCGGCAAGATGCTCGTGCTCGCGGGCGGTCGCACCGTGCGCATCGAGCTCGAGCCGAACACGCGCATCGTGATGCTCGGCGGCGATCCACTCGACGGGCCGCGCCACATGTACTGGAACTTCGTCGCTTCGACGAAGGAGCGCATCGAGCAGGCCAAGGATGACTGGCGCGAGCGGCGGTTCCCGATCGTGCCGGGCGACGAGACGGAGTTCATCCCGCTCCCCGACGACGCGCACTAGCAATCAGACGGCCTCGCAAGCTTCCGCCTCGTGATCACGGAACGCTCGGCGCACCGCACGCGAGCCACTCGGCGAGCTGCCGGCGAAGCTCGTCGGTGGGCTGCTCCATCCGGTCGGCGGGCGGCATGGCGCGGTTCTCCGAAGCGGGGCCGATGCCGGCGGCCTGATCGACGTGCAACGCGACGCCTCGGATGCCGGCCAGGATGTCGAAGTCGTGATCTTTGGTCGCGCCGTTGCGGTCCGCTCCGACCTTCGTCGTCGCGTGGCAGTCGGTGCAGAAGTCCTGCATGAAGCCCTGGCCGAAGTTCTCGTACGTCAACGTCGAGTTCGGTGGGCACGTGGTCTCGGTCGGCGGCCCGAGCACCGAGGCCTCCTCGCTGCAACAGCCGTCCCCGTGGCCCATCGTCATCGCCAGCAGTAGCGCGACCAACGTGACGGACTTGAGGTCGAAGCGCAGCCGCATGTCCGTGCACCATACCCGATGATAGGGTTCCACGCATGGGTCGCAAAGAGGACGCGCTCGAGTACCACCGCCGCGGTCGCAAAGGAAAGCTCGAGGTGGTTCCGACGAAGCCCCTGGTGAGCCAGATGGACCTCTCGCTCGCGTACACGCCCGGCGTGGCCGATCCATGCATGGAGATCTACGCCGACGAGGAGAAGTCATTCGAATACACCGCGCGCGGAAACCTCGTCGCGGTGATCTCGAATGGCACGGCGGTGCTCGGCCTCGGTGACATCGGTCCCGCCGCCGGCAAGCCGGTCATGGAGGGCAAGGCGTGCCTGTTCAAGAAGTTCGCCGACATCGACGTGTTCGATCTCGAGATCAACGCGACCGAGGTCGACAAGGTCGTCGAGATCGTCGCGGCGCTCGAGCCGACGTTTGGCGGCATTAACCTCGAGGACATCGCAGCGCCGGAGTGCTTCGAGATCGAGGAGAAGCTGCGCCAGCGAATGCGCATCCCCGTGTTCCACGACGACCAGCACGGCACCGCGATCATCTCCGGCGCCGGCCTGCTCAACGCCGCGCAGCTCGCGGACAAGAAGCTCGAGGACATCAAGCTCGTTGTCTCGGGTGCGGGCGCCGGCGCGATCGCCTGCGTCGAGTTCTTCTGTGCGCTCGGCCTCCGCAAGGAGAACGTCGTCCTCGTCGACTCGAAGGGCGTCATCCACAGCGCGCGCACGGACCTGAACCGCCACAAACTGAAGTTCGCCATCCCCGACGACGGCCGCCGCACGTTGGCCGACGCGATGAAGGGCATGGACATGTTCATGGGCCTCTCGGTCGCCAACACCGTGAAGCCCGAGTGGCTCGCGACGATGAACCCGCGCCCCATCATCTTCGCGCTCGCGAACCCCGATCCCGAGATCAGCTACCCCGACGCGATCGCCGCGCGCCCCGACGCGATTGTCGCTACCGGCCGCTCGGACTTCCCGAACCAGGTCAACAACGTCCTCGGCTTTCCGTACATCTTCCGCGGCGCGCTCGACTGCCGCGCGACGAGCGTGAGCGAAGCGATGAAGCTCGCCGCCGCCCGCGCGCTGGCCCAGCTGACACGCGAGCCGGTGCCCGACACGGTCATCATGGCGTATGGCGGCAAGTCGCTGAAGATGGGGCCGGACTACTTCATTCCCAAGCCGTTCGATCCGCGCGTTCTGTGGTGGGTCGCTCCGGCGGTCGCGCAGGCCGCAATGGAGTCCGGCGTCGCGCGCATCAAGTTCGACATCGAGGAGTACCGCGAGCGATTGATGGCGAAGGGCTCCAACGCCGCGTATTCGATCATGAAGACGATAACGCAGCAGGCGCAGCGCGATCCGCGGCGCATCGTGTTCCCGCAGGCGGCCTCGCCGCGCCTGCTCCGCGCGATCCAGCAGATCGTCGACGAGGAGATCGCGAAGCCCGTCCTGCTCGGCCGGCCCGAGGAGATCAAGCGCCTGTGCGACGACATGTCGCTCGACCTACTCGATCGCGTGCAGATCATCGATCCGCGCGCGTCGCTCCATCAAGGCTACGCCGATCGACTCTACGAGCTGCGCCAGCGCAAGGGCATGACCCTCGACAACGCGCGCGCGCACGTGCTGCGCAGCGACTACTACGCGGCCGTGATGGTAGATCGCGGCGACGCGGACGGCCTGGTCACGGGCTTCCGCTTGAACTACCCCGAGACCGTGCGTCCCGTGCTCGAGGTGTTCGGCCTCTCGCCCGGCGCGAAGGTCGCCGTCGGCGTCTACATGATGGTGCTCCAGAACTCGGTGAAGTTCTTCGGTGACACCGTGTTCAACATCTTCCCGGATGCGGACACGCTCGTCGACATCACGTTACAGATGGCGGATGCGGTGCAGGGCTTTGGCGTCACCCCACGCATCGCACTGATCTCCTACTCGAACTTCGGCTCCGTCCGCCACCCCGACGTGACGCGCCTGCATCGCGTGCTCGACATGGTGCGCGAGCGCCGGCCCGATCTCGAGATCGACGGCGAGATGCAGCCCGAGCTCGCGCTCGACATCGCGCGCCAAAAGTCGAACTACGGCTTCTCGCGGCTGACGAAGGCGGCCAACACGCTCGTGTTCCCGTCGCTCGCGTCGGGCAACGCCGCGTATCAGATCGCGAAGTCGATCGGCAACGCGTCGGCGGTCGGCCCGATCTTGCTCGGCGTCGGCAAGCCCGTCGCCGCGATGCAGAACGAGGCGACCGTCGAGGAGATCGTGAACATGACGTCGCACGTCGTGCTCAAGGCGCAGCAGTCGGCAGTGCGCCGCGAGGCGAAGCGAGCCTAGACCGCGAATGATGTGTGCACCTGGGGCGTTGTTCAGGCACGCAAACACCTCGGGATTTGGGTCCTTGGGTCGCCTGCGTAACTTCTAGGCAAGGATGTAGCAAACTGCTACATATTGTTTCATGGCGAGCATTCCGGTCCGACTGAGTGCACAGCTGGCGACCCGAGCGAAGCAGGTCGCGTCGCTGCAGGACCGCTCGTTGACCGAGCAGGTCGAGCACTGGGCTCGCCTTGGTGAGCTGGTCGAGAACGCCGTGTCGGCTGCCACGGTCCAGCGCTTGAAGGCGCAGAGCTACGATATCGAAGCTCGTCTCGCACACTCGCAGACGCCGGAAGGACGGGCCGGCGTGCTCGCGTTGATCGAGAGCCGCAATCCCGTTCGGTACGGCGTCGCGAACGGGAAGATCAAGAAGTACACGAGGAAGTCCAAGCCCGCGCGATGAAGCCGCTGCTCCTCCTCATCGCTGGTCCAAACGGCGCTGGGAAGTCCACGTTCTACGAATACTTCCTCTCGGACCCATCACTGCCGTTTCTCAACGCGGACCTTCTCGCGGCGGAATCGGGGCTCGACTCGTTCGAAGCCGCGCGAATCCTCGATGCGAAGCGCGCGAGACTGATCGAGTCCAAGCAGGGGTTCGTGACCGAGACCGTGTTCTCGGACACCAGAGGCGCGAAGCTCGACATGCTCCGCGCGGCGGTCGAAGCCGGTTTCGACGTGAAGCTGATCTACATCGGACTCGAATCGGCAGAGATCTCGGCTCGTCGTGTAGCGCAACGTGTGGCGCATGGGGGACACGACGTCCCGCCCGAAAAGATCGCCGCGCGATATCAGAGGACGCTCGACAATCTCCGCGCCGCACTGCCTGTCGTTCCCGACATCACGATCTTCGATAACTCGTCGGCGACCGAGCCCTATCGATTGCTCGCTCGCTTTCAGAACGGCGTACTCGTCGAACGCGCCGAGGGGCACATGCCGGCGTGGACACGCGGAATCATTCCGCCCGCACGCGCCGCAACAAAGGGTCCCCCGAGTGCGCCCACGTCCCGAGCACCGACTCCTCGCAAGAAGCGGTAGGCTTCGCGCGTCGAGGTTCTCTACATGTCGGCGCGATAGCGGGAGTACACTCCCGGCGTGCCGGGCAAGCGCGACAGCGCGACGGAGATCATCGCCGACGCCCCTGCGCCAGCGAACAGCCCCACTGTCACCGGCACGCTGATCGGTCGATCGCTCGGCAAGTTCCACGTGATCGAGCAGCTCGGGAAAGGCGGCTCGGGCGAGGTCTATCGCGCGGAGCAGGTGCAGCTCGGACGCAGTGCGGTGATCAAGGTGCTGCGGCGCGAAGTCGCGGCCGCACCGAACAAGGTCGAGCGCTTCCTGCGCGAAGCGAAGCTCGCGTCGCGCCTCGATCACCCGTACGCCGCGCATGTCTATGCGTTCGGTGCGGAGCCTGATGGCGTCCTGTGGATCGCGATGGAGCACGTGAAGGGCGTGACGCTCGACGAGCTGATCGTGCGCCGCGGTGCGATGCCGGCCGGCTTGTTCGCGCCGCTATTCAGCCGACTCTGCGAGGTCGTCCACACGGCGCACGAGCTCGGCATCGTGCATCGCGACATCAAGGGCTCGAACGTGATGGTGATCGAGCGCGCAGGGCAGCTTCTGCCGAAGCTCCTCGATTTCGGCATCGCGAAGGGTGACGGCGATGGCGGCGCGTCGCCGGGCGTCGACGGTCCCGGGCTCACGGGCCACGGAACAACGCTTGGCTCTCCACACTACATGTCGCCGGAACAGTGGTCCTCGCCCGGCGATGTCGACGCGCGCGCGGACATCTACGCGCTCGGCGTGCTCGCGTATCGCTGCGTCGCCGGCGAGCTGCCGTTCGCGCGCATCGATCGCGCGGGCCTGCCGCAGGCGCACGTCGAGCGGAAGCCGCCCGCGCTCCCGTCGAGCGTGCCGGTGCAGGTCGCGCACACGATCGAGCGCGCACTCGCGAAGCAGCGAGAAGCGCGGTGGCCGAGCGCGCTCGATTTCGGCGAGGCAATGTCGCGCGCCGTCGGAGGCGCGACGCCGGAGGCAGTGCCGATCTTCGATCCCGCCTCGCGCGAGATCTGGATCGAGACCGGGCCGCAGCCGATCGCCGATGCCGTCGCGCGGCTCGCGAGTGCGACGACCACCGTCGAGGCCGACGCCGCGCTGCGCGAGCTCGTCGCGATCACGTGCCGCTGGCTCGCGGTGATCGCGCTCGCGCAGCTGCCCGACGACGGTGCCACGCCCGACGTGCGGGAGAAGGCGCGCGCGGTCGTCGGGCGCGACAACGGCGCGCCGTGGCTGTGGCTCGCGCGATCCGTGGCGGCGGCGATCGATTCTTACGTTCCGGCGTCGACGAAGGATGTCACCGAGGAGATCCCGAGCAAGCTGTTGCCCGAGCTGCGCACCGCGCTCGCCGGGACCGAGGCGCTCGAGGCGCTCGCAGATCGCCTCGATGATCGCGATCGGTCGCGGACCCTCGCAGCGCTCACTGCCGATATCGCGACCGCCGCAGCGGCGCTGCGCCCACTCGAGGCGCTGCTCGCGTACCGACTCGTCGTCGGCGTCGCAAACGCGCGACTCGGAGGTCGGGCGTCCGACGCGTCGGGTCCGGTCTCGGATGGCGCGGAGAGCTGGCAGGGTGTGCGCAAGCGCAACCGCGAGCGCGTCGTCGTGTGGGGCGAGCCGATCGCGCCGGGGCAGGTCGCGCTGCTCGACGCGTCGGGCACCGTCGTCGTGACGTTATCGCCGCTCGTGCAGGTGATCGCCCCGTTGCCATCGAGCGAGCCCGAGCTGTTCTTCTTGTGGCGCAGCGGCAAGGGCCAGGCGCGCCTCGTCGCGGCGCCGTGGGGATTCGAGCGCGACGACGACGACGCCGCGCTACGCCTGTCGATCCTCACCACGGAAGACAGCGACACGGTCGCCGACGCGAAGGACGATCGTTCGCCGTATCCCGGCCTCGCGTCGTACGGCGTCGACGATGCCGAGCGCTTCGTCGGGCGCGAGCGCGAGATCGAGGCACTCGCGAACCGCCTGGTGCGCGCGCCGCTGATCGCGGTGCTCGGTCCGTCGGGCGCGGGCAAGAGCTCGTTCATCCACGCCGGTGTGATGGCGCGACTCGCAGAGCAGTACGAGTTGCTGACGATGCGCCCCGGTCGCCATCCGCTACATACCCTCGCGGCGCTCCCTGCCGTCGGTAGCGAGACCGAGGACAGCGCCGGGATCGTCGAGCGCCTGCGTGCGATCGGCGAGCGCGCGCCTCGCGGCCTCGTCATCGTGATCGATCAGCTCGAGGAGCTCGTCACGCTGTGCACGGATGCACTCGAGCGCACGAAGTTCGCCGAGACGCTCGCGGCCGCGACGTCGGCGGGAAGCGGCTCGCCGGTCCGCGTGATCGTCACGCTGCGCGACGACTTCGCGAGCGTGATCGAGAGCGAGGCCGCGTTCCGCGGGCGGTTCGACGTGTTCGTCCTCGCGACGCCGCTGCCGGAGGCGCTGCGCCGTATCGTGATCGAGCCCGCGCGCCGCGCGCAGGTCAGTGTCGATCCGCGCGTCGTCGACGACATGGTCGCCGAGGTCGCGGGGCGCCCTGCGTCGCTGCCGCTGTTGTCGTTCACTGCGTCGCAGCTGTGGGCCTCGCGGGGTCGCGGCGCGCGACGCATCACGCACGACGCGTACCTCGCGCTCGGCGGTGTCGCTGGCGCGCTCGCGACCTATGCCGACCAGATCTACAACTCGCTGTCTCGGCGCGATCAGGACATCGTCCGCGATCTCTTCGCGCGTCTCGTCGCGAGCGACGGCACCCGCATCCCGGCCCCGCGCGCCGAGCTCGATCACATCCCAGGTGCCGCGTCCGTGCTCGCGAACCTCATCGACGCACGGCTCCTCGTCGTACGTGAGGACGAAAACGTCGACATCGTCGAGATCGTCCACGAGTGCCTCGCCGAGCGCTGGCCGCGTCTCGCTCGCTGGCGCAGCGAGGATGCCGCCGACCGGGCGCTGCTCGGCGACGTGCGCGCTGCTACGCGCCGATGGGTCGAGGCGGAGCGCCGATCGGACTTGCTCTGGCACGGCAAGGCGCTGCTCGAGCTGCGCTTGCTCGCGTCGCGCTCCGGCGCGCTCACCGACGACGAACGTGCCTTCCTCGCCGCCGCCGACGGCGCCGAGAAGCGCGCGCGACGCGTGCGCCGGGTCATCGTCGGCATCGTGATGGTCGCGCTCGCCGGCGTCGCAGTCGTCATGGCCTACCTCGGGCTCGCCGCCAACAAGAGCCGCGCTGCGGCCGAGCAGAGCGCCGGGGAAGCGCGCACGGCCGCGGGCCTCGCCGAGGAGCGGTTGACCGCCGGCCTCGTCGCGCAGGGGCGCCGCGAGCTCAACGACAACCGCGGG
Source organism: Kofleriaceae bacterium (assembly GCA_046160585.1). GTDB lineage: Bacteria > Myxococcota_A > Polyangia > Haliangiales > Haliangiaceae > JABFXX01. Next base: position 78,718 of record JBJXGN010000317.1, read on the forward strand.
CTCGCGGCCCTCGCCTACTTCGCCGAGGCGCTGCGCCGTGGTGCCGACTCGACGGGCCTGCGCCTCATGATCGCGATCGCGAGCCGCGGTCTGCGCGACGAGGTGCTCGTGCTTCATGGCGAGCGCGTGTTCGGAATCACGGCCCTCCCCGACAAGGGCTTCGCCATCGGTACAACCGCCGGCAACGTCGGGTTCTTCGACGCTGCCGCGAAGCGCATCGCCGATGTGCCCGCCGGCGTCGGCGAGATCGGTCTCATGCGCGTGCGTGGCGACAAGCTGGTCGTGATGGCGCGCGCGGGCATCGCGGTGCTCGACCTGTCGACGCGTACCGTGCTCGTATCGCTCCCCGCCGCGCAGGGAACGCTGGCGTCGTTCGCGGATCTCGGCCCGGGTGCCGACGAGATCACGCTGCTCACCGACGAGGCCGTCGTGATCCTCGGCTTCGACGGCAAGGAGCGCCGCAAGATGGACTTCGACTTCTCGCAGTCCGACAGCGAGCCCGTGTTCGGGCAGGGCCACATCTTCATCGCCGATGGCGAGGCGGTGCGCGCGATCGATCTCTACGCGATGAAGGTCCGCGTGATCGCCGACCAGGTCTACTCGGGCCCAGGCGGCAGCGGCGACGGTTCGACGGTCTACTACGTGGATCGCTCGCGCACCGCGCACATCCTCGACGGCACCGGCAAGGAGCTCCGTACGATCAAGCCGCACCAGCGTACCGAGGCGTTGTACGCGTCGTACGACGGCACGCGCCTCGGTGCGATCGGCGATCGGCTTCTCACCGTCTACGATCGCTCCGGCAAGGAGTTGCACGCCGTCCCGATGTCACCGCAGGACGAGGAGGTCCTCATCCGGCTGCGCGACGACGATGTGTGGACGGGCTCCACGCACGGCGTGATCCGGCACTACAAGGCCGGCGCACTCGTCGCATCGTCGACGACGCACACGACCGAGATCGAGGACATGCGCATCTCCGGCGACCACGTGATCTCCGTGGGTTTCGACGCGACGATCGTCGTGCAGAAAGCGGACTCGCGTCAGCTCCTCTTCGACACGCAGCCGTGCAAGTCCGGCACGTATCAGATGTCCGGCACCGCGCTCGGCTACCTCTGTGAAGACGGCGTGCAGCACGTCTACATCGGGCGCCACGAGGTCGGCACGATCGCTGATCGCGGCATCCTCGCCTCCGCGTACGACCCGGCGTCGAAGCGCACTGCGATCGCGGCGAAGGACGTCACGATCTTCGAAAAGGGCGTGGCGCTGTCCGCCGGATCCGAGCACCGCGGGCTCGTCGCATTCGAGGACCCAGACCACCTGTTGTCCGTGACCGGTGGCATCGGAGCTCCCGCATCCCGTCTGTGGCGCTTCGCGATCCCGACAAAGACCTGGACCGAGGTCACGACGTTCGCGGAGGAGATCCGCGCGATCCAGGGCGCCGCCGGCGGCGTGTTCTTTGGCACGAGGACGCACGTGTTCTTGTGGCGCGCCGGGACCGAGCTGCACCGAGTCGAGACCGGGGCCCCGGTCGAATACCTCTCGGCGTCCGCGAACGGGGCCGTCGCCGCGGCGCACCTCGAGGGCGGTGCGACCCTCCTGCTCGACGGCAAGACGGGTGCGATCGAGCGCCGGCTCGAGCCGGTCGAGGCGTTCGGCGTGTCCGCGATCCTCGATGGACCGGGCGATCTCGTCCTGCGGACCAGCCGCGGCACGCTGACGATCTGGGAGCGCCGGACCGGAGACAACCTGGTGTGGAACCTCGAGTTCCTGCGCGGTTCGTTGGCGGCGGCGTTCAGCGACGACGGCAAGATCGAGATCGTCGGTGAGCGCGTCGGCCTGATCGATATCCCGCGCGAGACTCGGCCGATCGCCGAGATCCTCACGACCATCGAGTGCAGAGTCCCGCTGCGCGTGGCGGGCAGCCGCCTCGAAGCGGCGCCCGTCCATTGCCGCTAAGTCCGCAGTTCGCGTACGCTACCGCCGTGATCGAGGAAACCGGTGCAACGACGGAGCAGATCGACAAGGACGCGCCGTTCGGCGATCGCGTCTTGCTGGTGATCGATGGCGCGGCCCTGCAAGTGGTTCCGCTGCCCGGCTCGGGCACGCTCACGATCGGTCGTGCGAGTGCGTGCGACGTGGTGATCGACTCGGGGTCGGTCTCGCGTCACCACGCGAACCTCGTGCTGAGTCACGACGTGAAGATCGAAGACATCGGCAGCTCGAACGGAACCACGGTCGACGGCGTGAAGATCTCGACGCACGCACCCGCGCCGCTCTTGATCGGCGTGCCGTTCCTCGTCGGCGCCGTGACGCTGATGGTCCAGACGCGTGCGGGTACGCGCCGCGAGGCCACCACGAAGTCGAGCCAGCTCGCCGCGCTCGAGCAGTCCGCCGCGCGCATCGCGGTCGGCAAGCTGCCGATCCTCGTCGTCGGCGAGACCGGCGTCGGCAAGGAGCGCTTCGCGGAGCGCGTCCACGAGATGTCGCCGCGCCGCCCCGCCTCGTTCGTGCGCATCAACTGCAGCGCGATCAGCGAGCCGCTGCTCGAGGTCGAGCTGTTCGGCAACGACACGCGCCCCGGCATGCTCGAGGCCGCCGACGGTGGCACCGCGTTCCTCTCCGACGTCGACCAGCTCCCCGGCTCGCTCCAGCAGAAGTTGCTGCGCGTCCTCGAGGACAACGCCGTCCGCCGTACCAACAGCGCGAAGACGCGCGCCGTCGACATTCGCTTCATCGCGTCGACGTCCAAGGATCTGCAGGCCGAGGTCGACGCCAACACGTTCCGCCGCGATCTCTACTTCCGCCTCGCCGGCGCGACGTTCGTCGTCCCGCCGCTGCGCGAGCGCAAGGACGAGGTCATCCCGCTCGCGGAGCAGTTCATCGTCTCCGCCGCCGGTCCGCTCGGCCGCGTGTTCTCGCTGTCCGAGGACGCGAAGCAGTGGCTCTCGGGTCACGACTGGCCCGGCAACATCCGCGAGCTGCGCAACGCGTGCGAGCGCGCCGTGCTCCTCGCGACCGGCGCCACCATCGATCTACACCACCTGACCATCACCTCCGACGACTCGCTGAAGCGCCCACCCGGCCAGCGCTTCCGCAGCTCGGCGACGATCCCGCCGCCGATGGGCATTACCGCGCCGTCCGCCGCCGACATGCCGACGCAGGTCCGCGCGACCGTCGCGGAGCTCGAGAAGCAGCGCATCCTCGAGGCGCTCGAGAAGTGCGCGGGCAACCAGACACGCGCCGCAGAGCTCCTCGGCATCTCGCGCCGCACGCTGATCAACCGCCTCGACGAATACGGCATCGCGCGCCCGCGCAAGCGCGACGAGTAGCGCGTGCGCGCCGTCTCCGTCCCCGCGTTCGCCGCGCAGTTCATCGCCGGCGGCGGTCGCGACATCGATACCGGGCGCCTCTCCCTCGACACCACGCCCGGCGAACACGTCCAGCTCACCGACGACAATGGCGACGAGCTCGGCCTGGCGATCGCCGACACCGACAACGCGCGCCTCCGCGTGTTCGCCACGCCCGCCGATGGCTTCTCGAAGGTCGACGCCGCGCTGATCGGCTGGCGCGTCGAGCGCGCGCTCGCCCTGCGCAAGCAGCTCGACCTGCCCGGTCCGATCGGGGGCGACCACGCGTACCGCCTCGTCCACGGCGCGGGCGACGGCCTGCCCGGCTTTGCATGCGACGTGCTCGGCCGCGTCGCTGTCATCTGGGCCTACAGCGAAGCCCTGCGCACCCTCGGCATGAAGCTCGCCGAATCCATCGTCGGCTTCGCGCGCCTGGACGGTGCCGTCGTGAAGCTGCGCACCAAAGGCGGCGAATCGAACGTCGCGCAGTCCACCACGGGCACGGTGCCCGAAACGCTTGTCGCCACCGAACACGGCGTGCCGTTCGAGATCCATCCGCTCGGCGGGCTCAACACGGGCCTGTTCACCGACATGCGCGAGCAGCGCCGCGGCCTCGCGCGCTTCGTGCGCGACAAACGCGTGCTGAACTTGTTCTCGTACACGGGCGCGCTCTCGGTCGCGTCCGCACGCGCGGGCGCCGCCACTGTCACGAGTGTCGACACCTCGAGCGGCGTGCAGTCCTGGGCCGCCGGCAACTTCGCGCGCTCGGGCTTTGCCGCCGAGGCGCGCTGGAAGTTCGAGACGGGCGACGCGTCGCGCTTCCTCGATCGCGCCGCGCGCGACAAGGAGCGCTACGACGTCATTCTCGTCGATCCTCCGTCCTCGTCGTCAGCGGCCGGCGTCTCGTGGGCGCTCGGCCGCGACTATCCCGACCTGATCGCGAAGTGCGCCGCCGTGATCCCGCCCGACGGGCTGCTCTGGCTCGCGGCAAACACGCACGAGCTCGGCTCGCTCGCGAAGCTCGCGCACAAAGGGCTGCGCGCCGCGAACCGCACGGGCGTGATCCTCGAGCAAGGCGGCCTGCCGCCCGAGTACCCGACGCTCGTCGCGCAGCCGGCTGATCGCTACTTGCAGATCTGCCTGGTGCGAGTCATTTGACACCTGCTTGGGATCGCGTTTGTCGGTTGCGGAGCCCAGCAACGATCGCACGTCAATCCTGTGACGAGCGTTCGCCGAGCGCAGCCGTGAACTCCGAAAGCGGAACATTCAGGACTCCCGCCTCCGAGGCGTCGAGCACATCTTCGATCAGTACAAGGTTCGTCTCGCGCTCGATCGCAATCTCGAAAACGGTTGAACTCGAAGTGTGGGCGGGACATCGCCGAGTCTGCAATCGCGTCTTCAAGCAGGCGACGAACGTGCGTTGTGCATTCCTGCGCGATGAACTGTTCGAGAAGATCGCTCATGTGGCAGTTCTTCCATGATGTCCTCAGAAGATCGTGCCGGTGCACGAGCCGAGATCGAACAACAAGAAGATGAGCGCCTTCTCGTCGGACTCGAGACCCGCAGAGCATCCCGCCGGGAACGTGGCGTCGACGTCGTTGTTCTCGTAGGAGATGTGCATGCCAGCGTAGACGACGCGTCCGCACTTCTGATCGTCGGGCGCGGCGACCGGCGTGTCGAACGACAGGTAGTGCGTCGCCGAGGGTGTGCCCGAGCCGTAGATCCAGCGGCGCGTCTTGGGCGCCACGACCGTGGCGTTCGGCGTCTTGCCCGTGATGCCGGTGACCTGACCGAGTGTGGTCGAGGCGCCGACGTTCACGAGCCACTCGGCGAGCGCCATGCCCTTGGGGAACGTCTGGTCGACGTAGTCGGGCGCTGCCGAGGAGCCGTTTGTCGCCCACGTCGCGGTGGGCTGCCACTCGGGGATGAGCGTCTTCGACCAGACGTAGTGATAGTGCGACCCGAATACGCGACCACCGAGATCGGCGTATTGGCGCATGAGATCGGGCGATGTCTTGTTGTTCGGGTACTCGTTGCCTTCGCACGAGTTGATCACCGCGTCGAACTTCTTCAGCTCGTCGAGGTTGCCCCACAGCGCCGTCGCGTTCTGCGGCGTGCCCGGCGAAGCGCCACCCGTGCCGGTGTAGAAGATGATGCGCTTGTCGCTCGCGGAGTTGTCACCAAACTCGTTCGCGTCGACGCCCATCTTCGTGAAGATGCACGCGAGCGAGTCGAGAGCGCCCGTGACCATGGCGATGCGCGGGATCTCGCCTTCGCTCTTGTTGCGTGGGAGACGAAAGGTTCCATCGGGGAGCGGGTTGTCCGCGCACTGCGTGACGGGCACGCTGACGATGCGGCGCCACTTGCCTGTCGTCAGGATCACCTGCGCGGTCGCACCGGGTGGCACGTTGTCGACGCGGAAGCTGCCGTCGGGTCCACTCTCCGCGCGCGTCTGTACGCCACCGGGAAGGTCGTTCTCGCACGACCCACATTTCACGCCGTCCGTGAACGGCGGTGGCGGCGTGCCGGGGATATAGACAGTGACCCCGTAGAGCGGGAGGGTTCCGTTCGGCGCGAACACCTTGCCGGTGATTGCCGTGTTGCACGGGGCGTCTTGCTGTCCCGTGCCTCCATCGCCCGTGTTGTCTCGTCGCTCGGGCCCGCAAGCCGCGACGAGCGAGAGCGTGAACGCGATCGCGATCTTTCGCCGACGAGCTATGTCCCAGGTCACACCACATTCTTACCTGTGCGGCTCCGCGCACGGAGAAGTTTTTGGAAGACATGTTAGCGTCGTCGGCCGGTGGTCATGGCTCGTCTTGCCTTCAGCGTCTTCCTCGGGTTTTTCCTCGGAGTTGCCACCGGCTGTGGGGATGACTCGGGTTCGACGGACGCGGCCGTCCGGCAATGTTCGGACGGTAAGGACAACGATGAGGACGGCTCGATCGACTTCCCCGAGGACATCGGCTGCACGAGCCCCGACGACTCGAGCGAGGACAGCCCGCCATCGCCCGCGTGCTCCGACGGACGCGACAACGATAACGACACGTTGATCGACTACCCGGTCGACCCGGGATGTTCGGTGCCGCAGGCCGACAACGAACAAGACGATTGCCCGAACGGGCCTGCATGCCCGCAGTGCGCCGACGGGGAGGACAACGACAACAACGGATCGACGGACTATCCGAACGACATCGGCTGCATCGCGGCGGGTGATCCGATCGAGTTCACCGACAACACGATCGCGTGCGGCGTGGGGTTGACGGTGAACCAGCTCCCCACGACGGGCAACGTGATGGGCATGGTATCGGCGACGAGCGTGTCGAACCTGTCGACACCGTGCGGGGGTGGCGGCGGCGCGCACGCGATCGCGTTCGTGTTTCACGTCGCGATGCCGACGGTGATGGTCGCGTCGACGATGGACTCGCTGACGAACTTCGACACCGTGCTCGATCTGCGCGCGGCGAACTGCAACGAGGCGAGCGCGGAGATCGCGTGCAACGACAACGTCAGCCCGACGAACGAGACGTCATCGCTGACGCGCGCGCTCGATCCGGGGACGTATTACCTCATCGTCCAGGGCAAGAACTCGTCGGAGACGGGCATGTTCGTCCTCGACGTGAGGTTCTTCCCGGGCGCCGGCACGCCGTGTACGAACGTCGACGACTGCGGGCCGGGACTCGAGTGTCGCGTGCCGTCGGGACAGAGCGCGATGGTGTGCACCGGCCCGGTCTGCAACGACGGCATCGACGACGACGACGACGGCAAGGCCGACTATCCGCTCGACCCGGGCTGCGCCAGCGCGATCGACGCCGACGAGAACGACGTTTGTGCGACGACACCGATGGATCCGGCATGCCCTGCGTGCTCGAACACGCTCGACGACGACGGGGATGGGCAGACGGACTACCCGAACGATTCGAGCTGCGTCGCCGCGTCGACGACGAACGAGTCGTGCGTATCGACCGAGCCGATCCTCGTCGCGACGGGCCCGATGACCAGCGGGACCACGGTCGGCGCGACGAACGACTTCGCGCCGGTGCCGGGTATCGTCAACGGACACGTATGTTCGACAACGGGCACGCACACCGCGCCCGATCGCGTCGTGCAGCTCGACCTGCCGGCGACGCAGTCGCTGCAGCTGCGCATGAACCCGGTGGGGTTCGACAGCTCGCACACGCTGCTCGGCGCATCGTGCTCGGGCGCGCCGATCGATTGCTCCGACAACGCCGTCATGGACCCGATCAATGGGCTCGCAGCCGGCCGGTACTATGTCGTCGTCGACGGATTCTCGACGGGCGCGGGCACGTTCACGCTGAACGTCACCGGCACCATCGCAAACGGCGCGAGCTGCGAGTCGCCGTTCTTCGCGCCGGACGGCCTCACGTGCACCGCGGGCTACACCTGCAAGGGGACGCCGGGTAGTCGCACGTGCGCACCGGCCGAGTGCAACGACGGCGCGGACAACAACGGCAACACGCTGATGGACTACCCGGCGGATCCGGGCTGCACCTCGGCGAGTGACGACGACGAGGAAACCGTGTGTCCGGGTGCGTCGTGCCCCGCGTGCGCCGACGGTGCCGACAACGATCTCGACAACCAGACGGACTATCCGATGGATACGAGCTGCGTCTCCGCGTCGTCGACGACGGAGGACTGCCGCGAGACAGAACCCGTGCTCGTGATCGCGGCGCCCGCGACGACGGGCACCCTCGTCGGTGCGACGGACGATCACGATCCGTCCTGTATCACCACCAACTTCCCCGATCGCATCTACAGCCTGAACATCACGATGCCGCTGCAGTCGCTCGTGATCGACACGGAGGGCTCGGCGGTCGACACGGTTCTATCGCTGATGAACTCGACGTGCCTGGAGCCGAGCATCGCGTGCGATGACGACGGCGGCGTCGGCGCCGGCGACTCGATGATCACGCGCACGAACGTCCTGCCGCAGTCGTTGAAGATCGCGGTCGACGCGAAGAGCGCTCTGCTCGACACGTTCGCGCTCAACGTGCGCGGCACGCTGTATCCGGGCGCGAGCTGCGAGAGCCCGCTCGTGGCGGCCGGGGTCGTGGTGTGCCCGCCGATGTTCGGCTGCAACGGCGCGGTCGGCTCTCGCACGTGCACCGCGGCACAGTGCCTCGATGGCGCCGACAACAACGGGAACGGCCGGATCGACTTCCCGAACGACCCGGGTTGCACGTCGGGCAGCGACAACGCCGAGGACACCGTATGCCCCGGACCGTCGTGCCCGCCATGCGGCGATGGGCTCGACAACGATGGCGACTCGCGCACGGACTACCCGGATGACGCGGGGTGCTCGTCGGCGGCCGGGACCACGGAGAGCTGCTTCGACACCGACGTGATCCGTCCGATCGCGCTGCCGTTCCACACGAGCGACCTGACGAACAAGACCGACGATCGGTTCCCGATGTGCGCCACGACGACGGGACTCGACGAGGTGTGGTCGCTCGATCTACCGGCGGTGCAATCGCTGACCATCGACACGGAGGGATCGGTTGTCGACACCGTGCTGACCTTCATGAATGCGGACTGCTCGACAGCGGCGATCGCGTGCGACGACGAGGGTGGCATCGGCATCGGCGACTCGCTGATCCAGCGATCGTTCGTGGCCGCGGGCCGGTACACGATCGGCGTCGACACGAAGTCGGTCACGCCGAACACGTACAACCTCGCGGTGCGGGGGGTCGTCGCGCCGGGCGGGAGCTGCGAACATCCGCTGTTCGCGTCCGGTGTGCTGTCGTGTTCGGTGGGCTTCGCGTGTGACGGAACGCCGGGATCGCGCACGTGTAGCGTCGCGGAGTGCATCGACGGCATCGACAACAACAGCGATGGCAAGATCGACTTCCCGTTCGATCCGAGCTGCGCGTCGACCTCCGACGATAGCGAGGTCACCGTGTGCCCGGGACCGGCGTGTCCCGCATGCAGCGATGGCGTGGACAACGACCTCGACGGGAGCACCGACTTCCCGAACGACATGACGTGCTCGAGCGCATCGTTCGAGACAGAGGCGTGCCGCACGAGCGAGCCGGTCCGCGCGATCACGTCGCTGTTGACGACGGGCAGCACGGCGTTGCTGACGCACGACTTCCTGCCGGCTTGCGGAAGCTCGGCGAACACCGCGCCCGATGAGGTGCTGCAGATCGATCTGCCGGCGATGGACTCGCTGACGCTGAACCTCGTAGGCTTCGACACGGCGCACTCGCTGCTCGGCAGCTCGTGCGAGAACCCGCCGCTCGCGTGCAGCGATCCGCCGGTGCTCACGCGCGCGAACCTCACCGCGGGTCGGTACTACGTCGTCGTCGACGGCTGGGGGACCGGCAGCGGCGAGTGGTCGCTCACGACGACGGGCGTGATCGCACAGGGCGGGAGCTGCGAGGGCGCGATGTTCCAGCAAGGCGCGTTCAGGTGCTCCACGGGCAACGCGTGCCTCGGCACGCCGGGCTCGCGCACGTGCAGCGCCGGCATGCCTGCGTGCAGCGACAACGCGAACAACGACAGCGATGCGGTGGTGGACTACCCCGCGGATCCGGGCTGCACCTCGGCCGAGGACAACGACGAGACGGATACGTGCCCCGGTGCGGGCTGCCCCGTGTGCGCGGACGGCGCGGACAACGACGTCGACGGCGCGATGGACTACCCGGCCGACACGCGCTGCGTGGCCGCGTCGTTCTTCCTCGAAGCGTTTTGCGCGAGCGACGCGAACGTCGCGGGCATGGTGTCCACGCCGGCGACGCTCGGCACGCTCGTCGGTGCGGCCGACAACTTCGAGCAGTCGTGCCAGACGAACACCGGCAACGACATCACGTACGGCCTCGCGCTGCCGGTGTCCGTGGCGGAGCTCGTGATCAGCACGATCAATTCGACGGCGACGAACACGGTCGTCTCGCTCTGGACGGCGGACTGCCTGACCGAGCTCGGCTGCGACGACGATGGCGCGCCGACGGCGAGCGACAACCGATCGCTGCTCGTGCGCACGAACGTCGCGGCGGGCAACTACGCCATCCAGGTCGACAGCTTCAGCACGACGAGCAACGCGGCGATCCAGCTCAACGTGCGCGGCACGGTCGCCGCGGGTACGGCGTGCACGTCGCCGTTGTTCGCGACTGGTGTGCTCGCGTGTCCGTCGGGCACCACGTGCAACGGCACGTGTCAGTGACACATACGCCATAGGTCGATCTCAACTCTGCACTCCCTTCGAGAGGGCTGCGCGCTTGACGTTCGTCAAGATCGCGATCGAGAAGGCGACGAGCGCGGTCCAGATGAAGACGAACGCGACGAGCTTCTCGCTCGCGAGCGGCTCGTCGTACACGAGCACCGCGAGCAGAAACTGGCCCGTCGGTGCGAGGTACTGGAGGAAGCCCACCGTCGAGAGTGGGAGCCGGCGTGCCGCGCTCGTGAACAAGACGAGCGGGATCGCGGTGACGACGCCGGTCGAGATCACGAGTGAGTGGTCGGCGACCGAGCCGTGTCCGAGCACGCCGTGCGCGCTGTCGTAGACGAGGTAGGCGATCGCGAACGGCACCATGAGCGCGGTCTCGATCGCCGAGCCGACGAGCGCGTCGGCCTTCGCGAGCTTGCGGATCGTGCCGTACACGCCGAACGTCGACGCGAGCAGCAGCGAGATGTACGGCACGCGCCCGGCGCGCCACGTCAAGATGCCGACGCCGATCGCCGCGAGCGCGATCGCGATCCACTGCAGCCGCGTCAGCCTCTCGCGCAGAAAGATCGTCCCGATGGCGACCGAGATCAGCGGATTGATGAAGTAGCCGAGGCTCGCCTCGAGGAGGTGCCCGCGGATCGCGGCCCACACGAAGATGCCCCAGTTGAGCGCGAGCAGCGCGCCCGACACGAACATCAGCCCGACGAGCCGGCGATCGCGTAGCGCGCGGGAGAGCGCCGCACCCTGCCCCGCGATCGCGACGAGCAGCGCGAACGTACCGAGCCCCCACACCGCGCGATGCGCGAGCAGCTCGGGCGCGTCGACGTGGGCGAGCTGCTTCCAGAACACGGGGGCGAAGCCCCACAAGCCGTAAGCGAGAACGCCGTAGACGAGGCCGCGCTGGCGTTCGCTCACGGGCCGAGTCTATGCCATCGGGATCGGCGATGTTCGCTCGTGCGCCGTGTGGCCGGTTCTGTCTTGTCGCGCATTCGGGCCACGCCTGCAGGAGCCGATCGAGCTGCGAACGCACGACCGTTACGAGCTGCATGCTGGATGCGCGTACGCAAACGCGCACCACCTCACCGAGTCCGGAGCTCGATTGGATGGTGCGTGGCCCGACGGGCCGCGCTATGGCACGGTGACGGTGCGATGTGCGGGCGTTACACGCTGACCAAGCAAGACGATCTCGTCGCAGATCTCGAGGCGGCGCTCGGCGAGTCCGTGCAGGGCGAGTGGTGGAAGCCGCGCTTCAACATCGCGCCGACGCAGCCCGCGCCGGTCGTGCTCGCCGGCCCTGCCACGGCAAAGGAGTTCAGCCACAAGGCAAGGGTCGACGTGGTCGAGCCCGCCGCGAACACGACGGCCGGCGAGCTCGTCAATACAGCCGGTGAGCGTCCACCGATGCGCCGGACGATCGAGCTGATGCGCTGGGGCCTGTTGCCGTTCTGGGCGGGACGCGCGGGCGGCAAGCCGCCGCTAATGATCAACGCGCGGGTCGAGACGATCCGGGAGAAAGCGGTCTATCGCGACGCGCTTGCACACAAGCGCTGCCTCGTGCCGGCGGATGGATTCTTCGAGTGGAAGCGCGACGGCGTCGGCAAGAGCGCGACGAAGCTGCCGATGTACATCCACCCGGAGCCGCGCAGGACGATCGCGTTCGCCGGCTTGTGGGCGCGCATGCGAACCGACGCGGGGCTCGTCACGTCGTTCACGATCGTCACGGGGCCGCCGAACACGCTCGTGTCGCCGATTCACGATCGCATGCCGATCGTCCTCGATCCGAGCGCGTGGGACACGTGGCTCGATCCGACGGTCGACGCCGAGGCCGCGCACGCGCTGCTCGTCGTGCCGTCGATCGCAGGCTGGACGGTGGACTCCGTCGGCAAGGGCGTGAACAGCGCGAAGAACGACGACCCGTCGCTCATCGAGCCGGTCGCCGTCGAGGCGCCACCGCCTTCGAAGCAGGGCTCGCTGTTCTAAAGGTGCGCGAGCAACGCGCGGCGCAGCAAGCCGAGCGAGACACTCTTCGCGCACCATCATCGTCACAAGCTCACTGGCTCCGGGACTAGCCATGAGAGTGGCGTCACCGAGGGAGTTTCCCTTCCGCAGCGAAACTGCGCAACGCGCTGCACGATGCGCGCACGCGTGATCGCCCCATGCGCGATCGCGCGACGCCCAGCGCGGATCTCGCGTCGAATCTCGGGTGGCAACGAGGTTGCACGCGTCTCCTCGCACACCCACGAGGAGAACGAACGAGATGACCACCCGCGCTGCACTGTCTTCGATCCTGTTCATCGGCCTCACCGCGATCGCGGGCTGCGCTGCCGAAGCACCCACCGGCGGAGGTAGCGGTGGTGGCGGTGGCGGTGGCGGCGGCGGCGGTGGCGGTGGTGGTGGCGGCGGCGGCGGCGGCGGTGGTGGCGGTGGTGGTGGCGAAGAACCTCCTCCGGGCGGCGGCAGCGTGACGCCTACCCAGGTCATCGAGAAGATCTCGACCACCGAGTGCGATCAGGCGCACGCGTGCATGTCGACGTTCCCGCCCGACGTGGGCGTCACGTTCGCCGAGGTTTTCGGCGCGAACGCGCAGGCGTGTTACCCGCTCAACGCCGAGTACTGGGACGCACCCGCCGTCGAGGCTGGCGTCACCGGCGGACAGATCCTGTTCGATCAGGTCGCGGCGTCCGCGTGCATGTCGGGCACGGCAGCCGCGCCCGCGTGCGCGATGTTCTGGATGGAAGGCCCGGCCCTCCCGGACGCATGTTGGAACGTGTTCACGGGCACGGTTGCTGCGGGCGGTCAGTGCACGACGGACTTCGCCTGCGCGGGCGATCTCTACTGCGGCGGGGCCGGCACGTGTGTCGCCGACACGGCCGCACGTACGAGCCCCACGGATGCCGTGCACCCGAAGCTGCTCATGCTACGCGGCCTCGTCGACTAACCACGCCATTGTTCGCAACTCGTGGCGTGCGGTCCGGCTCGCGGACAACGCAACTCCAGTCGCCCACGAAAACTGTCCGCCCGTCGGACATTGTCTAGTCCGCTAGACAAGAGTGGTGGATTCGACCAATTTCGCGACGAATTGGGGTCGGACCCCAACGTCATCGAAAGTGGTGAATTTGACCAGTGCGCCGAACGTGCGTCACTCGCGCTGCTACGCTTGTGTAGCCAGGCGTACTGCTGCGGACTGCTGCGGGATCGCTGCGGGATCGCCCACGCAACGCTGAATGATCGCGCACGCGGAACGCCCACCGGGAGTCGACGCATCACGTGCGGAGGCGCGAAGCATTCGCCCACACGCACGCGGGACGCCCACGGGAAGTCGGCGCATCACTTGCGGAGGCGCGCGAAGAACTCGCGCGCGACGTTCGAGTGCGGATTATCGACAACCTGCGATGGCGGGCCGTCCTCCGCGATCGTGCCCTTGTCGATGACCCACACACGCGACGCGACATCGTGAGCGAACTGCATCTCGTGCGTGACGACGAGCATCGTCATGCCGCCGGCCGCGAGGTCCTTCATGACCTCCATGACGTCGTCGCGCATCTCGGGATCGAGCGCGCTCGTCGGCTCGTCGAAGAGCATCACGTCCGGCTGCTGCGCGAGCGCGCGCGCGATCGCGACGCGTTGTTGCTGGCCGCCCGACAGCTCGTGCGGGAACGCGCCCGCGCGATCGCGCAGGCCGACCTTGCCGAGCAGATCGAGCCCGCGCTCGGTGGCCTCGGCGCGCGACTGCTTCTTCACCACGGTCGGCGCGAGGATGATGTTCTCGATCGCCGACAGGTGCGGAAACAGATTGAACTGTTGGAACACCATGCCGACGCGCACGCGCATCTCGCGAAGCGTCTCGCGCGCGACGGTGCCCGGATGCAGCTTGAAGCCGCAGATCTCGACGGAGCCCTCGTCGAATGTCTCGAGGTAGTTCAGGCAGCGCAGTAGCGTGGACTTGCCGCCGCCCGACGGCCCGACGATCGCGATCGTCTCGCCCTTCGAGACGTCCGCGGTCACGCGCTCCAGGACCTTGCGGCCCCCGTGGCTCTTAGAGAGCGTGCGGACGTTGATCACGCGCCAGCCTCCTCTCGAGCCGCCGCGCGAGCTCCGACAGCGGGAAGCTCAGCACGAGGTAGAACGCCGCGCATGCGAGGCCCGGGATGATCCAACCGCGCATGTCCACGGCCGCGATCGTCATGCGCTTCGTCAGCTCGATCACCGTGATCACGCTGACGAGCGACGAGTCCTTGAGCAGCGAGACGAAGTCGTTCGTCATCGGCGGCAGCGCGAGACGCAGCGCCTGCGGGATCATCACGTGGCGCAGCGTCTGCCACGGCCCCATGCCGAGCGCACGCGACGCCTCGCTCTGGCCACGCGGGATCGCCAAGAGCGCGCCGCGGTAGACCTCGGCTTCGTACGCGGCGTAGTTCAGACCGAGGCCGAGGATCGCGGCCTGCATCGGTCCGAGGCTGATCACGCTGGAGAGCCCGTAGTACAGGACGAACAGCTGGAGCAGCACGGGCGTCCCGCGGAACACCTCGATGTAGATGCGTGCAGCTGCGCGCAGCGGGAACGCGCCGTACACGCGCGCGATCGCGAGCAGCATGCCGAGTGGCACCGCGAGGAAAAACGCGAGCACGCTGATCTGGAGCGTGACGAGCGCGGCCTCCGCGAACTGGCCGAACATGTCGCCATCGAACGTCCGTGGTGGGCGCACGACACCGGCGCCGAAGTCCGTGACCGTCTGCCGGTGGTCCCACAGCGTATGTTTGCGGAGGATCTGCTCGAGCTCGCCGCTCTTGCGCATGTCCGCGAGCGCCGCGTCGATCGCTTGCTTGAGCGCGTCGTCGCCCTTGCGCATGCCGATGACGTAGTGCCCGCGCGCGACGTCGTAGGGCACGCAGTGCAGCGCCTTGTTCACGCAGCCGTATCGGTCCGCGATGATGTTGTCGAGCAGCACCGCGTCGGCGCGGCCGAGCTCGAGATCCTTGTACGGCTCCTCGTTGCCCTCGTACACGAGCGGCTCGACGTCGTGGAGCATCAACAAGATGTCGTGCGCGACGGTCTGGTTGAGCGTGCCGACGCGCTTGTGCCGGAGGTCGAAGATCGACTTGTACGGCGCCCCTACGCGCACCGTTAGCGTCTCCGCGTAGATGTAGTACGGGTCCGACAACAAGATCCGCTCGCGGCGCTCCGCCGTCGACTCGAGCCCGTTCATCCCGACGTCGAAGTCGCCGCGCTCGAGCGAGGGCACCAGGTTCGACCACGCGTACTGCTTGAAGACCGGCTTGACGCCGAGTCGCTTGGCGATTCCCGCCATGATCTCGACTTCGAATCCGATCAGCTCGCTCGAGTTCTCGGGGTTCTCGTAGACAAACGGCTCGCCGCCCTGGAGGTCCGCGCCCCACGTGATCTCGCCGCGTTGCTTGATCTCGGCGAGCGTCGTCCCCGGCCGCCCGGTGTCCGTCCCACAGCTCACGGCGACGCCGACCGCGAGGGCGAACGCGACCGCGCAGCCGAAACGTCCCCAGATCACGCGGGCCAGGCTACCATTGCCTCATGGATCTGGGGCGCATGCTGGAGAAGTGCGTTCGCGACCAGTGGTCGCTCGACGACATCGACTGGAACCTGCCGCCGCCCGAGCTCGCTCGCGACAAGGAAGAGGCCGTCGTCCAGGCGTTCCTCGACATGGCGGGCATCGAGCTTCTCGCCGGCGCGCTGTTCGAAGTCCAGCGCGACAAGACGGCCGATCCGACGCTGAAGAAGATCTTCGCGACGTTCGTCGCCGACGAGAAGCGCCACTCCGCCGTCGCACGCCGCCTGTCGGAGCACTACAACGTCCACAGGTATCGCGACTACATCGAAAGCCCCGCGCTCACGAAGTTCCGCCCGCATTTCCTCACGCTCGTTCGCGACACGTCCCCCGAAATCGCGAACGCGTACATCACCTCCGGCGAGTTGATTCTCGACGTCGCCCTGCTCCGCTCTCTCGACGACTACGTCGCCGACGAGATGTCGCATCGCGCGATGCACCTCATCAACCGCGACGAGTCGCGCCACATCGCGATCGACTTCCACATGACGGAGCACTACTGCTCCGACGAATACATGGCCGAGATCGCGAAGCGTCCGCGCCCGTCCATTCGCGAGGTGGCGAAGACGGCTCGGGTGCTCGGCACGATGATGTGGTTCGCGAAGCCGTTCCTGCAACAGGTCTTCCTCGCGCCCATGGACCGCACCGATCCGTCGGGACGCCGCATCCACGAGGCGTTCAAGCGCATCCAGCTCGTGCTGCGGAAGCCGACGGTGGCGCGCTCGCCGTTCTCCAAGCTGATGATCAAGATGCAGGAGCTCTACAACCGGCCGATCCTCGGCAAGGTGTTCGGCCGCGTGTTCCTGCGCGTCCTCGGCGCCGAGGACCGAGCAGCGCGCATCCTGTTCACGCAGGACGAGCTGAAGAAGACGATGGGTATGTCGTTCGACGAGCTTGCCGAAGAGGCACTGGCTCTCAAGTACAGCTAGACGTCGCCCACGCGGTAACGTTGGCGGCGGAACCGATGCGATTTTTCACACTGGCGCGCTCCAATTTTGCCCTCACAACGAACGTGAGGTGCCGGCAGTTCGCTTCGTCGCGTTCGTGGTGTTCGTCGGATTGGTGAGCTGGCTGATCTGGCCGGACCCGCCGTCGTCCTCCGCGGTTCGACGCGACGCGCCGAGCACCACTCCCGCGAGCGCGACCTCGAGCACGAAGATTCGCGGAACCACCGAGCAGCCGGCGTTGTCCACGGACGACGACGGCAACGTGATCTTGCCCGAGGACGAGGCCGCGGATCGCATTCGCGTCGAGGGCGTCGTGTTGGACGAGAAGAAGGCGGCGATCGGCCGCGCCATCGTGCGTTACCGCGACCGCGAGACCATGACGGAGGTCGACGGCACGTTCGCGTTCGACGACATCGCGAGCGGCGCGATCATCCTTCGCGCCGAGAAGGACGAGTGGTACGGCGAGGAGAGCACTTACGTCTCGGACACGAGCGATCCGATCGAGATCACCGTGCGCCGCGGCTCGACGCTCGTGCTCCGTGTCGTGAAGCGATCCGACAAGACGCCCATCGCGAATGCGAAGGTCGAGATCGCGTACCGCGAGCTGTACACGAACGACCGCGGGATGCTCCGCACGCGGGGACTCGATCCGACGGGCGAGCGCTTCACCGTGTCGGCCGACGGCTTCGGTACCTGGCGTGGTGACCTCGAGCTCGATACCGAGCGCCCGACCGCGGAGAAAGAGATGACGGTCGAGTTGGCGAGTGGCGCCCCCGTCGGTGGCATCGTCGTCGACGAGCGCGGCGATCGCGTGTCCGAGGCGTATGTCTCGATCAGGGCCGTCGACGGGAGCTGGAGCGACTCGACGTACGCGAACGACCGCGGCGAGTTCACACTCCCCGCGATCGCGCCGGGGAAGCACACGATGTACGGCAGCTCGAAGACGCATATCGCGACGCCCGAGATGCTGATCGAGCACGGCGCGCGCCCGAAGACCGACGTTGTCGTGAAGGTACAGCTCGGCGCGGAGCTCGCCGGTCGCGTCGTCGACACCACCGGGCGGCCGGTCGCCGGTGCCACGGTTCGCGGCGCGGGCGTCGAGACGGACGCCGACGGGCGCTTCGTCGCGCTGGGCCTCGAACCCGGCGAGCTCGTGATCTCCGCGTATCTCGAGACGCGCGCGTCAGAGGAGACGAAGGTGACAATCGCCACGGGCAAGCGCGTCGACGTGAAGCTCGTCGTGCGCGACTCGAGCCTCGCGGGCCGCGTCGTCGACAAGAAGGGCAACCCGGTCGCCGACGCACAGCTATGGGCGATGGCCACCGACGAGAGCAACACGTTCTTCGCGTCGGCCGACGAATACGGCGCGTTCGATTTCGGCGGCATCCCGCCCGGCGACTACAACGTCATCGCCCAGCACGAGGAAGAGGCGAGCCGGCGCTTGCCCGACACGAAGTCGGTGTTCCGCACCGGTCGCCGCGATCTGACGATCGTTCTCCCCGCGCTCGCGTCGGTCACGGGCCGTGTCGTCCTGGACGGCGTGCCGGTAGGGTACTTCGGCGTCATCGTCACGAAGACGCCCGAACGGCGGTACGCCGAGAGAACGACCACGGTGAACGACGAGCGAGGCGTGTTCGTGCAGAGGGACATCGCGCCGGGAACATGGAGCGTGATCGTCCTCGGCCCCGGCTTCGCGACGAAGACGATCGACGGCGTCGTCGGCGACGAAGGTCGCACGACAGACCTCGGCACGATCGTCGTCGAGCGCGGGCGCGTCGTGCGCGGCCGCGTGACCGATGGAGGTGGTCGCCCGGTACACGACGCGCTCGTCGTCGCCGGCGAGTCCCTGTTCTCTCTCGCGAGCAATCGCGTCGAGCAGCGCTCTCAGGGCGACACGTCTGCACGCACCGACGCCGATGGGCGCTACGAGCTCGTCGGTCTCCAAGCCGAGGAGCTGAAGATCGCGGCCCGGACGCCCCGCGCACGATCGGTGGAGCGAACGCTAGGTGTCGACGAGACGGTCGTCGACCTTGTCGTGGAGGAGGTCGGCTCCGTCGTCGGGACCATCGCGAACGTGAGGACCTCGCAGATCGGCGTCGTGCTCTCGCTCGCCGGCGAAGACGCGTTGACGTACGGACCGCGCTACCACGGCGACATCGATCGGGCGGGCGACTATCGCGTCGAGAACGTCCCGCCTGGCCGCTACACGGTCCGCGTCATGGGCGAGAACACGCTGCCCGAGAAGGAGGTCGACGTCGCCAGCAACACCACCTCGCGCGTCGACTTCGAGCTACCCGTCGTGCAGATCGAGGTCACGGTGCAGGCGAACGACTGCAGCCTCGTCTATCTCGTCGGCCCCGACATGCGGACGCTCGGTACGTGCTCGAACAACAACGTGACCTGGCAGGCCGTCGGTCCGGGCAGCTACAAGGTGTGCGATTCGATCGATGACGAGACGTGCACGGTCATCACCGTGAGCGCATCGCCGTCGGCCCAACGCTTCGAGGTGCGCTTTCCAGCGACGGACTGATCCCGCAACCCGCGAGGTGAACGAGAGGGTCCTTCACCCGTGTCGATCGGCTTGACGGTTTCGTCGTCGGCTCGGTCTTCTCGACGACAAACAGGGAGAAGGGGAGCGAGGGAGACGTTTCGGGGACACGTCTCGATCAGTACCGTCGATCACGCGACGCACCAGATCGTTGTCGCGAAGCGACCGAGGTCGCGCTGGGTTCTAGTGACCGTGGCCGTGGTGGCTGTGGTCGTGGCCGCTGTGATCTTCGGCGATCGGCGCCGTAACGCCCTCGGCGGCCGTCATCGGATACCCCTTGCGGTGCCAGTCGTTGATGCCCTCGTCGAGGACGACGGCGCGCTTGTGCCCGCGCTTGCGTAGCTCGTCGACGACGAGACCCGACAGGTGATGCGGACACGCGCAATACGCGATCGCCCACACGTTCTTCGGCAGCTCGCCGAGTCGCTTCATGTCGTGATACGGAATCGACACCGCACCGGTGATGTGCGCGCGCATCCAGTCGGACGGCGGGCGCGCATCGATGATCACCATCTTCTCGCCCGCCTTGTACGCCTTTGCCACGTCGTCGACGGCGACGAACTTGTCGTCGCGCAGCTTCCACGTCGGATCTTTGCCCTTCGGGTGGATCACGACCGGCTCCTTGCCTGTCGGCGGCGGCAGCTGCGAGATCTTCGGCTGCTCCGTCGAGCCGAGCGAGCGGATAAACGCGACGACGTGATCGATCTCCGCGTCGGAGAGAACGGTCGCGAAGCCAGCCATCTTCGTGCCCGGCCGGCCGTGGACGATGGCGTACTTGATGAACGGATCCTGCGCCTGCGCCTGGAACATCATGTTCGCGAGGTGGATGCCCTCGCGTCGCGTGGTGCGATCACCGTGGCACGTCGCGCAGTGCTTCACGTACAACGGCTCGCCGAGCTTCGCGTCGCCCTTGCCCGCGAGCGGCAGCGCCTTCGGCGCCGGGCCTTGCTCGCGCAGGTACGCGACGAGCCGCTTCACCGCGACGTCGTCGAGAGGACCACCGAGGTTCTTGCCATACGCTGCCATCGACGTCCCCGGACGACCCGTGACGATCGAGCGGGTCAAGAAGTCATCCGTCGCGCTCTCGAGGAACGTCGCCGTGACGAGCGACGGTGCGTTGTCCGCCGCATAGCCCTTGAGGTCCTTGCCGTGGCACGGCGCGCACAGCGCCGCGTACATCTCGGGCCCTGCCATCGCCGACGGATTCGCGTCGACTGTCTGTGCGTCACGCGCCTGTGTTGGGGGCGGCGGGCGCGTGCCTTGTGTCTGGCCATCGTTGCACCCGGCTACGAACAACAAGCAGAGGAACGCTCGCATCGCGATGGCTATACCATCGAGCGCGCCCATTCGTTACCGCGCCAAGCGAAATGGGGCCGTCCTATTCCGCGGCGAGGCGGAACGCGAAAACGTCCATCGCTCGGACCACGTCGTCAGCGACCGTCGCGATGGTCGCGCACGTCGGGACGATCGCGGCGATCGCGGTGGTCGCGGTGGTCGCGGTGATCGCGGCGGTCCACGTCCCATCGGCCCTCGACCCAGACATGGCCGCGACCGCGACGCTCCCAGCGCCCGTCGATCCACATCTGGTTCGTCCGAACGCGCTCCCACCGTCCCGCGTGCCACACCCAGCGACCACCCTGGCGATGCCAGCGTCCCTGGACGAACACGAAGCCCGGGCGCACCTCGGTGACCCAGACCTGCGGCTGCGGTGGTTCCTCGTAGACCTCGGTCTCCACGACAATTGTCGCCCGCGGCGGCGGCGGGGTGTACACGCGGGCGCTGCCACGCGCCCGTACGACGCAACCCGTGGCGCCTAGGAGCGCCGTTACCAGTGCAAAGCTAGCGAGAGTTTTCGTACGCATCATTCCTCCTCGGTGTCTGTGACGAGAGCAAACGGAAGACCATCCCCGAACACGTCGATTTTTCGCGATCCTGCGGGTCCGGCGTGAAGCGCTGGAACCGTGGATTTCACGCCACACACGGCGAGTATGCCATCCGACGCGATGGCCCCGCCGCTATTCAGGCCGGTCTGTGAGGTAGCATCACACCATGGGCCGTCTGGTCTGGCTTGTGCTGGGGCTATCCGCCTGCAAGGCCCAGCTTTCGGACGGCAATGACGGTGGCCGCAGAAGCTCGGACATGGGCGTGAGCGACTCCACGTTCGACGCTGCGCTCGGTCCGTGGGGCACACCGATGAAACACCCCACGGCGAGCGACGTGGCGCTCTCCGAGGACGATGGCTCGCTCCGCTCTGACGGACTCGAGATGATCTTCTCGATCGCGAACGCCGCGGACGGAAACCTGAAGGACCTCTACACCACGTCGCGCACATCGCTGGTCGATGCTTGGACTCCGGCCACGAGGCTTTCGTTAAGCGTTATTGGCGCGTCCGACGAAACCCGCGGTTCTCGGCGGATGGGCTCACGCTCTACTTCGCCTCGGGCCGCGCCGGCGGCATCGGAGATCTCGACATCTACGCCGTCACGCGGCTGTCGCTCGCGGCCACGTGGAGCGCGCCCGCACCCGTCGCCGGCCCCAACAGCGCGGCCCTGGAGAAGTGGTACTCGCCGTGCGGCGATCAGTACCTCGTCATCGTCGGCGGTGACATCGCGCAAGGAACGATCGGCGCCGCGCCGGTGATCTCGATGGAGCTGTCCGACGCGCTGACGAACGAGACCGGCCCGTACCTGACGCCCGATTGCCTGACGACGTACTTCGCGTCACCGCGTGGTGCGCCGCCGATCAAGATCTACACGGCGACGCGCGCGTCGATCATGGATCCGTGGTCGACGCCCGTGGTGTTCACGGAGTTTGCCGCGATCGGCGGCGATCAGGAGGACCCGTGGCTCTCGCCCGACACGCGAATCTTCTCGTTCGCCTCGAACGTCGCCGGCACGAAGGACCAGTACATCGTCACGCGCTGAGCGCCGCGTTGGCCAGTGGTCATCGCACGCGACATGCGGCGTGGCCCAGGATCACCGGCCCGTCGACGGTGCCGGTTGGCGTCGGCGTCCACCCGCGCGCGAGCCGATCATCGAGGAGCTCGTCGGCGTTGGGTCGGTGATCCCACACGGAGATCGCATCGATGCGTCCCAGTCACGTCGTGTCGAAGACGAGGTGAGCACAGGCATGTGACGTGATGCGCACGATCACGTCGTGCGTGTATTCGTCCTGGATCACGACGCCGGAGATCATCCCGAGCGGCCACCGCACGAGGTCCTCGAGTGTGACGAACGAGATCACGGCGCCGAGCGAATCGACGAGAAGGGCATCGATCACACCGACGGGCCGGAGGTCGCGTGACACGACCGGATGATGCCAGATCTGGGATACGATACGGGCGTGCGCTTTGGCCTTGCCGTGTCGTGTGTCCTTGCCGCCACCAATGGGTGCGCGCGCGATCCGGCCGAGGCGGTATGCCCGGACCTCGGGACGGGTGATCTCGTCATCACGGAGATCGGCGGCCCACAGACCGGGTCCGACACGCTCAAGCCGTTCATCGAGCTGTACAACGCGAGCGGTTCCACGGTGGACCTGCTCGGGATTCGCGTGCGGTTTCGCCGGCTGACCGGCGACGAGATCGGGGCCGCGATCATCCGGCGCGAGGTGAGCGTCGCGGCCGGCGCGTACACGGTCCTCGGACTCGATCTCGACAACACCGACCTCGACTACGTCGACTACGGCTTCGCGGTGGACTTCCACTCGAGCTGGCCCTCGTCGGCGGCGATCGATGTCTACGCGTGCGATCAGCAAGTCGATCAGGTCCGCTACGATTCGCTGCCCAACGCCGGCACGTATTCGCTCGGCGCGATGCCTCCGACGGAGGAAGCGAACGACTTCCCGGCGATGTGGTGCACGGACACGACCGCGAACCCCAGCAGCTTTCCCGGAACCCCGCAGCGAGCGAACACCGCATGTCCCTGAAGCGAACCATCGCCCTCCTCGTCCTCGCGTCGCTGGCCGGCTGCACGCCGGTCGGCGGCCAGCGCTACTCGCGCAAAGAAGCACAGCGCGCGCTGCAGGCGCTCGAGCAACCGGGCCTGACGCTCGGCGAGTTCACGATGACGAAGGTCGTCGACGGCGACACGATCCGCGTGAACGGCCTCGACAGCTCGTTGCGCCTGCTCGGGGTGGACACCGAAGAGACGTTCAAGAGCGAGAGCGACCGCCGCGCCGTCGAGATGGACTGGAACGCCTACCTACAATCATCACGGGGCGGAAAATCGCGGCCCGGTCGCATCGCGACGCCGATGGGCGAGGTGGCCAAAACGTGGGCCAAGGAGTTCTTCGAAGGCGTCGCGAAGGTCCGCCTCGAACGCGATCATCCCAAGGAGATCCGCGATCGATTCAAGCGCTACCTCGCGTACGTGTTCGTGCAGAAGCGCGGCGTGTGGGTGAACTACAACGTCGAGTCGGTGCGCGCCGGCATGTCTCCGTACTTCACGAAGTACGGCCATTCGCGCCGGTACCATCACGAGTTCGTCGAGGCGCAGAAAGAAGCGAAGGCGGCCAAGCGCGGCGTCTGGGCGAGCGGGATCATGAACTATCCCGACTATCCCGAGCGCGAGGCATGGTGGACGCCGCGTGCGGACTTTGTCGACGCGTTCCGCAAGGAAGGCGAAGACAAGGACAACTACATCGACATCTCGCAGTGGGACTCGCTGAATCGCCTCGAGGCGTACGTCGGCAAGGAGGTCCACCTGCTCGGTGTCGTCGGCGACGTGCGGATCGGCGAGCGCGGTCCGTCGCGCGTCACGCTGTCGCGCGCGATGTTCAACGACTTCCCGCTCGTGTTCTTCGATCGCGACGTGCTCGGCACGTCGGGGATCATGAGCTGGAAGGGCGAATACGTGTGGATCACCGGTGTGCCGACGATCTACGAGAACAAGTACAACAAGCGCAAACAGGTGCAGATCCAGATCGATCGCGCGAGTCAGATCCGGCTCTCGCCGGTGCCTGGCTTGACCCGGCCTGACGTTGGAGGGAGCACACCGTGACTAGACTTGCTTCACTCGTAGCCGTATCGACCCTGGTGTTCGCCGCATGTGGTCCCGATTCGTCGTCGGGCGACTGCAGTGACACGCTTCTCGCGGGCGATCTCGTCGTCACCGAGGTGTTCGCCGACGCGAAAGCGCCGCCGGGCGGCAGCGGAACCGACGACGGCAAGGAGTGGTTCGAGATCTACAACAACACCGAGCGTCCGGTGGAGCTGAAGGGCCTGACGCTCACGCACGCACGCCCCGACGGATCGCGCGCGAAATCGCACACGATGAAAGCCGTCACGATCGCTCCGGGACAGTTCTTCACGCTTGGCAACTCCGCCGAAGATCTGCTCGCGGCGTACATCGACTACGGCTTCGGCGCCGACCTCGGCGACTTCTTCAACACGGACGGTGGACAGCTCACGATCGCGTGCGGCAGCTCCGAGATCGACAGCGCGATCTACGAGAGCGTCAAGGAAGGCCGATCCCGGTCGCTCACGGCCTCGCAGCCGCCCGACTATCAGCTCAACGACGTCGCGACGAACTGGTGCGAGGCGAACGCTACCGAGTTCGAGGTGGCCAACTTCGGCACGCCCGGCTCGGAGAACGACTGCACGCCCATCGTCGTCGGTCAGTGCAACGACAACGGCACGATGCGCGACACGATCCCTCCGCAGGTCGGCGATCTCGTCATCACCGAGCTGATGGCGCGACCGCGAACCCCGCTCGGTGCGAACAACCAGTGGTTCGAGGTGCTCGCACTCACGGATGTCGACCTCAACGGCGTCGGCCTCGATCGCGCGAACGACAACAACATCGCGCCCGAGGTGATCGCCTCGCCGGATTGCATCCGCCTCGCGGCGGGCGAATACGCGGTGTTCTCGCGCGAAGCCGGCGTCACGGTGGCCGGGACGCCCGTCCCGCGCGGGATGTTCGACTTCACGCTGAACCCGTCGACCGTCATGCCCGACGTCCAGATCGTCTACAGCGGCGGCGTCGTCGACGCGGTCACGTGGACGACGTCCGCCACCGGCACGTCGCTCAGCCTCGACCCCGACGCCCTGACCTCGACCGCCAACGACTCCATCGACAACTTCTGCGCTGGCGTGGACACGTACACGACGGATGGCCCCAACCTCGGGACGCCCGGAGCAGCGAACCCGCAGTGCGGCGCGGGTCCGCAGCCGGGGATGTGCTTGGGAACGAACGGTCTCCGCCAGGTCGTCAAGCCGGCCGCGGGACAGCTCGTGATCACCGAGTTCATGGCGAACCCCGATGGCACCGACACGCTTGGCGAGTGGTTCGAGATCCAGAACACCGGCGGTACGGAGTTCGATCTCAACGGTCTCGGTCTCAAGCTCAACACGGCGACGACGAACGTCATCCAAGATACGAACTGCAAGTCGGTCGCGGCCGGACAGTGGGCGCTGTTCGTCCGCAACACGACGCTCGCGACCAACGGCGGTCTCGTCGGCGATGCATCGTTCACGTTCAACCTCGGGCAGACGAATGGGTCGATGCAGACGCTGCAGGTACTCGACGGCACGACGCCGCTCGACACCGTGCTCTACGTGCCAGCCTCGTCGACGATGACTCCGGGTCCGGGTGTCTGGCCGCTGACCGAGGGCGCGTCGAAGCAGGTCAAGACACTCAGCGCGACGACGACCGCCAACGACGACCCCGTGAACTGGTGCTACGGCTCGACGATGTACGGCGACATGTCCACGACGAACCTCGGCACGCCGAAGGCGGCGAACAACTGTCCGTGATGCGCATGGCGTTCGCGCTGGTGGGGTCGGTCGCATCGTCGGTCGCACTTTTTGGCGCGTGCAGCGATGGCTCGGACTGCGGGCCGTCCGAAGGCGTGGTCGAGCGCATAATCGATGGCGACACGATCGTGCTCGAGAGCGGTGTGACGATCCGCTACCTCATGGTCAACACGCCCGAGACCACGGGTGGCAGCAACGAGTGCTTCGGTGTGCAGGCGGTCGCGTTCAATCGCGATCTCGTCGAAGGCAAGACGGTGCAGCTCCGCTATGACGTCGAGTGCGAGGACCGCTTCGATCGCACGCTCGCCTACGTGTCCGTCGCGGGGCAAGAGGTCAACAAGCTGATGCTCGAGCGCGGCTACGCATGCCTGCTGCACATTCCTCCCAACGGCAGCGATCGCGTCGACGAGTACGAGGCCATCGAGGACGCCGCGAAGGCTGCCAACCGCGGCTTGTGGGGCGCGTGCGACCCGATTCCGTGCAACTGACTCGGCCCACGCGGGTGGGGTGCTCCGCATACACAATGGGTGCGAAGTTTCGACGCTTGCGCAACACCACGCGAGCGCCAGTGTTAGCTTCGACGCCGGTGCGTCTCGCGATCCTCGCGTCCTGCCTCGGTACTGTGCTGCTGGCGCCGCGTCCCGTTGCAGCGATCCCCTACGAAACGTTCATCGATGTCGCAGATCAGCAGGACCTCGAAGATCTGCTCGCATCCAACGACATCACGCAGGACACGTACGACGAGCTCCTCGACCTCCTTTCGCGCGGCGTGAACCTGAACACCGCGGAGCGCGGCGAGCTGTATGCGCTGCCGAACCTGACGTACGACGACGTCGACAAGATCATCGCTCTGCGCGCCCTCAACAAGGGCGTGATCCGCGATCCGGCGGATCTCGTCGCGGCGGGGGCGCTCTCGCAGGAGAAGCTGCTCGCGATCGCGGCGTTCATCGTGTTCGAGCCACCCGGCGACGACAAGCTCGCGCTGCGCGGCTGGATCCGCGCGATGACGCGCGCGACGCACACGGATCGTATCGCCCCGCCGGTGATGCTTCGTTCGCGCGTCAATCTGTTCAAGCACCTCGAGGCGGGCATCGCGCTGACGTCGACGCGCCTGCGGATCGGCGCGCCCGTCTACGATCCGAACCGCGACGCGCTCGTCGCCGAAGATGCGGCGCTTCGAGTCCACGTCCCGAAGGTGTTCATCAAGTGGGAGAGCGACGAGTTCGTCGGCATCGCGGGCACCTATCGCGCGGGCTTCGCGCAGCGCCTCGTGTTCGACAACTCGTCGAACTACAACCCGAATGGCCTCTACATCGACGACGAGGTCTTCTACGCAACGGATCTCGAGCGCGACTGCAACGAGTCCGCGGGCGAGCTCTCGGCGTCGCCGTGTACGGGCGAAGCCGCGTCGAGGTACGTGACGCCCGACTTCAGCTGGCGCAACGGCCTGTTCGGTGTCGGCGTCGGCGGCAAGCGCCTGCAGCTCGGTGACGCGGGGTGGCTCCAGGGCTTCGTGTGGGCATCGATGGCCCGCCGCAACATCTATCAGTACGAGCTGGTCGATCGGAGCAAGTGCGAGGACCCGCACGACGACGACGACGACGGCTGCGCCGCACCGACGGTCTACGTCCGGCCCGAAGGCAACCTCCTCACACCGACCACGCAGTTCTCGTTCGAGACGCTACCGAACGTGTTCAGCGAGCGACTCGCCGGCGCGAACGTCGCGTACTTCGCGGATCGACGGAACTCTGTCGGCGCGACGATCTACGCGGCGAACGAAGCGAACCTCGTCAGCGGCATCGACCTCGACTTCCAGGAGTGGTCGCGACTTCCGACGGGCCGCACGTTCGGTGCTGCCGGCGCGAACTTCTCGCTCGGTCGCGACTGGCTCGACGTGTTTGGCGAGGCGGCGGTCAGCTACGACAAGTTGCCCGAGTCGCCTCCGGCCGATGGTGGCGGTGGTCCCGCCGCCGTGCTGCGCGTGACCGCGACGCGCGCCAAAGAAGAGCTCGAGACAGTGCTGCGCTACTACAGCACCGACTTCGCGAATCCGTACGCGCGCCCGATCTCGCAGTCCGACGAGTTCGACGGCCAGCGCGCGCGCGACGAGCTCGGCGTTCGCGTGCGCTACATCAACAGCCAGAAGCTCGTGCAGCTACGTGCGCTGCTCGACGTGTGGGTGCCGCCGTCGACGCTGAAGTCGCAGCAAGACCCGTCGGGTGACATGGTGCGCGACACGCAGCCCAAGCTCGACACCTACGTACGGGCGGACGTCCGGACCTCGCAGGAGCTCCGCGTCGGTCTGTGGGTGCGCTACCAAGACAAGGACCTGACCCGCGGCGGTCACGATCAGTGCTTCGAGGTCTCGACCGAGACCTCGGAGACCGGCGAGCCCGTGCCGTGCGGCGGGCGGCAGATGACCACGACGGCACGCGTGCGCTACATGCCGAGCAAGAAGGCGTCGATGACGTTGCAGGTCGATCACCAGCTCCTCGACGACGACTCCGCGTCGGAGACCGCGTTCCGCCAGGACCTCGCGGCGTCGGCAATCGCGCTGTACCACCCGTCGCCCGACATGCGCATCCGTGGTCGCGTGCGATTCCTCGACGAGGCGATCTCCGACAACACGTACCTCGAGCGATCGATCGCCGCAGTCGTCGAGGTCGGACAGAAGTTGCGCGAGCGGGACACGCTGCGCGTACGCTTCGACACCAAGTTCTGGCTCGACGATCGCGACAGCACGATGCTTCGCCGCCCGAACCCAGAGCTCCAGCTCTGGCTGTCCTACGAAGCGAAGCTGTAGATTTCAGCCGTTTGTGGGACTAAAACGCCCGCGGGTGAATCGGCGTTGCCGTAGGGCAAAGTCGTAGTAGCGTCCCCGCCGATATGGCGCTCCACACTTCGACGATCGTGCTGGCAGTCATCACCGCGGTGCCGTTCGGGCTCGCGATCAAGGACACCGTCCAGGGCAAGACTCCATACGGCTCGCTGATGGGCGATGTCGATGAGGACTCCGAGAGCCTCGCCAGCTACGAGGCGGCACAACGCGAGTACGAGGAGCGCGAGGCCAAGGAGCAGAAGGAACGCGAAGACGCGGTCTCCTCGCTTGTCTCCGCGGAGCCAGGGCAGCTGCAACTCGCGGGCTTCGGGCTTCGCCGCGACGTCAAGCTCGGCCGGCACGATCAGGAGTTGCTCGAGCTGAACTCGGCCGCCGTGTTCTCCCCGTTGCGCGCGCCCGATGGAACGCTGCGCAGCCTCACGATCGCGTTCCCGCAGTATGGCCGCGGCGAGGGCTTCTGCTCGCTCCTGAGCGAGAAGCTCGAAGAGCGCTGGGGGAGCCCACCTCGCACGTACGGTGACAGCGCCACACGCCGGCACTACACGACGGGTGTGACGACGCCGCCACAACGGGTGACGTTCATCGAACCCGACGGGAGCGACCGGTGCATGCTCGTGCTCGAGGAGCACGTCCTCCCGGCTGACTTCGTGAACAAGTCGCCGACGTCCACGGTGCCGCTATGGGCGATCGGCGCGCCCGCCGCGAAGCTCGTCGAGCAGCTCGGCGACGATGCGTTCTCCGACGCGACGCAGATCCGCTGGACCGCGACCGGTGTCGGCGCGGGCCTCGGCACGACGGAGCTGTACGCGCGCGTCGTCAAAGGCAAGATCGTCACGGTGACCGCGAAGTTCATGGCCGGCAGCAGCGACACGCTTGTCGAGCACTTGAACGCGACGTATGGCGAGCCCACCGAGACCGAGCCCTTGCAGTGGAAGTCGGCGAAGATCTCGCTCACTGTCGTCGACGAATCGGCCGGCGACCACCTGCTGCTCGCCGGGCAGCCGCTCCCCGACGAGTCCGACACCGAATAGGCGTCGAGGCTGTCCGACAGGCTGCGTCCGCCAGTCGCGCGCGCGAATGCGATCGCGAGTAAGCTCGGCGGGTGACGATCTCGACCATCCTCGTCGGCTGCGATCTCTCTGACGGCAGCGACCAAGCGCTCGATCGCGCGATTCCGATCGCCGAGAAACACGGTGCGCGCGTCGTGCTGGTGCACGCGCAGGCCGACGACGCGCCGATCGCCGAAGTCGACAACGAAGCCCTCGCCCAGCTCGGCGAGGTCAGCGCCGCGATCCGCGTGGTCGAGGCGCGCGAGCTCGCGACGCGCATGACCACGATCAGCGAGCGCGGCCTAAAGACGGACATCATCAGCCGCGTCGGTCCGCCCGGCGAGATCCTCTCGAACGCCGCGACCGAGGAGGCAGCGGACCTCATCGTCGTCGGCACGCACGGGCGCACCGGCATCTCGCGGTTCTTGATCGGCAGCGTCGCGGCGGACACGATCCGTCACGCCACCTGTGACGTGCTCGTGGTCCGCGGTACTACGTCGAAGTCGCTGTTCCAGCGCCCGCTCGTCGCGGTCGACTTCTCACCGACCTCGCACAAGGCGCTCGCCCACGGCGTCGAGATCGCAGCCCCGGACGCGCCGGTCGAGGTCATCCACGCGTGGCAGCTTCCCGCCGGCTCGTGGGGCGCGACGCTCCTTGGCCAGGCGCGCTTCCCGTGGAGCACCGTGCGCGACGCCGTCCTCGCGGGTGTCCGGGCTCAAGCGACGAAGTTCCAGCAGGACGCGCGCGCTGCGGGCTTCGCGATCGAGGTCGACCTCGTCCAGGGCCAGCCGACGACGGTGGTGACGCAGACCGCGGAGCGCGGCGCTCACGACCTCATCGTGATCGGCGCACACGGCCACCGCGGCGTGCGACGCTTGCTACTCGGCTCGGTCGCCGAGAGCACCATCCGTCATGCGCCCTGCTCGGTCCTCGTGGTCCACGAGCCGCAGCAGGACAAGAAGTGATCAGCCGCCGCCCTCGAGCGAGAGTGCAGAGATCTTGTTCTCTTCCTTGGCCGCCTCATCGGCGCCGGGGAGCGACTTCTTCTGCTCGGTGATGTTCGGCCATGTTTCCGCGCCGCTCGCCTGCGACTGTAGGTGCTCGGGCCACGAGCCCGTGTCGACATCGCCGACCTTCTTGGCTCCCGAGACCAGGGCGTTGATGTCCTTGTAGACGTTCCACTTCGACGGGAGCTCGCTCTCTTCGAAGATCGCGGTCGTCGGGCACTCCGGTTCGCAGGCACCGCAGTCGATGCACTCGTCGGGGTTGATCGCGAGGGAGTTCTTGCCCTCGTAGAAGCAGTCGACCGGGCACACCGCGACGCAGTCGGTGTACTTGCACTTCACGCACGGGTCAGCAACCACGTATGCCATATCGTCCGATCTAGCCATAACCCGGGCCGCCGGTGCAGAGTGTCGCGCATGAAATCGACGTCGGTGCTGCACCTCTCGTTCGCGATCGCTGCCCTTGCGGGCTGCCAGAGCGACAACGAATCGAAGTCGGCAACGAACGCTTCGAGCACGGCGTCGAACGCCGGCTTTGCCATGATTCCACAGGCCGACGTCACCAAGGACTACGCTGGCGACATCGAGAAGCTGTGCGACGTGATCCGCCTGTCGGGTGCCCCCGAAGACGACGCGCAGACGCTCACGACCGCCAACTGGCTCGCCGCGAACCTCACCACACAGGAGTCACGCAAGTTCCTCGTGTCGATCCAGCCACTCGTCGGCAACACCAAGGCCGACGTGCTCGACGCCGAGGCCAAGCGTGTCGGCCTCGCGCGTTGCGAGTTGTCCGGGTTGTGGCGCAAGCCGAACGTGGTGCCGCCTTCGTAGCGTGTCCTTTTACTGATTTCGAGATGCGACGTAGAGGTCGCCGTTCTGCGAGAAGTACAGCTGGCACTGTCGAACGAGATGTGCGTCGGTCGTTCGTTCATCGTCGGATCGCTAATAATGACGAGCTTGGTGAGGTCTGTGAATCCGTTACCGGCCACCGTGGCGGTGAAGATGTCGAACGTTCCGTCGCGATCGGATGCGAAGTAGATGTGAGATCCGCCAAAGGTGATCACAGAAGAGTCCTCGTTGCTCGGCGGGTTGAGCCCGGGGCTCTGCCGCTCCAGCTCGTAGGCGCTCGTGATCACGTTCGGTGATCTCCACGCTGAAGCTCGACCTTGCCATCGTGCTTGACCGGGACGACCGTGGCCTCCCACCAGCTGCCGTTTGACATCGAGAAACTCGAACCGCGAGGCCTTGCCGTCGAAGGAGCGCGAATACCTCGTCGTAGCGCGCGCAGCCTCGAGTTGCCGTCCACGCCGATGCGCTGGCGTGAACGCTCGAGACCTGACGAGCGGGCGCATCGCGGGTTGTCTCGCCGAGGTCGCGCACGATACAGTGGCCGTCGGTGTCTCCATCGCATCTCAGCGCGAGCGAGCCCACCGTCGGTGGGGAACTAGCGGCGTCACCGAGACCCACCACGAGCGGATGGGTGCTGGTCGTGTTGCGACACGGCGCCATCGAGGAGCACGCGCTCCCGGTGGGCCGGACCCTCGAGGTCGGGCGAGACGAAGGCGCGGCGATCCGGATCAACCATCGCTCGGTGTCTCGCACGCACGCGCGGCTGACGGTGTCCGATGCTGGAGTCGAGATCGTCGATCTCGGCAGTCGTAACGGCACGACCGTTGCGGGCCGTCCTCTCGGCCGCGAGCCTCAGCTTGCGAGCGATGGGGAGACCGTCGTCTTCGGCGAGATCGCGTGTCATGTGATGGTGGCCCGGCGCTCGGAGTATCGGTCCGAGCTCCGCGTGGAGCCGGCCGAGTTCGATCGGCGCCTCGCGTACGAGGGCGAGCGCGCGCTGCGCCATGATCAGAGCGTGAGCGCGATCGCGGTCGTGTTCATCGACACCGACCTCGACGCGCAGCAACGTTCGCTGCGGGCGCTCGCGGGTTCGATCCGCGACCTCGACGTCTACGCCATCCGCTCGCCCGAGCGCGTCGACGTGATGATCGTCGAGGCCGATCGTGCTGCGGCGCACGCGCAGGCGGAGCAGATCGCCGCCGCCATCGCCGGCGTGTCTCGTGGTGCACGCGTCGGTGTCGCCACGTTCCCCGGCGATGCGCCGTCTCCCTCGTTGCTCGCGCAGGCCGCGGAGATGGCCGCCCTCGGCGAGACCAACCCCGGCGTCTATGTCGCCAAGGACGCGGTCCGCGTGCTGCGCTTCGCCGGGCTCGAGATCATCGTCGCGGATCGTTCGATGCACCGCGTGTTCGGACTTCTCGAGCGAGTCGCTCCGACGGATTTGAGCGTGCTGATCTTGGGAGAGACCGGTACGGGGAAAGAGGTCGCGGCACACGCGCTCCACGCGCTCGGACCGCGCAGCGGGCACGCGCTCGTCGCGCTCAACTGCGCCGCGTTGCCGGAGAACCTGCTCGAGAGCGAGCTGTTCGGACACGAGCGAGGTGCGTTCTCGGGTGCGGTGGCGACCAAGCAGGGTCTGTTCGAACAAGCGAGCGGCGGCACGGTGTTCCTCGACGAGATCGGCGAGATGCATCCGACCCTCCAGGCCAAGCTCTTGCGCGTGCTGGAGAGCAAGCGGATCCGTCGCGTGGGTGGGATCGACGAGCGCCCCGTGGACGTGCGGGTCGTCTCGGCGACCCACCGCGACCTGGAACGCGGGGTCGCGCGAGGCGAGTTCCGGCAGGATCTCTTGTTTCGTCTGCGCGGCATGCAGATCGAGCTGCCACCGCTACGCGAGCGCCCTCGCGAGCTCGTGCTGCTCGCCGCGCGCTTCCTCGCCGACGGTGCCCGTGCCGCGAAGCGCGGCCCGATCTCGATCGGTCACGAGGCGGCCGAGGTGCTCGCCGGCTACGCGTGGCCCGGAAACATCCGCGAGCTTCGGCACGCGATGAGCGTCGCCGCCGTGATGGTCGAAGGCGACGAGCTTGTCGTCGCCGATCTTCCAGAGACGGTGCGCGGTGCGAAACCCGTCGGGCCACCCGCGGAAGGCATCGAGCGCGCGGATGTGGATCTAGCCGAGCTCCCGCTGGACGAGGCGGTGCGCGCGTACGAGCGGATGCGGATCCAACGCGCTCTCGACGCGGGCGGCAACCAGAGCGCCGCGGCGCGCTTGCTCGGGATCCCGCGCAAGACGCTCGTGTCCAAGCTCAAAGCGCTCGGGATGCGGCGAGAGGATTGATCAGAGCATCGGACGACCGGAGCCCGCGCTGCTCGTCGCGCCGAACACTGCGGGATCGGTCTCGAGGAACACTTGCACCGGGAACGAGCGAACGTGCGACCCGTCGTTGCACGACAGCGGGTAGCGCTGCCACGACGGACCTCCGTAGATACACGACGCGGCGTAATACGGCTCGACACCCGAGTAGGTGTTGCACCCGCCGAAGCCCGGACACACCCGCCGGCTATCCTCCGGGCGCAACGCCGCGTATCCGCCGACGACTACTTCGCGTTCGCCCGCGAACAGGTTTCCCGACGCCGCGATCTCCTGGAAGGAGTAGGCCGCCGGGCAGTCCGGCGTGCTCGCTGTCTTGATGCAGATCTCGACGGCGTTCGCGTAGTAGTCGACGTTGACCGCCATGCCCGCGGTGACGATCGATTGCGCGGGGACATCCCACGGGGTCGTCAGGATCGTCGGCGCGAGGCCAAACCCACCGACGAACGCCAGGCCTGCGCCCGGGTCGGTGACGAGCGCTCCGTTCGACGCCCCGACCTTCACCATATAGCGCACGAGCTCCTCGTGCAGGTAGTCGAGGCCGGCCCATGCCGACCACTGCGCATCGAGCTCGCAACTCGTCCCTGTCGGTGTCGTCGTCACCGTTGTCAGGTTGCAGATCGGCTTGATGTGAGGGCCCACGCGAAGGCCGGCCGAGCCAAGGGTGCCGAACGCGGCGGGTGCCATGCGCCACGCATCGGGCACGAGCCCGTTGTCGCCGCAGGTGGCACACCTGCGTGCCTCGAAGGTGACGGTTGGCTCTATGGGAGGCGCCGCACAAGCTCCGAGAACGAGAACGACGATCGCGGACTGCTTCGACATCGACATCCTTTCCAGGTGCTGCTCGTGCAGCGAAAGTGCCATCGTATCGTGCGGCGAACGTGGCGTCGCGGTTGACCTCACCCAAACCAAGCGACCTTCACGTGCTCGGATCTCGCCACCCCTGGCGAAGTCTCAGCGTCCCACCTCGCGGGAGAGGTCAGCGACAAATGCAGACAGTCCCGCGGGTGCGACGATGCCCACCTCGGACACCAGCACGATCCTGGCAACTCCGCTGCGGTCCACGATCACGAGTCTGTCTCCGGTCTGATCGAACGCCGCCCCTACCACTCGATCCCGGGTCACGACCACTCCGCTCGCACGATCGGTCGATCGCCACACGCGCACCTCCCCCATCGCCCGGCTCCACGACGCGATCCATTCGCCACTCGTGTCCGTACCGTGCACCCACCGATCGTGACCGAACGTTAGGTCGTGGTGCGATCCATCCGCGCTTCGCCACCGGCGTACGGTCCCATCGGAGCCGCCGGCAAGCAGTCCATCGCGCGATCCGGCGAGGGACAACGTCTCGCCTCCGAGGGAGGCTTGCCCGCGTTGCCTGCCGTCCGGATCGAACAGCGCGAGTGCACCCGAGATCGAAGCTACCGCGACACCTCCATCCGCGAGCTCGGCAGCGAGCACGGGCTCGAACGGGAGGGCACGTGCGGTGGTCTCGATCGCGGTCGAGCCCGCATCGAGCGGCACGACATGGAGGCGGCCCGCGATACCCACGAACACGCGATCACCGACGGGCAACACGAAGTCGGTGACGTCCGGCAGATCGACGATCTTCGCGCCGCTGCGCGTGTCGAACACCTCTGCGCGATCGGCATAGACGCCCACGTACGCACCATCTGCGCGCAGCCACATGCGCAGCGCGCCCGTCACCGCCGCGTCGACCACGAGCACACCATCGCGCCACACGCGGACACGCTCGGCCGAGGTCGCGGCCACGACGTTCGCGCGTGCGGCGACCAGAGTCGCAGCGCCGGGCAGCGTCCCGAGCGTGCTCCGCGTTCCATCGCCGGCGAGCTCGACGATCTCGCCGCTCGCCAACCCCACGATCCACCCACGCTTGCCGAGCACCGGCGCGGTGCGCACATCGGTAAGCACGATCCGATCCGGCGCTGGCAACCTCCAGATCCTGATCTGGCCGGTGCGGTCTCCCGATACCAGAGTGTCACCATCGAGCGCGACCACGGCATCGATCCGATCGCGGTGCCCGCGAAGGACCCTGCGATCGCCGTCGCGCGCGATCCACAGGTCCGGCCCCGTCGCGACCACCTCCGCACCACACGCCTCCCCGCACAACGCGCTCGCGGGGAACGGGAGGGGCTCCGAGGTGCGGGTGCTGCCCGCACGCAGAAGCAGTGCGTCGTCACCCGCAGCGAGCACCTCGTCGCCACGCACCGCGAGCAGCGACGGCGCGATGCCGATCGCGAGCTCGCCTCTCGCCGCTCCGTCGTGTGCCGCCCACCGCCGCGCGACACCGTCCGCACCCGCGGTGATGATCTCGTCCCGCGAGACTGCGATGGCCGAGAGTGTCCCCGTGTGCGCAGGGTGCTGCCAGCGCACGCCATCGGCGTTCACGCTTGCGAGCGATCCATCGTCGCTTCCCACGACAACGCCGTCGCCAAGAGAGCGAAGGATCGACGCGCCTGGAAGGTGATGGATGGTCGGCGCGCCGGTGCCGTTCCACAGCCACACTTGGCCGCGCATCGGGATGAAGGCGAGGGACGTGGTGCCCGCGAATACGAGGGCGTCTGTCGCGGCGGGCACTGCGATCTCGCGAGGTGCGCCGGCGTCCGCCGTCCACCAGCGCAGCCGAAGATCGGCCGTGATCGTCGCGCGCTGTCGCCCATCCGGCGCCACGGCGAGCGCCACCGGTGGCGCGCCGAGCGTGAGGCGCTCGATCTCGCGACCATCCCGGTCCCACGTCGCCAGCGTGCCGTCACCCGAGATCGCAAAGACCCGCCCTCCACCCGCCGCGAGCGCGATGATCCGGCCGGGGAGCTCGGGCCGTGCGAGCGCCAGGCCGGAGGCGGCTGCGCGCGTGACCACGCGTACCGCCCGTGCGCCGAGATCGTCGGGCAGCGGCTTCTCGAACCGGAGCAGCTCGAACGCGGCCGTCGGGTCCTCGTGAACGATCGCCTCCGCCTGTTCGACGCGCAGGCGATCGCGCTCCGCCTCCGCGCGCGACCGCTCTTCGATCGCGACCGCTCGCTCACGCACGGCGCTCTTCTCGGCGCGTACGATCCGGATCAGCGCGTACGCCCCGAGCATGAGGGAGATCGAGACGAGGATCGCACCGACCGCGAGCACGGCGCGGTGGCGACGTCCCCACCGACGAAGCATCTGCACCAGCGAGTAGGTGTGCGCGGACACCAGCTGGCCGGTCTGGAACCGGCGCAGCTCGAGTGCCAGCTCGTTCGCGCTCGGATATCGATCCGCCGGCGACGTCGCCATCGCCTTCGTCGCGATCGCGACCAGCTCGACGGGCGCTTCTGGGACCAGCGTCCCGAGTGCAACGGGCTCGTCGACCGACGTGTCACGC
The DNA here is from genome assembly GCA_046160585.1 of Kofleriaceae bacterium. Taxonomy (GTDB): domain Bacteria; phylum Myxococcota_A; class Polyangia; order Haliangiales; family Haliangiaceae; genus JABFXX01. Next base: position 116,554 of record JBJXGN010000317.1, read on the forward strand.
GCGCGAGTGAAGCCGCGGCGCGTGCGAGTCTCGCTGCTCGGCTTCGGAGGAAGGCCCGCGAGCAGATGGTAGAGCATCGCGCCGAGGGCGTAGACATCGGTGTACGTATCGACCGCCTCGCCGCGGGCCTGCTCGGGCGCCATGTACGCGGGCGTTCCCAGCACGTCGCCGGCGCGGGTGAGCGCCGCGGGTGCCGCGTCGCTGCGATATGGATCGTCGACGCTCGCATCGACGATCTCGTCGGCATCGAGATCCTTGGCGAGGCCCCAGTCGATGACGAGCGTCTCGCCGAACTCGCCGAGAACGACGTTCGAGGGCTTGAGATCTCGATGGATGATCCGGTGCTCGTGCGCATACGCGATCGCGTCTGCCACCGCGATCACCCTCGGCAGAAGCGAGAGGCGCCCCGCGAGATCGGACGCCGCCGCGATCGCCTGTGCGAGGTCCTGGCCCTCGACGAGCTTCATCGCATAGTACGGCGCACCGTTGGGCCACCGCCCAGCCTCGTGCACGGGGACGATCCCCGGGTGCTGTAGCCGCGCCGTCACCATCGCCTCGCGCTGGAACCGAGCCACGCTGTGCGGCGACTGTCGCAACAGCTCCTTGATCGCGACGGGCCGACCGAGCTCGCGATCGTGCGCGAGGACGACCCGTCCGAGACCTCCTTGCCCGATGACCTGCTCGAGCCGATAGCGATTCGTCGTCTTCACGACGAGCGCCCCGCCGCTCTCCTCGGTGTCGGAAAGATCGGGCGTCAACACGTGCCCCGCTGCCGCCGTGTCGTCGTGGGCGAGCGCGGACCTCTCGTGACCACCGCGCACGTCGCCCGTGGCCTCGGGGTCGAAGCTCGTTCCGCGGTACGTGATCGCGTGCGTGTCGTCGATCTCACCCAGCGTCGCGAGGCGAGCGACGACGGTGTCGGCCGTGATCGTTCGCGCCAGCATCTCGTCGATCCAGGTAGCGACCACCACCGGGACACGTCCCGGAAGCGGCGGGCAGACCTCGCCGTCGCTCGCACGCCCCGCGAGCAGCATGACGAGGAGGTGTCCGAGTGCACGGACGTCATCCTGGGTGCTCGCCGTGTCTGGAATCGCCGGTGGATCGAGGAGCGTGGCCCTGCGATCGCGCACCACCACGTGATCGGCGGTCGGCGCTCCGTGCACCACGCCGGCTGCGTGCAATGCGGCGAGACCACGAGCGACGTCGAGCGCGATCGTCGTCGCCTCGCGCGCGGTGAGCCCCGGCGAGCGGAGACGATCGAGCGCCGTGGTCCCGTCGATCCAAGCGAGCACCACGTAGCGCTCGGCATCGTCGGTCTCGCCGTGGGCCACGATCTCGACGAGCTCGGGGACCCGCAGCGCGGCCGCGAGGTTCAGCCGTCGCGCGTGGTGATCATCGCGCGCGCTGCTCGGAGGTCCGATGCGGACGGCCACCGTCGCGTTGGTCGTCCGGTCGCGAGCACGCAGGACCTCGCCGAGCGCACCACCGGTCGCCCAGCCGCGCAGCTCGAATCGACCTCCGAGCACGGTCCCGTCACGCATTCGTTCGGAGTGTAACCAACCGCGCCGCACGTGATGTGGCTGCGAGCACTCGGCGTGCCATCCATCCGACTCACCTCGCGCCGCGAACGGTCCACGTTCACCTGCGGCGACCTGCCTTGGGTTCGCCATCCGCTCGCCGTTCGCCACGCGACCCCGCGCGGTTTGGCCGTGCATCGTTTGGAACTTTGCGGAATGTGCGACGAGTGCGCTGGAACGCAGGTTGCTGACGCTCGCGGCACACATGATCCACACACTCCGTCGTTCGGTGGCCGCTACCGCCGCTCTTCTCGCTACGGCCACCCAGCTCGTCGCAGCACCTGCGCCGACAACCACCTCACCATCAACGCCGACGTCAACAGCCACGCCGATCGCGATCTCCGCGACGAGGTTCGGCGGTCTCCCGATCGGCTCCCACACGATCATGACGCTACGTGCCGCCGCTGGCGAGACTCGGCCAGCGGTTGGTTGGGGGAACTGCATCGGTCAAGAATCGGATGGCTCGCGCGTAGTGATCGATCACTGCGTCGCGATGACAGTGGGCACCGCGGCCAACTTCTACAGCTATGTCGTGAGCGACCTGCCGTGCCCTGCGGGGACCCCGGCCACCGCGTGTTACGGCGGCTATCTCCTCGGGGCGATCGCGCACGGCAGCCTGACCAGATCGACGGTCGGGGGTGTCTCGACGATCGCCGCGACGATCCGGTCGACCGTTCTCGAGCGCCACTGGATGCCCGCGCTCCCCGGCGGGCCACCGCCTCGAGAGGTGTACCTGATGCCATCGACGCCACATGTGACCCTCGAGAGCACGATCACGATCGAGGCCGACGGCAGCATCGATGTCGGGCCGACCGAAGTCACCGACAGCAGCGGAACGGTTTTCGTCGAGCCGTTGCCAAGCGCGATGTCGTGGCCTTCGTCGCTCTCCTGCTCGGACTTCGCGGACATCGTCAGGGGCGGCGTGAACCTCGGTGCGGATCTGGCCGCTGGACTCGTCGCGGGCGTCGGCGCGAGTCATTCGGTGGCATCCGGGGTCGTGCTCGGCTTGCTGTCGGGTTCCTCCGCGGTCGGCTTCGGGATCGCAGGTACCGGCATCACGTTATCCCTCGGGCTCGGCGCGGCCATCTCCGAGGCGGGCGAGAGTGGGTCGGACTTCGCGGGAACCCTGGCTCGCGAGCTGTGCGAGTTTCTCCAGGCTGCGCAGGACTTCGAGCCCGAGGACCTGCCACACGAACAGAACCGGTCGGAGGAGGGATCGGGGCGCCATCACGAAACGTTCGGGACCTGGGACTCCGACGAGACCACCGAGTGCGAGAACGAAGGCGAGTGGAGCTGCGAGGGCAGCTACGTGGATGAAGACACCGGCTCCACGTACACCATGTACTGCAAGAACCAGCGAAACGACAGCGGCGACTGCGAACGCGTCTGCGTCGGTGTTCGCACCTGAGCGCTCCACTCGACGAGGAGATCCACATGTCCATTCACCACGGAATCGTATCGACACTCCTCGTGGCCCTCGCAATGACGCGGGCCGCGCACGCCAACACCAACTGCACCGCGTTCCGGAAGGAGCAGCGGATCGAGGCCAAGAAAGACGGAGAGTGGATGAAGTCCACGGTCGTGCGCTGTGACCCTCGGAAGGGCTTCCTCATCCACTTCGACGGGTTCTCGTCGGCGAACGACGCGTGGCTGTTCGAAGGTGACCTCCGCGCCCCCGCGGCGGCGACGACCCCGACGCCAGTGCCGTCGGCGTATCGCTCGAACGACTACGTACACATCCAGCGAAAGACCGACGCGCAGCCGTTCGTTGCCAAGCTGTGGAACGCGGGGCCGACGAGCTGGAGCTACATGTCCGGTGGCGTCGAGCACCGCATCGACGCGAGCGACATCAAGGGGAAGTGGGATCCCTCGACCATGAAGTACAAAGTCGGGCAGAAGGTCCGCTACGTCGCTGGCGGGTTCTATCCGGCGACGATCAAGGCGATCGAGGCCGGCGGATACCGCGCGGATATCACCGGCGGCGTGACCAACACCAACGTCCTTTTCGAGCGCGACTTCACCGACGATTGGCGCTACGAGGAGTTCGAGCAGGCGATCGCTCCGGTCCGCCAGCTCAAGGACGGCAAGCTCGAGTGGCTGGTGGCGCTCGACGCGGGGACACAATCGTCGCTCCAACCCCCACACGAGCCGAAGGGGGACGGCGTCCCCGAGTTCGAGAAGGTGATCGCCGCGTACGAAACCGTCGATCGGATCGTCCAAGAGAAGTTCAAAGACCTTCCCCCGCTGTTGCGTGCGACGTGCACGTTCTGCCCGCGCTACCTCGCGGACGTGATCACGCGCCACAAGAAGCTGTTCGAGCGCACGGTCCCTCTCGATCCGTCCTCGGCCGTGAAGGAGTTCCTGCGCAACATGGAGCCCAGCGAGGACTACTATCTGAACGACTACCGCCCGTGTCCCGAGTGCGACGTGCTCTCGGCCAAGGATCCAAAACCGAAGGCGCAGCAACTCCTCGCCAAGCGGATCGGACGTCAGATCGCGTACGCGAAGGCGCTCGGAATCCCTCCGCAAGCGGACATCCCGGCTCTCGAAGCGTCGATCACGGGGTTCATCAAGAAGTGGGACGCGATGGTCCGGAAGAAAGCGCCCCTGCTCGATAGCTTCGCCAAGGAGAAAACGTCGCTCGCGGGGCGCGATGCGAAGCTCGTCGGCCCGGCCAAGAGCTACTTGAGCCACTACCCGACCTCGACGTGCAAGCTGATCGGTTCGGAGAAGCACGACTGGCGCGCCGACGGTACGGGGGACGACCACGTCGGACGCTTCAAGTACGTGGTGTTCGACTGCACGGATCCTGCTTATCGTTACCCGTTCGTGATCGCCGTGGCCGTGAAACAGGGATACCTCGGCTTCGGCAAGTACGATTCGGTCGCGAACGGTGCGTGGGACCTCCAGTCGTACTACCGCCGCTGATCGTGCGCGTCATCGAATAGGCCCGCGACGCACGCCCAAACCGCACGTTCTTGGTGCGATCGGACCTACCAGCACCGTGATGTTGTTCGAGCAAGCCCAACCCCAACCCCCGAGTCTTCAATGATGCATTCGATGAGATCGATCCATATGGCTGTCATGGTGTTCGCGCTGGCCATCGCCGGTCCCGTGTTCGCGGATGACAAGCTCAAACCCGCGCTAACGCAGGAAGCGTACGAGAAGCTGGTGCTCGGGCTCGCCGACTGCAAGCTGAAGGGCTACAGCATCGAGGCCGCGTGCCCGGGTCTCAAGGCGATGCAGGAGGCGATGCGCTCGACCACGACCGCAGCGAAGGACCTGTTCGGGATGAACGCGGCGATCGGCGCGAAGTTGATCGGTCACACGTCGCCCGCCGTACGGGTCAAGGCGGCCGAGCTGATGGGCAGCATCATCGGAACCCAGACGACGAACCAGGACACCGTTGCGGCCGCAGGGGCGAAGGAGAAGGATCCGCAGGTGCTCCAGGCGTTCATCCGCGTCGTCGCAAACAGCGGCGGCAAGAACCCGAAGGTCGCCGCATTCCTGCTGTCGTCTGCCGATCATGCCGACAAAGCCGTGCGGATGCAGGCGGTCTACGCGATCGCGTCGAGCTGGAACAAGGGGATGAAGGGCGGGGTCGAGAAGCTCGCCGCGATGACCGACAAGGACGCCGACGCCAAAGTTCGCGAGGCGGCATGCCAATGGGGTGGTGAGCTCGGCGACAAGAAGATGTTGCCCGCGCTCACGAAGCACACGGCGAAGACCGACAGCAAGGACATGTACACGGCGTGTATGGCGGGGCTAGGCGCGATGTTTCACCACTACCCGCTCTACGGAACGGACAACCAGGCCGCCTACAAGCTGTTCCTCGACAGGATCCAAGCGACGCCGCGCTCGGAGCATGCGCCGCCGTGGACCGTGATGAGCTTGTTCCGCTACGCCGGCGATCCCAAGAACGACAAGCTCGCCGCGTGGAAGCGGCGCGCGACGTGGTTCAAGCCCGCCGACGTCAAGCGTGCGCTCTCGGTGGTGATCGCCGACAAGGCGAGCAACTGGATGGCGCGCACCGCCGCGCTCGAATCGTTCGCGGCGCTAGGCGCGAACAAAGCAGAGCTCGAGGCACTCAAGAAGGGCTACGACGCGACGGTGGCGTACGACTCGCATGTCCTCAAGAAGATCGACGAGCTCGCGGCGAAGGCACCCTAGCCCAGCAACACACGCCGGAGGCGATGTGATCGGATGGGTGTACCCGCGTTCTTCTCGGCCGCCGAGCTGGATTTCGCACGCTGATCAAGGTGTGTGGATCTTCTGTCTCGACTGGTTCCAACGGCACGCACAGCGTGGCGCTGAAACTTCAATTGGTTGCATGAGGGAGGAACCGAATGCGACGCCCGATGCAGCACGTGGTCGATGACGTGAGGCGGCCGTTGCTTCGAAGAACTACTATGCGGCGCGTGGGACCTCCAGTCGTACTACCGCCGCTGATCGCCTCAGTTAGCGGAGTTCCCCGCGCGCTGCGAGGGAGTGCGTGGCTTGCTCGCTCGGTGCGCCGAAGAGATCTGACATCATTGCCGTGTGTTCGAAGAGCGCAACCGACGCAAGGCGATCGCGCGCACAGCCACTCTCGAGTCGCAGACTCCCGACGGTTCTGTGGCGCGCGTGACCGGCATCGTCTGTGTTCACGACAAGACGATCTTCAGTCCGGCACGCGGACGAGCCTGCATCGCGTTCTCGATCGATGTTCTCGACATGCAACCGATCGAGCCGGGTGGCTGGCGGGTACCTTCGCGGTTTCAGACGGTCGATGCGTGTCCCTTCGTGCTCGAAGCTGAGGGCGGCGAGCGCGTCCTCGTCGACAGCGCGTTCGTCGAGCTCGTCGATGTTCCTGTCGAGCACGTAGCCGGCGAGCACTTCAGTCGCGAGCACTGGGAGAACTATTGCCTCGACCGTGGGCTGCATGCGCAAGAAGCGAACGAGGGCGTGGTCGTTCCAGGCGAACGCGTGACTGTCGTGGGTATTGTCGAGCGACGCCTCGTGCCGCCCGGACGCGAGAGCGGCTTTCGCGACAGCGGATCGACGGTCGCGCTCGTCGGCGACTTCGATCATCCCGTACTAGTACAACGCGCATGACGACGGACCGGAGTCAGGGTCACGATCGCTCTCAGCTCGGTGATGGATGATTTCACGTGTGGAGCGGCTCGGAACAACGCAAACCGATCGATCGAGGACGTGAGTCGACGAAGTGCGGGTACTCTCTCGGCGCTCGCGGTACGATGAGATAATGCGCGCATCGCTCGTACTGCTCACGTTGCTCGCCTTCGCGTGTGAAAAGCAAAGCTCTGCGCCCGACGACCGCTCGCCGCTCGCCGCGGCGCGCTGCCAGACCCAAGCGATCCAGAGCAAGAGCGTGACGAGCTGGCTCGACTGCTTCCACCCCGACCTTCGCGAGCAGGTTGGCGCTGCACTCGCGAAGAAACCGCCCGACTGGGCCGACCTGGCGGTGAAGAACCAGCGTATCGAGAAGGCGACCGAGGCCAGCTTCGAGCTCGAGACACCGACTGACACACGTCGGGGCGATCAACACGCGCGGCTGCGGCTCGACGACGACTCGTTCGAGGTCGCTCGTCTCGCGGGCCGCTGGTACATCGTCGACTCCGGTCTCTGAACGTTGGGAGGCGGCGTCTAACCCGTCGGCGTTAGCGTGCGCAACGGACGCCGTACTCATCCTGGGCCTTGAACGGCGCGACGTGTTCGACGAACTGGCGTTGCGAGGCGCGCATTGCGTCACGCGCGTACACGTAACTCCACGCGCCTCCGCGCAAGATCCGCGTCGTGCCGACAGCCCTATCCATCCACTCGGCTACGCCGCCAGCCATGTCGCACAATCCGCTGACACTGAGCCCCTTCCGTGGACACGACGTCGGAGCCTGCTTGCAGTCTCCCTTGCTGACGGCGTGATCGCAGGTCGGAGCGGTGTTGCCCCAAGGGTAGACGCGCGTACCTGCATTCGACGCCTCTGCCAGCCACTCCGTCTCCGTCGGCAAGCGCCCGCCCGCCCACACACACACTTCGCTCGCCTGCTGCTGCGTGACGCAGTTGACCGGACGGTCCTCGCGATCCGAGTGGACCCAGTTGCAGTCGCCGAAGCCTTTCGGTGGAGTGCAGGCCTTCGCGGTAACACAGGCGCGGTACTGGCCCACCGTGATTTCGGACCGCGTCAGATCGACGCCGGCCGGAACGCTGGTTCGCCAGGTGATGTCGCCCGCCACGATCGTCTTCGTCACGGGTCGCGCGACCGGAGGTGTGGCCTTGGGTGGTTGCGCCGCGTTGACGTCGCGCGCGCAGCGCACACCACCCGCATCGTCGCCAATCCACACGACCGAGGCACGCGACCGACTCGAAGCCGTCATGTTCATCGCGTACGTGTTCCACGCGCCGCCGCGCCGTACGAACAGGTTCGTGCGGACACTCGACCACGCGGAGCCATCCGCCGGAGCCCCGCTGTACCCGGCATCGTTGTAGCGGTCCGCGACGAACTCCGCGACATTCCCGAGCATGTCGTAGAGCCCGAACGCATTCGGCGGCTTCATGCCGACCGCGTGCGTTCCACAGCGGCGCCGCGAAGTCGCGCTCGACCAACCGGTACACGCGACGCCATGGATGTTCGAAACCTTGCTGTTTCCCGCATACCACGCGATGGCCGCGATCTCGCGCCCGTAGCGCTTGTCGCCAACGCGTAGCGTGCCGGAATAGATCGGTGTCGTCGTGCCGGCGCGCGCTGCGTACTCCCACTCGGCCTCGGTCGGGAGACGCCCGTTGACGAGCTTGCAGTACTGCTCTGCCTCCTCGCGACTGATCTGCTCGACGGGGCAGCGCTCGCCGCAGCTCGCGAAGAAGCTGGGATTGCTCCCCATGCGCGCGAGCCACTGGCTCTGGGTCACCTCGTGCCTCATCAACTGAAAGCTCGGCACGGTCACCGTATGCTGCGGCGTCTCTGCCTTGTTGCATGTGTCCCCCGGCGAGCAGCCCATCTCGAACTGGCCGGCGGGAATCGTGACCCACTCGACGCCGTCGTCGTCCGTCACGCCTTGGACACGAACATCAGCCGCGGCCGAGGAGACAACGACGAGCCCGAAAGCTGCGGCGAACGTGCGCACGGCGCAAGCATAGCCATGGAACGTTCGCGCCTGCCACGCCCGCTCGACGCGATGGTGACTCTATCGATGGCGAGGGCTCATGCGAGCAACGCACGCGCGAGCAGCATCAGCGCGACCGTCGGCGCCATCACCAGCGCGATGCACGCGGCGAAGGCTGCACGATCTTCCCACGTCGCCCTCACCTCTCCAGGTGGCAGCACGCTAGCGCGCAGCTCTCCAACAGAGATGTTCAACAGTGCGTCACTCCATCCCGAGCGATACAGCGTGCGGCTGTGCCGTCCGCGAACGAACGCGCGATACACGCGGTGCGGCGCGATCAACAGCCCGTACCAGACCGCGGACAGATTCAGCACCCACGCGGCCCAGTAGTTGGTGCAGCTGCCTCCAACCTCCCACGCGCCGATCTCGGCCTCTCCGACCAGCGTCGTCGCGTAACCCGTCGCGATATGGTGCAGATCGTGGAGTGGAATGGCGCGCTTTCGCGATGCCGTGTTGGGGAACACGACGGGCAGGAAGCCGACCTTGAACCGCACCCATGGCTCGCTGTACGTGGCCGCGGAGAACCCGTTGAGGTCGAAGTAGAGCTCGCGCGCGTCGCGCACTGTCTTCGCTTCGTCGTACTCGCCCACCGCCATTCGATGTCCCGGTCCACTGGTTCGTATCATGTGTCGGCCCAGTCCACCGCGATGCCGATATCGACCCAGAGCGACACGTTCAGTTTCAGTTGGTCAAAGCCGAAACTCCCAGCCGAGGTTCACCGTCGCGAACAGATTCACGGGCAACGGATCGTACGTGCGCCCCTCGATCGTCGCCTCGCCCGAGCGATGCAGCGTGACGCCTACGGCGACCCACGGCATCACGTAGAATCCGTACGACGTCGGGTGCCACTTGTAGCCGGCGATCGCCTCGGGGCCAACTTCCCACGTGTCCGCGCTCCCGGTCGTGCCGTCGCGCGTGAACGTCAGCCGCAACAGCCGCAACGAGCCACCGAACGCGAAGCCGCTGCGCTCCCCGAGGAAGTACAGGACGTAGAGCGCGTTCGAGTGCCGGACGTGCTGGTGAAACCCGGCGTTCCCGCCAAGCTCCGTGATCGCATCGGGCACGTCGAGGCTGAAGTTGCCGAGCCCCACGCGCAGGTGGTCGTAGCGGATGCCGGGTTGGACCCCGTAGCCACCGAGAACAAACGGCTGTGGATCGAGCTCGAGGTGGAGCCGGAGATCGCGGCCGTCGGCCCGTGCCGTCGATGTCGCCGCGACCACGGCGAACATCGCGAGGACAGAGCGTCGCATCATCGCGACAGTCTATCGCGCACGCCATCAACGCGCGTAAGACACTGCACGAGCTCTACGCGGCGACCGGTCTTCTGCGCTCTACCGCGAGATCCGTCCAAAGACGCGAGTTTTGCGAGCTCGGGCGACGGCGCTCTAGCCGCCGCTTCGACGTTGCGAGGGACCGTAGATCTCGATCGTCGAGCCGTCGGGCAACGGCTTGACCTCCGGTGCGCCGTACCGCTCGCGCATCGCGCGACAGATCACACAGTCGTCATCGAGCTCGGGCTGACCACCGACGACGTGCATCGCACCCGGGTTTTGTTCCATGAGTGCGAGAAACGCCTCGGACGTCACGAACATATCCGGATCGAACGTCACGCGCCCCTCGGCGAGATCGATCGCGGCGCGGTACGCGGCCTTGCGCCACGTGGGACCTTGCGAGCGCCCGCTCACTTGCCACCTCCGGCTTCCGACGCGTGGCTGGCGCCCGCACCCGTGGCGGCCGCACGCGCTTGCTTGACGAGCGCGTCACGCAGCTGCTGTTGCATGATCGGGTGCTCGTCGAGGTGCGCGAGCATCTTGTCGCGGCCCTGGCCGATCTTTGCGCCCTGGTACGAGTACCAGGTGCCCGACTTCTCGACGAGGCCGAGCTTCTCGCCCGTGTCGACGAGCTCGCCGAGCTTGTTGATGCCCGTGCCGTAGAGGATCTCGAAGTCGGCCTCGCGGAACGGAGGCGCGAGCTTGTTCTTCACGACCTTGACCTTGCACTGACTGCCGACCACCTCGTCGCCGCGCTTGATTGCCTGCTTGCGACGGATGTCGAGGCGCACCGAGCAGTAGAACTTGAGCGCGTTGCCGCCGGTCGTGGTCTCCGGGTTCCCGTACACCACGCCGATCTTCTGGCGCAGCTGGTTGATGAAGACGACGACCGTCTTCGTCCGCGAGATCTGCGCCGTCAGCTTGCGCAGCGCTTGCGACATGAGACGCGCCTGCACTCCCATGTGAGCGTCGCCCATGTCGCCCTCGATCTCCGCGCGTGGCGTGAGTGCGGCGACGGAATCGATGACGATGAGATCGATCGCGCCCGTGCGGACGAGCGTGTCCGTGATCTCGAGCGCCTGCTCGCCGCAGTCCGGCTGGCTGACGAGAAGATCCTCGAGCTGCACCCCGAGTCGCCTCGCGTATTCCGTATCGAGCGCGTGCTCGGCGTCGACGAACGCGCACACGCCACCCGCGCGCTGCGCCTCCGCGATCGCGTGGAGCGTCAGCGTGGTCTTGCCCGACGACTCCGGTCCGTAGATCTCGACGATGCGCCCGCGCGGAAGGCCGCCACATCCGAGGGCGACATCGAGCGCGACCGAGCCGGTGGGAATGACGTCGACGGTCTGCACGCTCGTGCCGTCGAGTCGCATGATCGATCCCGAACCGAACTGTTTGTGGATCGCGCGAATCGCTTCTTGAATGCTCTTGTCTTTGTTGCTTTGCGAGCTCACTGGAAACCTCCGCGCAGAGCTAATCCACGGCGCGTGCCGCTCCAACCGCGCGGAACTTCGTCGGCGCTTGTCCGGGATGTCCGGACGCCGGACACGATCTGGCCGGCGCTCGGACAAACCCGGACACGAGCGCGCGGGGCCCGGCGACCGCGTGATCGTGTCGCGCCGTCCCGCAGACAGCGTCGCGGCGCCGCCACGATCGAGGTGGCCTATCGCGTTAGGATCGTGATCGGGCAGGAACCGGATGGCGACCAAGAAGTCCGCAAAGAAACCCGCGAAGAAACCCGCGAAGAAGCCTGCGAAGAAGCCTGCGAAGAAACGTGCGAAGAAACCTGCGAAGAGACCTACGACGTCGACGACCGAACATCTCGTGGATGGAACGGCTGCCCTTGCGGCGCTTGCGAATGCCAACAAGAAAGACTGGGCGAAGGCGATGGATGGGTTGCATCGGCTCCCAGACGGTGTGATCGCGGGCCTCGAGGAGCTCGAGCCGGTGCGGCACGTCATTCGGGAGTCCGACGATCCGGAGGTCGTTCGATCGGCGATCTACTGGCTCGGTCGCGTCGGTGCGAACGCCGCGGAGGCCGCGGTCGACATCGCCGCTGCGATCCCCCGCAGCAAGAACCCGTGGCAGGCGCACAAGGTCATTGTCGACGTCGGCGCGAACATGACCCCGAAGCTCCGCGAGGCGCTCCGCGCCCATCTCACGTCGGATCGTAGCGACGTCGTCCAGGCCGCGACCGCAGCGCTGACGAAGCTCGGCGATGCTGTGCCTGCACCCTCGATCGAGGTTCGTGTCACGCGCGCTCTCCGAGAGATCAAGTCGCCGGACGCCACCATCCGTTGGTCCGGGCTCATGGAAGCCAAGCGACTCGGACCCGCCGGCGCCGCGTTGATCGAACCGCTGCGCGAGCTCGGGAACGTCGTGGCGAACAAGAAGTCGCTCGACGACAGCGTGGAGCTGGGCGCGGTCCGCGAAGCGCTCCTCGCGATCGGCTGTGCACCCAAGGACCTGCCGCGAACACCGAGTCGCCTCGAGGCCTACGAGGGCAACTCTGTGCGCGAGCTCGGCGTACGCGGTGGGTACGCTGTCGGCGAGCTCGTGTCGCGCCGAAGCCATGGAGTCGTTAGCACGCCGACGAAGTCGGTTGGCCTCTGGGATGACAAGACCGGCAAGCTCTTGTTCGTCGCCGAGGGCGCCGAAGTGCTCGATGTGTTGCCAGACACGCAACAGGCCGCGATCGTTCGCACCTCGCTGCGGCCGGATGCCCGGTACGGAGGCACGAGCCGTTCCGACTACACGTGGACGTTCGAGCGACTCGCGATCCCCTCCGGCGACTGCATCGCGTGCCTCGAGCTGCCGGCAGCGTGGACGAATGGTTGGCCAGCGTCCCTCGCTGTGCGCGGCGACATCGCGACGCTCGCGATCGGCGACGAGGACTCGCCTTTCAAAGCGAGGATCCGCATCGCAGACACGGGCGACACGATCGCTACATCGAAGCGCACGAACGCGAAGCCTGCTGCGCGCGGGCGGAAGCGGAAGGCGCCGACGCGGAGGCGCTAGAGACACACCGACGCGGTGAGTCGCAGTCCCGAATTTATGGGGTTAGTCGAGGCGGAAGATCTGCGTGTGGGTCAGGCCAAGGGCCTGCGTGTTGCCCCATACGCTGAAGTCCGCGTTGACGACGTTGGCGGAGGCGCCGCGGATCGTACGGATCGCGAAGACGTAGCGGGTGCCCGCGGGCAGCCCCTGGTCGCGATCGAAGCGCAGCGGCTTCTCGGTGAACGTGAACTCGCGGACGGGGACGAGCTCGGCTCCCTCGACCCGATAGAGCGTCGCCTCGTACAAGTCGATGAGAGGACTCGTTCCACCGAGGCCGAAGTCGAGCGTCGCCGTGGTGCCGCCGGGTGGAACGCTGACCTCGGTCGCCGTCGTGATGTTCACCGGCGTCGCGTCGATGACGGGATCGATCGGAAACGTCAGGTTCGCGACGATCACGTTGAACGGCCCGAGCTCGCTCATGATCGACACCGAGATCAGGTTGCGCACCAGCGGCGAGCCACCGGCGAGCGCCATCGGTCTGGTCGTGTACACCAGCGTGCCGATCGTCTCGAGCACGACGCGCAGCGGGTAGCCGAACAGCGGAAGCGTCGGGGGACCATTGATACAGCGCGCGAGCAACATCCCCGGAGGCGCGGGAACTGGAGTGCCCACCACATCCTCGCGATGGTGGTACATCGGAATCCCGCCGGCAGGACCGTACGTCACGAGCTGGACGGTCGTGATGTCCACGAGCGGATTGAGTCCGTTGGCGAGCGCGAGGTTGGAGATCGGCGTGAACGGGGTGTTCGCGGTGATGGTGTAGTCACCCGGTTTGTCGTCGCGCTTGAACATCTGCGGAACGCCATCGTCGACGCCCGTCGCGAGGTCGATGCGAAACGCCGCGGCGCCGGTGACGATGTCGCAGGTGGGCTCGGCCGTCGACACGTTGTAGTCGAGCAGCACCTCGAAGTCCTTCGCGGGATCGGGCTTTCGCTTTGGACCCGCGATCGCCTTCGATCGAGACGACACGTAGTCCGAAGTGACGCCAGCCGCGTCGCGCGCCGGCGTCGTGTTCGCGGTCCACGCGTTCGTCGTGTACACGCGAGTCTCGCTTCCCCAGGCCGAAGGCGGCGAGGTCGGCGCGAGACGGAACGAGCCACTGCTCGGGACAGGATCGCGATCGTTGGGCGTCAGCTGCACGGTGACTGCATGCCCCGGCCGCATCGTCTCGCTCGGCTTCCAGTGCACCTCGTGCGGAACGCCGCCGTCGAGCGTGTAGACGAGACGCCACGGCTCCGCCGCCTCGGCGAAGTCGTAGCCGACGGGCACGTCCTGGCTGGTGTAGACCGTGTCGACGAGTGCCTCCCCGATGCGCCCGTACTGCACGCGCGGCGCCGGCGTGATCGGAACGAACGTCGCCTGCTCCGTGGTCCCGCCCACCGGGTCGAGGATCGGCGTGATCGCGGACAGCTTGACCGTGGGGAGGCGCGCATCCGGTGGCACGTCGATGATCTGCGCGTCCGTGAGCCGCACCGGGTCGAGCCCGAAGACCCAGTTGCAGCCGGATCCGAGCGCAAGCGCTCCGAGGACAACGGCTCGCATCGCGCAGATCCTGGCACGGGGCGCTCGCTCGACACAACCTCTGCCTTACGGGCGCGAGTGGCACGCATCACGCCGAGCGTGCGACTCTCGCACGGTGAAGCTCGACGCGAAGCTCGGCCTGTTCATCACGCTCGTCGCGATGTTCATGGTCTGCCTGGTCGTCGGCGATCTTATCGGCGGAAAGCTGACGTCGTTTCACCTGTTCGGACACGAGTGGGTGTTTTCGGTCGGGCTACTCGCGTTCCCCGTGACGTTCATCCTCACGGACATCCTGAACGAGTTCTACGGAAAGACCGTCACCCGCCGCATCACGTTTCTCGCGTTCATCATGGTCGGGATCACGTTGCTGATCATCTTGTGGGCCAACGCGATGCCGTTCTGGCCACGCGTGCTGCAGGACGACTGGGGTGGCGTGCAGCCGCGCGACTTCGATCGCGTATTCACGGGATCGATGCGCATCCAGCTCGCATCGATGTTCGCGTTCTTGATCGCGAACCTCGTCGACATCTGGGTGTTCTTCATGTTCAAGAAGCTCACCGGCAACAAGATGCTGTGGCTGCGCGCCACGGGCTCGACCGCGGTCTCGCAGCTGATCGACACCATCGTCATCAACGCGCTCGTGTGGGGCGGCAAGATGACGTTCGACCAATACGCTACGACGGTGATCACGTCGTACGCGGTCAAGGTGTCCGCCGCGATCGCGATCACTCCGCTGATCTATGGCGTGCACCAGATCGTCGAAAAGGTCTTCCGGATCCCGCCGGCCGCGCCCGACGTCGCGAGCGCAGACCTGACGCCGAAATAGCTCGATCACTTCTCGTCGTATGAAGTGCCGTTCCACACGTACGTCTTGGTCGTCGTCGTCTCGTGGATCCTCTGTTGCGAGGGATCGGGGTTGTGCCAATCGGACTTTTCCTCCGTGCACACGACCTTCAGCTTCTTCGGCATCGCCGCCGTCGGTTTGATCGTCGGTCCCGTGCACTCGGTGGCATCGTTGCTCTCCATCTGGTCGTCGAAGATCGAGTCCCAGGCGATCAACGCATCGAGCCCCTCCGACGTCACGCGATACAGCGTGGTCTTCAACTTCGTCGTGGTGTGGTGCATCGAGCTCGACCGGCGCGTCTCGGTCACGGACAACGCCTGCTCTGTCGTGCGAAGCGGCACCAGCGCGAGCGATACGGATTGCTGCGCCTCGTCCCCTCCGGTGTACTCGGTCTCCGGGATCTTCCCGTTTTCGAGATCGATCTCGACGCTCGCGCCGAGCGCACTCCGTGACTTGCGCGAGGCCGCCTGCAAGATCACACGCCCGCTGATCTGAGAAAGGGCGACGTCCGCGCGACAGACGGTGAGGTCCGCCGACACGCCGACTTGGTCCGTGGACCGCACCTTGCCCTCCAGCTTGCCGAGGACCTTCGTGCACTCCGCCTTGGTGAGCGTCGGCAACGCGTCGAGGGAGCGCAGGCGGAGCGCGGGCTTCTGTGGTTTCACGGCCGCCTTCGTGGTGCCCCACACCTCGAGCTCGCTGATGCTGATCTCGCGCCAGCTCTTCTTCGTGCCTGGCTCCGACGCGAGCACGGCGAGGTGGAGATCACCGGGTGGAAGATCGATCGCCAGCTCCTGCAACGTGCGCTTCGCGACATCGAGCGTGAAGTCTGCGCTCTTGCCGCCCGACGAGACGCGCACGCGTTTGATCCGCGGGTTCATCGTGAACAGGTCGCCGAGCTTCTTGTCGACCTTCGTGAACCCGGCGGTCAGCTTGATCGCGGTGACCTTGGTCTCGGCGGGCACGCGGATCAGCACGTGCGGCGTCAGATCGCCGGTCTGCGAGTTCCACGCGGTGTCGAGCTTGCCGTCCGCGATGTGCTCGGGCTTGATCGCCGCGTTGTCGACCGTCGACGAGACCGCGATCGTCGTCGGGACCGACCGGGTCAGATCGATCGGCGTGTCCGCATGCGCGACACTCACGAAGAAGACGAGCGATCCCCACAGCCCGATGCGCATGCGCGAATCGTAGCCGATCTAGATCTCGCAGAGCGCGTGCATCTCATCGGTCGCGCAGTCCATGCGATCCATGCCCGTCAGCACGATGCGCGGTCCATCGTCGTCGTGAATCTCGAGCATCACGCTGCCCATACAGTCGCTCGCGCGGGGCGCCTCCGACGGTGCCCCGCCGGCCCACGAGTAGTGTGCCGGGCAGCTGTTCTCCGAATTCCACATCGTGCCGTCGAAGGTCGACCCGATCCACACGCGCTCTCGTAGCTCGGTGTCGATCAGCCGCCCGACGAAGTCCCACTCCGCGTGCGTCTCGAACACGACGGGCCGCGCACCGCGCTCGTTACAGAACGTGCGCGCCGCGGCGAACGTCATCGCGTTCGGCGACATGCTGTACGTCGTCCTCGCCGGATCGTTGCCGAGGCACGGACCGTCGTCGGGGCGTGGCGTCTCGCACAGCGCGCCGAGCACGACCGGCGGTTCCTCGGGCTTTGCGTTTGGCATCGCGCCGGTACACGCGGTGTCCGCGATCGTGTTGGGTCCGCGCACGATCCCGCACGAGTCCGCGGCACCGCCGACCGGCACGAGCGCGGGACACTCGTCGACGGTGCTCCACGTCGAGCCCGTGTGCGACGCACCGATCCAGTACGGCCAGATGACATCGTCGATGACACGACCGAGCTCGTGCTCGTCGTTGAACACGGCGAGGTCCATCCCGCGCTGTCGACACGCGGTGCGCGCGTCGCTCCACGACCACGGCCGCACGCCGGTCTCGTCCGCGGTCGGGTTCACGAGCTTCGTGTAACGCAACGGCTCGTCATAGAGGAACGGCCCGCAGCGATCGTACGGGAACGTGCCGTCCACGGGAGGTGCATCGGGTGGACGGTTGAGGTCGAACGCCAGGTCGCATCCCGTTGCAACGAGCAACAGGACCAAGCCGAGCGTATAGACCCGCATCCTCACGAGGGTTCCACCAGGATCGATCACTTCCAGCGTAACGCGGGGTACGGGTCGGATGCACCGAGATGTTTGCCTGCGCCTGTGTATGCGCAGCGCACACCACCGGTATGCTCCGCGCCGATGCGCCGCGATCCCCACTCGTTTGCCGACGACACCCAGGCCCGCACGGACTCGTTCGATCTGAACGCCATCGTCGACTTCGCGACGAAGACGCTCCAGGCCACCGTCACCCTGCGGTTCGCCGCTCCCGCCACGGGCCGCCTCGACCTCGACACGCGCGACCTCACGATCGAGGGGGTCGAGGACGCGCACGGGCACGTCC
The DNA here is from genome assembly GCA_046160585.1 of Kofleriaceae bacterium. Taxonomy (GTDB): domain Bacteria; phylum Myxococcota_A; class Polyangia; order Haliangiales; family Haliangiaceae; genus JABFXX01. The sequence continues at coordinate 134,435 of JBJXGN010000317.1, forward strand.
TCGTGTTCGCGCTTCATGCACCCGAGAAGCACATCGGCGCTCGCCTCTCGATCGAGCTCGCGCACGAGACGCCCTCGATCACGATCCGCTACCGCACCGCGCCCGAGGCGTCCGCGATGCAGTGGCTCGCGCCGTCCCAGACGGCCGGCGGTATGCACCCCTACGTGTTCACGCAGTGTCAGGCGATCCACGCGCGGTCGATCATCCCGCTACAGGACTCTCCCGGCCACCGCGTCACGTACACCGCGACGCTGACGATCCCGCGCGAGCTGAAGGTCGTGATGGCTGCGGCCGATCGCGGGCGCACCGACACGGGCGACGTCGCCGTTCATCGTTGGGAGATGCCGCAGCGGATCCCGCCGTACCTGTTCGCGTTTGCCGCCGGTGATCTCGCATCGCGCGATCTGTCATCGCGATCGCGCGTGTGGGCCGAGCCGTCGATCGTCGATGCGGCCGCGTGGGAGTTCGCGATGGTCGAGGATCACATCACCGCCGCCGAGGCACTGTTCGGCCCGTACGACTGGGAGCGCTTCGACATCCTGATCATGCCGCCGTCGTTTCCGTACGGCGGCATGGAGAACCCGCGCCTGACGTTCTTCTCGCCCACGACGATCGCCGGTGATCGCTCGCTGGTCTCTGTCATGGCGCACGAGCTCGCGCACTCGTGGACCGGCAACCTCGTGACGAACGCGAATGCCGAGCACTTCTGGCTGAACGAAGGCTTCACGATGTACGCCGAGCGCCGCATCACCGAGGTGACCGAAGGTACCGACGCCGCCGCGCTGTCCGCCGCGCTGGGCCGCCGCGAGCTCGAGGAGTCGATCGCACGGTTCGCGGATCGCCCGGAGATGACGAAGCTGCGGCCGAATCTCACCGGTGTGGATCCCGACGACTGCTACTCGCTCATCCCGTACGAGAAGGGCTACTTCTTCCTCGCGGCGATCGAGAACCTCGTCGGGCGCAGCGCGTTCGAGGCATGGCTCAAGACGTACCTCACCTCGTATCGCTTCGGCGCGATCACGACCGAGGAGTTCGAGGCACACCTCGAGGCTGCGTTGCCGGGTGCGCTGGCAAAGGCGAACGCACGCGCGTGGATCGACGGCCCGGGCATCCCCGACGGTGCCGTCCCGCCCGCGTCGGCGAAGCTCGACGCGATCGAAGGGCTACGCGGTGCGCTGCCCTCACGCGAGGCATCCGCGGGCTGGACCGCGACCGAGTGGAACCTCTATCTCGAGAGCGTGCCGCGTCCCGCGCCCGACGACGTCTGTCGCGGGCTCGACGCGCAGCTCACTGCGAGCAAGAACTACGACGTGCTCGTCGCGTGGCTGACGCTCGCGCTGCAGTCCGGCTATCACGCGATCCTGCCGCGCGTGGAGCAAGTGGTCGCGCACGTCGGTCGCATGAAGTTCCTGCGGCCCATGTACACGAACCTCGCGAACGACGCCCGCACGCGGGATCTCGCGGCGCAGCTCTACGCGAAAAACCGGGCTTCGTATCACCCGATCGCGCGGCAGATGGTCGAAGGCGTGCTGGCCAAGCAGCGACCGTGACGCTGTAAGGAGCTTCGGCGCGATTACTCGTGCTGTCCGATTCTGCTGACACTCCCGAGGAGTGGTGTCCGGAATTCCGGACACGGCAAATTCGTCTCGTGACGGTGCGAAGTCGCGCAAGCGTCGATTTCCTCACGCGAAGTCTGATACTGCATGATGAATGTCATCTTCAGGTGTGGGTGGAGGGGATGACCTCCTTTCCCAACGGGACTTCTATCGCCGCTTGCTCGATCTCGGTGGTCAGGACGAGCTCGAGCCCCTCCTCGAACAAGCGCTCGAGCTGATCGTTGAAGTGACCGGAGCTCGCAAGGGCTACCTCGAACTGTACGAGGACGATGAAAATCAGCGGCGGTTCTGGAAAGGCCACCAGATCTCGGACGACGCGCTCGTCGAGATCCGCACGTCGATCTCGCGCGGGATCATCGCGAAGGCGCTCGCGGAGGGTCGGACCATCGAAACCCCGTCTGCGATGGGCGACGCGCGATTCCAGGATCTAGGCAGCGTTCGACAGCACGCGATCCAGGCGGTGATGTGTGCGCCCGTTGGTACGCACCCGCCGATCGGAGTCATCTACCTGCAGGGTCGTACGCGTCCCGGAGTGTTCGACGCGATCGATCGCGAGCGCGCCGAGCTGTTCGCGCGACAGCTCGCGCCACTCGCCGATCGTCTGGTCCGGCGCGACGAGCCCGACCCCGACCACACGCGCGATGCGCGCACGAAACTGCGCAGCTCCGAGATCATCGGTCGCTCGCGCGCCTTGGCGCGGTTGCTGCAATCCGCGTCGCACGTGGCGCACCTGGACGTGGACGTCTTGATCACCGGTCCGTCGGGAACCGGCAAGTCGATCCTCGCGCGCACGATCGCGAACAACAGCCCGCGCTCGGCGGGACCGTTCGTCGAGCTGAACTGCGCCGCGATTCCCGAGACGCTGATCGAGAACGAGCTGTTCGGCGCCGAGCGCGGCGCGCACTCGACCGCCACACGCAAGGTCACCGGCAAGGTCGCGGCTGCGGAAGGCGGGACGCTGTTCCTCGACGAGATCGGCGAGCTCAGCGCGGGTGCGCAGGCGAAGCTGCTACAGCTACTCGAGACTCGCGAGTACCACCCGCTCGGAAGCACGATGTCGATTCGCGCGGACGTTCGCATTCTGTCCGCGACGAACGCAAATCTCGAGGAGCGCGTAGCGCAGAAGAAGTTCCGCAGCGATCTCTTCTACCGCTTGCACGTCGTGCCGCTCGAGGTGCCCGGCCTCGAGGATCGACGCGAAGACATCCCCGAGCTCGTCGAGCACTTCAACGCCGAAGCGAGCCAGCGCCACAAGCTCGCGCGCTTGCCGGTCTCGCGGCGCGCGCTCGTCGCGTGTCGCGAAGCGAGCTGGCCGGGTCACACGCGACAGCTCGCGCACGCGATCGAAGCGGCGGTGATCCGCGCCCACGGCGAGCGCGCGACCACGCTGCAAGTGCATCACGTGTTCCCGAAGCTCGTGCGCGGTGACGATGCCCCGCTGTCGCTGCACGAAGCAACGCGCACGTTCCAGGCGCGACACCTGCTCGACGCGCTCGAGCGGCACGACTGGAACGTGACCGAAGCTGCGCGCGAGCTGGATCTCGCCCGCACGCACCTGCACAAGCTGATCAACGACTACGACCTGCGGCGGGGGGACGAGGAGGGCAGTCGCAACCCACCAAGAGGAAAGAGAGACGGATGAGGACGATCTTCCATTTGTACGGCGCTTACGTCGGTCAGCTCGTGGGGATCTCGAAGGTCGGGTGGTGGGCAGAGGACCCCGTCGCTAGCGGGTTCCCCACCTCGCGTTTGATCCCGATCGATCTCTCGAAGACACCGAGCGCGGCGCGCCAGGGAGCGATCCCGATCGCCGACATCCAGTGCGATGACTATCGGTCAGAAGGCGGACTGGGCGGCATCGGCCCTCGGTTCCCCGGCGGACAGATGATCGGCTCGATGTGGCTCGCCGACACGTACGCCGCCACCATCGGCTCGCCGGCGTTCGCGACCGAAGGTATCTACGACTACGAGCTGATGATGACGATGTATTGGCAAGGCGAGCTCGGCGACCGCACGTTCAACGGCTTCCACGCGCAGATCGTGGGACAGCCGCAGGGCGCGCTCTCGCTCGTCGAGATCTGGAACGGCGGCACGGCGCAGACGGGTGCCGCGCCGGCGGGAGCGTGGTGGCTGGATCTGAACGCGGTGTCGGATCCGAACTACACGACAATCGCGCCAAACGGCCCGCAGGTCGGCGCGTTGTTCCTCGATCGCAAGACGTCGTCGTCGATGCAGCTCATGAGCATCAAGCGTCCCCCCGGGTTCGGTCGCGAACCGCTCACCACATAGGACTCGTCATGCAACACCTCCTCGACCGTTGTCGCATTTCGATCACCTCGCGCACGCCCGATCTCGAGCTCGCGCGACTCCATGCGGTGGTGGAGCACAAGTTGCTCGTGGATGGGCGTGCGGAGCTGGAGGAAGTTCTCGGTGCGTTGCTCTCGATGCAAAGGGAGAGCGAACGTGCGCCGCCGATGCCGAAGACCCTCGACCTGATCGGGCACGCCACACCGGACTCGCTGCTCGACCTCGGACGCTGGGTAATCGACCGCCGGAACCCGACGGTGTCGGCGTTCTTTCGCGAGCTCGCCGAACAAGACGTGCTTCCGCGCCTCGGAATCGGTTCATTGCGTCTGCTCGGGTGTGGGACGGCAACGACCTCGCGCGCGAGAGACACGATCGTCGCGCTGTCAGAGATCCTCGGGATGCCTGTGTTCGGCTCCACGAGCGTCGTCCATGCGGGCCACTTCAATGCGGACGGGTTCGACCCTGCATGGGAGTTCTTGCTCGTCGGCGCACGCGACCTTGGCTGTCCGGCGCCTCCGGCGCCATCGTCGCAGTCGAACGTTCGCGCACTCGACCTGGACTCGCTGCCGGCGATCCCGCTGATCGTGCATACGACCTCGTGGGCACGCCATGTGGTCGACGTCGATGTAGCGCAGAAGGTGCTGTCGTCGATCCGTCGCAACGAGGGCGCGCCGATGCCCGGACTTCTCGCGACACCGATGTGCGAGATCGCGATTCCGTCCGGACGTGCAGGGCTGTTTCACGTGATGCAGCTCATGCTCGACGCGCAGTTCGTTCGCGTCTACCCCGACGACAACGGTCCCGGCATCTTGTACCCCGTGAAGGATCCGTCGGCGCTGCTCGAGCTGATCGCCTCCTAGCGCGAAGCGCACCGCATCCCGAGGCCGAAGTACTGGAGCGAAACAACGCGAATGTTGTCGAGCGCCACGTAGCTCGCGAGCTCCTCGCGCGGTGTGTCCACCCAGTTCCCGCCTCGGGTCACGCGAACCTGTGTGTTCTGGGCATTCTCCGCGGTCGCCGTCCACTCCTGGATGTTGCCTGCAAGATCGTGAACGCCCTCGATCGAACGATCGATCTCGACGGTACCGACCGGGGCCGGACCCTTGTGCGTACTGCCTTCGATGCGCACGTCCCCGGAAGGCGATGTGGTGCCCCACGGGAAGTTCCGGCGAGGAAGTGGGTTTACCTCACCGCTCGCGAGTCGAACCGGGCCGCGCATCGCACGCATCCATTGCCGTGACGTCGGAAGCTCCTTGCCGAGGAATCGACAGAACGCGCGCGCGACGTACCAGTCGATGCCGGCGACCGGCATCTGCTTGCCATCCACCGACGGCAGCTCGGACGATCGTGGATAGATCGGCGAGCTGATGCGAGTCGCGGGTGCGAGGGACGCGAACGTCGCAAACCAAGCGTTCGTGACCTCGGTCCGATCGACGTGGAACACCGGCATCGTCACGGATCGCTCCGGTTCGGTCTCGTTGCGGCCGACCGTCGGGGCCGGATCCCCAGCACCACCATCGATGAACTCGCCCGACAGCGCCACCATGTCGCCGTGCGACGCAGCGCACGTCGGAATGCGGAGCGAGATCGTGATCATCCGATCGCGCTGTGCGTATCCGGGCAACGCGTGCAACGGGACGATCGACGGCGCACACGTACCACGGTTCACGACGAGGAACGCGGCACCGCCTTTCGCCTCGACGTCCTCGAGACGCCTACCGAGCTCCGTGCGGGTGTTGCGCCGGACGACGAGGTCCGTCGAGAACGGATCTCCGAGGTCGTGTGCGTCGTCCTGCGACGGGGTGTGCAGCGTCCATTGTAGCGCGTCCGTCGGCGGCACGACGACGGGTGCCAGCGCCTTCGGATCCCAGTCGAACAACTCGAGCGAGAGCGTGAACCGCCCGAGATCGCGAGCGCGCATGAACGCTTCGCGCGTGCGCCGCTCCGACTCGCGATGCTGGATATAGAACGCGAGGATCGACACAGCGACGAGCGCCGCGGACAACGTGGCGATCAGCGCCATACGTCGGCGCAAGACACGCCGGCTCGCGGCGATGAGACTCGATGGTGTCCACGCATTCGGAGCGGGGTCGCGCTTGCCCTGCTCGGCGTCGAGCTCGGTGATCGCGGCTTCATAAGGCGCGATCTCGCGCAGCTCGGCGCGGCCTAGAAGCGATGGCGCCTCGGGGCGCGAGCGGCGCACGTGATAGCGCAACAGCTCGATCGCGCGCCGGCGATCGAGGTCGCGGCGATCGAGCCACGCGAGCACGCGAGGAACGAGGCTGTCGTGCACGAGCTCCCAGCCCGGCTCTCCGCTGGCGTCGCGCACGCGGACGAGGAGGCCGCGAGATCGCAGCGTCTCGAGGACGGCGCGGATCTCGTGCGGTGCATGGCGCGCGGACGCGATCGCGAGCAGCTCGTTCTCGCTGCGTATCGCGCGCTCGTTCGCCGACGTGACCAGCGCGAGGAAGAGGTCGCGCGCGATGACATCGCGTCCGTCGGCAAGCTCCGTATCCAGTACACGTTCGAGATACTCGCCGACGATAGTGTCGAAGCCGCCGAGCTTCTTGTAGTGCGCGAGCGTCAGCGTGCTCTCCCCTGCGGGAAGCGCCTCGTACAGCACCGAACACGCGAGCTGGAGGTGCGGTGGATAGACCGACGGCGTCGCGCCCCACCCCATCGCCGTGCCGATCGCCGTCGCGGCGCGCTGCAGATCGGCGAGCAACGCGGAGAGCAGCGCGGGCTCGATCTCGAGGCGACACTCGGCGAGCGGCGCGGCGATCGCGTCTATCGCGCCCTCGGGTGACAGCGGTGGGAGGCGCACGATCGCGAGCTGGGCGTCGATCTCCTGCGTCTTCGCGACGAGGCGCGCGAGGTGATCTTCGCGGATGCCCATGACAACCGAGACGTCGGCGTCGGGGATCACAGCCAGCGCGCTTCTCACGAGCTCGCCGGCGTTCACCTCGGCGAGCGAGCGCTCCAGCTGGTCGAGAATCAGCACCAGCTTGCCGCCGCCTGACTGTATGTGTGTGGTGATCGCGGCTTCGATCGTCGTGGCGTTCGCGTCGATCGCCGACGCGATCGCCACCTGCGAATCGCCGCGACAGCGGACGTAGACGACACGGACACCGAGCGCCTCGAGGCGCGGCACGAGTCCGGCGCGCAAGAGCGACGTCTTGCCGACGCCCGACGGAGCGCTGTAGATGACGCCGCGGCGATACAGCACGTGCTCGGTGAGCACCGCGAGATCGGCCTCGCGCCCGTGCAGACGACCGCGGTCGTTCTCGGTGAGCGGCTCGAGATGGCGGAACGGGCGCACGGGCGCAGGCGGTTCGACGGTCGGCGTCGCCGTGCCCGCGAGCGCGACCGATAGCTCGGCGGCCGACGCGTAGCGCTTCGCCGGGTCCGTCGCGAGAGCACGCTCGAGGACCGCGCGCAGATCGGCGTCCGGAATGACATCGAACGGCGGCGCGAGCGTGAACGCGTTGGGCCGGCGCCACCCGACCCAGAGGTGAACGAACACGAGCGCGGCGCTGAACAGATCGGAGCGCGCGTCGACGCGGCCCGCCATCATCTGCTCGGGAGCCATGTACGCCGGCGTTCCACCGGCGGACTCTGCCGGGCGATCCGGCGAGCGCAGGCGCGACAGACCGAAGTCGACCAGGACGACGCGCTCGACGCCATCCTTCTCGATGACGATCGCGTTCGCGGGTTTCACGTCCGCATGGACGAGACCCGCATCGTGCGCGGCGCCGAGGCCTGCGAGGAGCTGGCGGGTGATCTCGAGGGCGCGCGCGCGCGGGAGGGTGCCGGCCCTCGCGATCGTCGCGAGGTCCTGGCCGTCGAGGAGCTCCATCGCGAAGAACAGGCGGCCGTCGTGCGTGATGTCCGCCTGGTAGATGCGCACGACGTTCACGTGGTCGATGCGACCGACGCTGCGGATCTCGTGGACGAACAGGCGGCCGTCCTCGGACGACGGATCGATGTCGGCGTGCAGCACCTTGAGCGCGACGTCGCGCTCGACCGCGAGCTGGCGGGCGCGATAGATCGTGCCGAACGTGCCGCGCGCGACGAGCGTGTCGATGCGAAAGCGACCCGGGAGCACCGTGCCAGTGAGATCGTCGTCCGGGCGCACCGCGCGCGGAACACGCGGTCGCGTTCCACGGACCGAAAGCTGCGAGCGACGCACGTCCCACAAGCCGGCGAGCGGTGGAGGCTGCGCCACGGTCTCGGACGCATCGCAGGTCTGCAGCATGCTCGATGGCGACTGTTCGGCGAGGTAGCTGCTGAGGCTCGCCATCGTGACGGTGCCCGTGCGCGAATCGAGCGCGTCGCCGCACAGGCCCGCGAGGAGCGCATCCGGGAGCGAGGCATCGCACACCGCGGGCCCGGTCTTCGGCGAATGTTCGATCGCGATCAGGTGCTGTCCGCGCTTGGTCGCGAGTATGTCGAGCCACGCGCGTGGCGTGCCGTCGCCGCGTGCCGAGACGATGATGACCGCTTGCTCCGCGTGAGATACGGCCAGGCGCTCGCGGATCCACGCGAGCGGCAGCGTCGAGTCCTCGGGGTATTCGCGCGCGTCGGGGCCGGTGACGAGCGCCGGTTGCCCGCCGACGTCGACGATCGCCCCGACGACGACGAGCACCTCGATGCGCGCGCGCTCCGCGACGAGCTCGTCGACGTGGCGCTTGATGGTCGCGCGATCGACCGCGCGTTCACCCGCCGTCGCTGCGAGGCGGCGGATCTGCCACGTGGCGCCGGTCGCGAGCAGCGCTTCGCCGATCTGCCCGAGCGTGTGCACCGCCGAGGCGTCGATCGCTGGTGCGCCCGAGACGTGCCCGGCGACGAGCAGCGCGGCACCATCGTGTCGACGCGGTGGCATGCTCGCGCATGGTAGTCCGCTCGCCCTGCAGCATTTTGCGGCACCCGCCTAGGGGCCGAGGACGCCCTGCAGGCGGGTCTCTAGCGCCTGCAGGTCGGACTTCGGGATGCGGTCCGTGCGCCACGAGAACCGCAACGACGAGCCCTTCACCGCGTGCGAGAACGCCTTCTCGCCGATGAGCGACAGCATGTCGAAGTAGACGCTCATCGCTTCGTCCTGTCCCGCGAACTGTCCGCGCACGTTCGCGCCGATGCCGCCGAGGAACATCTTGCCCATACCGATCCACTCCTGCGCCTTCGCGTTCGTCGGTGCGGGAGAGAGCTGGAGGTCGACTTCGACCGCGAGCGTCTTCTGCGAATCGAGCATCGTCATCATCGCGTCGGGCTTCGCCGCCGGCGGCGCGGCCATCGCGAACAGCGCGCGCTCGAGCTTGAAGCCGGGCTGGAAGTCGCGAGGACCGACGATCCCCGCCATGCAGCGATTGCGCGACTCGCCGCCGAGCACGCTCTCGGCATCCTTGACGTGAGCGGCGCCGGTCGCCGCGTCGGCGAGCAGCGTCAGCGGATCGACATCGTTGTCCTTACCGTCGACACCACCGATGAACACGACGTGCGTCGCGCGCGCAGCCTCCTTCGACCACGCATCGGCGGGCACCTTCGTCGCCGACCAGTCGAGCGGCACGACGCGAACGTGGATCGTGCGCGTCCCGGTGGGGTTGACCGTGCTCGCCGTGCCGAGCGTGTAGTGACCGGCCGCGACCGTAGTCGCGGTCGTGCCGGGGATCAGCTTGTCGAGGACGTCCTTCATCTTGTCCGGCTGCGCGAGCGTCACGGCCACGTAGATGCACGGCGAGCCGCCGCACTCGAACATGCCCATGCCCGCGAGGTCGCGACCGAGATCGATCCCGCCGGCGCGTATCGCCTCGGGCACCGTCGGGCTGAGGTTGGCGAACGCGTCGCCAGCGTCGCGTTTGCCCGTCAGCGACATCACGGCGCGATAACACGCGAACTGGAACTCGCCCCACCAGCTCGTCGACTTCGGGACGACGAACGTCACGCTGTTCGAGATCACCGGAGTGATCGCGGGTCCGCTCGGCTTCGGCTTCGGCGTCGCCGGGACCACGGGTGCCGTGGGCGACGCGGGTAGCTCTCCCGGTGGACGTTCCTTGCCCTTGCACGCGAACAAACAGATCGAGAGCACGACAGCTCGAGACACGGTGAAGCGCATCACGTGTACGGTAGCGCGAGCCACCCGTGAATTGAGTGGGGTCGTTCAACCCCGACGCTATTGATCGTGGTGGCGTCAATTGGTGTGTCGGTCGCGTACGTCGGTGCGTGGACTCGCTACTCTTCACGCGTGCGCGTTTTTGCTGTCGCGATCATCCTCCTTGCCGGGTGCCCCGCGCCGCCACCTCCTCCACCCCCGCGCTACGAGCCTCCACCGCCGCCGGTGGTCACCGAACCGCAAACGCCGCCGAAGGTCGAGCTACGCACCGACGTCGATGTCGGCGAGTCGCCGATGACGCTCGTCGTGTGGCGCAGCCACCTCGTGTGGACTGACTCCGCCGGTGCGATCTGGTCGATGCCGGCGGGCGGTGGCTCGCCGAAGCAGCTGAGTGATCAGAAGACTCCGAACTTCGCGTTCAAGCTGTTCCTCGCCGGCGACGAGCTGTTCGCGACGTCGCGTAAAGACGTTCTGAAGATCGCCTCGCCCGATGGGCCGGTCGCGATGGCCGGCGTCCTCGCGCTCGCGGACAACCCCATCGATGCGACGGGCACGAACGACTACCTCTACATGACGATGTTTAAACGCGACGAGATCGTGCGCGCGTCTATCGCCGGAGGTGCCGCGAAGAAGATCGCCAGTGTTCCGCGCGGCGTGCTCGGCCGGAACGCGGACACGCTGTTCGTCGCGAGCTACTCGACGGGTGCGCTCGTCGCGATCCCGCTCGCGGGCGGACCCGCAAAGACGATCGCGACCGGCCTCGTCCGCCCGACCGCGGTCGCCGCCGACGACTCGCGTGTGTTCGTGTACTCCGAGAAGCAGCTGTCGATCCGCCGCATCGTGATCGCGACGGGCGAACAGACCGTGATCGCCGAGGGACTCGAGAACGCCGACGACCTCGTCGCCGACGGTGCGTGGCTGTACACGTATTCGTGGCAACCGCGCGGTCAGCTCCTGCGCATCGCGAAAGACGGTGGGCGGCCACCGCAGGTGCTCGCGGACAATCTGAAGTCGCCGTATTCCATCGCGTTCGACGGTGACGCGATCTACGCGACGGTTCGCGATCAGGACAAGATCGTCAGGATCGCGAAGGCCGCGCTGTAGTCGCGGCCTTCGCCGCTCAGGTCCTCGACGTGCGCCCGAAGATCCACATCCCGACCAGCATGGCTCCCACGAACGCGAGCGCGCTGGCGTTGCCGGTAGCGGCGGCGACGAGCCCAGGGCCCGGGCAGGCTCCGGCGAGTCCCCAGCCGACGCCGAACAGCGCGGCACCGCCGACCAGGGGGAGATCGATGTCCCGCCGGGTCGGGAGGTGAAACCGAATGTCGAACCACGGATCGCTCCGGCGCTTCGCGATCAACCGCGCCAGGACGGCGTACGCGAGCAACGCACCACCCATCACGAACGCGAGCGAAGGATCCCAGGCGGTCGCGTCGAGGAAGCCGCGGACCTTGTCGGGCAACGTCATTCCCGAAACCAGGAGGCCTGCACCGAACAGCGCGCCGCTCGCACCGGCGAGCACCAGCGACATGACACGACACCGTGTTCCGCACATCATACGAACACTCCGCGCAACGTGGCCGCGATAGCCCCGGTGGTCATGAAGGTCGCGACCGCGACGAGAGATCGCGGCGACGTTCGCGCGAGACCGCAGACGCCGTGGCCGCTCGTGCACCCGCTGCCGAGGCGCGCCCCATACCCGACGAGCAGTCCGCCGATGATCGCGAGCGGCCACGAGGCGCCTCCGGCCATCGACGGTGAGAACACGCCGGCTCCGAGGCCGGCGACGAGCAATCCTCCGAGGAAGGCGTACCGCCAGGCGCGATCCGTGGTCGCCGGTGACAGAAGTCCACCGAGGATGCCACTGATGCCGGCGACCCGACCGTGGGTCAGTAGCAGCAGCGCCGCTGCCCCACCGATCATCACTCCCCCGACGAGGGCAAACATCCAGCTCGACATTCCTCGTGCCGTGCTGCACCGCGAGTGCCAGCACGACACGACGGCCCCGCAGGACATGCGCGATCCGGTTGAAGCACCGTGAAACATCGCGTGTGAACAGCACCGTTGCGCAGCGTTGCCCTTCGCGAGATCGCGCGAGTGCGGTTCGACGAGTATAAGGGGACGTGGCGAAGCGCGTTGACGACGTCCTCGTGGAGAGTGTGATGGAGCACCTCGCGGGTGCCGTGATCGTCCTCGACGATCAGCTCCGCATCCAGACCGCCACGCCCTCGGCGCGGGCGGTCCTTGGCTTCGACATTCCACTCGGAACGTCGGCGGCGACGCTCTTGTGTGGCGATCGCCCCAAGCGCCCGTTCGCGGAGGCGCTCGCGCGAGGCGAGGCGTTCCGCGCGGTGATCCCGCGGCCGCAGGGACCCTCGGAGGAGTACGTCCGCGTGCGCTCGGTCCCCATCGGCGACGGAGCCGGGTGGATTGTCTATCTCTCGGCGATCGGCGATGGCGCCCACGAGCCCGTCCTGTTCCACGGCATGTGGACGCAGGATCCGCGGATGAAGGAGACGTTCCGGATCATCGAGAAGGTCGCCGCCGAGGAGATGACCGTGCTCGTCCGCGGCGAGACCGGCTCGGGCAAAGAGCTGGTCGCGCACGCGCTGCACGCGTTGTCGCCACGAAAACACGGCCCGTTTCGTGCGCTCAACTGCGCCGCGCTCCCCGCGAATCTCCTCGAGAGCGAGCTGTTCGGCCACGCGCGGGGTGCCTTCACGGGCGCGGTCAAGGACACTCCCGGTCACCTGCAGGCCGCCGATGGTGGGACGCTCTTCCTCGACGAGGTCGCGGAGCTGCCGCTGGAGCTCCAGGCGAAGATGTTACGGGTCCTCGAGACCCGCACCGTGCTCCCGGTTGGCGCACGCGACTCCGTTCCCGTCGACGTTCGCGTGATCTCGGCGACGCATCGCGCGCTGCGCGAGGAGGTCGAGGCCGGGCGCTTCCGTGCGGACCTCATGTACCGCCTGCGTGTGATTCCCGTGCGGCTGCCGCCGCTGCGCGAGCGCCCTGCCGACGTGCTGCTCTTGGCCGGGAAGGTGATCGACGAGCTCAACGCGCGAGGGCGCAGACACATCGAGAGCATCGCGGCGCCGGCCGAGGCCGCGCTCGAGCGTTACGAGTGGCCGGGGAACGTACGCGAGCTGCGCAATGTCCTCGCGTACGCGTTCGCGATCGGCGAAGGGCCCGTCCTCCAGGTCGGAGATCTGCCGCAGGAGATCGTGTCGCCGCTCGGAGGCCCCGAGACCTACGTGCGCGATGTCGCCGCCCCCACCGACGAAAACCCGGAGCTGCGGCGGATCCGCGACGCCCTCGTGCGCACGAGCGGCAACCGCGACCGCGCCGCGCGATTGCTTGGCATGTCGCGCGTCACGTTGTGGCGCCGGTTGCGCGACCTCGGCCTCGACGAGTGAGTCCACGGCCGGCTCGACGTTTCAACGTGGCGCGTGGACCGACAGCACCGGCACGTGTCCGTCACGAATGACGTGCTCGGTGTGCGAGCCCGCGACCACGTCGTGAACGCCGTCGTGGCCGTGGGTCACCATCACGATCGCGGCACCCGGTCGCTCTCGCGCGACCGCGAGGATCGCGGCCTCGATCTCGCCGGGCCTTTGCAGGACCGGAACGCGGAGATCATCGACCGCGAGTGCGCCACGACCGGCGTGGACGACCTCGATCGGAACGTCGAGGCCGATCGACGTCGCAAACGCACGAGCGGCTGCCACGCCGCGAACCGCTTCGTCGCGCGAGCCCGCCGGCACGATCAGCTCGCGCAGCGAGACACGCCCGGTGGCCTCGTCGACGAAGCCAGCCGCGTCGTTGGGAACGATCAACGCGGGCACGTCGACGTTGCGTGCGAGGGCCGTTGCGATGCTCCCGCGTACGAGCGCCGAGAACCCGCGCCGCGCGTGCGTACCGCAGATCACGAGTTGCGGGTCGTAGCCGCGGATCGCGTCGAGGAGCGTGTCTGTGACGTCGTCGCAGCACTCGTGACACACGCGTCGATGATCGATCGTCCGGCCCCACCGCTCGGCGAGCGGAGTCGCGTCCCACAACGAGCTCGCGCGCTCGGCGGGCGCGTTGGCGTGAATCGTCACGAGGCGGGCCCCACTCGCCGCGGCGAGCGCACACGCGTGTACGAACGCCGCGCGGTCGTCGCCCGATAGATCGGTGGTGAAGACGATGACGTTGTTCATGTGCGACTCACAGGTGCGCCCACTTCGTCGGTCGCCTTCAACGGTACGACGAGGTAGCGCGAACCGTTCGCGTGGGGCGCCGGCATGCGCCCGGCATCGATGTTGACTTGCACGCTCGGGTATAGAAGGCGCGGCGCCGACAGCATCTTGTCGCGCGCTTGCCGAGCCGCGATGAACTCGTCGCGCTTCGTGGTCGCCGACAGCTGCGGGTTGTTCGTCTTCGACGCGCCGATCGTCGTCATCCACTTCACCTCGCGGCCGTTCGGGTAGTCGTGACCCGGATAGACACGCGTCGCGTCGGGGAGCCGGTACAGCTTCTGGATCGAGTCGTACATCGCCTCGGCGCTCCCGCGCGGGAAATCACAACGACCGGTGCCGTAGTCGTCCATGAATAGCGCGTCGCCGGTGAAGATCGCGTCGTCGATCTTGTACGTGAGGCATGCCGGCGTATGACCTGGCGTCGCGATCACTTCGATCGATAGCGAGCCCGCGCGGATGACCTCGCCGTCGGCGAGCAATCGATCGAACTGGCTGCCGTCGATCGCGAGCGTCTCCAGATCGAACACTCGCTTGAACGTCTCCTGCACCTCGCGGATCCGCTCTCCGATCGCCACCTTCGCCCCGAACTTGCGGCGGAGGAGCTGCGAACCCGAGAGGTGATCGGCGTGCGCGTGCGTCTCGAGGATGTAGTGGAGTCGCAACTCCCGCCCTGCAACGAACGCCGTGACGCGCTCGACGGACTCGGTCCACGTCGCGCCGCCCACGGGGTCGTAGTCGAGTACGGGGTCGATCACGACCGCGTCGCGCGTCTTCGAATCGTAGACGACGAAGGTCAGGGTGTTGGTGCGCTCGTCGAAGAAGGTCTCGATCTCGGTCGACATTGGATTCTCCTCACCGGCTGATGGGGAGGGCCGCAGCGTTGTACGCGAGCATTCCTCCGGTCATGTTGGCCACGTGCAGGAAGCCGGCCTGCACGAGCAGGCTCGCGGCGCTCGTCGAGCGCGCGCCGGAGCGGCATACGACGATGATCTCGGTGGAGCGCTCCCACGTTCTTGCCGCCGCCGGCAACGTCGAGAGCGGGACATTTTCCGCGCCTGGGATGCGGCCGAGGTTGCCCAGCAGCTCGAAGGGTTCGCGCACGTCGACGAGTCGCGCGCTCGTACGCGCAGCAAATGCGTCCGCAGGTTTGATCTCGCGAAACGAAGGCATGCGCCGAGGAGTTGCAGCGCCGATGCCAACTACAAGGCTGCATTCCCACGGACCGCATTGAGCGACCTGAAACGACCGGAACGCCGCTCGGACGAGACCTCCGTTCATTCCGTTTCAGCGAGCCTCACAGACCGCGCTGGGCCCTCGAAACGGAATGAAACGAACCGCGCGAAACAACGGAGCGCAAATCGTTCGCGAGTCGAGCCTTCACCAAAGAGAACCAAGGGGTGGCGCGTGGCCCAGCGCTTGCTCCTAGTCTGGGCATGTTCTTCGTCGGGCTCGCGCTCTCGATCCTCATCGGGCTCTCGCTGGGGCTATTCGGTGGAGGTGGCTCGATCCTCACCGTGCCGGTCATCCACTACGTCATGGGCGTCGAGACGCATTCGGCGATCGCCGCGTCGCTCGCTGTCGTCGGGATCACGAGCGTCGCCGCGTTGATCCCTCACGCTCGCGCGGGCCGCGTGGAGTGGCGGACCGGCGCCATCTTCGGCACCTCGGCGATGCTCGGTGCCTACGCCGCAGGCAGCGTCGCCAGGTTTATCCCTTCCGCGATCCTGATGGCTGCCTTCGGCCTGATGATGTTCGTCACCGCGGTGGCGATGCTGCGCAAGACGGCGCCGACCACGAGCGCACCTCGCGCGCGTGCGAGCCTCCAGCTGATCCTCGTCGAAGGCCTCGTCGTCGGCGCGGTCACCGGGCTCGTCGGCGCAGGTGGCGGCTTTCTCGTCGTGCCGGCGCTCGTGTTGCTCGGTGGGCTTCCGATCGCCACGGCCATCGGCACCTCGCTGATGGTGATCGCGATGAAGTCGTTCGCCGCGTTCGCCGGCTCCGCCGGTGACGTCTCGCTCGACGCGAGAATCGTGGCCGCCGTCGCAGTGATAGCCATCCTCGGCAGCGTGCTCGGCAGCTGGATCGCCGGCAAGATCCCCGCCTCGCGGCTGCAGGGTCTGTTCGGTTGGTTCATCGTCGTCATGGCGGTGTTCATCCTCGGCCAGGAGCTCCCGCGTGCCTTGGGCTATCGGGTCGACCTCGCCGTACACTGGCCGTGGGTGTTCGGCCCCGTTCTCGCTACCATCCTCGTCGCTCTCGGCGTATCGACCCGTTCGCGTCGCGCCCTCACCCCATCTCCGGCGACGGCGGTCGCCGTCGGAACCGACTGAGAGGAGTCGCCCATGTTGTTTCGTCAGCTCTTCGATCCCACGTCCTCCACCTACACGTACCTGCTCGCCGACGAGACCTCGCGTGAAGCGATCCTGATCGATCCGGTGATCGATCAGGTCGACCGCGATCTCTCGATCCTCGACGAGCTCGGGCTCGTGCTGCGCTACGTGCTCGACACGCACGTCCACGCGGACCACGTCACCGCGGCGGGCACGTTGCGCGCACGGCGCGGCGCGAAGACCGTGCTGTCCGAGCGCGCCGGCGTGGGTTGTGCGGACGTCCTGGTCAAGGAAGGCGACGAGATCCGGTTCGGGCGCTACGGTCTCGTCGTTCGCGAGACGCCGGGCCACACCTCCGGCTGCGTCACGTATGTCCTCGACGACGAGACGATGGCCTTCACCGGCGACGCCGTGCTGATCCGGGGATGCGGGCGCACGGACTTTCAGCAGGGCGACGCGCACGCGCTCTATCACTCCGTTCAAGAGAAGGTGTTCTCGCTCCCCGATTCGACGCTGATCTTCCCGGCGCACGACTACAAGGGACGGACGGCCACGTCGGTCGGAGAGGAGAAGCTCCACAACCCGCGGCTCGGCGGAGATCGCAGCGAGGCAGAGTTCGTGGCGATCATGGACGGCCTGAACCTGCCGTACCCGGCGCAGATCGACGCTGCGCTTCCCCGCAACGTGCAGTGTGGCCTCCCCTCGGCAACGCGCGATCCGGCGCCGCGGTGGGGAGGCGTCGAGATCAGCGCATCCGGCGTGCCCGAGGTGGACGTCGGATGGCTCGCGACTCACCGCGACGAGGTCGCGCTCGTCGACGTTCGCGAACCCGACGAGTTCGTCGGCGAGCTCGGCCACATCTCGGGCGCGAGCCTGGTACCGCTCGCGACGATCCCGGTCGCGCTGCAATCCGCACCTCGTGATCGCCCGACGATCGTCGTGTGCCGCTCGGGCGGTCGCTCGGCCAAGGCGACGCAGACACTGCTCGCCGCGGGCTTCACGCAGGTCGCGTCGCTACGTGGTGGAATGCTCGACTGGAACGCCCGCGGCCACGACGTGGCGCGTCGCTCGTAGCGCAGCCGCGGGCTATTGCCCGCAGCCCGACACCTGGGGACACTTGAAGTCGAACTCGCCGACGATCTTGATCTGACCATCACCGGGGAGCAGCTTCGCGGTCAGATCGACCTTACCCGCGATGTGCGAGGTGTCGAACGCGGTGATCTCGACCGTGCCCTTCGCGCCCACGATGCTCGCCTTTGCGACGCTGCCCACGATCGATAGCTCGTGTGTTCCGAAGTTGTCTCCGAGCTCGTACTTCCGAGGCCCGAGCTTGAACGTTTCCGGCGTCGCATCCTTCGTCAAGATGTTCACGCTGGCGCCTTGCCCCATGCAGTTGGCGAGGAAGCCGGCCAACCCGGAGGGCCACAGGGTCCGCCCAGCCTTGTCGTCGGCCTTGTACCAGTAGCTCGTCGAGACGGCGGAGATGCCACCCCGACCTTCGATCGTCTTGGTCTCGGCGCCCGTGATCTCGAGCTTGCACTCCGGGTTCGCCGGCGGTGCGGGCGCGGGTGCCGGAGCAGGATCGGCCGGCTTGCCCGCCGGAGCAACCGGTGGGTCGGTGGGCTTGGTCGTCGGCGCGGGTGGGGGCTGTCCGGACGACTCGTCCTTCTTTCCACACCCGAACGCCAGCACTGTCAGGAACAGAGTCGCGATTCGCATCTGCGAAACATAAACCAAGCCCCGGACGTCCGCGCGATCGAGCCGGTGCTCAGTCGCACTTCGCGTCGATGCGCGACTGCGTGAACGCCGTGACGGCATTGACACAAGCGAACGGTGCCCCGGGCTGTGCGAGCGCGAGCACCGCCTGATCGAGCGCGAGCACGTCCACGTTCACGGTCGGCTTGCACGGACGAGCCACGACGTCCGCGAGGTGGCGACACGCGACCGACTCGTGGACGGCGGGCGTGCTGTCCCAGAGCGTGCGATACGCCGCCTGCATCTGCTTCACGTACGCGAGGTTCTCGCGTTGCTCGTCGGAGAGCTCCGGTGGCCGGCTCCTCACGTACACGACCGCGCCGATCGCGATGCCGAGGATGGCGACGAGAGCGGCGAGCGAGAGGGCGAACGGGAACTTCGAGGGGGTCCGCGGCAGCGACGGATCGATCTCGGTCTCGGGCTTCTCCTTCACGCGCCCGCGCACGGCCTGTTGCCGCTCGCCGGCCTGCGCGTCGATGGACATGCCGCACTTCGCGCAGGTCATGAAGCGGCCCGCGCCCGACGGCGGCGACTCGTTCCCGCACCGCGGGCAGACGACGGACGGCGCCGCCCCTCTCACGACGCAGCCCTCGTGTCGCCGATCACCTGGTGCTCCACGAGGCGATGATACGTCCCGCGCCGCGCCATGAGCTCGTCGTGACGACCCTGTTCCACGATGCGGGCGTCGTCGATGACGACGATGCGATCCGCGTCGCGCACGGTGCTCAGGCGATGTGCAACGATCAGCGTCGTGCGTCCCTTCATCAGGCGCGCGAGAGCTGCCTGCACGGCGGCCTCGCTCTCCGCGTCGAGGTTGGAGGTCGCTTCGTCGAGGATCAGCACGCGCGGGTCCGCGAGGAGAGCGCGCGCGAGCGCGATGCGTTGCTTCTGTCCACCGGAGAGCTTGGTCCCGCGCTCGCCGATGACGGTGTCGTAGCCGTCGGGGAAGCTCTCGATGAAGTCGTGCGCGTACGCATCGCGCGCGGCTTGCTCGATCTGGTCGCGCGAGGCGCCGTCGCGGCCATACGCGATGTTGTCGCGGATCGTGCCGGAGAACAGCACGGGTTCTTGCGCGACGAGCGCGAGCGAACGACGTAGGTCCGCGAGTGCGAGGTCGCGAACGTCGGTGCCCTCGTACAGCACGCGCCCGGCGTCGACGTCGTAGAAGCGATAGAGCAGCGACAGGATCGTCGACTTGCCAACCCCCGACGGACCGACGAGCGCGACGACCTCACCGGGTTGGATCTTCAGCGAGACGTCGGTGAGCACCGGTTGCGCGCGCCGCGTCGGATACGCGAACGATACGTTCTCGAGCTCGATCGCCCCCGCGCCCGCCGGAAGCGGCACGGGCACCTCCGGGTCGCGAACCTCGGGGATCGTGTCGATCACGGCGAACAG
The DNA here is from genome assembly GCA_046160585.1 of Kofleriaceae bacterium. GTDB lineage: Bacteria > Myxococcota_A > Polyangia > Haliangiales > Haliangiaceae > JABFXX01. The sequence goes on from JBJXGN010000317.1 coordinate 154,185, forward strand.
GCGATCCGTCGCGCCCGCCGCGCGCTGCAGCGCGCCCCACAGACCCGCGAGGTCCGCGAGCGCGCCGGCGACGAAAAACGTGTAGAGGAAGAACGACGTCATGTCGCCCGCGGTGAGCTCGCCGCGCACGAGCGCACGACCACCGAGCCACACGACCGCAACGATGCCGATGTAGCCCGCGGTCATCGCGGACGAGAAGAACCACGATCGCCAACGGACGAGCGCGAGCGTCTTCTCGAACGCGCGCTCGACGCCGGAGCGATAGCGCCGCGCCTCGTGCTTCTCGCGCACGAACGACTGCACGGTGGCGATCGCGCCGATCGATTCCTGCACCTGCCCCGAGACGCTCGCGAGCTCGTCCTGCACGGCGCGCGTCATCTTCCGGATCCTTCGTCCGAAGTAGATCGTGGTGAACACGATCGGCGGCACGATGCCGAGCATCAGCAGCGTGAGCTTCACGTCGATCACGAACAGCATCACGAGCGCGCCGAGCATCTGGATGCTATTGCGCAGCGCCATCGACAGCTCGCTACCGACGACGCCCTCGACGACGGTGACGTCGGACGCGAGCCGCCCGACGAGCTCCCCGCTGCGCCGCTCGTGGAACCACGAGATCGGCAACGTGAGGATCCGGTCGAACACCATGCCGCGCAGATCCGCGACCACGCGCTCGCCGAGCCAGCTCATGCTGTAGTGGCGAAACCACACGAGCACGGCGTTCACGGCGAATACCGCGACGAGGAACATCACGATGCCGTCGAGCTTGTCCGTCGTCTGCTGAGACATGCCCATGTCGACGGCTTGCTTCGCCGCCCATGGATAGACAAGCGCGATGCCGGATGCGGCGAACAGCGTCGCGAGCGCGAGCGCGAACCGCGCCTTGTGCGGGCGCAAGAGCGGCGTCAACCGCCACAGGATTGCGAGGCGGCGGCGATCGCCCTTCTCGGACTTGTCACGAGCCTCGGCCGACTCGAGATCCTCGCGATATGGATCGGCCACCACCTCCTGCATAGCGTACAACCCACGCATGCGGAAGCTGTGGCCCCTGCTGCTCGTCGCTGCCTGTAGCAAGTCGTCGACGGATCCCTCCGCCGTGTCGACCAGGGACGCCGACGCGCTGTGGGCGCTATGTCCAGAGACAGCGACGAGTGGGTTCGTGGTGACGCCCCGCGCGCTCCAGCACGTGGAGGCCGGCCTCGTCGAGGTCCAGCGCTTCCTCGCGGCGACGCCCGAGTTGTCGATGGTGCAGGCGAGGCTCGACGGCGCCATCCGCGGTCAGCTCGGCGCCGCGTTCGGCGGCCTCGACGAGGTCGGCCTCGATCGCACGAAGGGCATGGCGATGTTCGATGCGCCCGGCGGCGGCGTCGTCGTCGTGCCGCTCGCGGATCGCGAGAAGCTCGCGAAGTTGTCGATCCCCGTTGGGACCGATCCGAACAAGATCGGCGAGCTGACCTGCAAGACGGTCGGGGGCCACTACGCGTGCTCGAAGAACATCGCGCTACTCGATCAGATCGGCTCGGCGAAGCCGCCGAAGCAGATCAACACCGTCGGCCAGCGCGGCGACATCGAGATCATGCTCCAGCAGCCGCTCGACGTCGGCGTCACGATCCGCGTCGATCGCGGCGCGATGGTCGTGCGAGGCGCGGTAGTCGCCCCGCCGATCGTCGTGCAGAAGCTCGTCGGTTCGAGCAAGCCGCGCGCGACGCCAGGCCAGACCAGCGCGTTCATTGTCGCCACCGTCGAGTCACTCCTCGAGACCATGCCCGAAGGCCCGCTGCTCCCGGACCTCACGCTGTCCGCGCTGCTCGCGACGGTCAACGGCCCCGTGACGATCACCATTGCGCCGGGCACCACGCTGCCCGACGTGCGCGTTCCACTCTCGGACACAGCGCCCGCGCAGAAGGTCATCGACGCATGTGCGACGGTCGTGCCGCCCGAGATGCTCGCGAAGCAGCAACAACCGGGTGCGTGCCGCGTCTCGGTCGCGACGTACAACGTCGAGCTCGACATCTGGGTCGACGGCAAGGAGCTGCGCGCTGGTAGCAAAGCCGGCCCGCCCGTCGCCAAGCAGGTGCGCATGACCGCGCTCGGTACCGAGATCGCGAACGGCACGTGGACGATGGCGTTCTGGGGCCGCGGCACGATGTTCGGCTCGCCGAAGATCGACGCGCTCGCCGGCGGCATGCCCGATCAAGCGGCGATGATGTTCCGCGCGCTCGCGTTGCTCTCCGAGCTCGGCATCGCGGTGCGCCTCGACGGCAACGTCGCGCATGTCATCGCGGGCGGCCGCACGATCTGGGCGAACCCGCCCGACGTCGCGCAGAAGCTGCTCGCGATCCCCGCGACCGACATCGTCGACGGAAGCACCGCGAGCGCGGAGGCACTCGCGAAGTCCGCGCCGTCGTCGCCGTTCGCGGAGGATTACACGTCGGGACAGGGCGGCCTCATGGTGCCGACCGCGTTGATCGGCGTCGTCGCGTCGATCGCGATTCCGGCATTCATGCAGTACATGCGCGAGCCGATGGTCGCGCCGACCGCGGAGCGACCGCTCGAAGCTCCGTCGCCGGCACCCGCGCCGATCGCCCCGTAGCCTACGCTGGATGATCGTGAGACACGCGTGCCTCGTTTCCGACCAGATCCAACCGTCGCGAAGCGACCCAAAGATCTCTGCTCCCCTTCTTCCCTTCTCCGTGTCGTCCCGTCCGACCAGATCCAAACCGTCGCGAAGCGACCTCCCGTCTCTCCCTTCTCCCTGTTCTATTTCCGATTCTGATCAGGCGACGCCCGCGTACGAATCGCACCACCAAGGTCACGTAGTCCCGATCGAGCGCACGCCTTCCGACCAGATCCAAACCGTCGCGAAGCGACAAATCAACTCTTCTCCCCTTCTTCCCTTCTCCGTGTCGTCCTGCCGCGAGGCTTGATCAAGACACGTGGAGAAGGGGAGCGAGGCTGTCGTCCTTCTGGGACGAGGGACAACAGCCACGTCGATGCGGCGTGTCCGTCCTTCTGAAACCAGCCCTACTTCTTCGTCGGGGCGGGCGTGGGTGCCGGTGCAGCGCCCGCGGCAGGCATGAGCACGGCCTGGAAATACGGCGCCTTCGGCAGAAACTTCTTCGCCGCCGCCTTCACGTTGTCGCTGGTCATGCGGGCGATCATCTTGCTCGGATCGGTCACGAGCGTCGGGTCATCGCCGAAGCGATACGTGCTCGCGAGCCATCCGATCCAGAAGCCGTTCGTCTTGATCTGCGTCTCGCGCTCGCGGAGGAACTGCGCCTTGATCTTCTCGAGCTGTTCGGCGGTCGCGCCTTCCTTCTGCACGCCGGCGATCTCGTCGAGCGACGCCTTGATCAGCTTGTCGACCGCGTCGGGCGCACAGCCGAACTCGATGCCGAACGCGCGCTCGCCGCGCGGGCGACGCGCGATCCAGCCGCCTGCACCGACGCCGTACACGCCGCCCATGTCCTCGCGCAGGATCTCGCGGAGGCGCATCTCGAGGACGTGGCCGAGCACGAACATGTCGCGATCCTTGTCGCGGCTCCACGTCTCATCACCATAGAACGAGAGCGACACCTGCGCCTTGGGCTCGCTGTTGAGCGGCCAGCTCTTCTTGATCGAGCCACCGGCGCGACGGATGCCGACGTCCTTCTCTTTCTCCTTGCGGCCCTTGCCGGGAAGGCTCGCGAGGTACGTCTCGACGAGCGGCTTGATCTTCGCCGGCTCGAACGCGCCGACGATCACGAACGTGAAGTCGCTCGCGTCGCCGAAGCGGTCCTTGTAGAACGCCATCGCCTTGTCGAGATCGATCTTGTCGATGTCCTCGGCGACAGGCGCCGTGCGGCGCAGGTGCTTCTTGTAGAGCAGCTCCTGCGACTCGATCGCGTACACCGCACCGGGCTGGCGGCGCTGGTTCGCGAGCTGCTCGCGCACGGCTTGCTTCCACGTGCCGAACACCGCCTCGTCTTTGCGCGGCGCCGTCATCTTCAGGTACATCAGCTGGAACATCGTCTCGAGGTCCTTGATCGACGCGTCGCCGTCGACGGACTCCGTGGTCTCGCTGATCGTCGCCGAGACTTGCAGGCGCTTTCCGGCGAGCACCTTCTCGAGCGTGTCGTCGTCGATGTCGGACACGCCACCGAGGGCGACCACGTCGTCCGCGAAGCGCGCCGACGGCCACACCTTGTTGTCCGCCATCGCGAGGCCGCCGGGCGAGTCGCCCGACACGGTCACTTGCTCGGCGTCGAAGTCGGTCGGCTTGAGCACGACCTTGATGCCGTTCGACAGCGTCCACTCGGTCACGCCGATCGACTCGATCTTCGTCTCCTTGGTCACCGTGCCCGGCTTCGGCGGCGTCGTCATCAGCTTCGCCGTGGTCGCCGCCTCCTCCCACGCGTTGATCGACGCTCTCTGTACCTCGTCGACGATGGCGAGGAGCTTCTTCTGATCCGGCAATGGCTTCCCCTCGGGTCCGCTCAAGAGGATCACGCGGTTGTCCGCACCGCCGAACGACTTCGCGAGCGCGTTCAGCTCGGCCACCGTGATCTGCGGAAGGAACCGGACCGCAAGATCGCGCTCGGCGCGGCGGCCGATCATGTACTCGCGCTCGTAGAAGTTGCGCGTGATCTCCTCGACGTAGTCCTCCGCTCCCTCGGTGTCGGCCTGCGCCGCGATCTGCTCGTAGAACGCCGCGATGTTCGCGCGCGCGCGATCGAGCTCGGATTGCGTGAAGCCGTGGCGCTCGATGCGCACTGCCTCGGTCATCAGCGCGCGGAGCGCCTCCTCGACGCGGCCCTCCTTGGGGATCGCCACGCGTGTGAACATGTCGATCTCGTGCGTGACGCCCTGCACGCCGACCTGCGCGATCATGAATGGCGCCTCGGACTTCTTCGCGAGCGTGCCGAGCCGCTCGTTGGCGATCAGGTTGTAGATCTGCTCGGAGATTGCACGGCGGAAGTCCGCCTCCGTGGACTCCGGCCGGTGCGCGAACACGTTGGCCACCGTGATGTTCGCCGTGGGGAGCTCCTTGTCGGTCGCGATCGACACACGCGTACCATCGGCCTTGGGCACGCCCGCGGCCTTGCGCGGCTTCTTCGACGCCGGGTTCTTCAGGTCCCCGAAGCGCGCCTGGATCTCCTTCTCCATCACCGCGGGATCCACGTCACCGACGGCGATCACCGCCATCAGGTCCGGGCGGTAGAAGTCCTTGTAGAACGTCGTGAGCCGCTCGGGTTTTGCACCCTTGATCACCTCGGGCGTTCCGATCGGCAAGCGCGTCGCGTACAGCGAGCCCTTGAACAGCACGGGGAAGTGCTTGTTGAGGAGGCGCATGCCGACACCCTGGCCGAGGCGCCACTCCTCGAGCACCACGCCGCGCTCCTTATCGATCTCGACGGGCTCGAACAGGATGCCACCGGCCCAGTCGTGGAGGATGTCGAGCCCCTTCGCGACGTAGTCCGCGTTGTCCGTCGGGACCGTGAGCTTGTACGTCGTGTAGTCGAAGTTGGTCTCGGCGTTGAGGTCCGCACCGAACCCCATGCCGATCTTCTCGAGGTAGTCGACGAGGTCTGCCTTCGGGAAGCGCTTCGTTCCGTTGAACGCCATGTGCTCGACGAAGTGCGCGAGCCCGCGTTGATCTTCGTCTTCTTGCGTCGAACCGGCGTTGACCGCGAGCCACAAGAACGCACGCTTCTCCGGCTTGGGGCGCTTGAGCACGTAGTACGTGAGGCCGTTGGACAGCGTGCCCTTCTTCACCTCGGACCACAGCGGCATGGTCGGGCTGTTGCTTGGAGTTCCACCGCCGCCGTCGAGCTGACCTACGTTCGGGTCATTCGGATCGGGCGGCGTCGTCGTGGTGGGCGGCGCCTTCGGGCCGCACGCGGCGACCGCGAGCAGCAGCGCCAGCAGTTGCTTTTTCATGCGCGGACTATGTCACGTCGCGGGAACGAGCACGTCGAACAATGCCGCGAGCTCGTCGGCTTTCTTCGCCGCGTCGCGCCGTCCCATGTCGATCAGCTGCGCGGCGAAGTCTCCGTCGAACAACAGATACGACAACAGGTCGCTCTCGTGCCGCGACTCTCCGCCCGCGAGCCGCTGGATCAGCTTCTTCGCGATCAGCCCCGAGACACGCATGCGACCGCTCGCCACGAAGTCCGCCGCGATCGCTCCGATGTCGTCGGAGGGGCGGATGTGCACTGCTTGGATGCGGCGCAGCGGCGCGCCACGTAGGCGAACGAGCTCGTGATTCATCATCTGCTCGAAGCGGCCGCCGAACGACGCGATGCCGGCATCGAGGATCAGATTGATGCGCTGCATGCGCTGCAGATCGTATTCGGTGTGATCGAGCATCAGCGCGTTGAGCGCCTTGCCGGCGAGGAACAGCGGCTTTGGATAGTCATCCGGCTCGACGGGTGCGACCGGCTGCGGCGTCGGCGCGACCTGTGGTTTCACGTGTCGCAGCGAGATGAGCAAGAGGCGGTCAGCGCCGAGCCGGATGGCAGGTGACATCGGCGTGTTCTGGCGAAGCCCGCCATCGGTGAAGAACTCCTCGCCGACCTTCACGGTGGGGAACAGGATCGGGATCGCCGCGCTCGCGAGCACGTGGCGCGGACCGATGCGCGCGGCGCGGTGACGCACGAACGGATCGCGCGACCACTCGCGTGGGACGGGCTCCGCACTCGAGAGGAACACGACGGTGTGGCCGGTCGCGACGTGCGTCGCGGAGACGCTGATCGCGTGGAGGTTGCGCGAGCGCAGGCTGCGGTCGATGCCGCGCCACGGGATCGCGCGGATCACGAAGCGCTCGAGGCCGCTCGTGTCGAGTAGTCCTCCATAGCGAAAACTCCCCGGTGATGGCGCCGGCGGATCGCCACCGAGCAACATCTTCGTCGCGCGGTACATGTCTCTGGGGCCGAGGCCGATCAGCTCCTCGAGACGGAGTGACTTCCACGCGCCGACGAGCGCCTCGGCTTGCACGTCGGGGTCATCCATCGTGGAGGCGATGAACGCGGCGTTGATCGCGCCGACCGATGTCCCGCTGACGATGTCGATCGGCACGTGCCGGCCGAGTTGCTTCGCGAGGTCCGTGCGAAGGTAGTGAATGATTCCGGCTTCGTACGCACCGCGCGAGCCACCACCCGAGAGGACGATACCGACCTTGGGACGAGCGATAGGCGACTGCACCTACCTCATTGTAAGCGCAACCCGCCCGCGCCGTGGTTGTCCAACCGCCATGAAGCTCGCGGCCGCGTGGATGCTCCTACTCGCGTGCCCTACCCTGGCCATCGCGGAGACCTCGCTCGAGGAGTACGACTCGCACGGGCGACGCCCGGCGCAGGACATTCGCGAGGCGCAATGCGACCTCGACGTGCAGATGAAGGGCGCGGTCGTCAGCGTCGAGCAGCGCCAGCGATTCACGAACGCGTCGGCGCGATCGGCGCTCGCGTATTCGTTCGATCTGCCGCCTGGCGCGGTGATCACGAGCTTCGCGTACCGGCTCGACGCGAGCCCGCTCGAACAAGCGCTGCCGATCGTCGGAACGCACGAGACCGCCGAAGCCACCGGGCAACGCGCGGTGCTCGGCAGCGATCCGGCGATGCTGTTCGCACGCCCCGAGGGCTCGAGCTCGCAGTACGCGATCCACGTCCAGCCGTGGGACGACGGCCACTCGATCACCCTCGTGACGCGCTACACCGCGCTCGCGAAGATCGTCAGCGGCGCGCTGCGCTTCGAGCTACCGCCGCGTGCCGGCATCGGCATGATGACCGCGTGCCGCGGAACCCTGAGCGCCGTCGCCGGCCCGGGCGCGTCGGTCGGGCGCATCGTGGTCAACGGAGCGAGCACGACGGCCCGTCCGGCGAGCTTCACGCTCGACAACAAACCCGTGACGATCGACGCGCAGCTCGCGTTCGCGGGCAAATCGCCGCTCGTGTGGACGCAATCCGAGTCGCTGTCCGCCGGCTACACCGCATCGGTGGTCACCGTCGCCACACCACCGCTGCGCACGCGGACGCCGCTGCACCGGCGCGCGATGCTCGTCATCGACACGTCGCGAAGCATGGAGCTCGTCGGCAGGCACAACGTGTCGCGCGTGATCCAGTCGGTGACCGCGGCGCTGCCGGCGAACGTCGAGATCGACGCGATCCTGTACGACCGCACCGCGATCCGCTTGTTCGAGAGCTGGCGCCCACTGACAAAGGAAAGTGTCTCTGCGATCGAGAAGAACCTGTCGATGCGCGGCGCGACGAACGGCAGCGATCTCCCAGCGGCGCTGCGCCTAGCACGCACGGCGATCCTCGATGGCAAGGCCGCGAGCACGCTCGTCGTGGTGATCACCGACGGCGTGATCGGCGACGTCGCGAGCAAAGATCTGATCGCGGCGCTCGACGGGAAGACGAGCACCGTCGACGTGCTCGGTGTGCTGCTGAACCCCGCGCGCACCACGTCGCCGGGTGAAGATGCGATCCGCGGCCCGGTGAGCCTCTACGGCGGCTCGCTCGTCGAGGTCCGGACGGTCGAGCTCGACACCGCGCTCGCGGTCGTCGACGACTGGCTGCGTCCCGCGACCGTCGAGCTGTCGCTCGGCACCGTGGATGTACCGACGACCGTCGTCGCGGGCGCGGGCTTCGTGCGCACCGTGATCGACAAGCGCGCGCCGTCGTCGTTCGTGCTCGCGGGCCGCGGTGAAGCACCGCTCCGCGTCGCTCCGCGCGTGGGTCCTGCGGCGAGCGTGACCGCGCTCGTTCTCGCGAACACCATCGACGAAGATCCGGACGCGATGCTGAAGGTTCGCCAGAAGGCGGCCCAGCGCTCACCGTATGTCTCGGAGAGCACGTCGTTCGGTGTGCTCTCGTTCGCGAGCAAGGTCTCGAAGAACCGGACTGCGATGGTCAAGGGCGGCGGCCCCTACGAACGTATCGTCGAGATGCACGACCCGGAGGACAGCCTCCCGGTCTCGTCGGGCAAGGCGCAGCCGCAGCCGTCGGCGATCTCCAAGGACACATTGGAGCGGCTGTTCCGCGATCAACTGCATCCAAAGGCGTACGCGTGCTACCAGCGAGCGCTCGGCGCCGCACCGACGCTCGCGGGCACCGTGCACTTCACGCTGCACCTCGGCCGCGGCGAGATCACGCAAGTGCAGGTCGCGGGGCTCGGCAATGCGCAGCTCGACACGTGTTTGATCGACGCCGCGTACGTGCTCTCCGTTCCGATTCCGGATTTCTCGGTGAACGCCGACGATCAGACGATCGCGCGTTATCCGCTGACCTTCACCGTCGGCAAGGACCGCCCCGTGATCGTCCTCGGTGACGCCGACTCCGAGTCGCCGATCGACGTCGACGCCGTGCAGGGTGGCGTCCCCGTTCGCAGGGGTCCGATCAAAGTGGACGCGAAGACGCCACTGGGCACGATGCGTCCCTCGAAGTAGCTCGTGTTAGTGTGCGCTCGATGTCGACGACTCGAGCGCTCGCGATCGCGGTGTCGCTCGCAGCCTGCTCGAGTAAGTCCGGCTCGTCGGATCCGCCCGCGCCGGTGACGCCGCCGAGCGACGCGTCGGTGATCGACGGCATCACGTCATTCGGCTCGCCGGATCCCAACGCGCACGTCGACGAGGATCCGTCGGTGCCGCGCGTCGCGCGACCGGCAAACAGACGCGCCGGCCGTCCGATCGAGATCCTGTTGCGCAGCTCGCCGTCGGGTGCGATGGCCTCGGTCGACGGACTGCAGGTCGGCCCGACGCCGACGTATTGGGTCGGCGAGACGGGCGCCGAACACGAGTTCACGTTCAGCCTCCCGAAGCACGCACTCGCGCGCTATCGCTTCTTCCCGGTCCAGACGGGGACGCTCCACGCGCGGCTCGATCCGGTCGCGACCCCCGTCGATGTGGGCGTTCCGCCGCCCGGCCTCGTGCAGCCGCCGCTGATCGCGCCGCCGGAGACACTCGTCGCGCCCGCGCCGATCGTCGTGGATGCTGCGGTCGCGCCCGTGGCCATCGACGCCGCGCTCGTACCCTCCGTCGATGCCGCCGCCTCGGGCCTCGGCCCGACGCCGTAGAGCTACTTCGTCTTCTTGGCCTTCGCGGCCGCGGCCTCGACCCTCTTGCGCTGCGCGGTGTCGAGCATGCGACGGGCCTGCGCCCACGCGACGATGCGAGCCTTGCGCATCGCCGCCTCGTGACCGCTGATCTGATCCACGAGCTTTCCGATCTCCGCGTCGGTGACCGCGGAGTTGCCGAGCGCGGTGTGCAGCTTCGTCGACAGCTCGTCGATCTGCTGCTTGGACGCAGCGACTTGTTTGTCGGAGTCCGAACGCAGCTTGGTGATCTGATCACGCTGCTGCGGGTTCAGCGCGAGATCCTTCAGGTCGTTGATCGCGTCGCGCATGTCGTCGTCGTCGGCGTCGCCGACATCGGGCGCAGACGGGATGTCGTGATTGTCGTCGTCGTTGTCGTCGTCGTGGTCGATGTGGAGCTTCGAGATGTCGAACTTGAAGTTCTTGCCAAAGGCATCGCCGAGAGCGTCGAGATCGTCGCCGAGACCTTCGAGGGCTTCTTCGATCTCCTCGCCCATCTCTTCGAGCTCGTCGTCGAGCTTGGCGAGATCGGTGAGCTTCAGGTTCACGAGGCGCTTGTCGACGGAGCTACCGATCTTGTCGAGCCGTGCGAGGATCTTCTTCTTCACGTCGGCGGGGATGTGCTGATTGCCACTGATCGCCCCGCGCGCACCGTCCAGCTGCGACTTGACGATGTCCCGGATGCCCGTGACCTGCACGACGCCGTTGTCGATGGACACGCTGATGCCGCTACCACCACCGATGGCAGGCTTCGCGGGCTTGACGGGCTTGACGGGCTTCGGGGGCTCGGGCGGCTTGGGCGGCTTGGGGCCGGGGCCCGGCGCCGTCGGTGGAACCGGGCTGACAGGCTTTGGTGGATCCGCCTGTGCGATCACGACGGGAGCCGGGCTCCACACATCGTCGGAGTCGTTCGACGCAGCCTGCGAGAACGCGGCGCCGAACAGAAAGCCGCCCGCGATCATCGAAGGCAGCACGACGGTGAGGATGATGCGGATGCGGTTCATCGGATCCCCTGCAGCAGATTCTTGTAGGGACGGAGCGGCTTGGTGATGTGCTTCCAGTCGGCGGTGGTACGAGCGGCGGCTTCCGGATCGCTCGCGAGAAACGCGAGGTCCGCGTCGTCGACAGGCACCGGCGGCTCCGCCTCGGCCGGAAGCGGGCTGATCGCGATGACCGGCTCGGGTTTGGGCTCCCTCGGACGCGTCACGACGAACATGAACGCGGCGGCCGCGGCGGCGCTGACACCGACGGTGGTAGCGATGCGGCGGCGGCGGCGGTCCACAATGCGCTGCTGCGCACCGACGGTCATGCGCGCCGTGAAGCCGAGGCCCGGATCGATCGCGTGGGTGGAGCCCGACGGGGTCGAGCGCGACGGGGTCGAGCGCGATCCGTATGTCGCACCGAGCTGGGTCGCCATCGTTGCGAGCTCGCGACATCGCTCGCACGAGGTGGCGTGTTCGGCGTGCTCGCCGAGAGGTTCTCCGAGCGCGAGGCGTTCGGCCACGATTTCACACCTGTCCCCCGAGCTCTCCCGATCTTCACGTCTTATCATCGGTGTTCCTCCATCAGATCGCGCAGCCGTGCGAGGCCGCGAACGAGATGCGTCTTTGCGGTGGCGAGCTCCACGCCGAGAAGCGCGGCGACCTCGCCGACCGGCAGGTCGTGTCCGTAGCGCAGCACGAGCGCGGTGCGCTGCTGCGCGCTGAGTCGATCCATCTTCTCGAGCATGGCACCGAGCTGCTGGCGATCTACCAGCGCTTCGCGCGGCGCAACGGCATCGGTCGCGTGCATGCGCTGCGCGATGTCGTCGATGCCGGTGTCCGCGACGGCCGTCGCGCCTTCGTGCGCGACGCTGGTCTCGTCGTCCTTAGTCGGCCACCAGCCGAACAGCTTCTTCTTCAAGCGACGCCGGCGCAGCGTGCGCAGGCACATCGTGGTGACGATGCGCAAGAACCACGCGGGCGCCGCGCCCGGATCGCGAAGATCGCCGATCGACTCGCACGCGCGGGCGAGCGCTTCCTGAACTGCCTCTTCCGCTTCGGCGCGGTTGCCGAGAAGGTCGTAGGCGATGCCGTAGCCCTTGCGCGCCGGCGCCGCAGCGAGCTCGGCGAGCAGTCTCGCTCGGCTATCAGAGGAGGCCATCTCGATGTCGGCTCCTCGATCGTGTCCGTATGAGTGACTCCAAGCGTGCACGCTGAGGGTAAGAGCCACCGGCGTGCATGCCGGTGGACACGTTCTACCACCTTCGCAATTTCAGAAGGTTAACCCCGTTCGCGAGACCATCAGTGTTACCAACAGACATGGCCAAGGACCTCGATCAGCCAAAATGGCGCGGTCAGCGACCTTGGTACGAGATCTGGTTCGCGGTCGTGCTCGACGAATCGCGCCGCAAGGCCATGTGGCTCCGGCAGACCATGTTCGTCCCGCGCTCGGGCGAGCCGCGCGCGACGGTGTGGGGTGCGTGGTTCGACGCGGACGCGTCGCCGAAGACGCGCGCCGTCAAGCGCTACGCGCCGCTGGCCACGGCACAACACGAGGAGCCCGACGCACTCGTCGCGACGTTCGACTCCAAGCTCACGCGCCTCGGCGCAACGGGTGAGGTGCGCGGCATCGCGTGGGACATCACGTGGACCGGCGGTCGCGACGTCGCGCCCGAATTGCCATCGTGGCTGCCCGCGCCCACACACGTGCGGCCTATCGTGCACGATGCGGACGCGAGCGGCACCGTAACCATCGATGGCGCGGTGATTCCGATCCGCGGCCGCGCGAGTGCGATGCACCTGTGGGGCAAGCGCCGCCTGCCGACGCTGCAGTGGATCTACGCGCCCTGGATCGGCGACGGCAGCCTCGAGGTCAGCGCGGTCTCGCTACAAGATGGCTTCTCGCTCGGCCTCGCATCGCTGCGCCTCGATGGTCCGCGCCCGGTGAAGGGCCGCCCCGCCACCGCCGCGCATCCCGGCAACCTCGTGACGTCGACGATCGCGGGCCCGCGCCGCCTCGTGCACGCGCGCGCGTGGGCCGAGACGGACACCATGGTCGGCTGGGCGTATCGCGACACCGACGAGCGCGACCTCATGATCGCGCAGAGCGACATCGGCTCCGCGCAACTCGAGGTCTACGAGCGCACCGCGCCCCTCGCGCCGTGGCACCTCGTCGACGATCGCCGCGTCGCGGGTGGCGTGGCCGTCGAGATCCACCAGCGCGTGCCGCTGCCCGGCGTCGAATACATCCCGTGGGACGCGAACGAGCGCCCGCCGAAGTCGCCCGCCCCCGTCGAGGAACGCGCCGACACCGTGCCGTGGCCCGAGGTCACCTCGATCACGGCCCTCGGCCTCACCTACAGCGATCACGTCCGCGAGACCGGCCAGAAGCTCGATCGCGACGCTCCTCCGACGTCGTTCACCAAACACATCCACACTCTCTCCCCCGACGCGCGCACCGCACACGTGCCGTCCTCGGCCGAGATCCTCGCCGCGCTCGACGCTGTCGAGCCGGGTCTCGCCGCGCACATTCGCGAGCGCATCCCGATCGTTCCCGCGGTGATGGACTACGAGGGCGAGGTCGCGCTCGTCGCGCTCGGCACGATCACCGAGGACGCGCTCGTCGCCGGCGAGCCGCAGCCGTTCGGCCTCGCGGTCGCCAACGATCTCACCGCGCGCTTCGTGCAAGCGCTCGGCGAGACGACCGAATCGCCGCTCGCCTACTGGGCCGCAGCGAAGTCGTTTCCGGGCTTTTTGCCCGTCGCATCGCGCGTGTGGGCGCCGCCGGGCGGCCTCGCGAAGATGCCGGAGCTGACGATCGAGACCCGCGTCAACGGCGACGTGCGCCAGTCCGCGTCGACGAAGCTGCTCATCTATGACCTCGCGGCGATCGTGCGCGCGGCGCGTGAGCACCTCGGGCGCGGCCTCGCGCGCGGCGACGTGATCCTGACGGGCACGCCGGCGGGGGTCGGCCTGCGCATGTCGCCGCTCAAGCGCATGGTCGCGGCGCGGATCAAGGATCGCTTCCGCAAGGCGGAGCTGCTCGTGTCGACGTTCGCCACCTCGACCGCGCTGTTGCGGCCCGGTGATCTCGTGCAGGTCGACGCGGGCTTGGCGGGTCGCGTGATCACGCGCCTTTCCTAGCGCTTCACCGCCGGACGAACATCTGGATCGGTGCGCCACGAGGCGAGGATCCGTTCGCACATGTCGGAGTCCGTGGCCGTGGGCCGGCACAAGGACATGTAGATCTTCTTGCCCTCGAGAAACGTCGCCGCCCGAAACATCCGGCCGGAGGCGTCGATCTGTACCCGGCAGATTTGGATCTCGGGCAGGCTTATCGACCGCATGTACGACGTCAGGACGCCCTTCACGCGGCTCGCGACCCGATGTCCCCACCCCCTACATTGCTCGACGCTCTCTAGCGCGAGAGCGTCGACGTTCGAGGCCCGTCGGATCTCGAGTCCGTGATCGCCGGACGCGGCCGCGAACTCGACATTCGAGGCGACAGGGAGCGGACTCCAACCATAGGGGATTTCGATAGTGAACCCACGCCCCTTCACCCGCTTCATCGTTGGCAGTGCGGGTGGCGAGACTCCATCGAGTGTCCTGACCAGCGTCGTCGACGCGATCTGGTCGGGATTCGGCAACGTGGGAGTAACGATCGTCGGTGCTGGAGCCGACGTGGTTGCGAGGTCCGGATCGTTGCAGGCGACAAGGGCGAGGAGCGAAAAGAGAATGGTGCGCATACAGCCACCCTTCGAGACACCCTCGCGCGTGTTGCGAGGTTTTTCACGATCACCTCGAGGTTTCGCGTGGAGTGAATATCCACGAGGCAAGGATCGACTCGCACAGAGCCTGCGGTGCCTCACCCTCCTGGGCACCACACGCGAACAAGTACGACTGCCCGTCGGGCGCGGTGACTGCATAGCTCCACCGGATCAACGACTCGCCGATCGAGACACGGCAGGCATGACCCGCAGGTGTGTCGACGAGTGTCGTCGAGATAACTCGCACGCCGTACTGTTCGGCGATTACAGGCCCGAGGCCGTCGCACTCTGCTCGCCTGAACGTGCCGAGGTTGTTGGTTGCCACGAGACTGACGAAGAGTCCCTTCTCGGATGTCGCCTGGAGGAGCACTTTGCCGCTGCCCTCGACGACGCCCCAACCGGTGGGAAACGACATCGCAAAGCTCGCGGTTCGCACGACGGTTTTGCCGTTCTCGTGTGAAAGCGTCAGCCGAGGTTCTCGGCGTTGGGGCTTCGACGTCGGATCGTCGACCCAGGTCTCGAGAATCGCGCTGCAGTCCTTCTCGAGCGAGTCGACTCCGTTGCACATCGCCACATAGACCTTGGTGGCCCTGGCCTGGGCGTACAGCAGGAACGTACCCATTCCGCGTATGTGACCCCGGCACGTTCCATTCTGAAGTGACGCGCTTACGAGGTGTCCGCGCAACGTCGCCGCGGTGCTCTCGATCCACGCTGCACAACGAGCGTCGTCGCTGATTACGTCGTGTAGGTCGTCCCGGAGCTGCGCGATCTCGAGGGTACCTTTCGAGCGAACCGCTCGGAACAGGTAGCCCTCGTCGACGGGCTCCGCGCGCCATTCGGAGGGAAGCGTGAGGGTGAACCCGTCCCCGTTTGCACGGCGTGGCGGTGAATCACAGGCGAGGAGGGCGGAAGCGACGACAAGCAGCGTGCGCATGAACCGCTCCCATCGCGGCTCGGCG
>JBJXGN010000318.1:0-36044 GCA_046160585.1 Kofleriaceae bacterium
GAGCGACCGCGTGAACGAGGGTGTGGACTGGGTCGGCGATCGCGCCGGCGAGGCCTACGACTACGCGAGCGACCGCGTGAACGAGGGTGTGGACTGGGTCGGCGATCGCGCCAGCGATGCGTGGGACTTCGTCGAGCCCGGTGTCGACTACGTCTCTGATCGCGCCGGGGAGGCGTACGACTGGACCGCGGATCGCGCCGGCGAAGCCTACGACTACGCGAGCGACCGTGTGAACGAGGGTGTGGACTGGGTCGGCGATCGCGCCAGCGATGCGTGGGACGTCGTCGAGCCCGGCGTCGACTACGTCTCCGATCGCGCCGGGGAGGCGTACGACTACGCGAGCGACCGCGTCTCCGAAGGCACCGAATGGGTCGGCGATCGCGCCAACGAAGCGTGGGAAGTGGCCCGGCCCGGCGTCGAGTACGTCTCCGAGCGCGCTGGCGAAGCGTACGACTGGACCGCGGATCGCGCTGGCGAAGCGTACGACTACGCGAGCGACCGCGTGTCCGAAGGTGCCGAATGGGTTGGCGATCGCGCGAGCGACGCGTACGACACGGTGTCCACGGGCGTCAGCGACGCCTACGACTCCGTTTCGACAGGCGTTTCGGATACGTACGATGCCGCCACCGAAGGCATCGCCAACACGTACGAGAGCGTGACGGACTGGTAAGGTCTGCGCATGCCGACCTGGGATGAGACGAAGGACTACCTCCGCACCAAGTACAAACTGATGAAGGACGAGCCGACGTGGATCGGTCTCGGCTTCGGTTTCAAGGTCGGCGAGCGCGAGGTGCTGCAGTCGATGCGCGTGATCCGCTGCGAGGTCGAGGGACTTCCGGCGATCGACATCTCCGGCGACATCGTCGCGTCGGACAAGGTCCCGCACGAAAAGGCGCTCCAGCGGAACATGGCGTTCGCGATCGGTGGCATCGCGATCCACAAGGACAACTACGTGCTGCGCGCGACCGTGCTGCTCGACGGCCTCGCGTTGGATGCGCTCGACAAGGTGCTCGTGAGTCTCGCGCGCGAGGCGGCGCGACTCCGCGACAGCCTCGCAAACAACTGAGCGCGATCAGGATCGGCTACAGGTCGATGCGTTCGCGCCAGGTGGCCGCCGGCCCCTTGCCGAACGCGACCTCCGCGAGGACCTCGCGTACGCACGCGGCGGTCGCCGTCGGGAGATCGGTGTCGATGACGTTGAGGAAGCCGATCGCCCCGGCCGCGTCGACCGCGATCTCGAACTGCACGAAGGTGTCGGTCAGGCCCGCCTTCGCGATCGAGCGCGTGCAGCGCGCCAGCTTGTTGCGATCGATGCCCGCCTTCAGTTGACGGCGGCGATCGGCGACGCCGTTGGTGTTCGGCGCGGGCTCCACGGCGACCTCGAGACGCGCGGGCTTCGAGCTCGCCTTCGGAGCAGCGACATCGATCCAGCCCGCGCGACGATAACGACCCGCGTGATCCGTCGCCTCGACGGTGTGACGGCCCGGCATGACGCGTACGATCATCGGGCCGGTGCCCAACTCGATGCCGTCGACGCGGACCTCGCGGCGTCCGACGGTCGCGATCTCGAGCGGCGCGGACGAGGGCAAGAGCGTGTCGACATCGGTCCACGCGGGCACGCGCAACGGCGCCGCATCGGCGAGCCATGCGAGCTGCTCGACGGACAGCGGCACGACGCGATCCTCGCTGACGGGCTCGCCGGCGGCGATCGCGATCTGACGCGCGGCACCGACGAGCGCTTGCGCGCTGTTGTCGCGAACGGCGACGAGTCCGTGGCGGCACGCGACCGTGGTCTTCGCGTCGTCGCGGCGGACCTGGAATTGCGTGCCGCGCACCTCGACCGTGTGAACGCCGGCGACGACGATGAAACGTTGGTTCGTCGAGCGCGGCGCGACCTCGACGTCGAGCGTTCCGTCGACGCGCAGCTCGATCATCTCTGAGTCGAAGCGGCGCAGCTCGAGCGTCGAGCGCGGGCCGAGGGCGAATGCGCTCGCGTCACCGAACTGCACGTCGATGCGGCCGTTGCCCGTGGCGATCACGGTGCCGGCGACGAGCTTCTTCGAGAACAGATCAGTCGGGCGCACGCCGTCGACGAGGACGTCGCTCGTGTGCCCCGCGATGCGCGACACGAGCCCCGCGAGCGGCATCGCCGGCTCCCGCGCTGCCACGCGCGGCTCGTGCGGTGCCTGCACGGGCGGCGTCGGGATGGTCGCGATCGGTGCGTCGATGGTGTCGTCATCGCCGGGCATCAGTGCGTAGACACCGGCGGCGACACCCGCGGCTGCGACGAACGCGAGTGCGCCCCACGCGACCACGCGACCACGCGGGGCCGACTTCTTCGCCGCCTCTTCCTCGCGACGCTCCTTCGACACCGACCAGTGCACCCGCGCGCGAACGCCGTCCCACGGTAGCTCGGGCGCGGCCTGCTCGCGAATGGCAGTGAACGAGTCGCTCGCGCGGCCCACGCGATCGCGCGTGCGCTTGCACGCGGCGCAGTCGTCTGCGTGCGATTGCATCCGCGCGCGCTCCACGTCGCCGACACGACCGGCGAACATGTCGCCCCAGCGCTCGGGCTTCACGTGGCTCACGTCCATACTCCCTTCAGGAGTGTTACGCGCCCGACGCTCGTCGGCCTTGTCATTACCTCAACACTCCCTTCGGGAGTGTTACGCGCCCGACTTTCGCCGGCCTTGTCATTCGTCGTCCTCCGTCGTGGGAGGAGTGAGTGCAGCGTCGCCGGCGATCGCGCGATAGAACTCGCGGCGGGCGTAGAACAGACGCGTGCGGACGGTCACCGGGTTCGAGTCGACCAGGTAAGCGATCTCCTTGAGGTCGAGTCCCTCGATCTCGTGCAGGTAGAGCACGATGCGCTTCTTCGGCGCGAGCGTCTCGAGAGCGAGATAGACGCGTGCTTGATCCTGCCGTCGCTCGAGCGAACGCTCCGGTGTCTCCGGCCGCTCGGTCATGCTCGGATCGATCGCCGCGGCGTCGAGGTCCACGACTCCGATCGCGGGGGGCTTGCGCTTGCGCGTCCGGATGCGGCCGAGCGCGACGTTGACGCAGATGCGATAGAGCCACGTCGACAGGCGCGCGTCGCCGCGAAAGCGCACGAGCCCGCGGAACGCGATCACGAAGACCTCCTGGACGAGGTCGTCGAGGTCCGTGCGATCGCCGAGCACGCGGTAGAGGTTTGCGGCGACCTGGCGGCGAAAGCGGTGATAGAACTCGTCGTGCGCGGCGCGCTCGTGGGCACGACACCGCGCGATCAGGTCGGCCTCGTCGGCCTGATCGAGAGCGGGCGTGGTCCCCGTATCGCGCTTCACCCGAAGCAGCATATCGTGCAACTACCTTAGTGGCCGGGACCTCTCGTAGCGTTCACGCGCAACCGTGCGCTACCCCACGTAAAACGAGGATCAATCCACGTGGTGCAGATCGACCCGTCGCACCCCACCGGGAAGCCCCGCGACCTTGGTCGTCAGCCGCGCCGCGTCGGTCTTCGTTGTGTCGAAGTGAACCACCAAGAAGTGGCGCTCGACACCGTCGCCCTTCATCGGCTGCGCGCCCCCGCCACCCGAAATGAATGCCGGGATCCCTGCATTTTCGTACTCGATAAACGTGTGGATGTGCCCGTAGAGCGTGAGGTCGACCATGCCGTCGACGAGCTCGCCGAGCAAGCGCTGCCCGTCGCGGGTGCTGCGGAACGAACCGTAGCGAACCCCCACCGGATCGATCGGCGGCATGTGGGTGAGAAACACGCTGGTCTGGGCCCGCGTGTCGCGTAGCCAGTCGACGACTTGCTCGTGGACGAGCGGATCGATCGCGGCGTCGCCGGAGTCCGCGAAGGTGAACGCGACGCCCTTGAACTCGAACTGGAAGCTCGCGCGGCCGTATCGGTCGAAGAACTTCTGCGGCGACTGCCACAGCTCGTGGTTCCCGAGCGTCGTGTAGAACGGAATACGCAGGTACGCGAGCTGTCGATCGAAGATCTCGTATTCCTCGTCCTCGGATCGCTCGGTGATGTCACCCATGCCGACGACGAAGCGCGGCTCCGGCACCGCGCTGATCGCGGCGAACACGTCGTCGACGTCCGGCAGCGCTTTCTGGATGTCGGCCATCGCGGCGACGCGGAACGGGCCGGGTGTGTCCGCGTCGAGCGGGCCGATGCGAAGCGCATGTGTCCCCGCCGCGAGCACGAGCGGAAACGTCGCGACCGTAGGACCGTCGTCGCTCGGTACGCGCGCGGTCATCACGTCGATGCCATCGACCTGCTCGCGCAGCACCGCGTCGGATAGCGAGTTCCGTACGACGACCGTCCACTCGCCGGCGGCGCTGTCATCGAGTGCGAGCTCCACGACGATGTCGGGCGCGTTCGCCCACAGCTCGATGCGGCGATCGGCGATCTCGCGCACGACCGCGAGGCCGCCCGCGACGACGACCGACGCATCGGTGATCTCCGCGATACCGACCTCGAGCTCCGCGAACGCGCGCTCCTCGCTCGGGCGCGTACACGCGACGAGCAGCGTCAGCAAGCAGATGTGCTTCACGTGGGTCCTCCCTGGTATCGGAGGCCCAGCGACGAGACCCACGCGCTCCCGATCTCGAGCTCGGCGCGCATCGCCCAGCGTCCGGCGAGCCGCAGGTCGACGATCGCACCGACGGAGCCCATGAAGCCCGCCGCGCGATATGCCGCGATGCCACCGGCGAAGCCATCGCGACGGTGATCGTAGAATAGCTGCGCCTCGCCGCGCCGGCCGAGGTAGACGCCATACCCGAAGCGACCGAGGAGCAACCCGCCCTTCTCGTCCTCCCTGGCGAACACCGCTCGCTCCATGCCGCCGCCGAGCGCCATCTCTGCGAAGCTGCCGTCGAGCACGTTCGCCACGCGATACAGATCGAGGCGCCCCGCGAGCTCGAGCTCGCCCGTCGTCACCTGCACGTTGTCTTCATTGTCGTCGCGCAGACGCGCGATGCCACGCACGAGGAGATAGCTCCCGTCGTCGATCCACCAACCGTTTGCCTCGCAGCCGAGGAGGCGCACGCCGATCGACAGATCACCGCCGAGGTACGTCTGCTGCGTGTCGTTCACGTACGCCGTCGCGCCGAACTCGAGGCGGCCACTCGCGACGCGCGCGGCGCCACGGAACAGCACGCGATCGCGATACGCGTCGTGCGTCCACAGGACACCGGCCTCGAGTGCCCACGGCGTGCGCGCGCGGGGCTGTCCGATCTCGTCGACGCCCGCCGCATTGAAGATGTCGGCCGCCCAGGTCTGCATGAACATCCCGGTGCCGGCGATCATCATCGGGACGAACGGGATGAGGAGGTACGGGTTTCCGCCGGAGACGCCCGCGGGAACGCCGCCCGCGATGACCAGTCCCATCCCGATGCCCGCGAGCTTCGCGAGACGCTTCGCCGTTCGCGAGTCGTTCGTGAGGAAGCTGCCGACGCCGCGCGCGAGGAACCCGGCCGGCGACGCGGCGATCATCGTTCCGACAACACGCTCCCATGTCTTCGCGGACGGCCTACAACCGGAGCAGTGAAGCCCGGGGTTGTACGGCGGCGTGGGAATACTCATCTGATGGCGGTGCTCGACGATCGCGCCGTCGGTCGAAATGGCCGGAACGAGATCGAGCGACGGGGCGATCACGGCCCGGTCGCTCGCCGCTTCGTGCGGGGCGGGTTTGTCGGCGGACGAACGAGTAGCGGTGATCGCGACCAGCACGACGACGTGGAACCACCGCACGAGAATCGAGCGTAGTCGAATCTACGCGGCGTGACTGGCTCCAGGTGTGATCGATCCACTGGCAAAACTCGCGCCGCCACTGTCGAGATCTCGACAAGGAAGCATAAACGCGAGCACAGTGTTCAGCGGCGCGTGGGCAACACGACGAAGTCGAGGTCGCGTCCGAGCACGCAGCGCAGCGAATCTTCGTCGCCGACCGCCTCGAACCGGCACGCGGCCTCGTCCTCGGCGCTCACGGCCTTGCCGCGCGTCGCAAACGTGAGCACCACGCGATCGCGATCGAGGCGCCAGCTGCCCTTGAACGGCAAATCGTACCCCTCACCACCGCACCTGCTCTTCACCCGGATCCGCACGACGCGATCGCGCGTCGTCGTGAACTTGACCTCGGGCTTGTCGCAGCTCGTGCCGGTCTGCTCCCATTGCCCACCGAAGCCCATGAGCCGCTCGTAGCTGCTCGCAGGTACCCCGGGCTTGCGGTCGAGGCCGGTCTTCTCGCGGAACGTGGGGTCCGCGCGCAGCGACGCGAACGCTGGTGCGTAGCGCGCTTCGATCAACCACTCGATGGCGTCGGAACGTGTCGACGATGCGAGCGCGCCGAGGGCCGCCAGCGCGTCGTCCTTCTTCTTGGTCGCGATGCGGAGCGCGGCGATCTGGTAGTGCGCCTCGGAGTGATCCGCGTCGATCGCGAGCACGGCCTGCCATGCCGCCGCGGCCTTCGCCTTGCTCGACTTGCGCGCTGCGGTCACGGCCTTCGTCACGCGCGGATCCTCGACAACGTTCGGCGTCGTTGGCGTCGTTGGCGTCGTTGGCGTCGTCGGGTTCGCCGGAATGGTCGGCGTGGGCGTCGGGTTGTTGGGGTCGTTCATCGTCGTGCCCGCGCCCCTCGTGATCGTGAAGCCGATGACGTCCGTCACGTCCTTGCCCATGCGGCGCGTGACGTACGCGACCGCGACGCGATCCTGGTACTCGCTCGCGTAGACCTCGACGATCTTCGAGATCGCGTCCATGCTCGTCCACGTCACGACCGTCGCGCCGTTGCGCGTGATGGTCAGCGTGCGGCCGGACGCGGTCGCCGTGTAGGCCGCCTTGTCGCCCTTGTTTTTCTGCGGGAGGGGCGCTTTGATCGATAACTTCGCGACGACGTCGGCGGTCGCCTTCTCGCAGGCGGGGGCGCCCGAGGTCGCGTTCCCTGGAAGCGGGGTGCACACCTTGTCCTGGTTCACCAGGTAGTGGCGCTCGACGCCCGAGAACCCGCCGAACGTGTCGGCCGCGGCGGGCACCGCCAGCGCGGCTACGGTGATGGCTCCGGCGACCAGGCGGCGCATGTCCATAGAGACGTGATAGCGCGGATCCGATTCACGTGCCTGGGCGGAGTTACCGCCATGACTCGGAGGTACCGCCGTGACTCGGAGGTACCGCCATGACGCCATCGGAGGTACCGCCATGACTCGGAGGTACCGCCATGACGCCATCGGAGGTACCGCCATGACGCCATGGGCGCCAAGGATCAGTAGAACCCGTCGCGAGCGCGATCGAGAACACGAGCGTCCTCGCACCCTCGATCGAGAACACGATTACCCGATCGATCGAAACCGGATCCGACCCACCCGATCGATACACGACCGAGAACCGTTCACCCGATCATCCTTGCTCACTCGATCCGAGGGCCCCGAGAACCCGATCGAGAACCCCGATCGAGAACCCCGATCGAGAACACGATCGAGAACACGATCGAGAACACGACCAAGAACCCCGATCGAGAACCCCGATCGAGAACCACGATCGAGAACCACGATCGATCCCGATCACCGATCGGCTTCGTTCGCGTTCGTTGGATCGACCGATACGCGTCTACCTAGTCCTTGGCGCTCATGGCGCCTTGGCGGTAACTCTGAATGGCGCCTTGGCGGTACCTCTGAATGGCGCCTTGGCGGTAACTCTAAGTGGCGCCATGGCGGTACCTCTGAATGGCGTCTTCAATAGCGTCATGGCGGTACTCCAAAGGCGCCCTTGCGAGCGAGGAGAGACGCGATCCCCCTTCTGGGGTAGGGTTGGCCGAGGAGCCCTGCTTGGCCAATCTGTTCACGCGAGCGAGCGCAGCGATCGATCGAGGAGTCGTGCGCTTCATGGAGCGCCGGATGGCGCCGCGCACGCCGAAGCTCGACGCCGCCGACGTGCGCACGAAGCTGATCGAGACGGCCGCGCTGTACAACGCCGGCACGCTCGGCGTCTCGAGCCCGTTCTTCCCTGCCCCGCCCCTGCCCCAGGTCGCCCTCGCGCCCGCGGGGGACGGGCCGCTCGGAACGCAGGTGATCGATCTTGGCTGGGCATCGGAGTACGCGCCGTTCGCAACGCCCGCGCGCGAGATGTTCGTGCGCGCGACGCCGAACCTGACCGCGCATGCGCGCTGGTGGACCAGCGGGAAGGGCCGACCGACGATCGTCGTCTTGCACGGCTGGGGCGGCGGCAACCACTGGGTGACGGCACGCGCGTTCGTCGTGCCGTATTGGCTGCGGCACGGCTACGACGTCGCCGCATTCGTGTTGCCGTATCACGGCGTGCGCGCGCCCGGCGGTGGGCTCGGATCGAGCGGCGCCTTGTTCCCGTCGCCGAATCCGCTGCGTACGAACGAAGGGTTCGGTCAGGCGATCTTCGACCTGCGCTCGCTCGCGCAGTTCCTTCGCGCGCGTGGCGCATCGGCGGTAGGCGCGATGGGCATGTCGCTCGGCGGGTACACGACGAGCCTGTGGGCGAGCATCGCCGGGCCCGACGACGCGGGCGGCATCGACTTCGCGGTCGCGATGATCCCCGCGGTGTCGATGGCGAAGCTGATGTGGCGCCACGGCGAGAACAGCCCGGCGCGTGCGCGCGCGCTGAAGGCAGGCATCACGGAGGATCTGCTCGTCGACGCGTTCGCGGTGCACGCGCCGACGACGCGCCCCGCCCGCCTACCGCGCGAGCGGCTGAGCGTGATCGCGGGTCGCGGTGATCGCATCACGCCGCCCGAGCAGGCCGAGGCGCTCGCGGCGCACTGGGGCGTGCCGATCGCGTGGTTCGACGGCGGACACCTCGCACAGGTGGGGCGTGGCGATGCGCTCCGCGACGTGCGCCGCAAGCTCGGGACGCTCGGCTTCGCCGGACGCGAGATGCGGCTATGAGCGCTCACCCCAAGGGCTCACCTGACAGCTCGCTGGCGCGGCCTGGAACCGCGCCTGGTGACGCGCGACCGACGCTCGCCGAGGCGATCGCGAACGGGCCACTGCTCCTCGACGGCGCGATGGGCTCGCTCTTGTACGAGCGCGGTGTCTTGCACACGCGAAGCTACGACGAGCTCGACCTCTCGCAGCCAGAGCTGATCCGCACGGTGCATCAGGACTACGTGAACGCCGGCGCCGAGCTGATCGAGACGAACACGTTCGGCAGCAATCGCATCGCACTCGCACGCCACGGGCTCGCGGAGCAAGTAATCGCGATCAACAAGGCGGCCGTCGAGCTCGCGCGCAGCGCCGCGGTGAACCGCGCGTTTGTCGCGGGGGCGGTCGGCCCGACGGGCGTGCGGTTCGGCGTGGCGAGTGCGTCGGAGCGCAAGCTCGCGCGGTTCGCGCTCGCGGAGCAGATCGACACGCTCGTGCTCGCCGGCGTCGACGCGATCATGCTCGAGACGTTCGGATCGATCCTCGAGCTCGAGACCGCGATCGAGGTCGCGAAACAGCGCGGTCCGCGCGTGCCGGTGATCGCGATGATGGTGTTCGACGCACACGCGAAGTCCGACGGCGGCCTCGGTCCCGGCGAGATCGCGGATCGCATGATCGCCGCGGGGGCCGACGTGATCGGCGGCAACTGCGGCATCGGCCCGGCGGAGCTGTACCAGGTCGCGATCGGTATGGTCGGCCGCGGCAAGCCGGTCATCGCGCAACCGAACGCCGGCATGCCCGCGTCCGTCGAGGGACGCACGCTCTACGTCGCGAACCCGGAGCACTTCGGCGTGTTCGCGCGCCGCATGCTGAAGAGCGGAGTGCGGCTCGTCGGCGGTTGCTGCGGCACGACGCCCGCACACACGCGCGCGATGCTCGGCGCGGTGCGCATGTTGCGCGGCGAGCAGGTCGAGCGACCGAGCGATCGCGAGCTCGCGCCACACGCGATCGAGATCAGCACACCGCAGCCGGCGCCGGCCGCGAAGGTCCCGCTCGCGAATCGCGGCCGCATGGGCGCGCGGCTCGCGAACGGCGAGTGGGTCGTGTCCGTCGAGCTGACGGCACCGACGACGTTCGATCTCACGAAGACAAAGCAGCAGGTGAACGACCTACTCGCGGGTGGGGTCGACGTAGTGAACATCGCCGACGGCCCACGCGCGTCGGCACGCATGTCGAACGTCGCGGTGTGCGCGCGGCTCGCGGCGGAGACAGCCGTCGAACCGATCCTCCACGTATGCGCGCGCGATCGCAGCTTCCTCGGGCTCGTCGCACACCTCCTCGGTGCGCAGGGGCTCGGTCTCAGGAATCTGGTCATCATCACGGGCGACCCGCCGAAGATGGGCGACTACCCGTTCTCGACGCCGGTCTACGACGTCGACTCGATCGGCCTTCTGCGCATCGCCTCCGGCCTCAACGCGGGCGTCGATCCGGCCGGCAAGGAGTGCGAGCCGACGTCGTTCGTCCTCGCGACTGGCGCCGAGCCCGCCGCGCACGATCGCGATCGCGAGCTGCGCCGCCTCGAGGAGAAGAAGCTCGCGGGCGCCGAGGTCGTGATGACCCAGCCCGTCTACGATCCGCGCACGCTCGAGCGATTCCTCGACGACGCGAAGTCGCTCGGCCTCCCCGTGATGGTCGGCGTGCTGCCGCTCGCGTCGCATCGCAACGCGGAGTTCCTGCACAACGAGGTGCCCGGCATGTCGATTCCGTCGGAGTACCGCGAGCGCATGGCCAAGGTCGGCGGCGGGCCACCGGCGCGGATCGAGGGCATCAAGATCGCGCAAGAAGCGCTCGCCGCCGTGAAGCATCGCGTGCAAGGCGTCTACGTGATGCCCCCGTTCAATCGCGTCGACAGCGCGCTCGCGGTACTCGAGGTCGCGCGGGAGCGCATGCCCAAGCTCGCACCGTAGTACGGTCGGCGCATGGGGATCCTCGCGACACGTCGCTCGACGCGCGCGCGAAACCGATCGTCGCCAAGAAGCGAACGGTCTCCGACGAGCTCCTCGAACGCGCGGCGCTACTCGAGGAGGCACCGTCTCCGGCGATGCTCCAGGGCTCCGCCGAGTGGCTCGCGATCATCGACGACCTTGGCGACGCGGGCTTCACGCCGACAGAGATCCTCCGTCTGGTCGTGCGCGTCGATCGCGACACGTTCAGCCCGTGGTGGCTCAGACGGGTGACATGATCTCCGACGTGTCGACGCCGAGCTTGTGCGCGAGCGCCAGTGTCGCCTGCGCCGACGTGCAGCGCTCCCAGATGTCCTTCTCGGTCAGGCGGCCGCGGCCGATCTTGTAGAGCAGAGGCTTGGCCGGATGCTCGCGGATCGCCGCGTCGTAGCCGTCCGCGCCGTACGTCGCACGCAGCTCGGCCGCGATCGCCTCGACGCGACCCGGAAACGACTTCGCGAGCGCGCGAAGGGCATCCGCCCACCGCGTGATGCTCGCGAGGAACGCGGCCGTGTCGGGCGCGGGCCTGTGCTCGAGATCCGCGACCGTCTCGTCGAGCTTGCGCCACGCCATCGTCGCCCACGGCTTGTTCCGCAACACCGGCACCTGATACGTGCGGCCGACCTCGTGCCAGTAGTTCGTGCGCGCGGGCACCGAGTAGATCTTGCCGTCGGGCAGCGACAGCGCGGTGAGGCGTTGGCCGTGACACGCACCCGTGTCGAGGCCGTAGACCTTGCCCTCGCGCACGAGCGGCTCGGGACCGACGACGTGGTGGCCGAACGCCACCGGAATGTCGTCGTCGTACTTCTCGTGCCACCAGCCGTCTGGAAGGATCTTCTTCAGCTTCGCCTCTCCCGACGTCGTACCCGCGAGGATGTCCTCGGGCTGCGTCGCGAGGGGTACGCCGGGGATCATCGCCGCATGCACGACGCGAACCTCCGGCGTCTCCCAGAAGTACGGGAGGGCGCGCATCCACGCGACACCGTCGGCATAGTCGTCCGCCATCTGGCACTTCGTGACCTCTTGCGAATACGACAGGACGTCGCGTACGTGCTTGCGCTCGTGGTTGCCCATGAGCACCACCGAGCCCGCGCGCTGGCGGAACCAGCGCACGACCTCCGCAGGTGCAGGGCCGCGATCGACGAGGTCGCCGACCGAAACGACGATGTCGTCCGCCGCCAACGCCGCGGCGTCGAGCAACTCCAGAAGCTCGACGTAGCAGCCGTGAATGTCTCCAATGATCAGGGTACGCATGACACTTTCTCTGCGATCCACGATAGTGGCCGCGTGGCTCGCCGACCAGGACACGATTCCGGACACGCCGGCTTCGACTGGGGCGACTACGTGGAGTGGCTAACGTCCACCGCGGGTTCGCTCGCCGCCGTCGCCGACCGGCTGTGCGCCGCGCGCGGCTACAAGGAGGACGTCGGCTCGATCGAGCGAGCTCTCCGCCGCTTGCGCACGCGCGGCACCCACGGAGGCGGCACGTGGGGCACACGGGCGATCGCGCTGTTCGGCCTGCCGTCCGCCATCGACGCGCGAGTGCGCCAACTCGGGCAGTACCACGCACGCCTTGCCGAGCTCCCGGTGTCGATGTGCGAGGACCTGATCCGCGTCTGGGACAAGCCGCCGATCACGGAATCGCGCGCCGGTCGCGCGTGGCTCGCGGTCGCGCGTGCATCGATCGCGGTGCGCCTGGCCAAGCTCGACGACGCGATCGCGATCCTCGATCGTGCCCGCGCCGACCTGTCGAGCGCCAGCGCAGGACCTACGAGCGCGACCTCGAGCGCGACCTCGACAAGCGCGACCCCGACAAGCGCGACCTCGACGCGCGCGATCTCGACGAGTGCGACCTCGACGAGTGCGACTTCGAGCCCGGGGGTCATTGCGGTTCCGTTGGCCGCGCGCATCGAGGCGATCCTCATCCGCGGCTATGTCGCCTCGCGGACGAACCTCGCCGCGGTGCCGGGCCTGCTCGACGAGGCCGCGCGGTTGATCGACGCGGTCGACGACGCGTACGACCGCGCGTGCCTACTCGCCCGCCTCGCAGATCATCGCGCGTACGAGCTCAACCAACGCGGCGAGCACGAAGCGGCCGAGGCGGTCTATCGCGCGATGCGCGACGAGGGCCCCACGTTCGCCCGCACGCGGCGCGCGAACGGCATCGCGTACGCGCGGTGGCTTCGCGGTGAGCCCGACGCCGCCGACTTCGCGCGCGCCGCGATCGAACACGCCGGTGACGGCGGCCACCTCCGCGGGCGCGCGATGGCGCTGCGCAACTACGCACGCATCGTGAACGACGCCGACGCGCAAACACGCGCGGTCGCGATCGCGCAGCACCTCGAAGACGAGACGCTGCTCGGCCGCTTTCGTCGATAGTCGCGAGCGGATCGCGCAGGAGAACGGTCACCGCTGGATCGACGCGAGCCCGGCGTTCGCGGTGCGAACCCACAAACCCCAGGGATTCGGGCATTCGCCCTCACCCGTCTATTTCGTTGGGGTCCTCGGCTCGAGGACGAGCCACCCCAACACCCTGCGGTTTCGGTTGGTCGGATCGACACAACCGAACCCTGGGTTAAGAAGCGAACCAAATCGCAACGTGCCGTTCTCCTTCTCGGTTCCGCTTGGGGTGTACAAGTCGACATGGCGACGTTGGAAGCGACCTTCGACGAGTTGGCGAGCTACATCGCGAAGCACGGCAATCCACGCGGCCGGCCAAAGGAGGAGGTGCGTGTGTCGCGCTTCGATGCGCTGGAGACAATGCTCGTGGAGGCGGAGCGACTGTCGGGGTTCATGCTCCCGCCGGACCTTCGAGCCCTCTACCGACGATGCGATGGCTTCACCGACACGCGGTACACGAGCCTCCACTCCCTCGAGCACGTCATCGAACAGCTTCGGGGCTTCGACCGCAAGCAGGCGGGACTCAAGACGATCTCGATCGGCGACGGATGCGGCCTCGACGAGAAGTCAATCGTTCTGATGAACGCCGAACACTTCAGAGACAACGAAGCCAGGATCGTCTTCTACGACTACCGCCTGGACTTCGATGAAGAGCTCAACGCGAGCTTCAAGAGTCGTTTGACCTCGGAGGCCGTGGCGCTGTGGAAGGCCGGCAGCTTCGAGGTGACCGAGGAGATGGTGACGTTCGGCCCCGCAAACGCCGTCGAGTTTCTCGAGTATGTGGTGTCCACCGCCGAGCAGGTGTAGGGGCGTACGCTGCGCATCGCCTATGGATCGCGCAGGCCGCTGGGCGGACGCCCCTGCAGTGATAGGCTGCGATCTCTCGTGCGCTCGAACGTCGCGGCCATTTCGCTCGTATTCCTGTTCGTGAGCGGCTGTCCGAAAGGCAGCGAGAAGGCGCCGGTCGATCCCCCGGGGCGCAAAGACGCCGGTGGTTCGGCGAACCCGTTCCTGCCGATCGCCGAGGACGCCGCGATCGCGCAGCTCCCCCCCGCGCCGCCACTGCCCGAGCTGCCCGCCGGGTTGCCGCCGGTGCCCGCGATGACGGCGACGCCCGAGCTCGTCGCACTCGGCGAGCTGTTGTTTCACGACGCGCGCCTCTCGATCAGCGGCAAGGTCGCGTGTGCCACGTGCCACGTTCCGAGTGAAGGCTACGCCGGCGCGTCGCGGCAGGAGACCGCCGCCGGGAAGCCGAACTTGCGGCGCGCCCCGAGTCTGGTGAACCTCGCGTGGACGAAGGAGCTCGGCTGGGACGGGCGGTCGCCGACGATGGAGGCGCTGCTCGGACCGCACGTGCGCGGCCAAATGGGCGACGACGTGCCGACGGCGATCGCGCGCGTGGCCGAGCTGCCGGGGTATCGCGCGCATTTCGCGCGGACGATGACCGCGAGCACCGATGCGGTGGCGACCGCGCGGCTCGCGCTCGAGGCGTTTGTCGCCACGCGCTACAGTGGAGGCGCGCCGTGGGACACGCTCGAAAAGGATCCGGCGCTGCCCGCGAAGCTCAAGGCCGGCTATCAGCTGTTCGCTGGGAAGGCGCAGTGCGCGACCTGCCACCCACCGCCCTTGTATACGGATCACGCGTACCGCCGGCTCGGCCTCATCGCGACGGGCGACGAGGGCCGCGCACGCGCTGGCGACAAGACGAAGCTCGGGGCGTTTCGCACCCCCGGGTTGCGCGGCGCCGCGAAGCGCAAGGCGTTCTTCCACGACGCGAGCGCGACGACGCTCGCGGCCGCGATCGACTGGCACCTCGCCGGCGGCGTCGGCCAGGGTGCGGATCCGTCGATCATCGATCCGGCGCTGGTGAAGGTGACCCTCACCGTCGAGGAGCGCGCGAACCTCGGCGTGTTCGTGGACGCGCTCACGGAGACCGCGCCCGCGCCGGCGGCGCCCGCCCTCCCCTGATGCTGCAGAGGACCATGTCCACGAAGTCCTGGCGCACCGATCTCGAAGTCGCCGTCGGCGGCGTTCAGCTGCGGGCGATGGAGCGTGCGATCGCCGTGGCCGTTGGTGTGAAAGCGCAGGCAACCGACGACGGCGTCGCGTACTACGTCCGCCCCGGCAAGCGCGGGCTACCGCTCGTCTGCGTGCACGGCTTCGGCGGCGACAAAGAGACGTGGCTCCTCATGTCGGCGCTGATGACGCGCGCGCGGGGGATCGCGATGGTCGATCTGCCCGGTCACGGTGCGAGCGCCGACGTGCCCGAAGCCGAGGCGTCGATCCGTCACCACGCGGAGGCGGTGTTGCGCGTGATGGACCGTGCGGCGATCGATCGTGCGGTCGTGTGCGGTAACTCGATGGGCGGCGGCGTCGCGCTGCGGCTCGCGGCCAGCTACCCGGATCGCGTGGCGGGGATGGTGCTCGTCGCATCGATCGGTCGCGACGTCCACGACGGCGGCGCGCGCGGCTGGCTCGACGGCGAGAATCCGCTGATCCCGCGCGAGGAGGACGTCGACAAGTTCATGGAGATCGTGATGGAGCGACCGCCGCCCGTCGGGAAAGCGGTGATCCGTCACGTCATCATGCAACGCGTGAAGCGCGCCGACCGGCTGCAGCGGCTGTTCCGCGGGTTCATCCTCGCGAGCGCCGATGGCGACGGAGTGCCGCGTGTGATCGGTGGCATCGACACGCCGGCGCTCGTGGTCCACGGCGAGCAAGATCGCATCATCGACAAGGCGGTCGCGCTCGATCTCGTCGCGGGGTTGCCGCGCGCCGAGCTCGTCGTGATGCGCGGCGTGGGGCACGGGCCGCAGCTCGAGGCCCCGCGCGCGACCTCGAAGATCATCGAGCGATTCGCCGAGCGCATCGAGCGCGACGAACGGCGCCGTATTAGGCTTGCGCGATGACCGTTCTACGCTCATTCGCACTCGTTCTCGCACTCGGAGCCCTCGCTGCCTGCGGCAGCAAAGCGCCTCCGCCGACCACCACGCCCACGACCGATCCGGTGCCGGCCGCCGCGAAGATCCTCGTCAACGTCGACGACGAAGGCACTGCGCTCCTGGGCTTTGACTCCGTCGCGTATCACGCGGATCAGAAGGCATCACCCGGCTCGGGCGACAACGCGGTCGCACACGGCGGCGCGAACTACTGGTTCGCCACGCCCGACAGCAAGGCGAAGTTCGCCGCCGAGCCCGCGAAGTTCGCTCCGCACTACGGCGGTTACTGTGCGTACGCGATGGCACAGGGCCGCCTGTCGCCGGTGCAGCCCGAGGTGTTCGGGATCTACGAGAGCCAGCTCCTCCTGTTCACGAACCCCGAGTTCAAGAAGCTGTTCGATGCCGACGTGGCGAAGCATAAGGCGGCAGCCGACCAAAACTGGCCCAAGCTCGTCGAGCAGCACGGAAAGCCTGCCCCCGCGAGCGCGCCCTGATGCTATAGCCACGGGGCTCCCTTCCCAGGGACACCCTGTTTATGTGGTGGCGCCGCCTCCGCTACGTTCTATTGCTCGCGTCGTTGTGCGCGATCGCTACGTGTCCGTCCGCGAAGCGAGCGTGCACGGCGAACACGCGCGCAAAGGAAGCGGACGAGCTCCTCGCGTACCTCGCCGAGCGTGTCGCCCAGACCTTTGCGGCGACGGGAAGGCTACCGGCGACGGCCGCCGGCCCCACACCCACGCCCGGATGCTGTGAACAAGGCGGCGGGGAGTGCAGCGTGGACCCCACGTTGTGGACCTCCGCAGGGTGGCGCGAGCTCGGGTACTCGATCGACGATCCGTTTCGGTACACCTACGAATACGCGCCCGACCCGAGCGGGACGTTCGCCGTGCTTCGAGCGGTCGGCGACCTCGACTGCGACGAGAAGAAATCGTCGTACGAAGTCAAGCTGACCATCGTCGGCACCAAACTCGTCCGCACCTTTACGCGCAAGGATCCGTCCGAGTAGGCTAGTTGGATGCAAAGCCTGCTCGTAGCCGTCTTGTTGGCTTTTCTGTCCCTCGGTCTCGGTGCTTGCGGTAAGGGCGACAAGCCACCGCCTCCCACGTCCGGATCTCCGAACGCGAAGACCGAGACCGGACCGTCGGATCCGAACACCATTGGCGAGAACGGCCCGACACCAGCGCAGCAAGCAAAGCTCCTGTTCGACAACGTGTGCGCGACGTGCCACGGCATCGACGGCTCGGGCAACGGGCCCGCCGCGGAGAGCTTGAACCCCAAGCCGCGCAACTACACCGATGCCGCCTGGCAGAGCTCGGTCACCGACGAAGAGCTGAAGAAGATCATCGTCGAGGGAGGTCAGGCTGTTGGCAAGAGCGGCATGATGCCCGGACAGCCACAGCTAAAGGATCAGCCGCAGGTCCTCAACGAGATCGTGAAGCTCATCCGCTCTTTCGGAAAGAAGTAGCGTGTTCGAAGCATCCTTCGATGGGCAGTGGGCGATCCGCCGCATCGGGCGCGAGGTCTCGTTGTACGCGCTCACCGGTGCGCTCTCCGCGCCGAAGAAAAAACTGACGCTCCCCGACGAGAGGGACGCCCTCGTGTGGGTCGGGCCGCCTCACGCGCTCGCGCGCGTGTCCAACGCGCACGCACCGGTCCCGACGCGCGTCGAGCTACTCGGCCCCGACCTCACACCGAGCGCGAAGCTCGATCTCGACTCGAGGTTCTCGCTCGCAGGTGTGAGCGGACCGCGCCTCGCGCTCGTCGGTCCTGACCTGCAGGACGCGCTGACCAACGTCGTCGTGGTGCGCACCGCGGGCACCGGCCTCGCCGCGCAGCCGCTCGATGTCAACGGGGTCCCCGTCGAGCACGTCGTCGGCGTGCCGAATCAGTTCCTGTTCGTGCTGCGCAAGGATGCGATGCACCTCTACGACGCGATGTCGTCGCGCTCGGTCGGCCGCCCGCAGCTGCCGCTGCCACCGGCACCGCGCACGATGGGCAACGCGTTCGGACACGTGTGGTGCACGCACGCGAGCACGTCCGACATCTACGTGTATCGTCTGTCCGACGGCCGACCGTTCCGACACGTCGTCGGCGCGGCGATCGAGAAGGTGATCAGCCATCCCGGCACGCCGATCATCGTGATCATCACTCCGCGCGGCCCCGTGCGCCTCCACTGCCAGGCGCACTCGCTGACGCTGATCGACTGTCCGTGGGCACCCGGCAGCGACTATGCGCTCGCCGCCGGCGCGACGCCGGACGACGCCTGGTTAGTCGGCATCCCTCCCGACAACAACGTCCCGTGGCGCGTGTCGGTCGGCAAGCCGGTCAAGTAGTTCGCTGTTTCTGGTGGCCACTTCGCGCGCCAGCCCGGCCGTGCAGGTCGGGCACGCCAGGCCCGCTAACCTCGCGACTGCTCGTGCTCCACACCGCAACGGGGTAAGTGTTAGCGTGCTCCACACCGCACCGGGGTACGTGTTGTCCTGCGAGCAGCAACAATCCGGCCGCGATTGTCCTGTCCGAGATTTGTCCGAAGCGCGTGTCCGAGCGGCGGACAGGATGCGCGGTCAGGGGCGCCACGGGGATCCGAGCGTCACGCTCGTTGCGGCGAAGGGCGCCACGCCGATCCGAGCATCACGCTACCAGCGGGTCAGCGCGTCACGCTCCGACGCGGCGATCAGAGCTTCATGATCGAGGCGGACTTGCTCGAGGCTTTCTCGAAGTCGGCCTTCGCCGTGACCGCCGCGTCGAGCGAACGGTACGTCCCCATGCGCACGCGATAGAACGTCCCTTTGCCTTCCACCTCGGCCTGCGTGATCTGCGCCTGGTATCCTTGATCCTTCATCTTCGCCAGATACGCCTCGGCCTCGACCCTGTCCTGGAACGACGACAGCTGAAGCGTGTAGCGAGGCTTCTCTTCCTTCGGCGCGCTCTCCGACGGCTTTTCGATCGGCTTGTCGGCCGAGCCATCCGCGACCTTGTCACCCGTCTTCTTCGCGGAGTCGGCCTTCACGTCCCCGGACTTCACCGGGCCGGCGTCCTTCTTCTCGATCGGCCGTGCCTCGTCCTTCTTCGCGTCGCCGTCCTTCTTCGCGTCGATCTTCGCCTCGCCCTTCACGTCGCCGGGCTTCGCCTCGTCCTTCTTTGCGGCGGACGGCTCTGTCTGCTTCTTCGCGGCGACGATCTGGTCGATCTTCTTCTCGACGGGCGCCGTCGGCTCCTTGCCGGTCAGCGCGCCGCGAAACGCCATCTCGCCGGCTCCCTCCAGGCGGTCCAGCGCGGCGAGCGGATCGGCCGCCGCGGTCGTATGGGCGCGATCGACGTGACCGCGCGCTTCGACGCGCCGACCGACGAGCACGCCGAGCACGAACACGATGCCGACGATGACGGCGCCGCCGAAGAACAAATAGAAGATCTGGCGACCGTCGAGGCTGACCTCGACCTTGTCCTTGTACAGCTCCGACTCGCGGCTGGGCATACCCCGAGCCTTTCGCGAGGCGACGCGCTGGGCCAGTTTTTGGCCTACTCGAGCCGGATGGACGTCAGCGTCGTCGGATCGATGCGGAAGACCTTGCCGCGCGTGGAGTTCTCTGTGATCGAGGTCGACAGGAAGTCACCCTCATCGATAACCCACATGCTCTGCGTCGGACCTCGCACGACCTTCGTCGGATACGCCGGCCTGATCGACGGAATCGTGAGCGGCGACAGGCCCGCCGTCTGTCGCCACGACAGCTGGTAGTTCGGGAACACCGTTGGCACCGACGCGAGCGTCCCCTGGCGATCCTGAATGCACGTGGTGTCGCCCGGGTAGGTCGGGTCCACGAGGTGGAACATGAAGCCGCGTCCCCGGAAGCGAATCGCCTCCGCCTGCCGCGTGGCGGTGACGGTGGCCGGATCTGCCAGGTCGCACGTTCCGGGGGCGTAGTTGGGGACGTTCTCGACCTGCTCGATGGTGGTCGAGCACGGGTTGGGACCAAACGTTCCGTCGGGTCGGCGCCCGGTCCGCTGGTCGACGGTGTCGTCGCACGGCGGCGCCTGCAGCGGGATGCGCCCCGTCTCGAACGGATGCGCCGCCGGATCACGCACGCACCGATCGGTCGCCGCGTCGCGGATGGTCGAGTGGAGGTACCCCGAACGCGACCCGATCAACATGAACGCGTCGTGCGCGCGCATCTCGTACCGCTGCGGCGCGTTCACACACGACTGCGGTGGGATGACGCCTTCCATGCACACGCCCTGACGGCACACAGAGCCCGTCGAGCAGTCCGACGTTTGCTCGCACGTCTCGAGGCAGCGCTTGCCCGTCTGCCCCGCACCGTCGAGCGGCGGGCGATCCGGATCCGCGAGGCACGCGTAGCTACGCGTGTTCGGCTCGGTCATATCGCTCGCCGGGTGCGCCGAACCGGCGAGCCGGCGCGCGTAGTCCGCGAGTGCGGTGCACTGATCGTCGTCGGTGCAACCGTCGAGCGGCGACGTCGAAAGCTGGCGCTTGCGCGGCAGGAGCCGCAGCTCGCCGCTCGACGACCGACCGACGGTGTAGCGCCGCGACGTCGTCAGGAAGTCCTGGCACGCGTCCGCGAGGCGCTCGGCCTCGTCGGCCAGCATGCACGCACCGAGTCCGGCGACCTGATTCTCGGGATGGACAAAGCAGGTGTACCCGACCGGGCACTGGCCGTCGCCGAGCTGAGGATCACAGCCGCGCATCTGCACGATGTCCCATTGCTCGACGCCCGCGTCGCAATACGGCTTCGCCGTGTCGACCAGGTGCATACCGAGCTCGTCGATGAACAACTGGCTCACGCGGATTGGCGGGCCGTCGAGATCCATGTCGGCGGAGTCGACGGACAGCGTGCCCTCGTACGTCAGCGTCCACTGCTCGTTGAGCAGCGTGATCAGATCCTGATACGTCAGGTCGCGAACCGCGTCGGGCGCGAAGAACGACAGCTCCGACACCGGGCGCGACGTGCCCGCGCCGTCCTCGGTGCCGGTGCACTGCACCTGCCGGATCGACGGCAGCTCGCCGACCTTCTCGGCCGCGACGAAACCCGCCGGCACGTTGCGCGTCGGGTTCGCCGTCGCACGAACGCCACCCTTATTGCCTTCCTGCGCGTCGGGATCCGGCGCCACGGACTGAACCGAGTTGTCACAGAACGTGCGCACGGGGCCCGTCTCCGGCTCGATCCGGTTCGTCAGGTAGCGCTCCGGGATGGCGTCGCGCAGGTGATGCGAGATCGCGAGGGGAAGCTGCACGAACATCGGCGCGCCTTGGTCCTTGAAGTCCGGACGCTCGTCGTCGTCGACATCGATGATGTACACCGCACCATTGGACGCGGTGACCATCGCGAAGTAGCCCACGAGCCGGCCCGGCGACTGCGACCCCGACGCGAGTGGCTCCGAGCGCACGATGTCGATCGACGTCGGGACCACATCGCGCAACGCGCCGGGGAGATGAATGCCCGGGCCGCGCGCGTTCGGTCGCCGCGCGGGCGTCGTCGGTGCACCGACGGGGAAACACGACAACTCGCGCACGGCGGTCAGGCCGTCGATGAGACGCGGATCGACGTTCGTGTCGCACTCCCCGTCGATGTCGAGGATGTCGGCGACGCGCACCGTGCCGTCGGTAGCGATCGCGTACACGA
This sequence comes from Kofleriaceae bacterium, assembly GCA_046160585.1. Classification (GTDB taxonomy): domain Bacteria; phylum Myxococcota_A; class Polyangia; order Haliangiales; family Haliangiaceae; genus JABFXX01. The sequence continues at coordinate 21,856 of JBJXGN010000318.1, forward strand.
ACTGGAACTGCCCGCCGGACGCGATGTCGTCGTTGATGCCCATCGATCCGCCCGCGCCGATCTGCGGTCCGATGGCCACGGCCGTCACGCCCATCGCGCCACCCTCGGTATCCTCGAGGAGGATCGGCAGCAACGACGCGGGAAGGCTGTCCGTACCGAGGTTGACGACCGTCAGCTGCGCCGAATTGTCCGCACCCACGAGCAGGCGCGTCGCGCCGTTGCGCGGATCCTTCTCGAGGTCGAGGGACGTCGGACGAACGCCCGCGGTGAACGTGCCGCCGCCGCCGCACTCGGCGGGGCACGACACGTTGCCGTCGGTGATCGTCGGCGTGCCCGACGAGTAGTCGATGCCAGCGACGATGGTGCCCGTCGATGAATCGACCGCGGCCACGAGGTGGCACGAAGGGTACGCGACGTACACGATGCCAGTCGGCTGCGCGGGGCACGCGTAGCCGATGTCGCCGCGCGGGCTATCGCCGGCCATCGCCGCTGGACGTGCGAGGACTTCTTCGCCCGCCGCGTTCTTGATCGCGACGCGGTTCACGATCACGGCCGGATCGGCGTCGAGCGCCGAGTCGACGTCGAGCACGCTCAGATCGCACGTGCCCGCGTTGGCGACGATCTGGTAGCACCCGATCGCGTCGGAGGTGATCGCGACGGGGTCTTCGCCGACGCTGATGCCGTTGATGCCCGGGGTCAGCGGATCGGCGTCCCTGATCTGCACGAGCGCGTCGTTCGCGCCGAACGAAGGACGCGTCGGCACCTGCACGATCGCGACGGTGCCGGGCGCCGACTGCAGGATGAACCCGTACCAGGACGCGCTCGGGATCGGCGCGCCGCCCATCATCGTCAGGCTCTCCTGTCCGTCGGGAACAGGCGATATCTGCGTGTCGGGATCGGCGGCCCCCGAGCGGATCTCGCACGCCTCGCCCGGTTGCGCGCTGAACACGATGTCCTGGTCGATGGTCGGCTGCTGACCGTTCGTGAGGCGCAGGCCACCCCAGCACGAGAAGGAGATGTCGACCGGACGGTCGAGGTTGACCTGACTCGCGACGGTCGTCGTCGTCTCGCTGCACGACACGACGAGCATGGAACACCCGGCGACGAGCAGCGTACCGAGACGCGATCGGCCGAAACACGACACGAGAAGTGCGGAGGTCTTCACAGGGGCCTCGGAATGCCAATGCGAAGCACGACACGGTTGCGGGTCGGCGAGGACGGCGCGATGTCGACCACCGCGATCGTGTCCTCGAGGAAGTTCGTGATGAATAGCAGATTGCGACTGCGCGCCGCGGCCACCGTATACGGTCCGCGACCTGCGAGCAGGATGTCTTCGACGTACACGCCCGACGACGGATCGACGACGTACAGCTGCCCGTCCTGGAAACACGTCACGTACGCGCGCTCGTCGGCGCCCGTTCCGGACACCGCCACGGTCGAGGCCTGGCGACAGATGTCCGTCGCGCCGATCACCTCGTCGTTGGGAACGCCCGTCGGCGAGACGTCGGTGTCGACGACCTGCAGCGTGGCCGGCCGGCGATTGACGAGGTAGAGGCGCTTCGCGTCGGCCGAGAACGTCATGCCGCGCGTATCGCTCGAGCCTCCGGCGAAGCCGCCGACCGAATCGAGGAAGAACCACTTTCCGGGCAACAGATACGGCGCCTCGCCGTTTGCGGGGCGACCGACGGTGAACGTCTGGATGCGGTCTTCGGTGCGGCTCGACACGTAGACGATACCGCTGCTCGGACTCCCGACGACGCCCGTCGCGCCGCGGTTGCCGTTCTGATCGGCACCGAAGATTCCCTGCAGGACATCGGTGACCTGGACGTCGTCGGTGTCGCGCGGCGAGTCGATCAGCGACACAGCGCCGGTCGTCAGGTGCGTGACCATCGCGTATTGACCCGCGCTATCGGCGTACACGTTGTACGGCTCCTCGGGGATCCCGGGAAGCGTGTCGTCGTTGAACAGGAACGACAGCACGTACTTTCTCGTGCGATCGCAGTCCACACACGTGAGCGCACTGCCATCCCAGTCGGCCCACGTGATCGACGGGTCACCGCGCGTCGGGACGAACAGGCGCAGGTTTCCGTTACCGCGATCCTGGATCGAGACGTCGGTAGCGAAGTTGCCGATGTTGATCGCACCGACCTGGTTGAAGAACTGCGCCTCGTCGCACTCGAGCGTCTCGGAGTACACCGGGTCCTGGATGCAGTCCTGAGTCTCGCCGCCGACGTGACGATCGGGCGCCTTGGTCTCGTTGCCGTCGGAGTCCTTGACGCCGTTGCCGTCCATATCGACATCGCCCGGGGGGATGATGCGTGTCGGGGAGGTCCAGTCGTCGATCACGCGCTGGACCTCGTCGAGGTTCAGCACCATGACGGATCCGGAGTCCCAGCGCAGCTCGGAGTTCGCGTTGACGACAAACGCGACCTCCTCGTCGGGCGACACGGCGATGCCGGTCGGGAAGAAGAGCTCGTCCTTCCGGGGCTTGGTCTCCGACGCATCGGCCGTGCAACCGGCAACGACAAAGCCCAACATCGCGAAACTCATTCTCATAGTCGAGGGTGTTCGCTTCGACCCTCGGTCCGTCGGTCGGGTTGCCTGCATGGTGTCGGTCACTTGGAAGTCCCCCGGAGAGCCGCACGAGCCGCGGCGACGCGGGCGATCGGGACTCGGAAAGGCGAGCACGACACGTAGTCGAACCCCGCGCGATGACAGAACTCTACGGAGCTTGGCTCGCCGCCGTGCTCGCCACAGATCCCGACCTTGAGGTTGGGGCGCGTGGCGCGGCCGCCCCGGACGCCGAGCTCGATAAGCGCCCCGACGCCCTCCTGATCGAGGACGACAAAGGGATCGACAGGCAGGACTCCCCCGTCGACATACGACGGCAGGAAGCGGCCCGCGTCGTCTCGCGAGAGACCAAACGTGGTCTGGGTCAGGTCGTTGGTGCCGAACGAGAAGAAGTCCGCGTGCTCCGCGATGCGATCGGCGATCACGCACGCGCGCGGCAGCTCGATCATCGTACCGATCGTGTACGGAATCTGGGCGCCGGCGAGCGCCGCGTCGATTGTGGCCGAGACCAGTTCGCGCAGGCGGCGGAGCTCCTCCGGGACCATGACGAACGGGATCATGATCTCGGGCGAGACGCTCTTGCCTTCCGCGGCGACCTCGCGCGCGGCCTCGGCGATCGCACGCGCCTGGACCTCGTAGATCTCCGGGAAGGTGATCGCGAGGCGACAGCCGCGATGACCGAGCATCGGGTTCGCTTCGGTGAGCTCCGCGGTCTTCGCCGCGATCGAGGCCGGGGTAACGTTCATCTCCGCCGCGACCTCGTCGATGTCTTTCTGCGTGTGCGGCAGGAACTCGTGGAGCGGCGGATCGAGCAAGCGGATCGTGACGGGCAAACCGTCCATCACGCGAAACAGCTCGGCGAAGTCCGCTCGCTGCATCGGGAGGATCTTCGCGAGCGCGGCGCGGCGGCCCTTCTCGTCGGAGGCGAGAATCATCTCGCGCACGGCGAGGATGCGCTCGGGCTGGAAGAACATGTGCTCGGTGCGGCACAACCCGATGCCCTCGGCGCCGAAGCTGCGCGCGGTGCGAGCATCGGTCGGCGTATCCGCGTTGGTCCGCACCTTCAGCGTGCGCACTGCGTCGACCCAGCCCATCAGCGTGCCGAGCTCGTTGCCGATCTGTGCGGGTGCCAACGGCAAGCTGCCGAGGAACACCTCGCCCGTCGAGCCGTCGAGCGTGAGCGTGTCGCCCTCCTTGAGCTTGATCTCCTTCTGGGTCGCGCTCGCGATGAACAGCGCCGCCTTCTTCGGCGCGTCGACGCGAAGGCTGGTGCACGCGGTCACGCAGCACTTGCCCATGCCGCGCGCGACCACCGCGCTGTGCGACGTCATGCCGCCGCGCGCCGTGAGGATGCCGACCGCGGCCTTCATGCCGTGAATGTCCTCCGGCGAGGTGTCCGTGCGCACGAGGATCACGCGCTCGCCGCGTTGCGCCCACTCCTCCGCGGCGCTCGCCGTGAACACGATGCGACCGATCGCGGCGCCCGGCGACGCGGGCAGTCCCTTGCCGACCGCGGCGGGTCGCGCCTTCGGATCGATCGTCGGGTGCAGCACCTCGTCGAGCTTCGCGGGATCGATGCGCAACACGGCGTCGTTCGGCGTCAGCGTGCCCTCGGCGACGAGATCGACCGCGACCTTCACCATCGCCTTGCCGGTGCGCTTGCCGCCGCGGGTCTGGAGCATGAACAGCTGCCCCTTCTGGATCGTGAACTCGAGGTCCTGCATGTCGCGAAAGTGATCCTCGAGGAGCTTCGCGACGCGCACGAGCTCCGCGAACGCGGCCGGCTGCTTCTTGCCGAGCTCCGCGATCGGCTCGGGCGTGCGGATGCCAGCGACGACGTCCTCGCCTTGCGCGTTCGTGAGGAACTCGCCGTACAGCTCGGGCGTGCCGGTCGCGGGATTGCGCGTGAACGCGACCCCGGTCGCGCAGTCGTCGCCGAGGTTGCCGAACACCATCGCCTGCACGTTCACCGCGGTGCCAATGCTCGACGAAATGCCGTACATCTTGCGGTACGCGTCCGCGCGCGCGTTGTCCCACGAGCGGAACACGGCGCCGATCGCACCCCACAGCTGCGTCCCCACATCGTCCGGGAACGGGGAGCCGGTCCTCTTCCCGACCTCCGCCTTGAACAGCGCGACGGCCTCGCGCAGCGCGTCCTCCTTCAGGTCCTGATCGCGGTTCGCGCGGTGCTTGCGCTTCACGTCGTCGAAGATCGTGTCGAACGGCTCGGGCTCGCTCTCGCCGTGCGACGTCACGCCGAGGACAACCTCGCCATACATCGCGACGAAGCGCCGGTAGCAGTCCCACGCGAACCGTGCGTTGCCACTCTCCTTCGCGAGTGCCTCGACGGTGATGTCGTTCAGGCCGAGGTTCAGGATCGTGTCCATCATGCCCGGCATGCTCGCGGGCGCGCCGCTGCGAACGCTGAGGAGCAGCGGATTCCCCGTGTCGCCGAACCTCGTCGACGTGAGCTCCTCGACCTTCGCGAGCGCCTGCGTCACTTCACCGGCGAGCTCGGCGGGATAGTTGGCGGCGCCGTTCGCCATCACGTGGCGACACACTTCCGTCGTGATCGTGAAGCCCGGTGGCACGGGGAGGCCAAGCGACGCCATCTCGGCGAGGTTGGCGCCCTTGCCGCCGAGGAGCGCCTTGTCCTTCGCGCGGCCCTCCGCGGTGCCGCCGCCGAACTGCCTCACGAAGCGCATGCGGTCCTCGAATGGGTCAGAAGGTTCGACACGAAGATGGACGCACGGGGCACCAAGCTCGGAACCATCGATAGGATGGCGTTCGACCCCGCCGTTCGCTCTCTCAGAGAGATCGACACGGAGAAGGGGAGTGAGGAGAGCAGAGCATTTTCGGTTCGCTTCGCTGCCGGGCAGGGTCGAGAAATTCGCTCCACCAGGAAGATCGAATCGGCGCGACAAGACGAATCGTGGAGCGGAAGAAGGGCTCTTTCTTCGCGAAGCGAAAAAAGGTCTCTGCTCTCCTCACTTCCCTTCTCCGTGTCGCACTTCTCGGAGCGGACAGAGGAGCCAAATCTCGTGCGGACAGCGCAGCCGACGGAGGAGTGCACGGAGTGGGTGATCACGAGGCACCTGCCAAGAGGCGGAAGTCCGCGATCCGCAGGTACGGATCCACAAACCAATTCAGCAGCGCGAGGCGGTTGTCCCGAAGCTTCGCGTCGGGATCCATCACCATCACGCCTCCCTTATCGAAGAACGTCGCCACGACGGGACGCAGCTTCTCGAGCGACTCGAACACGGTCGGATACTCACGACGCGTGCGCGCATCCTTCTCCGACTCCTGCGCACCGGCCACGGCGGCGTGGAGGTTGCGCTCGACATCGGCGACGAACAGCGCCGGAAGCGGCGCCGCACCGATCTCGATGTTCTTCTGCCGCGCGTCGTCGAGGATGTTTGCGACGCGCTTGAACACTTGGCGCGCCTCCTTGCTGATCTTCGCGCAGGCAAGCGCGCGTGCGCGTGCGTCGGTGGGATCGCGGAAGTCCTGCGCGAGCGCCGCGTCGACGTCCTGCGCCGGAATGCCACCGTCGACGAGGATCCCGCGCAGGCGGCCGCGAAAGAAGTCCTCGATCGCATCCTTCGCGTCCTCGTCGCGCGTGCGCGACCGGCCCTCGACGAGCCACGGTGCCGGCACGACCTTCACGCCCTGCGCCTGCAGCGCGGTCGCAGACGCCGCGAACAACGGCGTCCACAGCGAAGACCACTCCGGTCGCGCGAGCAGGATCTGCAAGATGCCGATCGCGGCGCGGCGAAGCCCGAACGGATCCGCCGAGCCCGACGGCTCGAGGCCGACGGCGAAGCAACCTACGATCGTGTCCATGCGATCGGCGAGCGCGAGCAGCGCGCCGATCGGCGACGACGGCAGCGCCGCGCCCTGCCCTTTGGGCCACCAGTGCTGGTCGATCGCGTCGGCGACTGGATGGATCTCGCCGAAGTCGTGCGCGTAGTGGCGCCCCATCACGCCCTGTAGCTCCGGAAACTCGCCGACCGCGAGCGACGCGAGGTCGGCCTTGCACACCTGCGCCGCGCGCTTGGCCACGCCGATGTCGAACGTGTCCGTCCCCGCAAACGTCGCGACCGTCTCGACGATCTTCTCGAGGCGGCGCACCTTGTGGCCGATTGTCTTCGCGTCTGCGCCGAGCTTGGCCTGGAACACGACTGCGTCGAGCTTGGTGTTCCACGCGTCGAACGACTTCTTCTTGCGATCCTCGCTGACGAAGAACTTGCCGTCGGAGAGGCGCGACGCGATGACCTTCTGGTTGCCCTGCTGGACGATCTTCGGATCCTTCACGACCGTCGCCATCATCGTGGCGAAGCGGTTCGCCAGACGGCCGGTCGCCGGGTTCTCCATCGCGAAGTAACGCTGGTGCGTTCGCATCGAGGTGACGATGATCTCCTCGGGGATCTCGAGGTAGCTCGGATCGAACTCGCCCGACACGCCGACGGGATATTCGCCGAGGTGGATGACCTCGCCGAGCAGCGCGTCGTCGGGACGCACGCGCAGGCCTGTCTCCGTCTCGAGGCGCGACAGCTCCGCGCGGACGAGCTCTCTACGCGCGTCGGGATCGACAACGACATGCGCGGCGCGCAGCGCGGCGACGTACGCGTCCGCGTTCGCGATCTCGATTGTCGTGTTCGCGAGAAACCGATGACCGCGCGAGAGGCGGCCCGCGGTCAGCGCAGCCCACGAGAGCGGCACCACCTCGCCTCCGTACAGCGCGACGAGCCACTGCACGGGACGCACGAACGTGGTCTCGGTCCAGCCCCAGCGCTGCGACTTCGGCCACGCGATCGCACCTGCGATATCGGCGAGCAGCGCGGGCAGAAGGCCGCGAGTGTCCCGACCGATGACATTGCGCACGGCGACGACGTATTGGCCCTTCTTGCCGGCCACTTCGCGTTTCAGTAGAGACTCCGGCGAGACGCCGTTCTTTGCCGCGAAGCCCTGCCCTGCTTTGGTCAGCGTGCCGTCTGGCGCGAACGCCGCACCGACGGGCGGGCCGACGACCTCTTCGTTGAGATCGGGCTGCCGATCGGCGAGGCCCTTCACGATCATCGCGAGGCGGCGCGGCGTACCGAGCACGCGGACGCTTCCGTGTGCGAGGCGCGCGGCAACGAGGCGCTGCTCGACGAGCTTCGGCAGATCCTCGAACTGGCGCGCGAGCATCTTCGCGGGAATCTCTTCGCACCCGATCTCGAACAAGAGGTCAGCCGACATGGACGATCTCCTCGGCGTGCGACGCGACGCTGCGCGCGGCGGCGAGCGCTCCGGCGTTGATGCCGGCCTCGCTCGAGGCGCGATATGCCTCGACGGCCTGCGCCTGCAGGTGCTTCGGCAACAGCGGGAACCCGAGCGCCGCGCGAGACGACACGTACGTCTCCGCGCACGCTTTTGCCATCCCGCGCACGCGACCGATGAAGCGCTGGCGCTCGGTCACGCTGATCGCTCCGCGCGCGTCGAGCGAGTTGAACGCGTGCGAGGCCTTCATGCAGAACTCGTAGGCGGGAAGCACGAGCGGCGCCGGCGCACCGTCCTTGGTGCGCGCGAGGAGACGCTTGCACTCGGCCTCGAAGGTGTCGAAGTTCTGAAACTCGAGCTCGGGGCGCAGCTCCTCGAAATGAAACGTCGCGTATTCGACCTCCCACGGATGCCGCAGCTGTCCGTAGGTGACGTTCTTGTCCCAGTTCAGGTCGTACATGTTGTCGCGGTTCTGCAGGTACATCGCGAGCCGCTCGACGCCGTACGTGAGCTCCGCGGTGACCGGCAGCAGATCGATGCCGCCCGCTTGCTGGAAGTACGTGAACTGCGTGACCTCCATGCCGTCACACCACACTTCCCAGCCCAGGCCCCACGCACCGAGCGTCGGCGATTCCCAATCGTCCTCTACGAAGCGGATGTCGTGCGCTGCCGGATCCATTCCGATCGCACGGAGCGAGTCGAGATACAGCTCCTGCACGTGCAGCGGGCTCGGCTTGAGGCCGACCTGGAACTGGTAGTACGCGCCGGCGCGATTCGGGTTCTCGCCGTACCGACCGTCCGACGGGCGCCGGCAGAACTGCGCGAACGCTGCGTTCCACGGCTCGGGACCGAGCACGCGAAGGAATGTCGCGGGGTGAAACGTGCCGGCCCCGACCGAGACGTCGACCGGTTGCTCGACGACACAGCCACGATCGGCCCAGAACTTCTGGAGCGTGAAGATGAGGTCTTGCAGGTACATGCGTTGCGCGGGGCACCCTACCGTCGGTGTTCGCCCCGGTCAAGCCACGGACACGAGCTAAGTGCTTCAGATCTCTTGACGTTCTCGGTACACGCCGCATACCGTCATCCCATGGTTCGGGAGTGCTCGCTTCCTCTGCGTCTGAGCGCGATGACGCTGATGACTCTCACGACGGGCTGCTCGTTGATTCTCGACTTCTCGGACAGCCAGATTCCGATCGATGCGCCCCCGGACACGCCGTACACGCCAGAGCAGTGCATGTACAAGGAGCCGAACGACACCGTCGAGACGGCGCAGATGATCGATCCGAGCGAGACCGGCCCCGCCGCGATCTGCGCGAACGACCCCGAGGACACCGACTTCTACAAGTTCACCGTGCCCGCGAGCACCGCGAGCGTGCAGGTGCGTATCTCGTTCATGACGTCACCGAGGGGCGATCTCGATCTCAGGCTGCTGGATTCGACGGGCACGATGCTCGCGCAGTCGCGCGGCTTCCTCGACACCGAGACGATCACGTGCCCCGCGATGTCGCCCGCGTGCGCCGCACTCGTGCCCGGGGACTACATCTTCCAGGTGCTGCCGGGCGCCGCGATGGCGACGAACCCGTACACGATCGCGCTCACGATCACGCCGATGTGATCGGCGGCACCGCTCGCATCGACCCGTGTACTCGGTGCAATCGGTGACGACCCGAAAGCACTCCTTCGGCGCGCACTTCGCGCGGGCGGATCAGTACGTGTACGTGATCGTGTAGGCGAGGCGCGCGGACCGCTGCGGAGCCACGACGAGCTTCGCGCGTGCGCGCTTCGCGCCGAGCGTCGGCTTCGTCGGTTGGCCATAGGTCACGAGTCGTCGCCGCGCGCCCTCTTGCAAGGTCTGCTCGATCCAGACCTCGCGCGGCTGCGTGCCCGTGTTCGTGATCGCGACAGAGAACCACTCGGCCATATCGGCGTTCTCGCGGCCGACGCGACGCCGGACCTTCGATCCGCGCAGCGACGGATCGATCCAGAGCGGCACGCGCATCGAACGCGCGCCTTGTTCGCGGCCCGCCTGCGGAACCTCCACGTCGTGCTCGTCTTCGTCGACGAGACGCACCGTCGCATGCACCGGTCCCGACGCGAGTCGCGCGAGCTCGAGCTCGAGCCACACCCAGACGGCGTTGACCGAGTCGCTCGTGCTGTCGTCGTCGTTGGAGGTGTTGGACATCTCGCCGCTGTAGACGCGGCGCAGGCGTGCGTCGATCGCGCGCGTCGGCGTCGCGAGGACGGCGATCGATCCGTCGAGGACGACCTGCCCCCGCGCGATCTCGACGGGCGCTTGCTCGCGTCCCGGCATTCCGTCGTAGAGGACGACGTCGGCCTTACCGCCCCATGCGGGTGTCGCGATCGTATAGCGCGTCGTGAGCATCGCGTGCTCGGCGGCGGTCATCGCGATGTCGTGTTGTGCGCGGTACGACAGCGTGCTCGACACGTAGAGCACGCGCACCAGGTGCTTGCCCGCGGGCCCAGTCACCGCGCAGCGCACGGCAGACGTCGCGATCACCGCGTCGGACTTTGCGCCTGCAGGTATGTCGCCCGCATCGATCGGCGGCTCGCTAGCGACGGCTTCGAGGACGTCATCGAAGTCGAGCACCGGCTCGCGTGTCGCGCGCTTCTTCGGCGTTTCCTCCGGCGCCTCGGCGATGTCGCGCGAGCACGCACCGACGACGAGCGTGCTTCCTCCGAGGGACTCGAGGACAAGGGTCGGCAACGTCGCCCCGGGATCGAGCTTCTCGAGGACGAGTATCCCGTCACGCACGTCGACCCAGCGGCGATCGTCGACGACGGAGTAGCTCTGATCCCCGAGCTGGTACAGCATGATCGAGACCCCCGCCGATGGCGTCGTTGCGATCTCTACCGGGGGTCGCGGGCGGCATGCACCGAGCGCGACGACGACACTCGTCGTGACGATCGCGGCGCGCATGCGTACGGTTCGACTCACGAAGCGATCATAGCGTACGGTCTGCGCGTGCTCCGGCGAATCGCGCGCGCGTGGAAGGGCTACTGGCTCGCGCCCGGCGGCCGTCACGCGACCGCGGCGATTCGCATCGCCATCGCGGTCTCGCTCCTCTGGATGCTCTGGCGCTACGCGACGGACTGGCAGCACCATTCGTCGCGCTACAACAAGCTCGGGCCGTGGTTACTCTTCCCGGGACGCCCCGGCGAGTCGCTGCTCGACACGATCACGATCATCGCTTGGGGCTCGACGCTGGCGATGCTCGCCGGCGTGTGGAGTCGCGCCGCACACGCCGTCAGCTTCGTCGCGTGTACGTTGATCGCGGCGCACGGCGTGTCCGAGAACCCGACGTGGTCCCACATCGACGTGCCGCCGCTCCTCGCGAGCTTCGCGTTCCTCGGCGCGCCCGGCGGCGCGGCATTCTCGATCGATGCGTGGCGCCGCCGACGTCTTGGTGAACCGCCGCTCGCGACGCGCCAGACGAGCGCTCGTCTCGTTCTCGCGACCGTGGTCAGTGTGTTCTTTATTGCGGGCTACTGGAAACTGCGCGCCGACGACGGCGTTGGCCTCGGTTGGGCCCTCTCGGACAACCTGCGCCACCAGATCCTCGTGCGCTTCGATTGGATCGGGCTGCCCCGCACGCCGCTCGCCGACTGGATCATCGCCGAGAGCTGGCGCTACCGCACCGTCGCGGCGTTGAACCTCGTCTCGCAGATCCTGCCGATCGCCGCCGTCGTTCTGCATCGCCGTCCGCGCTTGCGTGCGTGCCTCGGCGTGTTGTTCGTCCTCGAGATCGTAGGGCTCGCACTCGTCATGGACCTGTGGGACCTGCACTGGATCCCGCTCGCGGCGGTGTTCATCGATTGGGACGCGATCGTTGCGTGGTGGCGCCGGCGCGCGCACCCCACACGCACCACATCGGTCGAGCCCGAGCCGCTCACGCGCACGCGGGTCCATCTCGCGTTCGCGACCGTGTTCCTCCTTGTATACGGGCTCCACCTGTTCTGGCTGAACCAGCGCACCCGTCTGTTCCCGCTGACGTCGTTCCCGATGTTCTCCGAGGTGCGCGCGAAGAAGCCGTACTCCGAGCATCAGAGTTACGAGCTCCTCGGCGGTCACATCGAGCTCCTTGGGGATCGCCCGATGCGCCCCGACGAGGTCTCGTGGGTCGATGCGCACGGCGGCTATCGGTGGATGTTTCGCACCCGCGATCCCGTCCGCCTGCGCGCGCACCTCCACGCGATCCTCGACGAGCTCTCGCGCGCGTGGCCCGATCTCGGCATTCGCACGGTGCGGCTCTCGCTCGCGGTGTTTCAGGCGCCCGCGTATCCCGCACCCGCCGCGCTCGCTCGGACTGACGTGGCGATCCTCGGCGAGCTCGACGCCGACGGCACGTTCCGCACGCGGCTCCATCAGATCGGTGCACCGGGGATGCGCATGGTCGTGACACCGCGGATCGGCGCGATGTCGTTCGTCGCGCTCGAAGCCGCGGACGGCGCGCGCTGGCTCGTACGTTGACGCGGGCCGCTCGTACGGAAGAGCCGCGATCGTGTCCGGCTGTCGGACACGCGCTTCGGACAACTCTCGGACAAGAAACCCCAACGTCGATTGTTGCCGCCAGCTGCACAACCGTACCCTCGGCGTTGCCGCTCGCTGCACAATCTTTACCCCGGTACGGTGCCAGCGGGTGCAAGTAGCCGTCGCCACGCGCACCTCGTCGCCTGCGATCGGTACCCAGGGGTGGCTACTGGATCGGCCGCGTTCCTGCGAGGAAACGAACGACGAGATAGACCGCCGTCGCGGTGAGCCCCGCCGACAGGCCCCACCACAGGCCGGGCGCGCCCATCGCGGCACCGAAGCCAAGCGCGAGCGAGATCCCGAGCCCGATCCCGTAGTGGCCGATGAGGTTGCCGACGAGCGTGGCGCGCGTGTCCCCGAGACCGCGCAACGCGCCCGCGCCGATCGCCTGTGCGCCGTCCGAGAGCTGGAAGATCGCCGCGATCATGAGCAGTGGGGTCGCCGCCGCGATGACCTCGGGTGAATCGGTCAGCAGTGCGGCAATCGTGTGCGGGAACACGACCAGCACGACAGCACACGCGCCCATCACGCCGAGTCCCACGCCGAGCCCGATCATGCCGCGGCGCCGCGCGAGCGGGAGGTCGTTCGCGCCGACGGCGTGGCCGACGCGAACGCTCGTCGCGGCTCCGATGCCGACGGCAGCGGAGAACGTGAACGAGCAGAGGATCAGTGCGACGGTGTGTGCGGCACCTGCCGTCGTCCCCATATGTGCCGCGAGCACGGTCGCGACGCCGAAGATGCCGACCTCGGCGAACATCTGGCCTCCGACGGGTGCACCGTAGCGCGCGATGCCGACGAGGTCGGCGCGCGGCGAGCGCTCCGACGCGCGCGCATGCCCGTCGAGCGAGCGCACCGCGAGGACGTAGACCAGGACGATCACGATCTGGACCGCGAGCGTCGCGACGGCGGCTCCGATGATGCCCAGCGCCGGGATGCCCAGCGAGGGCACGCCGAAGATCAGCGCCCAGTCGAGGAAGTAGTTCGCGATATTCCCGAGCACGACCGCGAGTACGAGGGGACGCGTGACGTCGCGCGCGGCGAGGTAGCTGCGCAAAGCGACCGAGAGCAAGAACGGGACGATGCCGAGCGAGCGCGCGTAGATGTACGCGCGCGCGTCGGTGGCGACCTCCGGAGGAACACTTGCGATCGAGAGGATCACCGGCGTCGCGAGCACGACGGCAGTCAGCGCGAGCCCGACGAGCACCGCGAGGCGCATCCCCCCGTGCAGCGCGCGTCGCGCATCCGCGTGACGCCCAGCGCCGAGCGCTTGCGGGATCACGGTGTCGAGGCCCATCACGATGCCCATGCCGATCGACGTGATCGCGAATAGCAGATTATTGCCGACGCCGGCCGCCGCCAGGGCGGTGTCGCTATAACGGCCGAGCCAGGCTGCGTCGACGGTGCCCAGCAACTGGAATCCGAGCTGCTGAAGCGCGAGCGGGAACGCCAGCGCGACCAAGGAGCGCGCTTCCGAACGCCTGTCCGTGTCGATCACTTGAACGGGCGCGGGGACATCGGCGCGTTCGCGAACGTCAGGTTCTTCGCGATGTGCAACGCGAGTGCGAGCCGGCGTTCCTTGTCGGGTCCGACGACGCGGATGTAGCAGGGAGCGTCGTCGTCGATAAACAGCAGGCCCTGACCATGGTGGTCGAGGCCCTTCGCGCCGACCTGCACCGCGGACGCCTCTTCGGGCGCGCGCTGCGGTGCATCGATGCCCGCGTCCACGTTCTTCCCCGGTTCCTTCTTCGGCGCCGGGTCGGGAACGGGCGCCGCGTCGCTCGCGATGTTGTATTGCTCGACGAGC
>JBJXGN010000319.1:0-35261 GCA_046160585.1 Kofleriaceae bacterium
GCCCGGCGCGTTCGCTCCGCAGGGAAAATACATCTCCCTGACCGACAACCTCGGGGCGTTCGCATACACGCTCGCGAACAGCTACGCGTGGGCGCCCGCGATCGTCGGCATCGGTGCGCTGGGCCTCTTCTGCGTGCGCCCGATCCACGAGACACGCACTGCGTGGATCTTGCTCGCAGTGAGCTGGCTCGCGTGCGGACCGATCCTGACGTCCCGCTTCGACGTCGAGCTCGACGATCGCGGGATTTATGTCGTCCAGCGCTTCCACCTCATGTCGGTATTGCTGCTCGCGATCCCGATCGCGGTCGCGCTCGATCGGATCGCGATGCGTATACATCGGCCGGCGTTCGACCGCTACGCGCGGGCGGCGCGCATCGGGTTGCCACTCGTCGTGTTCGTCGCGATGACGGCTCGTTCGCTGCCGTACGTCGCGCGGTTTCACTCGCCGGCGGCCGAGCGCAGCCTCGAGAACATGCTGACCACGCTGCCGCCAAACGCGGTCGTGCTCGGCGCGCCGGATATCTATCACTTCGGGCTCAACTACATGCAGGAAGCGCTGCGCCTCCGGCGCGATGTCCTGGTGATCACGACGCCACAGCTCAAGCTGGACTTCCACCGCGAGCGCGTGCAAGAGCGATCGGGCGTGACGATCGAGCCGGACCTGAAGCGGACGATGAACGTTCCTCTCGTCGAGAAGCTGCTCGCGACGGGGCGCCCGGTGTTCATCGACAGGTTCCAGCTCACGATCGTTCAGTCGTTCCCGACGTACCCGTACGGGCTGCTGTTCCGCGTGCTTCCCCGTGGAACGCGGACTCCGCCCACGCGTCAGGTCTACGACGAGAACGTCGCGCTGTTCGAAAAGTTCAAGTTCGGCTACCCGCTGCCCGGGCATCACGACGAGGTCGCGTCGGAGGTGCACAACGTCTATGCGATGACGTGGCACACGATCAACGTCGCGCTCGAGAAGGAAGGCGACCTCGAGCGCGCCGAAGACGCGCACCGGCGAGCGCAGGTCCTCGCGCCCGAAAACGATTGAGGAAGAACCCGTACTACGGGCCGATGGGTGCGATCGGCGAGCACGGACGACTCGCCGGGCACGACCACATCGGGTACCGGCTCATCGTGTCGCGCCGCCGGAGCCACGTCTTCGTGCGGTAGCGTGCGAGCAACTCGTGCACGCGATCGAGGGTTGTCGCGAGCTCGCCCTCGACGGGCAGGGGGCGGCGCTCCTCGGGGTCTACCGCGAGATCGAACGCGAACGACTGCTGCGTCTCTGGGACATATACGACCTTGGTCGTGTTGCGGACGTAGCCACGGCACTTCATGTCGTAACTGCACGTGAATGGGAGGATGCGATCGGGCAGAGGCTCGTCGGTCGTCACGGTTGCGGGGGTCTCGATCGCGGAGTGCATCGTGACTCCCAGAGCTCGCAGAAGCGTCGGCGTTAGATCCGCAACCATCGTGTTGCTCGTGACTCTACGGTGTGGAACGCCGGGACCTGCGATCACGAACGGCACACGCAGCCCTTCTTCGTAGAAGTTCGCGCCGTGCTGCATCGTGACCTTGTCTCCGAATCCTTGTCCGTGGTCGCCAAGCACCGCGATGATCGTGTTGTCCAGCTGGCCGCGGTCGCGCAGGAGCTGCACGACGGAGGCGATCATGCGATCAGCGTTTTCGAGCTGGCGCACATACCTGTCGAAGTCCTTCTCCGCAGGCAAACCGGCCTCTCGGGCGACGCGCAGCTGGTCGTCGGAGAGCGAGTACGGGTGATGTGTTGCAGACGTGAGCACCGTGAGGAAGAACGGCTTTTGCGGCTCGCGATCGATCCATGCGGCGATCGGCGCCACGAGCGTCGCTTCCTCGGACGACACATAGCCGAGGAGCTTGCCGCTGATGTGGTTCATCGCGAGGAACTCGGCGAAGCCGAGGTGATCGACGAGCCGAGGACGATCCTCGAACGTTCCCTCGGCGCTCTGGATGAACAGCGTGCGCCAGCCCGTATCCGCGAACAGCCGCGGCAGACACTCGACATCGAGCGCGTCGGTATTCTCGTACAACTGCCGCTGCATGAGTGGGAGGCGCCCGCAAAGCATCGACGAGATCGACTTCGACGTCAGGGTCATCACGGCACGCGCGTGGGTCATGTCGAGGCCGCGCGCGGCGAGCTCGACGAGCGCGGGCGTCTTCGCGGGCGCGTCGGCGCGCGCGAGGGTCGTGACGTCGCGCCGCGTGGATTCGAGGATCACGACGACGATGTTCGGGTGCACGCCGGTTCGCAGTGCTGCTCGGGCTTCCGCGGTGACGAGCTCCGGAGGCTTGTAGCCCGCGAAGAGACCACGCTCGTCGCGAAGCGTGCCCGCGCCGGTGATCATGCCCCGGAACGTGCGCAGCACCGCGTTGTGCGCGAGCTTCGCGATGCCGTATTCGTCGGGCGTCGGGATCGCAAAAAGGACGACGAGCGCGAGCAACGCGGGCAGGCCGGCCGCGCGTGCGCGATGCGGCGCCGTGTCCCGGAGCTTCGTCGAGTGTCCGCGCCGGCGCAACAGGACGACCGTGCCGAGGGGGATCGCGAGAACGACGAGCGCGACGAGGACGTGGGTCGCGAGAATCGGAATCGACGCGCCGAGGATGGACTGCACGTCCCCGAAGCGCTCGATGCCGAGCGATACGACGGCCCACGACAGCTGCTCGCCGGTGATGGCGAGGTAGCCCGCGTCGAGGAGCGCGACGATGGCGAACAACGACGCGATCGGCGTCGTCACCACCGCGAGCCAGGCGCGCCGGCTCTCGACGAGCGCGCACGCGCACGCGAGCCCGAGGAACACGGCGATGTCCACGTCGCAGATGGCGAGCCAGCGCGCGAGGTGAAAGTCGGTGTCCTCGATCCGGCGGACCGCGACCCACTTCGCGGCCATCGTGGCGACGAGCGCGATCACGAACAGGTAGCTCGACGGCGCGACGAGCAGGCGCGACCACGAGCTGGCCGTTGGCAGAACCTCGCGCCAGCGCCTCACCGACAGCTTCATCGCGCGCGCGCCGTGACCATTCACGGGCATCGTAACAGAGCCATGTATGATCTCTGCAACGGGCGATGAGGTACCTGCGTGACCCGCGTGTTGGCTGGTGCATCTTCGGCGCGCTCGCAGTCGCCTATGCAGTCGCACACGTCGCCGCGGCGTTCACCGAGGGAGTGAACTGGGACGAATACGCGCTGCTCTGGCGGGTCGAGAAGGCGGTCCGGACGGGGGTGGTCGATGGTGGCGGACGTCCCGGGCTGACCGTGATCGCACTGTATGGCCTCGTCGACGGCTGCCGATCGACGGAGAGCGTGGTCGATGCTGCACGAGTCGTGTGGGCGATCCTCACGCTCGGGATCCTGGCCGGGGTGTTCGTGTTCGTCGCACGTGCGCTCCGCGACGAACCCCAGCGGTGGGGGGCGGCGATGCTCGCGACTGCGTCCCTCGCGCTCGTGCCTGTCTTCATGCGGTGGTCGCTGCAGGTGCGCAGCGATCAGCCGGCGGTGCTCGCCACCGTGTGGGCCGGGGTCGCGCTCCTGGCGACGCGACGGCGCGATCTGTGGGCCGGGATCGCGGGGGCGATGATCGGCATCGGATACCTGTTCTCGCAGAAGGGGCTCTACGTCGCCGGGCTCGTCGGCGTGGTCGTGATCGGCGCGTCGTGGATGCGCGGCGAGCTGGTCCTTCGCGAGCTGCGGCGCGCAGCGTTCGTCGTGGGAAGCGCGATCGCGTCGGTCGTCGCGTATACGATCGTGGTGCACGTCGCGTTCGAGCGCGCTCGTGCTGGTGTCACCGTCGGCGCGGGCTTCGATCTGTTCGCGTGGTACCGCGAGATCGTCGGCTTTCGCGTCTACGTCGGGATGTTCGAGACGCTGCTACCGCTCGTACTCCTCGTCGGGCTCGTGCTCCTCGGGTTCGCGCGTGCGTGCCGCCTGCGTGACGATCAGCTGCGCCGGTCGTTCGTCGTCGTCGCCGTTCTCGTGGTCGGCGTAGCTGTCACGTTGTTTCACGCCGCCGCGTTTCCGTACTTCTGGATCACGCTCGGGTTGTTCCCGGCCGTGGCGATCGGCCTCGGATGGCCGGCTGCGCGCACCTACTTTCCACGCGCGTCGCTCGTCGTCGTCGCGGCGGCGCTCGCGTTGTTCGCGTGGCGCGCCATTCCGTATCGCGGAGAGACCCTCGTCGACACGCGCGCCGTCCAGCGAGAGAGCCTCGACTTCGTCGATGGGTTGCCACCGGCACTACGTGGATTTCATCCCGACGGCGGGCTTGCGTGTCGACGCGATCCGTCGCCGTTTCCGGTGTACCTACGCGAACGCGTCGCGAAGTTCGCGACGAGTCCGGACATGGGAGCTGGCTTCATCACAGAGCTCCGGGGGCGGCCCGTCGCGTTTATCGTGCGAACCTACCGCCTCGAGAAGTTTCCGCCCGACGTGAGGGCGTTCTGGGCCGATCACTACGTTCCGTACCGGGGAACCGTCGAGCTCGTTGGTCAGCGCATCCACGCGGACACGGCCGGCGTTCGACTGATGGAGATCATCGTGCCCGAGCGGTATCGCTGGATCTCGGTGCGCGGCGATCTCGTGGTCGGCGGGGTCACGCTACGACCCGGCGAGACGATCGCGCTCCCGGTCGGGACGAGCCGGCTCGCGTGGCACGGAGCGATCGACGGCGTGCTCGTCCTTGCCGTGGATACACCGATGTCACCCGCGCGAGCGCCGTACTACCACTTCCATCCGCAGATGGAGATCACGGGCACGCGCTTCCGATGGTGAACAAGCACCTCCCGTGGATCGGCGTCGCAGCGATCGCGATCTGGATCGTGATCGACATGTCGCGCCTCGTCGCCGCCAACTGGGCGTTCACCACCGACGACACGTACATCACCCTTCGCTACGCGCACAACCTCGCGCACGGCGATGGCGTCACGTGGAACCCGGGCGAGGAGCCCGTCGAAGGCTACTCGAACTTCAGCTATGTCCTCGTCGGAGCGGCTGCGCTCGCCGTCGATGCGGATCCGGTGCTCGTCTTCAAGCTCCTCGGTCTTGCCGCACTCGCGGGGACGTGCGTGATGTTGTTCTTGCTCGCGCGGTGCTGGGTCGGTCCGCTCGCCTCGGCGATCCCGGCGCTCCTGCTCACCCGGTATCTCGGCAGCGCTTACTGGGTCACGAGCGGGCTCGAGACGCCCGTCTACCAGTTTCTGGTGGTCGCGTCCGTGACCATGTTCGCGCGCGCGCTGCGCGAGCGGGTCCCTTCGCGTCGCGGTCTCGTCGTGTCGAGTGGCCTCGCATTTCTCGCATCACTCACGCGCCCCGAGGGACCGCTTGTCGCGATCTCGCTCGCCATCGCGCTCGTGCTCCACGTGATCCGGGCCGATGGCAGCTGGCGCGAGCGAGCCGGGCACGTGCTCGTCTTCGCCCTCGCGTTCGCGATCCCCTACACGGTCTACTTCGGATGGCGGCTCGTGCAGTTCGAGCGGCTCCTTCCGAACAGCGTCGCGTGCAAGGCTCTCTACGGCGGCGATGACATGCAGCTCGTCCACATGTACCGCGCGCTCGCGCTGCCGTACGCCGTTCCGGCGCTCGTTCACGACTGGCGCAAGATCGACGCGCGGATCGTCGCGATGCTCCTCGTTCCGCTCGCGTACGTGTTCGTCCTTCGCGGCGTGGATCCGATCATCGGCGCCTACAATCGTCACGCTCTCACCGCGTGGACCCTACTACTCGTTCCCGCGGTCATCGGGGCGGCGAACGCGATGGCGTGGCTTCGCGTGCCCGAGCGGCGTCGAGAGTGGTTCGTCCTCGTGTTCGCACTCGTCTGGATGATCGTGGACCGCGGGCTCGACCGCCGGGCCGTGCTCGGTGCCCATACGCTGCAGTACGCGGAGCGTTCGAACGATCGCCACGACGTCGGGCGCTGGTTGCGCGATCGTCTCGGCCCGACGGACGCGTACGTCGTCGGAGACTGCGGCGTCATTCCGTACGTCGCCGGTGGTGTCGCGATCGACGCGTTCTGCCTGAACAACCGCGAGATGACCGAGCCGCCGATCCGCGGGTCGCGCACCAAGCTGATCGATCGCATCTACGAGCGCGCGCCCCGATATCTCGTGGTCCACAGCCAGTCGAGCGCCGCGCTGAAGCCCCGCCCCGAATACGGGTTCTACGAGGCGCTCGTGTCGGATCCGCGGTTCGCGTCGTACGAACACAGGGTGACGTTCGGTGGATCCGGCGGTGCGTTCGCGTACTGGATCTATCAGCGTCGCTAGTGGGCGCCGCGGCCGAACAAGACGGCCGGCACCGTCTTCGCGAGGATGACGAGGTCGAGTCGCAGCGTCCAGTCGTCGACGTACTGCTGGTCGAGGCGCATCCACTGCTCGAAGTCGATGTTGCTGCGGCCGCTGACCTGCCAGATGCCCGTGATGCCGGGCTTCATCGACAGGCGCTTGCGGTGCCAGCCCTTGATCGCTTGCTGCTCTTTGATCGGAAGCGGTCGCGGTCCGACAAGGCTCATCGAGCCGAGGAACACGTTCACGAGCTGCGGCAGCTCGTCGATGCTGGTCTTGCGCAAGAATGCGCCGAGTCGCGTGATGCGTGGATCCCGGGTGACCTTGAACACCGGGCCGGCCATCTCGTTCTGTGATTCGAGCGCGGCTTTCTTTGCCTCGGCATCTTTCACCATCGTGCGAAACTTGATCATCCGGAAGGTGCGGCCGAACAGGCCGGCGCGCTCCTGCGAGAAGAAGATCGGGCGCCCCATCGTCACGAGGATCGCGATGGAGACAGCGAGAAGCAGCGGGGCAAGTACGACGAGGCCCAGTGCGGAGGCGAGCCAGTCGAACGCGTGTTTGAGTGCGAGGCGC
Organism: Kofleriaceae bacterium; assembly: GCA_046160585.1. Taxonomy (GTDB): domain Bacteria; phylum Myxococcota_A; class Polyangia; order Haliangiales; family Haliangiaceae; genus JABFXX01. Next base: position 6,877 of record JBJXGN010000319.1, read on the forward strand.
TCCGGTGGTTTGGGCGCGGCGTCGAACGAGATGAACGGCCGTCCGTGAAGATCGATCACCGTGGGCTTCGCGAGCGACTGCTTCTCGAGCTCGAGGGCAAGCTCCGCCGAGACACCGACGAGCTCGCACGCGGCGATCGACGGAGCAACGTCGGACGCGTTGTGGTGCGGCGGGAAGAACAGGACGCGATCGATCGCGTTCTCGTGCAGGACGCGCGGAAGGTCCTCGATCGTGCCGAGGTGCTCCATGTCTTCGACGGGGCTCGCGCCGAGCAACCCGACGACGAGCGGTGGGCGAGGAGCCGCGGCGATCGTGCGCATGAACGCCTCGAGGTCGGGCGATGCACCGCCGACGATCAACAGGCGCTCGCGTGCTTGCCCGGTGCGGTGCTGGTAGCGCTGCCACACGCCGAACGCCGCGCGGACACCGTAGAAGACCAAGGCCGACGTCGCGAGGAACAGGACAACGAGTGATCGGTTGATCGTCGCCTGGACGAAGAAGCCGATCGTGGAGACCGCGAGGAACCCGAGGATGTGGAGCTTCGCGATGTCGATCGCGAGCGAGAGGCGCGTCCACTCGCGCTCGAACACGCGGTGGAGGCCGAGGAGCGCGATCAGTGTGATCCAGAGCGGGATGCAGAGGTAGACCAGGAGCGCGTATTCGTCGAAGCGCGGGGGCTGCTTGAGCGCGGAGACGTGGTCGCGCAGCGCGGCGTGCAATCCAGCCGCGAGCGCCATCGATGCGACCACGAGCAGCGCATCGAACACGAGGATCAGTCGGCGGAGCGCCACGGGTACACATCACTGTACACAAACAAGCTGGTACGTTCCGGGCACGTGAAGGTTCTCGTTACAGGTGCCGCAGGGTTCATCGGGTCGCACATCGTCGACGCGCTTCGCACGGAGGGGCACGAGGTCGTCGGGATCGACAACCTCTCCTCGGGCGTCCGGACGAACCTGCCGGCCGATGTCGTGCTGCACGAGGTCGACATTCGGGATCCCGCCGCCGCGGAAGTGATCGGGGCGTTCGCGCCGGACGTCCTGTGTCATCACGCGGCGCAGATCGACGTCCGGAAGTCCGTGCAGGATCCGGCGAACGACGCCGACGTGAATGTCGCCGGAACGCTGCGCGTCCTCGAAGCGTGTCGCCGGTCGGGGTGTCGGCGCGTGGTGTTCGCGTCGACGGGCGGCGCCATCTACGGCGAGCAGGACGTGTTTCCGGCGACCGAGGATCATCCGCAGCGTCCGATGAGCCCGTACGGGTGCGCGAAGCGGTCGGTCGAGGTCTACCTGGACTACTACGCGCGCGAGTACGGATTCGCGACGACGAGCCTGCGCTACGCGAACGTCTACGGGCCGCGCCAGAACGCGCACGGCGAGGCAGGCGTCGTCGCGATCTTCGCGGGGCAGCTCCTGACGGGCGCGCCTACGATGATCTTCGGCGACGGCGGGCAGACCCGCGACTTCGTCCACGTCGCCGACATCGCGGCCGCGAACCTCGCGGCGATCGGCCACGAGCTGCGGGGCGCGTACAACGTCGGCACCGGTGTCGAGGTCAGCGTCTACGAGCTCTACGAGAAGATGCGCGCGATCGTGGGTGGTGCGCCACCGGTCTACCGGCCGGCGCGGCCCGGCGAGCAGCGACGATCCTGCATCGACGCGTCACGGCTGCGCGCGGCGACAGGCTGGGAGCCTCGGGTCGCGCTCGATGTGGGTCTCGCATCGACGATCGAGTCGCTTCGCCGATAGCTATTCGAGCAGACCGAGGCGGCGCAGGAGTGCGCGCCCGGCGGCGTTCTGAACGAGCGTGCGCTTGCCGAGCCTGCGCACGCGGCCGATCGCGTATCGCGCATACGTACGGCCGAGATCGATCCGCGCGTCGATGGTTGATAGACCGAGCACGCGTGCGCGAACGGCGTGCTTCGCAAGCAACCCCTCGAGGTTGCGGCGCGCAGAGACACCCTCGGTGTCGTAGAGGACCAGCGGCTCGTCGATGACCGCGGGCTCGTAGCGCTGGGCCATGCGCAGGAACAAGTCGTAGTCCATCGCCTGGACGAGCGCCTCGTCGTACGCGCCGATCTCGCGGACGGCGGCCGTGTCGAAGAACGCGGCCTGATGCGAGACGAGGAGGCGCCCCGCGGCAAGCGCGTCGAACGAATAGGGCAGGCGCTGTTGTGCGTGGCTCGGCGAGACGTTGCCGTCCGCGTCGGTGCGCTTGCTCAGGCCATACGCCCACGCGAACGGTCGCGCGCGATGTGCCGCGTGGACCGTCGCGAGCACGCTGGCGTCGAGATAGCGATCGCCAGCGTTGAGGTAGTTCACGAGCGTGCCGCGCGCAACTGCGGTGCCCTTGTTAAACGCGTCCGAGATGCCGCGGTCTGGCTCGCTGATGAAGCGCGTGACGAGCGCGTCGTTGGACTCGACGACGGCCCGCGTGCCGTCCTTCGACCCCCCATCGACGACGATGACTTCGAAGTCCGTGAACGTTTGGCGCGCGATGCTCTCGAGCGTGAGCGCAAGCCCGGCGGCGTTCTGGAACGTGATGCTCACGATCGACAGGAACGGCGTGGGCACGACCCGAGCATACCCGGCTTGTTCGCGTGTAGAGTTGCGTCGGGGATGTCCACACGACCTCGCGTCTCGATCGTGATCCGCTCGTTCAACGAGGAACGGCACATCGGCCGGCTCTTGACTGGCATCGTCCGTCAGTCGGGACCGGCGCCCGAGATCGTGCTGGTGGACTCGGGCTCGACCGACGCGACGGTCGCGATCGCCTCGCGGTTCCCGATCAAGCTCGTGACGATCACGCCGAAGGAGTTCACGTTCGGGCGGTCGCTCAATCGCGGAGTCGCGGCGTCGCGCGGCGACATCGTGGTCCTCGCGAGCGCGCACGTGTATCCGCGGTTCGACGACTGGATCGTGCGAATGACGGATCCGTTCGCAGATCCAAACGTCGCGCTCGTGTACGGCAAGCAGCGCGGCAACGAGCAGACGAAGTTCTCCGAGCACCAGATCTTCCGGACTTGGTTCCCCGACGAGTCGAACCCCGACCAGACGACGCCGTTCTGCAACAACGCGAATGCGGCGATCCGGCGCACCGAGTGGGTGGAGGTGCCCTATGACGAGCAGCTGACGGGCCTCGAGGACATCGACTGGGGACGCAAGCTGATCGCGCGCGGCAGGCGCCTCGTTTACGTCGCGGACGCGGAGGTCGCACACGTTCATGAGGAGACGCCGTCGCGCATCTATAACCGGTACCGCCGCGAAGCAATCGCGCTGAAGAAGATCTTCCCCGAACAGCAGTTTGGCCTGCGTGACCTCGCGCGGCTGTGGACGAAGAACGTCGCGACCGACGTGTCGATGGCGCTGCGCGAGGCGTCGCCGGTGCGAACGATCGGAGACATCGTGATGTTCCGGACGATGCAGTTCGTCGGCACGTACCGTGGCTACGCGCAGCGCGAGCCCGCCGACGACCAGTTGCGCCGCCGGCTGTATTACCCGAGCGATCGCCCGTGGGCGGAGACCCCGGCGCCGCGCCAGCGTCCAATCGACTACTCCCACACGGGACCGATCGGCGTCGTCAAGGCCGAGGACGGGTAGTGCGGATCGTCGCGATAGTCCCCATGCGGGAGCACAGCGTGCGCGTGCCGTTCAAGAATCGGCGCGCGTTCGCGGGGCAGCCGCTGTATCGCTGGATCGTCGACGCGCTGGCCGCGTGCCCGTCCATCAGCGAGATCATCGTCGACACCGACAGTCCGACGATCCTCGCGGATCACATCGACGGCGTTCGCATGCTCGAGCGCCCGGAGCACCTGCGCGCCGATACGTTGCCGATGAACGACGTCCTCGTGAACACCACGGCCCAGGTCGCCGCGGACTTCTATCTACAGACACACAGCACGAACCCGCTCCTGCGCACCGAGACGATCCAGCTCGCGATCGACGAGATGCTCGCGAGCTATCCGGCGCACGACTCGCTGTTCAGCGTGACGCGCCGGCACACGCGCCTGTGGGACGCCGCGGGTAAACCGATGAACCACGATCCCGCGGTGCTGCTCCGTACGCAGGATCTTCCGCCGGTGTTCGAGGAGAACTCGTGTCTGTACATGTTCACGCGGCAGCAGCTCGTCGAGCGTGGCAATCGCATCGGCGCATGCCCGCTGATGTTCGAGATCGATCCGATCGAGGCGCAGGACATCGATGACGAACACGAGTTCCGGATCGCGGAGTTGCTCATGCTGGACCGAAAGGCTGCTCGATGACCTGGAGAGTGCTCGTGTCCGCGCCGTACATGCTGCCCGTTCTCGACAGGTTCCGCCCGCAGATCGAAGCGCGCGACGCGCAGGTCGTGACGGTCCCCGTGCTCGAACGGCTCGAGGAGGCAGATCTGCTCGAGATCATCGGCGACATCGACGGCGTGATCTGCGGCGACGATCGCTTCACGGATCGCGTGCTCGCCGCGGCGTCGCGCCTCAAGGTGATCAGCAAGTGGGGCACGGGCATCGACTCGATCGACCAGGTCGCGTGCCGTGCGCGCGGGATCGCGGTTCGCAACACGCCGAACGCGTTCAGCGAGCCGGTCGCCGACAGCGTCCTCTCGTATATGTTGTCCTTCGCGCGCCGCACGCCGTGGATGACGGAGGACATGCGCGCGGGCAACTGGAACAAGCTGCCGGGACGCTCGCTGCGCGAGTGCACGCTCGGCGTCGTCGGCGTCGGCAACGTCGGGCGCGCCGTGATCACGCGCGCGACGGCGTTCGGCATGCGAATTGTCGGGACGGATCCGGTGGCGCCGCCGGCGACGATTGCCGTCGAGATGCTCGTGCTACCCGAGCTGCTCGCGACATCCGACTTCGTGAGCGTCAACTGCGATCTCAACCCGACAAGCCACCACCTGATCGGCGCAGCGTCGCTCGCGCAGATGAAGCCGACGGCGGTGTTGATCAATACGGCCCGCGGCCCGGTGGTCGACGAAGTGGCGCTGGTGTCCGCGCTCGCAGAAGGACGTATCGCAGGGGCCGGGCTCGACGTGTTCGAGCACGAGCCGCTGCCCGTCGACAGCCCGCTGCGTCGCATGTCGAACGTGCTGCTCGCGGCGCATAACTCGAACTCGAGCCCGCTCGCCTGGGAGCGCGTACACACCAACACGATCGCGAACATGTTCGCGGTGCTCGAGGCAGCGTCGTGACGCTCGCAGTGATCACGGGCGCGGCGCGCGGCATCGGCCTCGCGACCTCGCGCTACTTTGCGGCGCAGGGCTGGTCGGTGATCGGCATGGATCGCAGCGCGCCCACGGATCGCGACGCCTTCCGCGACTTCCTCGAGGTCGACGTCTCCGACGAGCCCGCGCTCGCGACCGCGTTCGCCGCGATCGCGAAGCACGGGCCGCTCGAGGCGCTCGTGAACAACGCAGCGATCTGCCCCGGCTCGTCGCTGCTCGAGACCACCGCCGCCGAGCTCGACGAGGTGATGGCGATCAACGTGAAGGGCGCGTTCTTCGCGATCAAACACGCCCACCCGCTACTCGTCGCGACGCGCGGCGTGGTCGTGAACGTCGCGTCGGTGCACGCGATCGCGACGTCGCCGAACATCGCGGCCTACGCAGCGAGCAAGGGCGCGCTCGTCGCCATGACCCGCGCACTCGCGGTCGAGCTCGCGCCCGTCGGGATCCGCGTGAACGCCGTGCTGCCCGGTGCCGTCGACACGGAGATGCTTCGCGCCGGCTTCGCGCGCGGGCACCTCGACGCCGGCGGGGTCGACGCGCAGCTCGCACAGCTCGCGTCACGCACCGTGCTCGGCCGGATCGGCGCGCCGGACGAGATCGCCGCGGCAATTCACTTCCTCGCGGACACGTCGCGATCGTCGTTCATGACAGGGCAGATGCTCGTCATCGACGGCGGCGCGACAGCACGCCTGAGCACGGAATGAGCAACCGGACGCCCGTGGCGACCCTGACGGCCGTGCGGTTCGCGACGGTGGACGAGCTGTTTCGCTTCAAGGAATCGGGCTTCTCGCTCGATCCGTTCCCGGGCTACTCCGACGATCAGTGGGGCATCAAAGCCCACAACCGTCCCTGGATCGAAAGCGCCGGTCGGTTCGCGCGCGGCGAGCGCGTCGTGGAGGTGGGAGGCGCGTATTCCCTGCTACCGCAGCGGCTCGCGGAGCGATTCGGAACCGAGTCGTGGATTGCAGACGACTTCGGCGCGTACACATCCGAGACGACGTGGCAGCGCTGGGGCGATCCAGATACGTGGATTGCCGCGCATCCGAAGGTCCGCTACGTGAAGCAGCCACTCGGCTTCTTCTCGCCCGAGCTCCCGGACGAACACTTCGACTGTGTGTTCTCCGTCTCGACCCTGGAGCACATTCCCTCGAAGCTCTGGCGAGACGTGATCCGCGACATGCTGAGAATCACGAGGGTGGGTGGCCGACAACTCCACACGATCGATATCCCATCGAAGCGACCGCTCGTCACATTGGCCGCATCGGCGACGAGCCGGATTCCCCTGGCGCGTCGCGTGTATTCGCATCCACTGATCGCGTGGCGTCGCGCATTCGAGGCAGCTGGAGTGCAGCTCCGTGCCCGTTGGCCTTCCATCGTGAGCACACTCGATCGGCGACTACTCGCTGAATCCTACGATGTCGTGTATCGGTTCTATCCAGGTAGCGATGGCTCGCGTCGGTTCGACGGTGGAAGTCTGTCACTTCTTGTCGAGATTCGCCGCGACGCGTGAGCAGGCGGCGACGAGATTGTCGTGCAGCGCCGCCTCCACCGCGATCAGGTTGCCCCATGCCTTCACGTCGGATAGCTCGCACGGATACGAGACGAAGCGCCGCCATGTGTGAGTCGCACCGTACCGCTCGATCGGTTTCCACTCGGAGACCATGACGCGATACCCACGGTCGACGAGGAAACGCGCGAGCTCGTGGAACGTGTACCCGAGAGGCGTGGTCTTGGAGTCCTCGAACTCGCACAGGATCGCCCGCGGATGCAGCCGATCCCACGGGACTCCACGCAGTACAAACAGATCGAAACCCTCGGTGTCGATCTTCAGGAGATCGATCCTCGCGATGTCGTACTGGGTACTCGCATCGGCGAGTGTGGTCACGTCGATCGTTCCGCTCTGCGCGTGGCTTTCGTGAAACGCGGAGAGTCCGCTGATACCCGTCGAGAGCTCGCTGCGAAAAAAGGCGACGTCGTGGGCTGGTTTGTCCGACACTCCGCGTGGGTCGATCGTGACGTTGTTGCACCGCCCGAACCTGGTCACGAGGGTCGCGCGATTCGTCGCGTCGGGCTCGAACGCGAGAACCCGCCACCCCGCATCCGCGAACGGTGCGAGGGATCCGCCGTGATGGGCGCCTACGTCCACGAGCACGCCGTTCGTCGTGCCCCGCAACACGTCGAACACCACCTTGGCCTCGTCGAGCTTGGGTGTCTGAGGGCGAAGGCGACGGAGTACCTCGCGAGCAAGTGCGCGCACGCCGTCACGCCGCAACATGGACCACGCTGTTCGCGCCTGTCGGAGTACGGCTCTCGCTCTCATCGCCGCACGCCAGCGAGGAAGTCGGCGAGCGGCATTCTGGGCAAGAGCTCGAGCTTGCCGCCGGCGGTAGCGTTCACGAGCATTCGGCCGGCAGCTTCGTACGCGTCGAGCGACGTGCGGTACGACAACTCGCTCTGAAGGAGGTCCGGGAGCTGCCACTTCTGACCGCCCGCGAAGTAGCGTGGATCGAAGTGGCTCGGATCGGTCTCCCCGGATGTCACCACTGCATTCGGTTTGCCAGTCTGCGCATAGCTGTGATCACATCCGACGATCGCGACGCGGGTGAAACCCATGTGGAACGCGAGCTGAAGCGCGACGAATGTCACCGTTCCGCCTTGGGGAACGCTGATCGAGCAGTCTTCGGCGAACGCGCGGCCACGGACTGCCGTGGAGTGCAGGAACGCGACGTTCGATCGAGGTTGCACGAAAGCAAGGCCTTCGTGGTCGAGGAACAAGGGGATGTTTGTCGACGAGAAGAATGACGCGTTCTGTTCGAGCACGAGCTTGTTGACGGCGACGATGCACGACGGACGAAACGCGCTGCGCTCGAACAGCAGATCGATCTTGTTGAGGCCGAACGTGAAAACGTTTGCGAGCTGCGAGAGGTCGACCTTCGCGAGACTCGGACCATTGCAGAGGATGACGGCCGACTCTCCCCGATGTCGATCGCGCCATCCTCGCAGGAGTCGACGCGAGCGCCACGATTCGGGTCTCGCATCCCAAGCCAGTCGCTTCACGACCTCGCCGAGGGCCGAGCGGAACGGATTGATGGTGCGGCCACTCATCCGACGCTCGCTGCGATGACCGTGGCGGTGGTGGCTACGACGAGCGGCGGCACGAAGAGCGCACGTTCGAACGACCAGAATCGGATACCGAACGCACGATACGAGTGTCGCGCACTGAACCACGAATACCAACCGGCATAGCCAAGGCCCATCGCGATCGGGAAGGCGTAGACATCGATCGGACCGTGAAGTGCCGCGAGGGTGACGAGATAGATCAGCGCGTAGCCGAGTGCGGCGGTGTGCCAGACGATCATGTTTGTCGTACTGAACAACTGCAGGTGCATTGCGCCGTACCGTTCCAGAAGATACGCCGTTCCCAGGCCGAGCCAGAGCTGCAACGCGGGAAACGGGACGTCGCTTCCTATCGCGCGAAACACGCTCGGTCCGAGTGCAGCAGCTGCGAGCATTCCGACGACGAAGATCCAGTACGCGAGACGCATGCCGGAGCGTGCCGTCGCGAGCTGCGCCGATGTTTGCCCCTGCGCATGCAGGCGCACGAGTAGCGGGATCCGTGAGTAGAACGGTGCGCGCGCGACGGAGCTAAGGGCGTCGAAGAGGCGAATCGCGAGCAAGTAGCCCGCGACGAGCCGTGGCTCTCCGATCTGCGCGTAGAAGATGCCGCCCATGTAGTTGACTCCGAGGATCCCGGCAACACCGACGAAGCTACGCCACGCAGCGGGCCACAGCGTTTGCAGGGCAGGTCGCCACGGGCGCCGTGCGAGCTTCGTATACGCGCGGTCATCGATGCGTCGACAGAGCATCCAGTTCCGAACCGCGCGGACGAGCAGCCAGCCTTGCGTCGAGATCACGAGCGCGAGGAAATCGCCGCCGAGGAGGAGCACGGCGCAGCTCGAGACCCCGGCAAACAGTGCGAAGATCGCGTCCCATCTGCGCACCACAGCAACGTGATCATGACCCTCGACGTACCCGACGTAGAGGTTGGTGTAGACACCCGAGGTCGATGCAGCGAGCACGAGTCCCCACGCGATCCACGCGCTGCGCGGATCGGGGGTTGCCGCAACGAGGTGGTCCACGAGCACGGTACCAAGCGAGGCGAGAAGCACGAGCGCACACACGGCGATCGCGAGGAACGCGATCCGCGCGCCCGATACCACCTCCGCGAGGAGCTCGCGGTTCGACTCGCGCGCTTCGGGGCGAGACCGTCCTGCTGCCAGGTCGTCGAGGCTGCTGGCCCCCGCGTGCGAGTACGCGACCGCACGGACGAAGGTGACAGTGAAGCTCTGCGTCGCCACGTTGACGAGCGCGGTGAGCGACGAGAACAGTGCCCAGAGGGCGACCGTGGGCGCTGCGAAGCGATAGAGAACGATCGGGACGATCAGGACCGCGAGAAGCGATTGCAGACCCGTACTCGCCAGCATCATCGCTGTCGGTGACGACCACAAACGCGAGAGTAGGGAGACAGCCACGGGTGTCGATCGGCGCGTGACTCCTGATGCTATCGTACCGGCGAGCTCCTTGCGTCTTCGCTTCTCGGAACTGACCGTTCGCCGTGTTGGCGAGGCCATCGCTCGACGGGCTCGGGCGATCCCCGATGTGGTCGCGTGGCACGGACCGGCGGGGCGCAGCGCGCGCGAGCGCCTCGCGCGGTTTCGCGATCGTCACCGCGGCGAGCGCGCGTTTGTCCTCGGCAACGGGCCGAGCCTCGCGCGCACCGACCTTGGCCGCATCGCCGGCGAGGTGACGTTCGGCGCGAACCGGATCTACCTCGCGCACCAGCCGACGTACTTCACGTGCGTGAACGAACTGGTGCTCGAGCAGTTCGCGGGCGAGATCCGCTCGCTCGCGTGCCCGAAGTTCCTCAACTGGAACCGCCGGCAGCTGTTCGGCGACGAGCCGTTCGTGTCGCTGGCGTTGGGGCTCTCCGATCGCTTCGTGCCCGATCCGGCGCGGCAGCTGTGCAGCGGTGGCACGGTGACGTTCGTCGCACTGCAGCTCGCGTACTACATGGGCTTTCGCGAGGTCGTGCTGCTCGGCGTCGATCACCGCTTCGTCGATGGAGGGACGCCGAATCGCACCGAGACCCGCACGGAGTCCGTCGACGCGAACCACTTCCACGCGTCGTATTTCCCGCAGGGATCGAAGTGGCAGCTGCCCGATCTGCGCCGTTCGGAGCTGGCGTATGCGAGCGCGCGTCGTGCGTTCGAGCGAGACGGCCGGCGCATCGTCGATGCGACCATCGACGGTGCGTGCACCGTATTCGAGAAGGTCGCGTTCGAGGACCTCGTGAAATGAAGCCGCTGCCGTTCGCAAACTTCGCCGGTGTGCGCGTCGACGCGCTGACGACGGCCGAGATGCTCGAGCGTTTCGACGCATGGCTCGCCGACAAGAGCGGGCCCGCGCGTCACGTGGCGTGCATGAACGCGTATTGCGTGTCGCTGGCGCTGCGCGATCCGGAGCTGCGCCGCATCTACAACCGCGCGGATCTCGCGCTTCCCGACAGCATGCCGTTCGTGCGCTGGATCCGCCGATTCGTCCGTGCGGAATGCGACCTGCTGTGGGGGAAAAACGTCGTGTTCGCGCTCGGCGAGCACGCGCGAACCACGAGCTACACGGTCTTTCTGTACGGCGGGACGCCCGAGGCGTGCGAAGGAACGCGTCGCTTCCTCGAGGAGAAGTTTTCACACCTACGCGTCGTCGGTGCGGTGTCGCCGCCGTTCCGGCCGCTGACGCCCGACGAGGATCGCGAGCTATGCGCGCGCATCAACGCGCTCGCGCCCGACTTCATCCTCGTCGGTCTCGGGACTCCGAAGCAGGACTTCTGGATCGACGATCACGTCACCAAGCTCCGCGGCTCGGTGATGATCGCGGTCGGCGCCGTGTTCGACTTCTTCTCGGGCCGCACGACGATGGCGCCGGACTTCGTGCACGAGGCCGGCTTCGCGTGGCTCTACCGGATGCTCGGCTCGGATCGCAGACGTCTCTGGCGTCGCTACACGATCGACCACGGCTACTTCTTGGTTCAGTTCGCGCGACAGCTCCTCGGGTTCTCGCACCCCGAGATCGATCAGCGCCGCTGACAGCACGCGACGAGGAAGCCGCCGACGTCGCGCGCACCGGGGAGATCCGCGAGGCGATGTTCGGCCCAGCGGATCGCGGTGCCGAGCAGCGGGACTTCGAGCACCTTGGCGACCGGCGTGATCACGCGGATCCCGCGCGTCGCCGTCCACGTCAGCTCGGGCGGGAGATAGCTCCGGATCGCGGCCGCGTCGTCGTAGCGGGTGAACACGTGCTCGTCGTTCGTCGTGGCGCTGACCGCGCTCGGTGGCTTGAGCGCCTTCACGAGCCGGCGGATCGATCGTGCGTTGTAGAACTCGGCGATCACCCAGCCGCCCGGGCGAACGACGCGCGCCATCTCGCGCATCGCGCCGGCGATGTCGGGAATGTGTGCGAGCACCTTGAACGAATACGCGACGTCGAAGCTCGCGGTCGCGAACGGCAGCTCCGTGGCGGACGCTTGCGCGACGCGGAGCCCGCGTTCGGCCGCTTTCTCGAGCATGCCGCTCGAGAGGTCGATGCCCTGCGCGCTGCGCGCAAACGTCGCGGTGCGGTGGAGGATGAGGCCCGTGCCACAGCCGACCTCGAGGACGTCCTTGCCGACGCCGTAGCGCTCGACGACCCCGACCTCGAGATCGTCGAGCATGCGGTGGTAGGGCAGGTGGCGCTCCTTCTCGTACCACCCGGCGAAGTCGTCGTAGTACGCGCGATTGTCGAGGCGGGACATTCGCTCGGGCTTTTACTACGCGGCGATCGTTCTGTCGCCTCGCGGTTGTCCGGGTTACGTCCGGACGCCGGACGCTGTGTCCGAGGTCGGGACGCAGACCGGACACGGACCACGCGATCACGAACAGTTAGCTCGGCACGCGAGCTGCTCCGTATGGATTTGATCGCGGCATCGTGCCGAGGTCGCCCGAGGTAAACTGAGGCCATGTCGTCACCCAGTGACCGGACAGATGACGAGCTCCCCGTCGACGAGCGATTGATCGCACCGGGGACTCGCTACGAGATCGACGACGGAAAGCTCGTCTACGTGCCACCCGCAGACGAACCCCACGGCATGGCCCACGGTGCGCTCGCGGCGCTGCTGTCCGCCCATCGCGCGTCCGGATACAACGTCGCGATCGACATGCTGACACGAACCTCGCGTACCTCGGACATCGCGCCCGATGCGAGCATCTATCCGGCCGCGCGCGATCCGAGGACGGGCGGACGGCAACTCGAGGAGCTCGCGTTCGAGTTGCTGTCGACAACTCGGCTCTCCGTCGCGGCCAGCAAGGCGTCACAGCTCGTCCAGCGTGGAGTGCGCCGTGTGTTCGGCATCGATCTCGCGAAGCGCCGCGTGGTCGAGTGGTCGCGCGCGCTCGACAGCTGGTCGATTCTCCCCGCCGATGGGGTCATCGAGGACGCTGCGCTCGTCGTGCCGGTCCCGCTCCGCGCGCTGGTCGATGCGATGGAGTCCGACGCGGCGACCGTACGTGCGTATCGACAGCAGCGGCATCCCGAGTTTCTCGCCGAGCGCGAGGAGGGCCGTGAAGAGGGCCGTGAAGAGGGCCGTGAAGAGGGCCGTGAAGAGGGCCGTGAAGAGGGCCGTGAAGAGGGCCGTGAAGAGGGCGTCGAGGTGCTTCGGGCGCTTCTACGCCGGCAACTCGTAGCCCGATTCGGCTCGCTTGACTCCGTCACCGAGCAGTGCCTGGAGAGCGCGACGACGCACGAGCTCGAGGAGCTCGCCGTCCGCGTGGTGCAGATCGGCTCGCTCGCCGAGCTATTCACTCCCTGACCGAAGCGCACGCCTGCGCGACGGCGGCCGCGGCACTAGAGCTTCGCGAGCAGCTCTTTCTTCTTCGCCTCGAACTCGGCCTCCGTGAGGATGCCGGCCGTCTTGAGCTCGCCGAGCTGCTTGAGCGTCGACATGATCTGCTCGCGGCTCTCGGGGGCCTTCTGCGCGTTCGCGTTGCCCATCATGCCGGCCATCTGGCCCGCCATGGCGAACCCCATGCCGATGCCCGCGCCCTGGAACGCGCCGCCGCCGTCGCCGCCGCGCTTCATGCCCTCGGCGGCGCCCATCATCATCTCGGCCTGCGCGAGTTGCTGGTAGCCGGCCATGCCCCCCGACGCGTTGACGTAGGCCATGCGCTCGACGAGCTTGTCGAGGCGGTCGCGGTCGGCTTGGTCCATCGAGATGGAGAAGTCGCCGAACCGGATGATCTCGACGCCGTACGGCTCGATGTGCTTGCGCACGCCTTCGAGGGTCGAGGCCTCGATCTCGTCGGTGTACGCGCCCGACGTGACCTTCATCATCGGCCAGTTCTGCTTGACGATGAGCTCGGCGATGCCGTCCTTCATCACCTTCTGCACCTGGCTCTTGAACCAGCCGACAAAGCCTTCGTTGGTGGCGGCGCGCTGACCGACGAGGCCGATGACGAGCTTCGTGGGGTCGATGACGCGCGCGCTGAACTCGCCGTGCACCATGAGCCGCACGCGGAGCTGCGTCTGTGGGTCCTGCACGTCGCCGATGGAGGTGCCGAACTTGATCGACGGCAGCTCGCGCGTGGTGACGAAGAAGACTTCACAGATGAAGACGTTGCCGCCCGTGAACTTGTCGACCAACTGACCGAGGAACGGAATGTTGGAGGCGTCGAGCGTGTGACGCCCCGCAGAGAAGCTGCCGACGTATTTGCCGTCCTTGAAGAACAGCGCGACCTCGTCGGAGTCGACGGTCAGCTGCGCCTTCATCGGAATCGTCTGATCGGGGTGTTTGTAGACCCACTGATCTTTTGCCGAGTCGGGCCGCGCGATCGCGAGCTCCGCTACACCGCCCTTGATGAAACTGATGATTCCCATCTGTGCCTCCTAGCAGCAGCTACGTTAGCATGTGGTTCATGCGGTCGTGGGTGTTCCTCGTCGGCGCGTTCATTCTCGGCAGTGTTGGATGTGGCGACGACGGCACCACCGTCGACGCGCCGACGACGGCTGTGATCAGCGGCCGCGTGTTCGCACCGAACCAGGGACCCGCGCAGGCGCTACTCGGGCAGGAAGTGCCGGTAAGCGGCGCGCTCGTGTACGTGTCGTCGACGAGACCCGCGCCGATTCCCGCCGGCGTGTACTGCGAGCGCTGCGTCGCCGTACCCGCGAGCGGCGTACTCACCGGTGCAGATGGCAGCTTTCGCCTCGAGGTCGAGCCCGGGCGCTACTGGGTCGTCGTGCAGAAGGGACAGTTCCGCATCGAGGGCGAACACGACCTCGCAGGTGTGATGGAGCTGCCGTACGAACAAACGACGCTGCCGTCGAAGACGGACCTCGAAGAGGGCATGACGATGCCGCGCATCGCGATCGCGCAGGGGAGCCACGATCGTATCGACGACGTGCTGGCCAAGCTCGGCATTCGCAACGGCACCGAGGACGGTCCAGAGATCGACGTTTACTCGTGGGAGGGCGCGCCGACGGACATGTATTCGGTCGCGTATTTGCTCTCCAACATGGACGAGCTGCGCCGGTTTCATGTCGTGTTCTTCCCATGCCAGACGGAGATTCCCGCCAGTCTCGCGGTGCTGCTGCGCGACCAGACCGTGCTCGCCAACATTCGTCGCTACGTGAAGGAAGGCGGAAAGCTGTACGTGACGGACTGGTCGGGCGAGGTCGCGGATCACGCGTTCCCGCAGCAGATCGAGCTCGGTGATGACGGCGCCGATAGCGATGGCACCTACGATGCGACGACACTCGCGGGCACACTGACGATCGACGGCAACGCCGACGGCGACTTCTATAGCGCCACCGAGGTGCGCATCGCAGACGCGGACATGTCCGCGTGGCTCGGGCTGCAGGTCGGCCCCGATGACGAGGGCATGGTGACCACGTACGACCCGACCAACTTCGAGATCCCCGATGTTTGGAACTGGATCAAGAAGACGAACCCGGTGCAGATCGGAGTCGATAGTCAGTCGCTGCCTGTCTACGACACCCCCAAGGTCTGGCTGACAGGAACGCGCCCGAACACGACGGGTGGTGCGGCCCGACCACTGGCGGTGACATATCAACCCACCGGTTGCGGCAAGGTCATGTACACGCCGTTCCAGACGACGACGCGGAATCACGTGGGATTGACCGCGAAGGAACGAGTTCTGCTCTATTTGATCCTCGAGATCAGCACCTGCGCGCCCGATCCGTTCGAGTAGCGGCGCTCGTGCAGATGCGGCCGCTTCGGCGTGCGAGCACTCACCGAATATCTCCAAGCTGCGAACAAAAGGTCTCAGTTCTTCGTTGGTTCCCAAACCCTGACACCGACGAGTTTCCTCTTGATTGCGACGGCCACCCACCTACTATCCCGGCCCATGAAAACGATGTCCGTCGCGTGTGGGATGTTGATCGCGTGCGTCGCTGCCTGTGGTCCGGAAGGACGCCCCGGCGGTGACGGCACCGGCACCGACGCCAACAGCGGTCAGGAAGTCTGCAACGACGCGGTCGACAACGACGGCGACGGACGCACCGATTGCTCCGATGTCGATTGCTCCGGCATCGACGGGTGCCCGGTGTGCGGCTCCGTCGAAAATCCCGAAGCGCAACCGCTCGCGCTGCCCGACGGCGTTTCGAGCGGCGACATGTGCTCGACCGACGCGCAATGCCCGAACGCCGGCACGCCGAACTGCGTGTTCAAGGAGTGCCACGCGTCGTACACGTCGACGCTCGACTTCATCGGCTTCCCGGAAGCCGCCACGTTGACGGATCCGAACAAGCTCCTCAGCGTCTGCGTGAAGATGGAGCACACGTGGCTCCGCGATCTGCAGATGGAGCTCATCACGCCGTCCGGCGTCATCATGGTGCTGCACAAGTTCATGGACCGCATGGGCGGCGAGATCTATCTCGGCATGCCGAACCCGAGCGACTCGAATCCGCCCGTGCCCGGCGTCGGATGGGAGTACTGCTGGACGCCGGTGGCCCCCACCACGATGATCGGAGCCGCGGGGGCGTCGGGCTCGACGCTGCCGGCCGGTGACTACAAGAGCGAGTCGCCGTGGACCGCGCTCACGAACACCGAATTGAACGGTCAGTGGACCATGCGCGTGACCGATCTCTGGGGCGCCGACGACGGCTTCCTCTTCGAGTGGTCGATCAAGTTCGATCCGTCGCTCGTCAGCGACTGTGCCGGCCCGATCATCCTGTAGTTGGTTCGGATCGCCACACCCGAGCTCTGGGTTTAGTACGCTGCGCGTTCTGTGAGAATCCGGCGCGCGATCATCGGGCTCGTCGCGATCAACGCAGCCCTCTTGATCGCGGGCTTCGTGGCGCTGCCCGAGGTCGAGAAGCGCGCGGGCACGGGCCTTCGCGTCGGCCTCGTGTTCGACGTCGGCGGCAAGAACGACAAGTCGTTCAACGAGGCGGCGTGGCGCGGGCTCGAGCGCGCGCGTGTCGAGCTCGGCGTCGACGTGCAGTACATCGAGCCCACCGAGGGTGCCGATCGCGAGAGCGCATTGCGTTCGCTCGCAGCGCGGGGCGTGGATCTCGTGATCGGCGTTGGCTTCCTCTTCGGGCCGGACCTCGAGCGGCTCGCGGCGCAGTTCCCGAAGGTGAAGTTTGCCGGCATTGACTACGCGCCGTCCGCCGACGCGAAGTCACTACCGAACCTCGCGGGCCTCGCGTTTCGCGAGCACGAGGGCAGCTTCGTCGTCGGTGCGATCGCGGGCCTCCTCACCAACACGAAGGTCGTCGGCTTCGTCGGCGGCATGAAGATCCCGCTGATCCGGAAGTTCGAGGCCGGCTACGAGGCGGGCGTGCGCCACGTGTGCCCGTCGTGCCGCGTGCTCGGCGCGTACGCGGGCACGGAGCCAAAGGCGTTCGCCGATCCGTCGCTCGGCGAGGAGCTCGCGTCGGCGCAGTTCGCGAACGGCGCCGACATCATCTTTCACGCGGCCGGCAAGACCGGCGACGGCGTGTTCGCCGCGGCGAAGAACCATGAGGGCCGCGCGATCGGCGTCGATAGCGATCAATACGAGGCGATGCCGTGCTGCGTGGTGACCTCCATGGTCAAGCGCGTCGACGTCGCGGTCGTCGATATCACCAAGGACGTCATCGCTGGGAAGTTCCGCGGCGGTGTCCACGAGCTCGGCCTCGCCGAGGACGGCGTCGCGTTCGTCGCCGACGATCGCAATCGCCACCTGCTGCCGCCCGAGGTCGTCCAGCGCGCGCGCGCGATCGCGGAGCAGATCGTCGCCGGCAAGATTCAGGTGCCCGACCGATGATCGCGCGCGACATCGATGACGAAGATGGAGAGCTGGTGGTCGACGCCGTCTTCGACAAGGCGTACCCGGGCTGCCCCGTGCTGCGCGGCGCGACGATCCACATCCGTCGCGGCACGGTGCACGCGCTCGTCGGCGAAAATGGCGCGGGCAAGTCCACGCTCGTGAAAATCCTCGCCGGCATCCTGCGCCCCGACGCGGGCACGCTCGTGCTTGGCGGCATGAAGCGCGCGCTCGACCGGTGGACCCGAGCGTCCGCCCGCGCCGCGGGCGTCGGCATCGTGCAGCAACACGGCTCGTTCGCAGAATCCTTGTCAGTCACCGAAAACGCGGTGCTCGGGATGGAGGGCGGACCGCTTCTGACGCTCGACACGACCGCCGCATCGCTCTCGAAGCTCGGCGCGGAGCTCGGCCTCGCGCTCGATCCGCGCGCCATCGCCGGCGAGCTCGGTGTCGGTGCCGCGCAGCGTGCGGAGATCGTCGCGGCCCTCGCCGACGTCTTGCGCGCGGATGCCCCTGCCTCGCGGTTCGACGAGGAAACGGGACCCGCGATCGTGACCGGGGGGCGCTCGGTGTCCGCGATCCGGACCGAGATGTCCGCCGACCGGACACCGCTGTTAGTTCTCGACGAGCCGACGGCTGTCCTCACGCCGGTCGAGGTCGAGGGCCTGCTCGCCACGATGCGCTCGCTCGCTGATCGCGGCATCACGGTCCTGTTCGTGACGCACAAGCTCGACGAGGTGCGCCAGGTCGCCGACGACGTGACGGTGCTTCGCGCGGGCGCGACCGTCGCGACGTTCGAGAGGCGCGATGTACCCCTCGAGCCCGCCGCGATCGCGCGCGCGATGGTCGGCGCGGATCTGCCGCCGCCGCAGTCGGTGCCCGCGCCGCCCGCGGATGCGAAGATCGCGCTCGAGCTGCGCCATGCGAGCGCCGCCGCGCGCGACGCGAGCCCGGCGCGTGCGCGCGCGTGGATCGGCGACGGCGAACGCGGCGATGCGACCGCGGGCCTCGTCGACGTGTCGCTTGTCGTTCGCGCCGGAGAGATCGTCGGCGTCGCAGGCATCGACGGCAACGGTCAGAGCGAGCTCGCCCGCGTGATCGCGGGGCTCGTACCGATCGTAACGGTGAGAGCATCGAGCGCGAGTGAGGCATCGAGCGCGAGTGGGACATCAAGCGCGAGTGGGACACCGAGTGCACGCGGGGCATCGAGCGGGTCTTCGGGCGCGAGTGCACGCGACGATGGGCGCGCGTTCCTCGCGGTCGCGGGAGCCGATCTCACGCGCGCGTCGACGGGCGCGCGGCTCCGTGCAGGGCTCGCGCACATCCACGAAGACCGCCATCACGGCGGCCTCTTGCTCGATGCGAGCGTTGCGGACAACCTCGCGCTCGGGCGCCGCGACATCACGGGACACTTTCGCGTGAACCGCGCGCGCGTGGACGCGTTCGCGCGCGAGCGCATTCGCGATCTCGATATCCGCCCGCCGGATCCGAGCGCGATCGTGCGCGAGCTGTCGGGTGGCAACCAACAGAAGATCGTCGTCGCGCGCGAGCTGAGTCGCCCCGACATCGCATGTGTTGTCGCGTCGCAGCCGACGCGCGGCGTGGACCTCGGCGCGGTCGCGCGCATTCGCGAACGACTGCGCGATGCCGCGCGCGGCGGCGCGGGCGTGCTCGTGATCAGTGCGGACCTCGACGAGCTCCTCGCGCTGTGCCATCGCATCGTCGTGATGCTGCGCGGTCGCATCGTCGGCGAGCGCGCGGGCGCAGCGCTCGAGTCGCCCGACGCACGCGGCGAGCTCGGGCGACTCATGACCGGTGCATCCGAGGCTCGCGCGTGATGCTCGGCTCGACGGCACCGCTTCCGTCCGCGCGGCGCGAGCTGACCGCGGCGATGATCGCGCTGCTCGTGTCGGTGGCGATCGGCAGCGTGCTGATGATGCTCGTCGGCAAGGCGCCGGGCCACGTGTGGTGGCTCATGATCACGCGCACGCTCGGCGACGAGTACCTGGTCGGGCAGCTGCTCTACAAGGCGACCGCGCTCGCGTTTCCGGCTATCGCGGTGGCGATCGCGCTCGATGCGGGAATGTTCAACATCGGCGCGGAGGGGCAGCTCACCGCGGGTGTGCTCGCGTGCGCGATCGTCGGTGCGTCGCTACCGGAGGCGACACCTGCGGTGTTCGCCGTGCCGCTGTGTCTGCTCGCCGCAGCGGGGGCGGGCGGGGCAGTGGGCGCGGCGATCGGCGCGCTTCGCGTGGTGCGCGAGGCGAACGAGGTGATCACGTCGATCATGTTCAACGCGATCGTCGCCGGCCTCGCCCTGTGGATCGGCAACGAATGGCTGTTCCAGGGCGGCACGACGCGCGGGCCCGCGATCGTCCAGAGCGCGCAGCTGCCCGCGCTCGGCTTTGGGGGGAGCGCGGTCAACGCATCTCTGTTCCTCGTGGTGCTGGTCATCGCGGGCGCGTGGTGGTTGCGATCGCGATCGACGTGGGGCCAGGCGTGGCGCGCGGTCGGGCGCGATCCGGCGACGGCGCACGCGGTCGGCATCGATGTCGCGCGCGTGCGGATCCTCGTGATGACCGCGTCGGGCGCGCTCGCCGGGCTCGCGGCCTCGAACTTCGTCCTCGGGCACAAACACGCCTTCGAGGAGGGGCTCGGTCGAGGCACCGGCTTCCTCGGCGTGGCGGCCGCGCTGCTCGGGCGACAGCATCCGGTCGGCATCGGCGTCGCTGCGCTCGCGCTCGGGTTCCTCTCGTCGGGCGGGCTCGCGGTCGCGGACACGGTGCCGAAGGAGCTGACCGAGGTGCTGATGGGCGTCGTCGTCCTTGCCATCGCGGGCTCGGCCGCGTGGGTGCGCGACGCGAAGACGGCCACGAAAGCCGACCCGAGGGAGAGCGCGTGATCGAGTCGGTCCTCTCGCTCGCGTTCCTCGCGCAGGTGCTGCGCATCGCGGTGCCATACGCGTTCGCCGCGATGGGGGGCGCGATCACCGAGCGCTCGGGCGTGATCGATCTCGCCCTCGAGGCGAAGCTCTTGTTCGGCGCGTTCGCCGCCGCGGCCGTCGGCCACGCGACTGGCTCGCCGTACCTCGGCATCGTCGGCGGATGCGCGGCGGGAATGCTGGTCGCCGCTGTGCAGCTGTGGTGCGCGCTCGTGCTGCGCGCGGATCAGGTCATCGTCGGTGTCGCGCTCAACCTCGCGGCGCTCGGCGGCACGCGCTTCCTGCTCCAGCTGATCTATCAGGAAGGCGCGAATTCGCCGCCGGTGCCCGGATTCGGCAACACCGTCGTCGCAAACCCGCTGATCTACCTTGCAGTGCTGGCCGCGATCGCCCTGCCGTTCGCGGTCGCGCGCACGCGGTGGGGGCTGCGCCTGCGCGCCGCGGGCGATCGCCCGGACTCGCTCGTCGCGGTCGGCGTGTCCCCGGTGCGCACGCGCTTCTACGCGGGCCTCGTCGGCGGCGCGCTCGCGGGTGCCGGTGGCGCGCAGCTGACGTTGTCCGTCGGCGGCTTCGTGGCGGACATGTCCGCGGGTCGCGGCTACATCGCGCTCGCGATGGTGATCCTCGCGGGCTGGCGCCCCGGCATCGCGGCGCTTGCGTGCCTCGCGATCGCGTTCTTCGAAGCGATCCGCATCCAGCTCCAGGTCACGGGCGTCGGGATCCCGCACGAGCTCGCGCAGCTCGTGCCCTACGCGCTCACGCTGCTCGTGTTGATCGTCGCCAGCGGCAAGTACGGTCGCCCGCCGCGTGCGCTCGGCAACTGACTACATCTGCGACGGCGCGTGCATGCCGAGGAGCGACAGGCCCGTCGCGAATGTCGCCTGTACCGCGGCGACGAGAGCGAGGCGCGCGCGGCGCGTAGGGATGTCGTCGCAGAGCACGCGCAGCGACGGGTCGCCGTTGCCCTGCGTGTACCAGCGCGAGAAGTCGCCCGCGAGCTGCAACAGATAGTGGGCCACGCCGTGCGGTTCGCTGTTTTCTGCGGCGCGTACGACGATGTCGGGCAGCTCGAGCAGCTTCTTCGCGACGGTCCACTCCGCGTCGTGCGAGAGCGTGCCGAAGTCGATCGCGTCGATGTCGGCACGTGCGATGGTCTCGTTCGCCTTACGCATGATCGACGCGCAGCGCGCGTGGCTGTACTGCACGTACGGGCCCGAGTCACCGTCGAGCGCGGTGGCCTTCTCGATCTCGAAGTCGACGTCCTTGTCGCGCTGGGTCTGGAGGTTCGCGAACACGACCGCGCCGATGCCGACCTTCGGCGCGACGTCGTCGACGATCGCCGGATCGAGCTCCGGGTTCACGTCGCGGATGCGCGCGCGCACGGCGGCCTCCGCCTCGGCGAAGACCTCCTTCATGAGGATCACGCTGCGTTCGCCGGACTCGGCGCCCGCCGCACCGCCGGCGCGCGTGCTCGCTTTCTTGCCACCGATGCGCACGAGGCCGAACGGCACGTGCTCGCAGCGGTCGGCCCACTCGTAGCCCGCTTTCTTCAGCAGCTTGAACAGCTGGCGGAAGTGCAGCGCCTGTCCGCGATCGACCACGTAGAGCGAACGCGTGAAGTGATACGTGTTCCAGCGATACTTCGCCGCGGCGACGTCGCGCGTCGCGTACAGCGTGGTTCCGTCCTGTGTCTTCAGGAGGATCGGCGTCTTCTCGCCCTCGAGCTCGACGACCTGCGCGCCTTCGCTCTCGGTGATCAACGGGCGCAGCTCCTCGAGTACGCCCGGCATGTCCGGATCGTAGGCGCTCTCGCCGCGCACCTCGTCGAACACGATGCCCAACGCGCGATAGATGTCCTCGAACTCCGCCCACGAGATGTCGCGGAAGCGCTGCCACAGCGCACGCACCTCGGGCTCGCCGTTCTCGAGGCGCTTGAACCACAACCGCGCATCGCGCTCGAGCTCCGCGTTCTGTTTGATCGCGGCGCGGTACTTCACGTACAGCTCGGTGAGCGCGGTGACGTCGAGCGCGACGTCGCTGCGACCCCACAGGTTGTACGCTGCGATCACCATGCCTTGCGTGGTGCCCCAGTCGCCGAGGAAGTTGATGCCGACGACCCGATAGCCGAGCGAGCGGAAGATCTGCGCGAGCGAGTGGCCGATCGTCGTCGAGCGGATGTGGTGATACGCGAGGTGCTTGGCGATGTTCGGGCTCGAGTAGTCGATACAGATCGTCTTGCCGTTGCCCGTGCTCGTCGGAATCAACGTCCCCTCGATCGCCGCAGCACACAACCAGCGAAACGTCGCCGCGCGATCGAGCTTGATGTTGACGAACGGCCCGGCGGCTGTCGCGCTCGCGACGAGCCCGGAGGGCACGAAGCCCTCGACGAGGTCCTTCGCGACCTGCGCCGGGTTCGTTCCTCGGGCCTTCGCGATCGCGAAGCAGCCGACCGCGAGATCACCCATCTCCGGGCGAGGCGGGGCCTGGACGGCGAGGTCGTTCGCGGCCACGCCGGCGCGCGTCGCGACGGCTTCGGCCGCCGCAAGATGGACCGGGGTGTGGTGCGGCATGGGCCGCGCAACCTAGCACGAGTCCTCGGGTCCGACCGTCGGCGTTCGCGCGCGCGCCACCGGCGATTCGATGTCACATCGTGACGTGGTGCGCGCTCTAACGAGCATGACGTGGGACGAGCTCCTCGCGCACGTGCGCGAACAGTGGAAGGTCGCGATCGACGCGCGCGACCGCCTCGGCCTGTTGTGGACGATCGGCGAGGGCGCGTCGGCCGAAGAACAACGCGAGATGGTCGAGCTCGTTCACAGGGGCGGCGTCTCGTATGTCCGCATCACTGCCGATGTCTCACCCGAGGACTCGATGTCTGCGCTCGAGGCGGTCCGCGCGAACTCGACGCTCGCCCTCGGCGCGCTCGCGCTCGATCGACACAGCTATGTCCTACGCGCCGTCCTCCCACTCGACGCGCTGACGACGACGGTGCTCGACCGTTCGCTCGAGCTGGTCGCCAACGAGGCCGCGCGAATTCGCCGCGAGCTGTGACCACAAACGTGCGATCGCTATCCGACCGCTGACTGAAAAGCCTGCGGATTCTCGGCGGTTGGTTTGACGCTCCCGCGAGGTGCGTGTTACCAACATACTGTCTTCTCGATCACGTTCTTGGGGCCAACTGGGAGGAATCGTGAGCAAGATTGTTTTGTGCGTCGATGACAGCGCGACGATGCAGCAGGTCGCGGACATCACCTTCCGGGGTACCGAGTTCACGTATGTAGGCGCGCGCAACTACGACGAGGCCCTAGAGAAGGCCAAAGGGCAGAAGCCCACCGTCGTCCTCGCGGACTCCGTGATGACCGGCAGGACCGGCTACGACCTGTGCCTCGCACTCAAGTCCGATGCGGGACTGTCGTCGGTTCCCGTCGTGATCCTCGTCGGTAACGGCGCTCCGTACGACAGCGCCAAGGGCGTCCAGGTCGGCGCCGATGCAAACCTGCCCAAGCCGTGGGACACGCAGACCATGCTCGAGAAGGTCACCGAGATCGTGACCAAGGCAGCGAGCGGCGTCGCGAAGCCCGGTCAGGGCGCGGCCGTTCAGGTGGCCGCCTCTGCGGCGCCCGTCGCTGCAGCAGCAGCGGCAGCCAAAAATGCGCCCGCCGCCGCAGCCGGCGCACAACCTCCGCGCTCCGCGACGATCA
This sequence comes from Kofleriaceae bacterium, assembly GCA_046160585.1. GTDB lineage: Bacteria > Myxococcota_A > Polyangia > Haliangiales > Haliangiaceae > JABFXX01. The sequence continues at coordinate 31,098 of JBJXGN010000319.1, forward strand.
TGGGCATGCCCACGATCAAGATGCCCGCCGGCACGGCGCAGCCCGTCGCGCCACCGGCGCCGAGCAAGACCACCGTCATGGCGGTCCCGCCCATCTCGCCCGACGGCTCCATGGGGCGTGCGCCCGCAGCACCGAGCACCCCCCCCATGCGCGCGCCCGCGGCACCCGCACCGGCGCCCACGCCCGCACCCGCACCCGCACCCGCACCTTCGACTGCGTCCTCTACTGCCTTCAACCCCATTCTCGGAGCAAATCGAATCTCTATGGTCAGCGGTAACCCGAGCAAGCGTTCTGCTCTCGTCGAGGCAACTCTCCAAAAGATGTCGGCTCGCTTGTCAGAGGCCACAGGCCTCGCGCCGAACAGTCCCGAGTTGCTCGCCTTGCTCAAGCTCTCGGCAGAAGTCGTCGAGCGCATCGTGTGGGAGGTCGTGCCGGAGCTCGCCGAAGCCATCATTCGCGAGAACCTCAGCGACCTCACCAAGGCACGCGGCCAGGCCTGAGCGTTCAGCTGAGCAGGTCGTCGATCCGCGGCGCCGCGAGTCCACGATCCAATCGTGCGCTCGCGAGGAGCGGCTCGATCGCCGGGCCAAACTTCACGAGCACATCACGTCCAGGCATGCGGCACGACACCGTCGCGGTGCAGTCGCCGAAGTCGTAGAACGCGATCAACCGGCCTTCGACCACGGCGTTCGTCGCGTCGCGAAACTTGATCGAGGATAACGAGAGCGGTACGCCCTCCGTCGTGTGGCCGACCACGTAGCCGGCCCGCTCGATCGTGGCTCCCTCGACGGGGTTTTCGGGCGAGCGATTCGAGCAGCGACATCGGATCCTGATCGGGAGACGGCCGCTCGGGTGCGCGGTGTCGGGAGCGAAACGATGGACGCGCTACACGCGAGGAGTGGTGCGAGCGGCTGCTCGGAACGTGCCACGAGCTCCATCACGTAGAGCCAGCCATCCCTCGCGCGCGCCGCGACCGCACGCCATTGAGTGGCGGACGCGGCCACGACGACTCGGCTGGGGAGGTACCAGCACGTAGCCATACGCCGTTGGTCTGGCAGAGAAGCCGGCGAGAGCAGGGAGCACGCACCGCTCTTCTATCACCACGCGACCCGAGCGTGTTGGGGCGACTCCGGTGTCGTGACGCGGAGCGGCACAAGCATGGTAGCGTCCGCCGGTGACTACGTCGTCGGCGCTACCGAAGCAGTATGACCCCTCGGACGTGGAGCCTCGTTGGCTCCGGTTCTGGATGGAGAACGGGTTCTTTCACGCGGACGAGACGAGCCCGACGGTACCGTATGCGATCACGCTACCCCCACCGAACGTCACGGGGTCGCTCCACATCGGACACGCGCTCGGCTCGACGATGCAGGACATCCTCATCCGCTGGAAGCGGATGCAGGGGTTCAACGCGATGTGGATGCCCGGCATCGACCACGCGTCGATCGCCGTGCACGTGCTCCTCGAGAAGGACCTGAAGCGCCGCGAGAACAAGACCCGGCAGGAGCTAGGCCGCGACGAGTTCATGAAGCGAGCGTGGGCGTGGAAGGAGCGCAGCGGCAATCGCATCAGCGAACAGGAGAAGCTCATGGGCTTCTCGCTCGACTGGGCGCGCGAGCGTTTCACGATGGACGAGCGCTCGAACAAGGCAGTGCTCGAAGCGTTCGTGAAGCTCCACGAGGAAGGCCTGATCTTCCGGGCGAAGCGGATGATCAACTGGGATCCCGCGAGCGAGACGGTGGTGAGCGACCTCGAGGTCGACACCAAAGAAGAGAAGGGCCACCTCTGGGAGATCAAATACCCGTTCGCGGATGGCTCGGGCGACATCATCGTCGCCACCACACGCCCCGAGACGATGCTCGGCGATACGGCGGTCGTCGTTCACGAGAACGACGAGCGCTACAAGCTGCACGTCGGCAAGAAGGTGAAGCTGCCGCTGACGGATCGCGAGATTCCCGTCGTCGCGGTGAACATCGTGCGCGACGGCAAGCCATGGCCCGATCCCGAGTTCGGCTCCGGTGCGGTCAAGGTGACGCCGGCGCACGACCCGAGTGACTACGAGGTCGGCGTGATGTTCTCGCTGCCGATCCTCCAGGTGATCGACGCGAAGGGAAAGATGTGCGCGCCGGCGCCGGCGAAGTACGTCGGCATGTCGGTCGACGATGCGCGCAAGGCCGTGGTCGCGGATCTCGATGCCGGCAACTTCCTCGGTGACGTGAAGGACTACAAGGTTCCGCGAGGGCGTAGTCAGCGCTCGGGCGCCGTGATCGAGCCGATGCTCATGGATCAGTGGTGGGTCCGCGCAGAGCCGCTCGCCAAGAAGGCGGCGGTCGCCGTCGAGGAAGGCAAGACGAAGTTCGTCCCCGAGCTGTGGACGAAGACGTACATGCACTGGATGAACAACATCAAGGACTGGTGCATCTCGCGCCAGCTCTGGTGGGGCCATCGCATCCCGGCGTGGTACTGCAACGCGTGCAACGGGTGCATCGTTGCGCGCGAGACGCCGGCGACATGCAGTAAGTGCGGCAGCGGCAAGTTGAAGCAGGACGAAGACGTGCTCGACACGTGGTTCTCGTCGGGGCTCTGGCCCTTCTCGACGCTCGGCTGGCCGGAGAAGACACGCGCGCTGTCGACGTTCTATCCGAACAACGTGCTCGTCACGGGACCCGACATCATCTTCTTCTGGGTCGCCCGCATGATGATGATGGGCCTCCACTTCACGGGCAAGGTCCCGTTCCGCACGGTGTACCTCACATCGATCGTTACCGACGAGAACGGTAAGAAGATGTCGAAGACCGAGGGCAACGTGATCGATCCGCTCGACGTCGTGTACGGCGCGACGCTCGAGACGCTGCTCGAGCGGGTCGACATCGAGAAGCCCAAAGACCCCGAGAAGATCAAGACGGCGACGAAGAAGAACTTCCCCAAGGGCATCCCCGCGATGGGCGCCGACGCGCTGCGTTTCGCGCTGGCGGCACTCAACACGAGCGGTCGCTACATCCGCCTGTCGATCGAGCGCGTCGAGGGCTATCGCAACTTCATCAACAAGCTGTGGAACGCGTCGCGCTTCGCATTGATGAACCTCGATGGCTACGACCCGGAGCGCTTCGAGGCGCAGATCGGAACGCCGGCGGGCCGCGCTGCGCTCGGCATGCCGGAGAAGTGGATCTTGTCGCGCCTGCAGGCGGTGAGCTCCGAGGTCGACGTCGCACTCGAAGCATTCCGCTTCAGCGACGCGGCGAACGCGATCTATCACTTCGTGTGGCACGAGCTGTGCGACTGGTACATCGAGCTCGCGAAGCCGCACCTGCACCAGCCCGAAGGCATCGAGCAGGATGCGGCGCGTGCCGCACGCAGGCATGTCGTGCAGGGCGTGCTCGCGACCGCGCTCGAGACGACGATGCGCCTCCTGCATCCGTTCGCTCCGTACGTTACGGAGGAGATCTGGCAGAAGCTACCGAAACCGCCGCAGTTGCCGGGCTCGCTGATGATCACGGTGTTCCCGCGCAACGACGCGTCGTACGTCGACAAGCAAGCGGAAGCCGAGATGAAGCTCGTGCAGGACACGGCGGTCGGCTGTCGCATGCTGAAGGCGACCTACGGTATCGCGCCCGCGCAGTCCGCGATGGTCGGCGTTCGCACTACGGGCACCTCGGCTGCGATCATCGAGAAGTTCAGGGACGCCATCGAGCGTACGGCGCGCGTGAAGATGACGGTCGCCGCATCCTTCGACAACAACGCGGACTTTGGCGGGACATCCGGTAAAGAAGTGATCAATAGCGAGGTCGAGATCGTGATGCCGCTCGGTGACGGCATCGATCCGGCAACCGAGATCACGCGTGTCAAGAAGGACATCGGCAAGGCCGAGAAAGAAATCGGCGGCCTCGAAAAGAAGCTCGAGAACGCCGACTTCCTTGCACGCGCACCCGAGGACGTGGTCGCCGAGCAACGAGCACGGCTCGACGAAGAGAAGGCGCGCCTCCATCGTCTGACGGACGCGCTCGCCGTGCTCGAGTCGATGACGAAAAAATGAGGCCGAGAGATCGCAAGCTCGGCGAACGCCGAGAGCGCAGCACTCCGAAAGGCAGTGCGGAGGTAGATCGCAAGCTCGGCGAACGCCGAGAGCGCAGCACTCCGAAAGGCAGTGGGGAGGTAGATCGCAAGCTC
>JBJXGN010000320.1:0-13999 GCA_046160585.1 Kofleriaceae bacterium
CATCGGGTTCTTCGAGTCGCCGCGCCAGTACGCGCCCGAGCTCGAGAGGATCTTGATGACGCCGATCTTCCCCGTCGAGGGGCCGTGGGGCCCGAGGCAGAAGTCGACCCAGTCGCCGTGTTTGTAGAGCGTCAGCGTCTTCGCGCCCTTCGCGATGATGTCGTCGATGATCTCGACCTTGAACTTCTCGCCCTTGCCGTCGAACAGGCGCTTCGCCTCGTCAGCGTTGACCTCGGTGCGCACGAACTTCGCATCGTCGGAGACGATCTTGTTCGCGAGCTCCTCGATCTGCACGAGCTCTGCCTCGGTGAACGGCTGGCCGCGATCGAAGTCGTAGTAGAAGCCGTTCTCGATCGACGGACCGATCGTTACCTGCGTGCCGGGGAACAGCCGCTGCACCGCGTCCGCGACGATGTGCGCCGCATCGTGGCGGATCGTCTCGAGCGCTTCGGGCGTCTTGCTCGTGAGGATCTCGAGCCGAGTGTCCGCGTCGAGAGGTCGCGCGAGATCCACGAGCTCGCCATTCGCCTTTGCGAGCACCGCGGCCTTCGCGAGCCCCGGGCCGATCGCCGTCACCACGAACTCGCCGATCGTGGTGCCGGCAGGCGTCTGCTTTTGCGAACCGTCGGGAAGCGTGACCGTGACCTGCGCGCTCATCTCGACGCAGGAGTTACCATGCCCGGCGGGCGGCGTCTCACATCTGGCAGACGTCGGCGCAGCCCTGGACCGACGGGAACTCCGCGGTGCACGCCACCTCGCGCCGCGGGTTTACCTGCCGCTCGCAGTTGTCGCGGGCGGCGGTGTCGTTCGGCGGGTACGTGCACGACCCGTTGCGCCCGGTCCGCGTGCACGTGTTGTTGTTGCACTCATCGCCGATGTCGATCGGGTCGCATCGCCCCGGGTCGAAGCAGACCTCCTCCGTGAGGCAGCTCGCGCACACCGAGCTGACCCCGGTGATCCGCGCCTCGCACGTGTCCAGGCACTGGACGCGGCTCGCTGCGTCGCAGACGTCGCCCGCGCCCTCGACGCGCGGCGGCTCGTCGGTGCACGCGGCTACGCAGCGTGGATCGTAGCTATCGAGATCGACACCGCCATCGTCGCCACACCCAACAAGCACGACCACCAACAACGCGAGGCTTCGCATGCCCGTGCGTCTAACGCACAACAGTAGAAGGCACAACGCGAATCTGGATGACCGTCGGCCCCGGCCTTCGGTGACGTACAACGGGTGATTGCGGTTTTCCGGAAAACCGCTCCCACGAACCCAGGAGGCGGGGTACAACCGGCGCCTGCCTACGCAATCGAGGAGAACGCAGAGTCACATGCACATGAGTCACGCACGATGAACGGTCGACCGCCTGGACGTTTTGATCGCCGCCGGCCCGAGGCCGGGCTTCGCATCAACCACCGCATCCGCGTCCCGGAGATCCGGGTCATCCTCGACGAAGAGCAGCTCGGCATCATGCCGACGCACGAAGCGCTTCGTCTTGCCGAGGAGAAGGGGCTCGATCTCGTCGAGATCTCGCCGCGCGCGTTCCCGCCGGTGTGCCGGATCATGGATTACGGCAAGTACAAGTACGAGGAAGCGAAGAAGAAGCAGCAGGCTCGCAAGCGCGCCTCGACCGTCGAGACCAAGGAGATCAAGTTCCGTCCCAAGACGGAAGGTCACGACATGGACTTCAAGGTGAAGCACATCCGTCGCTTCCTCGAAGGTGGCAACAAGGTGCGCCTCGCCGTCGTGTTCCGTGGTCGCGAGATCACGCACCCCAAGACCGGCATGAACGTGCTCGATCGCGTGGTCGAGCTCTGCAACGACATTGCCACGGTCGAAGCGACGCCGAACATGGAAGGGCGCCGCATGATCATGGTCATCGCGCCGAAGCCGGGCGTCGTGCGCAAGGCGCAGGAGGCCAAGAAGGCCCAAGTCGCGCAGGCGCAGGCCGCGCAAGCCGCCGCGAGCCAGGGCAAGAAGGACCAGCCCGGCAAGCAGCCGCCTCCGCCGCCGGACGATGATGATGACGACGATCTCGACGAGGACGCGATCAACGCGGACGTCGACGACGACGACGACGACGAGCCGGTCAACGAAGCAGAGCGCGTGTAGCTCGTCCAAGGTCGAACGTCACCGCGAGCTCCGCGGTGGCGTTTGGCTAGGGTGCGAGAACTCTTCGGGTTCGGACGATCACCGCGTGATCGTCCACCACCGAGGAGAAACCTACAAAAGGACTTGTCGGCTCCGGACGGTTAGGGCATAAGAACCACCCTTCCGTTCCGCGGACGTAGCTATGCCCAAGGTCAAGACCCATTCCGGTGCGAAGAAGCGCTTCAAGCGAACCGCTACCGGCAAGTTCAAGTTCGCTCACGTATTCAAGCGCCACCTGCTCACCGGTCGGAGCAAGAAGCGCAAGCGCCAGGCTCGCAACGGCGCCTACGTGCCCGATGCGCACCACCACCAGATCGAAGTTCTGTTGCCGTACAAGGACTAGTCATGCCCCGCGCAAAACGAGGATTCAAAGCTCGCCGTCGCCGCAACCGCATCCTGAAGGCCGCGTCCGGCTTTCGCGGCAAGCGCTCGAGCTGCCACGCCATCGCCAACGAGGCCGTGCAGCACGCGTGGATGCACATGTACCGGTCGCGCAAGGTCCGCAAGCGGGACTTCCGCTCGTTGTGGATCCAGCGCATCAACGCCGCCGCACGCTCGGTCGGCATGAGCTACTCGAAGCTGATGGGCAAGCTGACCACGTCGGGCGTCGCGCTCAATCGCAAGATGCTCGCCGAGATCGCGATCAGCGACCCGGTCGCGTTCAAGCAGCTCGCATCCGCGTAGGTTGATCTCGACGCGGGCGTTTCGATGTCGAATCGCGGCGGCTCGCAAGAGTCGCCGCTTTTTTCGTTTCGGCGTTTTTCGAGGTCCCCATGGAACTCTCCGATCTGATCACCAAAGCTGAAGAGCTCGAGTCGAGGTTCGCCGCGGAGATCGCGCCGATCCGCGACGAGCAGGAGCTGCGCAAGAAGCAGGCCGAGTACCTCGGCAAGAAAGGCGCGATGTCGGCGCTGCAAGCCGAGCTTCCCAAGCTCGGCAACGCAGACAAGCCGAAGGCAGGCGCGCGCTTCAACAAGCTGAAGCAGTTCATCGAAGCGGCGGTCGCGGAGCGCCTTGCCAAGAACGCGGACGAGGCTGCGGAGCTCGACCTCGCACGCTCGCTCGACGTGACGTTGCCCGCGCGGCCGATCGCGAGTGGTCACCTCCACCTGCTCACGCAGGTCCGCCAGGAGGCCGTGCAGATCTTCAGCGAGCTCGGCTTCGTCGTCGCCGACGGCCCGCAGATCGAGACCGACTGGCACACGTTCGAGGCGCTCGCGATCCCGAAGGATCATCCCGCGCGCGACATGCAGGACACCTTCTACGTCTCCGAGGAGATCGTGCTGCGCACGCACACGAGCCCGGTCCAGGTCCGCACCATGCTCACGCAGGCGCCGCCGATCCGCATCGTGGCACCGGGGCAGGTCTATCGCCGCGACGACGATCCGACGCACTCGCCGATGTTCACGCAGATCGAGGGGCTCGCCGTCGACGAGGGCATCTCGTTCGCCGACCTCAAGGGCGTGCTGATCCACTTCGTGTCCCGGTTCTTTCGCAAGGACCTGACGATCCGGCTGCGTCCGAGCTACTTCCCGTTCGTCGAGCCGGGCGCCGAGATCGACATGCAGTGCAGCTTCTGCGGGGGCTCGGGCTGTCGGCTGTGCAAAGGCACGGGCTGGATCGAGATCGGCGGCTCGGGTGTCGTCGATCCCGAGGTGTTCGCGCACTGCAACATCGACAGCGAGAAGTACACGGGCTTCGCGTTCGGCATGGGCCTCGAACGCATGGCCATGCTTCGTCACGGCGTGAACGACATCAAGTACTACTACGAAGGCGACCTGCGCTTCCTGGAGCAATTCTGATGCGCGTTTCTGCGCTTCGCGCGAACAGGGGTAGCTGATGAAGGTCCTGTGGAACTGGCTCCTCGAGCTCGTCGATCTCGACAACCTACCGACGGTGGAGGAGGGCGCGCGCGCACTCACGCGCGGTGGCCTCGAGATCGAAGGCATGACGAACCTCGGCGCTGGCTTTTCGGGCGTCGTCATCGCCGAAGTGGTCGCGAAGCGACCGCACCCGCACGCCGACAAGCTCACGCTCGTCGACGTGATCACCGAGCGCAACGGAACCGCGACGCAGGTCGTGTGCGGCGCGCCAAACGTTCCGGACCCGGGACGTCGCGTGTTGTGGGCGCAGCCTGGTGCCGTGCTGCCCGGCAAGAACGGACCGATCACGCTCGCGACCAAGGCCGTGAAGGGAATCGACTCGCCCGGCATGCTGTGCGCGGAGGACGAGCTCGGCCTCGGCGAGTCGCACGCGGGCATCATCGTGCTCGACGGCGACGACAAGACAGCGCTCGGCTTGCCCGCGCAGAACGCGCTCGGTCTCGACGACTGGATGCTCGAAGTCAACGCGCCCGCGAATCGCGGAGACGTGCTCGGTCACCTCGGCGTCGCTCAGGAGCTCGTCGCGATCCTGCGCGGCAAGGTGGTGTGGCCCACGATGAACGCGTCAGTGATCGCGTCCGCAGCGCGCACGAGCCCCGAGCTCGCGGTCCGGTTTGCGGCTGTCGTCGGGGACAGCGCGCCATCCACCGAGAGCCCGACGCAGATCGCGATCGCGGATCCCGCGCTGTGTTTGCGGTACACCGCGCTTCGCATCGAGGGCGTGCGCGTCGGTCCGCCGGCAAACTACCTCGCGCGCCGGATCGCCCAGCGACTGCGTGGCGTCGGCGTGCGCTCGATCTCGAACGTCGTCGACGTGACGAACTACGTCATGTTCGAGCTCGGCCAGCCCCTGCACGCGTTCGACGCGAACACGTTGACCGCGGGTGTCGTCGGCGTGTCGCCCGCGAAGGACGGGGAGAAGTTCACGACCCTCGACAACATCGAACGCACGTTGATCCCCGGCGACCTCGTGATCCGCGACGGTGACAGGGGCATCGCGCTCGCGGGCGTGATGGGCGGATTGCACTCCGAGGTCACGGACAAGACGACGAATCTCCTCCTCGAGAGCGCGAGCTTCCGCGCACTGTCCGTTCGCCGGACAGCCCGCCGACTCGGGCTCCACAGCGAGGCGTCGCATCGCTTCGAGCGCACCGTGGATCCCGAGCTCGCGGCCCTCGCGTCGGCACGCGCGGCGTTCTTGTTCGCGCAGGCGGCGGGCGGAACGGTCGCCGGCGGGCTCGTCGATAGCTATCCCGGCAAGACGTCGGTCGTGTCGATCCCCGTACGCATGTCCCGCGTGCGCATGGTGTCGGGCGTCGCGCTCGACGCGAGCACGTGCAAGGACGCCCTCGAGCGGTTGGGCTGCGCGGTGAGCTCGTCGCAGGACCCGCTCGCAGCGAGCCCCGATCCGGTCTTCGACGTCACGCCGCCGTCGGCCCGCAGCGACATCGCGCGCGAGGTCGACGTGATCGAGGAGATCCTCCGGATCGTCGGCTACGAGCAGGTTCCATCGACGCTACCGGTCCTGCGCCAGGCGCCCGGCGTGTGGCTCGATCGCGGAGACGCGTGCCGCAACGCACTCGCAGCCGCCGGCCTCTGCGAAGCGATCACGTTCGGCTTCCAGTCCGTCGAGCGCTGCCAGGCGCTCGGCCTCGCGCCGGCGGATCGCCGTACGCAGCCGATCGCGCTGCGCAACCCGATGAGCATCGATCAGGCCGTGATGCGCACGTCGCTCGTGCCGAACCTGCTCGCCGCGATCGTGCGTAACCAGTCGTACGGGCGTCCCGATGTCGCGCTGTTCGAGGTCGGCAGCGTGTTCCTGCGCCGCGGCGGCGGCATCACGGAGCGTCCGCTCGTCGAGCTCGCCGACGAACCGCTGTGGGCGTGTGGTGTATTCGCGGGCAAGCGCGCCGCCCAGCTCGGTGCGGGTGCACCATGGGACGCGTTCGACGCGAAGGCGTTCGCGGAGCGCGCGATCCGCTCGGTGGCGGGTGACATCGCGATCACGACGCGCGCGACGAGCCACGTGGCGTACCTGCACCCGGGCATCGGCGGCGAGCTGTTCCTCGACGGCATCGACGTGCCGATCGGCGTATTCGGCGAAGTGCACCCCGAGGTGCGCAGGCGCCTCGGCGTGAGCGGCCCTGCCTTCGTGTTCGACATCGAGCTCGGGCGCGTGCCGCTCGCGCAACCCGCGCAGATGACGCCGATCGCGAAGTACCCCGGCTCCGCGCGCGACGTGTCGCTGTTGCTCCAGTCGACCATTGCGGCCGGGCGGATCGCAGACGTGATCGCGCAGACGCGCGAGCCGCTCGTACACCAGGTGCGGCTGCTCGAGGACTACCGCGACGCGAAGCTCGGCGACGGGATGAAGAGCATGCTCTGGTCGATCGAATATCGGTCCCCGGAGCGCACGCTCACCGACGTCGAGGTCGACGCGGCGCACGAGGCCATCGTCGCACGCCTCGTCGACGCGCTCCCCGCACAACGCCGGTAGTCGAACAGATCCACTCGATGGATGTTCGTTGCGCGAGGCGCTGGCCGAGGCGGTGCGAACAGGCCGCATGTCCGATTCGCGCACCCCACCGATTCGCGCACTCACCCTGCGAGGAGGTCATCGTCTCGATGACCTCCGACACGAAGGTAACTCCTAAGTGGCGGCTCCGCGTCGTGGCGGCAGGCACGCGACGCGGGCATGATCGGCGAATGGATCCATTTGTGGGGGTGCGCGTTCCAAAAGGAATGCGCTGGTTGGCACTGGTCGCTCTCCTCGGCTGTTCGAGCGCGTCATCGACGGGACCCACGACGACGGTGGCAGCGCCACCTCCACCGACGCCGACGTGTACGGGCGACGAGTGCTCGGCACCGCTCGAGAAGGAGCCTCGCTTCGAGCCGCCCAACCCCGACGCGTTTCGGCCACCCGACGAGCCCGAAACGCTGGCCGAGTCTGCGAACTGCAAGGTCGTGGGCGAGGTCCTCGCGTCGACGGAGCTCGGCAACTACGCCGAGCCCGAGGAGCGCGCGCCGGTCGTCGCGAAGTTCACGGCGACCTGCGAGACCCTCAAGCTCGATCAGGCGACGCGCACCTGTATCGCGGAGCAAAGCGACAAGATGTCGGTCGCCTACTGCTCCCCGGAGATCGTTCCGGACACCAAGGTCGAGATCGTCGACGCCGCGGAGTGCACCGCAATCATCAAGGCGGCGAACGAACGCCTCGCTCCGCGTGTCGCGTTCGACTGGGAGAAGAAGTGGTGGACGCCGCGCGCCGACGCGTTCCTCGCGTCGTGCAAGAAGGATCGCTGGACGAAACAAATCGGCGACTGCGTAAAGAACGGGCAGGCGCACTACTGCGCGCAGTACCAGGGAGTGCGCCCGCTGCAGATCAAGCTCACCGCCATGCTCGCCGAGGCGAACCAGCAGGAGCAGGAGCGGAACACGCTGTGGCACAAGGCGTACGCCGAGCCGAAGAAGTATCCGCAGGTGAAGATCGCGATCGTCCGCGCCGCGGCGTGCGCCGACATCATGAAGGCGGCGAAGGTCCGCATCGAGCAGCAGGGCACCACATCGTGGGAGAAGACCTGGTGGACTCCGCGCGCGAAGTCGTACCTCGCGTCGTGCAGGAAGGACCGCTGGACCGTCGAGGTCGGTGACTGCGTGAAGACGCAATACCCCGGCAACTGCTACCAATACGCACCACAGGGCCTGCAACAGAAGATGATCCAGCTGTACCAGCAAGCGTTACCGGCGCCGCCCGCGCCAAAGCCGCCGAAGCTGCCGAAGCAGCCGAAGCGACCGAAGCAGCCGCAAGCGCCAAAGTAGCGAAGGGCCGGGCCGTTCGCGTACGCTGGACGTGATGGCGTATCCGTTCGGGCGTTGGGTGTTGATCGATCGCATTCCGGAGGAGCCCGTGATCGCGTTCGTCTATCTCGACGCGCATGCGGGGCCGTCGGCGAAAGGTGGACTCGCGAGCGACATGAACCTCGCGACCATGCCGTCGCGAACGGTGCGCCTCTCGCCGGCGACGAAGCTGAGCGAGCTAGACGACGCCGAGTGCGCGGCGCGCAGGCTGCCGGCGAACCCGGCGTGGCTCTCGCACTACGGACCGCAACCGCTTCCCGATGCGCCGTGGCGCCACGATCCGCACATGCGCGGCAAGTTCCACAAGGACTTCCCCGACGACATCCAGGCGCTCGTGCACGACGGAGATCCGCGCGTGATGCGCCGCGGTCCCGAGCTGTGTTGGGTGCGCATCCAGCGCGTCGATCGCGCGGCGACGCGACCGGTGACGGACGTGATCGCGGATCACGAAAAGCAGCGGGCGGTGTACATCGGCGAGCTACTCAACGCACCGCACACGCTGCAGTCGGTGAAGCGCGGCGATCGCCTGAAGTTACTCTCGGTCGCGGGCATGCCGCATCCGCTGCACGTGACGGACGCCTATCTGCAGGAGCGCCAGCAGTGGGAGATCACGGCGTGCGACAAGTGCGGCGCGACCGAGACGTTCGATCCGCCCAGCGTGATGGCGAAGGTCCGCTTCCCGAACGCGCCACCCGACGCCATGATCGCGGCGTTCACGTCGATCTGTTCGCACTGCGGCGGGATGCAGCAGCTCAAGCTGCTCGACGCGTGATGCCGTCCAAGCTCACCGCTTCCTCTTCCGCGGCGCACGCACCTTCTTCTCGACGACGAGGTCGTCCCAGCGGCGATGCTCTCCCGGCGGATCGAGGCGGAGCCCGACGTCGGTGTCGTGTACGACCAGCGCGCCGGTCTCGACGAGCTCCGCGACGCGTCCGAGGTACGCATCGAAGCTCGGCCGGTACACCACGAGCTCGTGTCCACCGACGACGTTGATCACCTGACCGATCGTGCCCGTGGGACCGGGGATCAGATCCAAGACCGTGTTGTCGTAGTCGAGGAGCTCGGTACCGGCGATCGTGATGCGCCGAGGGTGGATCAAGAGCGGCTGGATCGCACCGGTGGATGACGTCATCGGGACATCCTCGTCTTCCGTGAGGTCCTCGTCGGCTTCGTCATCGTCGTCCTCGTCGTCATCGTCGTCATCGTCGTCATCGTCGTCATCGTCGACATCGTCGACATCGTCGACATCCTCGGCGTCGAAATCGTCGTCGTCGTCGAGGTCCTCGAAGTCGAACTGCCGCTCCTCGGTCCATCGAACGAGAAGTCGATCGATCGAGATCAACCACGCGCCCGTCGGTAGGATCGACAGGCCGTCGAGCTCCTGGCCGTCGGCGATGGCGAGCCATGCCCGGTAGTCCGCGGGAAACCGCGCGTTGATCAGGGTCTCGGCCGCGACGATCGAGGTCTCGCTCGCCCCTTTACGCAGCCCGAGCCGCCTCGCCTCGGGGCCGAGAGCGTCGAGCAGCCGCCGCCAGGTGCGCACGGGCTGCATGGTACGCCCGGGTGATCACCCGTTGGCCCAATCGTCCACTTGACTTACGGGGAGCGCCCGCAGATCTCTAGCGAATCCAACGCGTTACCGATAGTCTGGAGGTATGGCGCGAATGACTAAGGCCGACATCATCGAGGCCGTCTACGAAAAGGTCGGTGGCTTCTCGAAGAAGGAAGCAGCCGAAATCGTCGAGACCGTGTTCAACGTGGTCAAGGAGACCCTCGAACGCGGCGAGAAGATCAAGATCTCGGGCTTCGGCAACTTCGTGGTGCGCGACAAGAAGGACCGTATGGGCCGCGATCCACAGCGCGCCGTGCCGATTCTGATCCCGGCCCGCCGTGTTCTGACGTTCAAGCCCAGCCAAGTCCTCAAGAACATCCTCAACGGGTTGCCGCCGGTGTAGCGATCGAGTAAGTAGACCCCCTGCCCATCGAGGCGTAGCGCAGCCTGGTAGCGCACCAGACTGGGGGTCTGGGGGTCGCAGGTTCAAATCCTGTCGCCTCGACGCAAACCGGCCGATCGTCCCCCAGACGATCGGCCTTCTTACGTTCCGTCACCCATGCGCCCACTCGTTCTCTGCTCCAACGACGACGGCATCGAATCGCCGCACTTGATCGACCTCGCGAATCGCCTCGAAGCGTTCGCGGACGTCGTGGTCGTGGCTCCCGAGCGACAGCGCAGCGCCGCCTCGCACGCGATCACGCTGCACAAGCCGCTGCGGCTCACCGAGGTGCAGCCACGGCGGTACTCGCTCTCGGGGACGCCGGTCGACTGCGTGTACCTCGGGATCCTGAAGCTCGTTGATCGCGTTCCCGATGTCGTGGTCAGCGGCGTCAACGACGGCTCGAACCTCGGCAGCGATGTCTTCTATTCGGGTACCGTCGCGGCCGCCGTCGAGGGCGCGCTGCGCGGCGCCGCGGGCATCGCGTTTTCGCTGTCGACGCGCGCGAAACAGGTCGAGCACGCGCTCGACTTCGCCGCGGCCGTCGTGCGCTCGGCGATCGCGGAGCCCATGCCGCGCGGCACGGTGCTCAACGTCAACATGCCGGGCAACGGCAGCGACGAGTACCAGTGGACGCAGCTCGGGCGCAGGCTCTACGCGGACGACGTCGACGAGCGCAAGGATCCGCGCGGCCGCAGCTACTTCTGGGTCGGCGGTGGACCGACGGGGCACGACGACATCCCCGACTCGGATTGCGTCGCGGTCGCGAAGGGCATCAACAGCATCACGCCGATGCACCTCGATCTGACCGATCGACCGCGCATCGTGACACCGCCGTGGAGCATCGACGGGTTTCGTGTGGTGATAGGCTCCTCGGCACGATGACCCGCATCGCGCTGTGTGGTGTGTTCCTCGCGCTCGTGGCGTGTGCGTGCCCGAACAAGAAGACGGGAGGCACCGGGGCAGGGACGGGCAGTGGAAGCGGCGTCGCCGAGGTGCCGCCGAGCGGTGATGCGTGTGCGCAGGTCCGCGGCAAGCTCGAGCAGCTGTACCGTGCGGACGCGCAGGCCAACGAGCCCACCCGTGTCGACGAAGCGACCGCGGACAACACCGCGATGGTGATGGGCGACTGCGCGAAGGCGCCCCAGAAAGTCGCCGCGTGCGTGTTAGCTGCCAAGACCGTCGCCGATATAGAGAAGAGCTGCCTCGAACGCCTGGATCCCGCAGGCAACGTCATCCCGTAGCGAGTGTCCGGAGGACCACATGAAGCCGAGCCTGATCGCGATTCTTGTCCTCGCTGCCTGCGGTAGCTCACAGACGCCCGGCGAATCGACGACACCGGGATCGAACACGGAGCCCCCGGCGCCGATGAAGGACACGCGCAGCGAGTTCGCGAAGCGCCTCGACGCCGCATGCAACGCACTCGGCCCGACCCTCACGACCTGCGCGGTCTCCGACGCGAACGAGAAGCTCCGCAAGGGCGAGATCAAGCAGCAGGAATTCGACGAGATCACGAAGCCTGCGATCATCGAGAAGCTCGATCAGGAGTGGCGGGACACCTGCTACCAGCCGACGAAGTTCACCTCGTATCAGGTACGAGTGCTCGAGGTCTGCAAGCAAGCGGAGACCGAGTGCGGTCCGCTCCAGGATTGCCTGGACAACCTGAACAAGAAGCCGCCGACGTAGCGCACGCGCAGCACTGTGTCGGTCGATCGAGATAGGCTTCGATCATGTCGCGCTGGGTGGTGGTGATCGCGCTCGTCCTCCTCCCATCGATCGCCTCGGCGGATCCGGTGCCGACGCCGCAGTCGGCGATGGAGAACTATTTCGCAGGAGAGAAGACCGGCGGCTACATCCTGATCGGTATGGGTGCCGCCGGGCTCGCGACGGGCGGCCTCCTGATCGCACAGTCGAGCCAGACGCTGAAGGGCGCATCCTATCCGCTCCTCGGCGTCGGCCTCCTGCACGTCGCGGCCGGCATCTACATCAACATCGCGTCGAACGGACGCATCGACGAGTTCACGACCGCGATCGACAAGGATCCGACCACGTGGGTGGCGAGCGAGAGAGAACGCATGCGAGGCGTCTCGACGCAGTTCACGGTGCTCAAGATCGTCGAGTGCGTGTTGATCGCCGGGGGGCTGACCGCTGCGGTCGTCGGTCACAAGACCGACCGGCCCCGCCTGAAGGGCGCGGGCATCGCGCTCGCGATCGAGATGAGCGCGACGCTCGCCTTCGACTTCAGCGCCGCGGCGCGCGCGCACGACTATCGCGACGAGCTCGCCGCGATCGAACAACAGTCCAGCGCGCCCGCGCCGAAGACCGTGATGTTCGTCCACATGGGCGTCTTCTAGTTCCTTCCAGTTCCTGCTAGTACTCGCCCCGTGACGCCGGCCCAGGGATTCAGCGCGAGCGCCAAACGGTTCCGCGTGCGCGCCAGCCGCTAGTTCGGTCCAGCCGACGATGTCGTCTTGCACCCGCTCGCAGCAGCGATGCCACGTCACAAACGCACGAATCGTCGACGATCCTTGCCAGCACAGCCCACGTCAGGCACATTTCGAGCCCCGATCCCTTAGCTCAGTTGGATCAGAGCGACGCTTTCCTAAAGCGTAGGCCGCAGGTTCGAGACCTGCAGGGATCACGAGACCACCCATGCCGGCGATGTTCATCGAGCGCGATGGTGGGATCTCCGAAGACGAGTGGCGCCGCGCGGTGACCACATGTGGCGGTCGCCTGGTGGGCGCGACACTCGACGTCGAGCTGCGTGATGACGACGGCACGTTTCGGAGCGTGCTCCGGTGGGAAGGAACGAGCGGCGAGTTCTCGATGCTGTCGTACGTGCAGCCGTTCATCGCGCAGCTCGTCGCGATCGCGCGCGAGCTCGGCGCGGTACTCGTCGACAACGACGGTGCGATCTACTTCCGCAGCTGACCGCCCACGTGTCCGTTGAGGGTCGTGACGACCTGAAGCCAACGCACGTGCGGTAAACGACCGGACGAATCGACTTCACAGGTGCGACCGTGGAGTAGGTCGCTTCGTCCGAGAGCAGCATGAACGCGGATTCTTTTGCCTGGACGGACCAATTCGCCTCTGGTATGAGGCTGCGCATGTTGCGCAAGTACTTGATGTTAGGGCTGGTGGTCGGTGCGGTGGCGGGTTGCGCGACGATGCGAGAGAGCCGCCGGAAGAGTCAGACCGAGCAGGACCAGATCAATGCGGCGTTCCGGGCAAAGGATGCGATCTCGCTCGAGGAATGGACCACGGCCGCGACGTTTCTGCGGAACCGCGAGATGGCGACCGAGAAGTTCGTCGAGCTTCGCCTGCAGCTCCTGGCCACCGCGGACTGCGCCGCGTTCGAGGCCGCGTTCCAGCCGCGTCCGGTCACCGCGACGAACATGCAGGGTGGGGAGTGGCAGCCGAGCACGATGGTGAGCTTCGGTAACGTCGCTCCGGCCGACAAGCGCGAGACGATCGCGCAGGCGCTATTGGCGAAGGGAGCCGACTGCACGAGCGCGAAGGTGTTCAGCGCGCGCTTCCGTTCGCTCACGCGCGACGACGATGCACAGTGGGCCCGCCGCCTCGTGGCGCTCGAGAAGAAGGGACGCCCGTTGTACGAGGCGTTCCGCGTGATGCTCTCGGCGGGCGATCTGTCGGACTTCGAGGCGACGGCGACGTACCAGTGGTTGCTCGCGTCGAAGACCGCGATCGACTGCAAGTCGTTCGAGGAGGCCGCCGCCGACAACAACAACACGCGCTCGTTCCTGCTCGGCTTCTACGCGCGCAAGGGCTGCGCAGAGGAAGGCGTGCGTGCCGCGCGCGCACTCGTCACCGCGCAGTCCCCGGAGCTTCGCGGCCGCGCGTGCACGCTGATGTCGATGATGGGCAACACGTCGCTGTTGCCGCAGATGAAGGTGCTCGCCGCGAGCGATCCGGCAAAGAACGTCGATCCAACGCGCCGCCGCGGCGCCGACGCCTGGGTCAGCTTCCCGGTGCGCGAGACCTGTCAGACCGCGATCGACGAGCTTCGCGTCAAGGCGCTTACCACGCAGCGCTGAGCGACGCGACGATCGCGTCAGGCGAGCGCTGTGTAGACGTTCTGCACGTCGTCGTCTTCTTCCATC
>JBJXGN010000321.1:0-11085 GCA_046160585.1 Kofleriaceae bacterium
CCGTTCAACGAATCCGAGGAATCATGACAACCATCGTTCGCAACGCTCTGCTGACACTCTCTCTTGGGCTCACGGCCGTCGCGTATGCGGGTGAGTTCGACGTCGCCTACGATGCGGGCAACGCGGCCTTCGATGCGAAGGACTACGCGAAGGCACGCGCGGAGTTCCTCAAGGCCTACGACCTGCGTCCCGAGCCGATCATCCTCTACAACATCGCGCAGACGTATCGCCTCGAGGGGAACTCCAAGATGGCGATCGACTACTACAGGAGGTATCTCGCCGAATCGAAGGATGCTGAGGACCTTCGCAAGAAGGCCGAGGATCACGTTCAGACGCTCGAGGCCATCGAGAAAAAGCGGGCCGAGGAGAACGACAAGAAGCCGGATGGCGCTGTTGAAGTGCCACGCGACAAACCCACGGGCAACGACACGCCACCGCCAGCGGAACCACCGCCGAGCGACGTCCAGCGCAAGCGCACGATCCCACTCGGCTCGAAGATCGCCGCGGGCGTCACCGGCGTTGGCGTGATCGTTTCGATCATCCTCACGAAACGTGGAATCGACAAAGAGGAGGATCTGAAGAACAACCCGATGGCGACCGAAGCCGATGCCAAGGACGTCGAGAGTGCGCAGAACCTGATCAACATCTCGTGGGGCATCACGGCCGCGGCCGCGATCTCGACCGTCGTGATCTACTTCGCCGCTCCGAGCTACGCGACCGACAGCAAGAACGTCGCGATCGTGCCGAACCGTGACGGCGGTTTCTCGGCCGCATTCACGACTCGGTTTTGAACCTCAGCCCATCGCCGGGATGATCCCGAGCTGCTGAAACCAACTGAAGATGTCGACGTCGACCCAGTGCTCGACGATCTTGCCGCTCTCGAACCGGAAGAACTGGATCTCGGTCCAGGTCGCGCGCTTCCCGGTCGCGGGGATGTTGAGGAACACGCCCGTATGCGTCCCGGACTCGCGTGCCCGGTACGACACCAGATCGCCGTCCACAGTGATCAGCTCGATCTCGACGCGATCGTCGGGGAACGCGGCGAACAGGTGTCCCAGGAAGTTCTGGTACCCGACCACACCCGGGCCGAACGAGGCGACGGTGTCGTTGTGCTCCTTGTAGTCGGTGGCGAAGAACTCGCCCAGCCGGTCGAGCTTGCGCTCGTTCTTGACGATCTGCACGAACCGCTTCACCAGCTCTTTGTTTGCTTCCATGCCCATATTGACCGGTTGGGCGCCAAAACTCATCGGTCGATCTTCGGCAGCGATCCCGCGAGATAGCATCGTATGGTCGGTCCGTGACGTCATCGGCTTTGGAGGCTGCCCGCGCGGGAGACGAGCGAGCGTTCGCGGGGCTCGTCGCGCCGCATCGGCGAGAGCTAACCGCGCTGTGCTACCGGATGTCAGGGTCGATCCACGACGCCGAGGATCTCGTCCAGGAGGCGATGCTGCGCGCGTGGAAGGGGCTCGCGGCGTTCGAGGGTCGCGCGAGCTTCCGCACGTGGCTCTACCGGGTCACGACGAACGTGTGCCTCAACGCGATCGAGCAACGCAAAGCGCGGCAGCTGCCGACGGACCTCGGACCTCCCGGGGAGGTGACCACACCGATGCAACCGCAGCTCGAGCCGATCTGGCTCGAGCCGTGTCCCGCCGAGCTCTTCGCGGATCAGGAGCCGTCGCCCGAGGCGCGCTATACGGCGCGCGAGAGCATCACGCTGGCCTTCCTCGCGGCGCTCCAACACCTGCCAGCGAGGCAGCGCGCTCTGCTCGTGCTCCACGACGTGCTCGGCTGGAGCGCCGCCGAATGCGCCGAGTCGCTCGAGCTCTCGCAGGTCGCCGTGAACAGCGCCCTGCAGCGAGCGCGCGCCACGCTCGAGGCGCGTGCCGGCCGCCCCGTCGCACCAGCCGATGATTCGGCGCTGCGCGGTTTGCTCGAGCGCTACGTCCGGGCCTGGGAAGCGTCGGACCTGCACGCGCTGGTCTCGCTGCTGCACGAGGACGCAACGCTGGCCATGCCGCCGATCCCTGTGTGGCTGCGTGGCCCCGCGGATCTCGAGGCGTCGATGGCCGCGATGGTGTTCGCGTCCGCCGGGCCGGGGACGTTCCGGATCGTCGCGACGATCGCCAACGGCGAGCCCGCGCTCGCGGTGTATAGCCGCGACGCGACCACCGGAGCGCACCGCCCGTACGCGCTCCAGCTCGTGCGCGCTCGCGGCGATCGCGTCGCGTCGATCGTCGCGTTCCTCGATCCGTCGCTGTTCCTGCACTTCGGGCTGCCGGCGACGCTGCCCTGAGCCACGCGTCGGTGGACTCGCGCGAGCTGTCGCGCGACGCTCGGCGTATGACCTACGTCGACCCGACCAAGGATGCGTTCGCCGCGTTCCGTGCGCACGATCGGCCCGGTCCGATCCAGATGCTTAACCTGATCCGCTTCCACGCGCGGGCGGCGTACCCCGATGGGCGCGACGTGTCCGGTGCAGACGCCTACGCGGCGTACGGCCGCGAGAGCTACCCGGTGTTCGCGCGGCTCGGTGGTCGCATCGTGTGGCGCGGCCACTTCGAGCAGATGTTGATCGGGCCCTCGGAGGAGGCGTGGGACGAGGTGTTCCTCGCCGAGTACCCGTCGGTGCGGGCGTTCGTGGAGATGCTCCGCGATCCGGGTTACCGCGAGGCGGTCAAACATCGGCAGGCCGCGGTGGCCGACTCACGCCTGATCCGCCTGGCGCACGGCGCGGCGAGCACCGGCTGACCAGCGGTGATCACATTGGCGCCCCCGCTCGATACTTTGTGGTTCTCGGCCAGTTCGCAGTGCGCCTCGGCTAGACGATTTCTGCGCGACACATCGTGCTACCGTGCTCCGTGGTGTGGAGGTAGGGATGTTGCGCTCGCTGAAACTTTGGATCGCGCTCACTGTGCTCGCCGGTTGCACCGACGAGAATCCAGTCACGCCGCTACCCGATGCTCCGCCCGCGGACGCGCCACCCGATGCCACACCGACGTGTGCGCCGGTTACGGGATCGGGGATCGTTCACGATTCGAACCTCGATGCGCCCGAGACGTGGACGGAGGCCGCGAGCCCGCACGTGGTGATGTTCGACACCACCGTGTCGGCGAGAATCACGATCGAGCCGTGCGCGACGATCCGGATCGCGGGCGGAAGGACGGTCACGTTTGCCACCGGCGGCTCCTTCGTCGCGACGGGGACCGCGAATCAACCGGTGACGTTCGAGCCGCTCGTCGCCGGCGCGCCCTGGGCGGCGCTGCGCGTGCTTACCGGCGAGCTCTCGCTGACTCATTCGGTCGTGCGTGGTGGAGGCGACCCACTCGGAGGGCCACTCACGCTAGCCGGTGCGATCGTCATGGCACGCAGTCCGGCAGCGACAACGGGTGCGCTGCATCTCGCGGATGTCGAGATCGAGGGCTCCGCGAGCCAAGGCGTGTACCTGCCAAGTGCCGTCGGCTTCGACGCGACTTCGCAGAACCTGCGTGTTCACGGTTCCGCGAGCGCGCCGATCCACACGTACGCCCGCGTGCTCGGTTCGATCCCGCCAGGCACGTACACGGGCAACGGGCTCGATCGGTTGATCATCTCGGGATCCGGCGGTCAGGTCATCGACAACCAGACGATGCACGCGCGCGGGATCCCGTATCGTGTCGGCACCGCGCCGAACGAGCAGCTCGATGTTGTCGCGACCGCCGGTGTTGCGCTGCTGACGATCGAGCCTGGCGTGACGATCGAGTTTCAGCCCGGCGGACGCTTTCGCATCGAGCCCTCGTTCACGACGAGCCCCGCCAAGGCAGCGCTACGCGCGGTCGGAACGGCGGCGCAACCGATCGTGCTCACGTCGCTCGCGGCAGCACCGGCTGCGGGCGACTGGATCGGCCTCTCGTTCGGCGGCGCTGTCGACGTGCAGAGCGTGCTCGAGCATGTCCACGTCATGTACGCGGGCGGAGCGACGGCGACCGGCAGCAACTCCTGTCCGTATCCAGGACGCACTGGACAAAACGACGCCGCGATTCGCATCTTCGGCGATGCACCGCCGCCGGGGCAGTTCATCACGAGCTCGCAGATCATCGCGAGCGCGCGCGATGGAATCGATCGTGGATGGCGGAGCGACTCGATGCCCGACTTCCTGCCGACGAACACGTTCACGTCGGTCACGGGCTGCCGGCAGACGTTGCCCCGCACGACGGCGGGTGTGTGCCCGACCACGCCACCGTGTCCGTGATCAGATCGGCGCCATCACGCCGTACAACTCTGGACCGTGGGTGAACGTCTCCGCGGAACGCTCCATCGATTCCCACCGACGTGCTTCTGAGCAGCGAAGACTGACGTGCGACGCGACTCGCGAGTGCGAAGACGCTCGAGAAGCGTCTCCTCGAGATCGAGATCGCGTCGGACCGAGCCGCCGCGTGGAAGCGCTACTCGCCGTCGAGCGCGAGTTCGCGGGTGCGTGGTGAAATCGAGGGCTACGAAGGTCGGCTGCGCCAGTGGAGCGATCAGGTCGCGATGAGCACGCTCACGCAGACGCTGACGACGAAAGCGCCCACGCTTGCTCGCAAGAACCGGTCTCGGTTCGCGCATCGAACATGGCTTCTCCGAGTCGGTCTCCGCGCTCACGCGTTCGGGGCGTGGCGTCGTCATCGGAACAGCGCTGCTGCCGTGGGTGCTGCAGATCGTGCCCGGCTTCCTGATCGGTGGCCGCGCGCATCGCCGCTACGCGAAACCGCTCCCCACTGCCAAGACAGTGAACGCGTCGTCGTAGTCGCAGCTGTCAGGACTGCTGCGGGTGGGTGCCTGCACGTGCGGGGACGCGCCCGCAGTTCTCATGCGCACCGCGTGAACTATCGCGCGTTTGCGCGAGGAACGATGGATGCACACGCCGCCGTGACCAAGGAGGTCACATGTCGATCAGGTGTTCGAGTCGCATTGTTGTCGCGTTTGGCTGTGCGTTATCGCTCGTCGGTTGCGTCACCGATCCGGAGGAGATCGAGCCCGAGGTCGCAACGCTGGAGCAAGCAAGCACTCTGTACGTCCTCGACGACGTAGAGGTGAAGGTGAACGACATGACGTCGTTCGCTCCTGCGTCGCAATACAATGGTCTCGTCACCGCCGACGTGGAGCTCGGTGGTCAAGAAGTCGCGGTCCGCCTCGTGAGCGGCGGCGTGGGCCTCGACGCGACGTTCTATCACCCCCGCAAGCTGATCCAGATCGCGTGCTCGAGCGTTGGGACGCACGTGGTGAATTTCCCGCAGCTGATCGACGATCACTACGACTGGTCAGGACGTCCCGTGTGGTCGGGGAAGACCAATGACGGCGCCGCGATTCTGTACACCGAAAACACACCGCTGTTTCCGCCGTTCATCGCGATCCGGAAGGCAGGCGTTGCCGAGCAGGCGATCCGGCAGAGTCCGTCGATCGGTGGTGCGGTCACGGCGCACGTGATGACCGCGAGCGGAATGGTGCCGATGGCGTGGGTCGGCACGCTCGTGAAGATCCTGAGCTGGATCGTCGAGGTTCCCGAGTTCGAGCTCGAGACGAATGATTGGTTGCTCAAGACGAAGCTGAGCCTCGCCGTGAAGTTCAAGTGCAAGGGCACGACACCTCCGCCGCCTGCTCCGTCACCGACGTGGGCCGCGTGTCCTCAGTTCACGGGGATGAACGGATTCTTGTGCACGTGCAGCGTCGGATTCGGATCGAGCCAGATGAACTACTGCCAGACCAACGTCGTCGGTACGGCGTGTCAGGGATACGCGGGCCCGGGTTCGACGGCGCTCGTGAACGGCACGGTGACGAGCTGCACGCAGCAATGACGACAACCCCGTTCGTTGACGCCACGAACTAATCTGCGCAGTGCGCGCTTCGCGCGTCTCGCACAGAATTCGACGCACCGCGCGTAACCAGCGAGCGGATCTCCGTCTCCACGCCAGCTCATGCCACCGCATCCGACGCCGTGGTATGTGTGCGCCGTGCGGACCATCGCCGCGGCGCTTGTCGTGTTGCTCGGTTGTCGGGCGAAGGAGAAGCCCGCGCCGGCGGTAGTAGCCGCGCCGCCGCAGGATGGCGGCTCGACCGCCGGTTCCGCGTCGGAGCCTTCGTTCGCGCTGCTGCGCACCGGCGATGGCACGCGGCCGGCGACACCCGAAGAAGCGCTCGCGACGCTGCGCGCGAACTGCGATTCGGCGACTGCCAACAATAACAATGCCGTGGCGTGTTTCAGCCTCGGCCAGCTCTACGACACGGGCACGTTTGTCGCGAAGGACTCGAAGCTCGCGATGGGTTTGCACGACAAGGCATGCCGCCTCGGCGAGATGCGCGGCTGCGCCGACCTCGGCGTGTTTTACGACGGCGGCACGGTCGTCCCGCGCGACGCCTCGCTCGCGAAGAAATACTTCAAGCAAGCGTGCGACGGTGGCAACGGGCGCGGTTGCAACAACGTCATCCTGTTGCACCCGGAGACCGCGACCAAAGAGGACATCGCGTACGTGATCGATCGCTATCGCGCGATCTGCGACGGCGGCGGCGATGCCGAGGCGTGCATGTCGCTCGGCGACGCGTATCGCGTCGGCACGTATCTGCCCGCGGACGCCAAGCGCGCGGTCGAGTTCTACGCGAAGGCGTGCAACGCCGAGCATCCAACCGCGTGCAACAACCTGGGCGCGATGCACGCGACAGGACAGGGAGTCGCGGCGAAGAACGACGCCGAGGCGGCCAAGCTCTACGCGAAGGCGTGCTCGCTCGGCAGCCGCGAGGGTTGCATCAACGCCGGCATCGACCCGGAGACCGCGCCGATGCAGATCAAACCGAACCGCTGAATCGCGACAGGAAGAAGGCGCGCGGCTCCTCCTCGGCGAGCTATTGTCGCAGCAGCTACCATCCCGGTGCGGCGCAGCGTGCTCGAGCTCACGGTCGAGTTCGGGACTTCGGAGCAGCAGGTCGAAGCACTCGCGGAGCTCTATGCCGAGGTGTTCGGCCCGACGCCGAGGACGTAGCGCTGATCAACAAGCTCGAGGGATCGTGCTCGTCGAGCTCGCGTGCGTGCTCGGGCGCGACCTCGAATCCCTGCGCGCTGAGCTTCACGACCGTCCACGGTTTCGGGGCGACGCGATTCCAAGTGGCATGATCCGCGAGCCGGAGAGCGACGACGGCTCGTTCGCGGTCTTCGCGGTCGGCGGCGAGCTACACGTTACGGACCTCGACAGCGGTACACATTCTGGCCGTGCGCGATACATGGCGCGCTACCTGGCGAGACGACGATACGTGGCTCGCGGTCGCGGACAGCTATCGCGATCGTCTCCCGCTCGCGGCTGGCGAAAGGCACACGCCGCGAGTGATCGCGCGCAGCCAAGGCAACGTCTATCCCTTCGCGGTGCTCGACGGCGCCGCGCCGCTCGACCCGCTGCTCGAGGAGGTGATCTTCGGTTGCCTCACGAACGACGTGCTCGGCGTCGGCGCAGCGACGTTCAACCGCGACCGCCATTTTTGTCACCGCATGGGATGAAGTCGATCGACATCGAGCCGATTCGACCGGTGTTGGCGCGCGTCATCGATCGGTGGCATCCGCTCCAGATCTGGCTATTCGGGAGTCGGGCACGCGGTGAGGACAGTGACTGGGACCTTCTCGCAATCGTGCCCGATTGTCCCGAGCCCGCCGATTTCGACGACCCGATGACGGTGTGGCAAGTGAAGCGGGAACCCGGAGTCTCTTCCGATTTGGTCGTCTATCGAAGGTCGGACTTCGACGAGGATCAGAACGTACCCAACACACTCGCTTACTCGACGCGTCTCGATGGCGTGCTCGTCTATGAGCGCTGATCTCGTCATCAGCGGGTACGTCCGGATCGCGAAGCAGGATCTTGATGGTGCGCGATTACTCAACCGTGCCGGGAATCGCAATGCCGCCTATCTCTGCGAGCAAGCCGCCGAGAAGTTGATCCGTGCTGTGCTCACCTCGGAGGGCATTCAAGGCGGAGTCCGTCACGAGCTCCCCGACATGGTCGCGAAAATCGCCGACGAGAATCCCGTGAAGCCGCTCCTGCGAGCGATCGAGCATCTCGACGCGTACGCGACGGCATACCGATATCCCTCGCCGCGCGGACGCGTCAAGACTGCTCCAACCCCAGCCGAAGTCGATCAGGACATCGTCTAGATCGACGATGCGCTCGTCGAGATCGCGGCACGCTTCGCGATTGATCTGTCCAAGCTCGATGGGCCTGCAGGCAAGCCGGATCCGATCCGTTAATGCTGGCGGAGCGGCACAGCGGGCACCGTCGTAGACCTGTGGGCCAACGAGGATGTCGATTCGGTCGGTCGGCGCGAACGGCCAGCGCTGCATCGCTAGCGGCGGCAAGGCCGCGGCGAACGGGCCGTTAGCCTTGTGCCGGGTATCCCGCGGCCTCGAGCTTTGCCTGAACTCCAGCGGGAACTCGAGTCTCCATCTCGACGTGAACGCCCCCACGATCCTGCCGGAGATCCCAGTTACCAACGAAGCGAAGGTCACCGCTGAATAGCTCGCGCTTGCGAGCAACGAGGTTGTCATGCCAGCCGATGATCTCCGACGGAGCCCTTCCTGCAACGAGCTCCGCGCGGATCTGTGCGAGGAAACCCGCCGACCCACCTGTTTCTTCGTCGACGATCGCGTTCCAGATGCGGATCGAAAACTCCAGCACCGTCCGCATGCTGCGTGCGTCCGCCCCGGGAAGTGCATCGATCATCGGACGCGCGAAGTCCAACAGCGTCTCGGTCAGTTTGCGTCCCGCGCCGATCGCACGCTCGAGCTCGCGATCGGCCAACGGCTGCCCGAGTTGGTCGAGCCCGAGCTCGCGCCGCCACTGGCGTGGCTCGACTCCGTCGAGTGGTCGTCGTGCATGGCGATGCTCGAGATCCTTGAGCATGACATGCACGATGCTCCGACCTGCGTCGTCAGCAACAGCGTCCCGCGGCGTGCGGCCCTCGAGCAATGGGCTCGCCGAATCGAGCCACCCGCGGAACGCATCGACGACCGACGCCGACCGCATCGCTTGAGCATCCATCGTGACGGTTTCGCCGCCAAGCATGGCGGGCAGCTCTTCGCGCTCGCGCTTCTTCCACGTTGCGAGCGTCGTCAACTGGGCGCGCAGGCTCTGCGCGAGAACCTCCGCCCGCTCGAGTGAGTTCGTTGTCACGACGAGGCGGGTCGGTGTCAGGCGTGCCGTTCCGATCACGGTGTTCGTCCAGCTCGGATGGACTGCATTTCCAGCTCGCGTGAACGTGAAGCGCGCATTCTTGGCGCGATGCTCGTCCACCACAACGCCATCCAGCGCAGCAAGCGTCTGAACAAGGCGCTGAAACGCGCCTCGTTCAACGGCGAACACGTCTTCGACGTTGGCGACGTCGTGCCCATCGGTGTTGCGCACGGTCCTCGGTGTCTTCGCCTTGCGCTCCAGGTCTTCGAGTACGCCGTGCCACGACTCGAGCAACCCCAGCGAGGTCGCGCGCGCGTTTCGCACCACGTGGTCAGCCTCCATCGGACCCAACGGCGAATCGTGAATCCCGCAGAACACGTTGCGCTCGCCGAGGACGACTCGCCCGAGAACGGCGTGCCGAGGCAGCAAGGTCTGCGAGCCCAACTTCTCGTCGACGAAGCACCGGTGTCCCGAAAACAGATCCACGACCTCCACACCCTTGCCGCGATCGACCGAGAGGACCTCCCAGATGCTCAGCCGCGTCTGGAGCTGCCGCTCGATCCACGTCCGAGCATCGGGGCGCGCCACGCCCGACGCGGTCTCGAGAAAGTGGGCAGCGAGCGGCTTGCCGTCGAACGGAATCTCGTACGCCACGAGCGGACTCATCAACTGTATTGGCGCGCTGCGGGTGCCGAACTTCTGCTCCAGCACGCGTGCGATCGCATCCGCGCCGAACCGGCGCGCACCGAACGCGATGACATCTCGCACCACGCGCGCGTCGCGGACGTGGATCGCTGCCTTTGCCGAGTCCAACGGCAATTCATTGATGGCATCGAGATGGCACCGCTTGAACTTCTTGCCACTGCCACAGGGACACAGCTCGTTCCGACCGACGGCATCGTAGTTGGGACTCGTGCGACTGTTGCTCGCCGTCACCCGCATGGCGTGAGCGACAACTGCTGTCTCCCCGCCGACCGATCGCCCGCTCGTATCTGCCTTGTGGGTAGCCAGAGCGGTGACCGCACGCAGGGCGGCAACCAGTCCGGCAACATCGTGTGCAGTCGCGGGGCTCGCTTTGCCGCGTGTGAGGTGGAGGACCCGAGGAGCCGCAGCAACGCCAGCCATCTCTTGGATCGCGTCCACGACGAAGGCGTCACCGCGCTCGACCAGCATCGTCGTGACGCCGAGTGACCGAGCCTTTTCGGGCCTCCCTTCGTCCGCAAACGCGATCACCTTCTGGATGCTGCCCGCCTGATGATAGAGCGCGAGCCCGAACTCTTCGCCGGCCTGCCCCAGCACGCATCCTTCGAGCTCGCGACCACCGGGCTCGATGCGAACGGCGATCTCCTCATCCGGCTCGAACGACTCCCACGGTGCAGCGGCATCGAAATCGAGTGTTGCTTCGATCAACTCCAGGACGAGCTCGGGCGAGACGCCAGCCATCGCACGTCCATGATCGAGATTGACCGCAAGCGCAGCCTTCATCGATAGCGCGGCCGGTGGCGGCGCTGCGACGGTCAGCCCTCGCCGAACGGCAGCGCGCGAAAGTGAAGGCTCGCACACGAGCACCTCGTTCTTGTTCCGACGCGCCAGCGCAACCAAGCCCTTCTCATCGTCCGCCTCGACGACGACGTCGAGGCCGACCTCGCCGAACGCGACATATGCGCTTGCCATCCCCCGCTCGAGGTTCAAGGGGCCAACCTTCATCACGTGACGCATGCAGCAAGCGGTTCGTACCTCACGCCTGTGACACCTGCCAGCGCAACCCTGTTCGGGCCGCAGTCCGTCGTCGCGCGCCAGGGTTTCGGCAACCTCGGCCGGGTTGCAGTCCTGACGGTGTGGAAATGGTGGGCGACCGCGAGCGCTATCGCACTATCGAGCGGGAGAAGGGATTCGAACCCTCGACGTCAACCTTGGCAAG
>JBJXGN010000322.1:0-23587 GCA_046160585.1 Kofleriaceae bacterium
GCGCGCCAGGTTGTACGCGTCCTCGCGCGACATCTTCATCGCCTTGCCCTTCGGCGCGGACTTGAAGTTGTCGATCGCGCGCGTCGTCTTGGTCTCGATGTTCGCGCGCGTCGTCGGCGTGAGGTTCGTGTTCCGGTTGACCTGCTCCATGCGGACGTCGAGCACTTGCTTCGCGGCGTCGTAGCCCTGCGTCTCGTAGAGCACTGTGGCCTCCTCGAGCGCGCGCGCGGACAGCGCTTCCTCGACGGCCTGCGCAGCGCGCGTGTTCACGCTCGCGGCGACCACACGCGCGTCGTCGACGATCTCGGCGATCGCGGCGGTCTTCGCGGCGCGCAGCGAGCCATCCGCCACGCGGCGCCAGCTCATGTTGACGGTGGTGACGATCTTCGAGCGAACGATCTGTGCGGTCGTGACGTGCGTGCGCAGCACGACCTTGCGCGTCTCGCCGGCGCGGAGGTCGGCGATCGGGATGATCACGGAGGTGCCGGTGCGCGAGAACTGGTAGCCGTAGACGTCGGTGATGTCCACGCCACCACCGCTCTCGACGACAAGGCGGACATCCGACGCGACGGTCTCCGCGAGGCCACCGAGCTCCTTCGCGAACATCGCGGTCAGGTTCGCGGTGTCCTCGACGAAGTAGTAATTGCCGCGGCCGACCGATGCGATGCGTTGCATCGTGACCTCGTCGAAGTCGAGGCCGACGCCGACCGCGGAGATCGACGTGCCGCGCGCCGCAGTGTCTCGCGCGAGGGCCGCGAGCTCGTCGCGATCCCAGATGCCCTCGTTCGCCTGACCATCGGAGATGAGGACGATGCGGCGGACGCCGTCACCGATCGGGCTGCGATCCAGCTCGGACGCGCCGCGCACGAGGCCGCACGAGATGCACGTGCCGCCGTCGTCGTAGATGCGCTCGATCGCGGCGCGCGCAGCGCTCTTGTTCGCGTCGGAGGCGCGCGACATCGGCATCACGACCTGATCGCCGCTCGAGTAGGTGATGACGGTGAACGAGTCACTCGGGTCGAGCTGACCGACGAGACGCGACGCGGCGGCCTTCGCGTTCTCCATCGGCGCGCCCGACATCGAGCCCGACCGATCGATGACGACCGCCAGCGACAGCGGGGGCCGCTGGTTCGCGCGTCCCTTCGGTGCGGTGATCGTGATCGCGACATTCTCGTCGTGTGCGCCCGCGAGGATCTTGTGCGTCGCCAGCTCCGCGATCAGCGTCATGCCGTCGTCGGCGGAGCTATCGAAACCTTCCGAACGGACCTGCGGCGTTCCCTGGCTCAGCAGCAACGCTGCGAGGACGGTGGCGCCGGCGGCGCCGAGGACAAGGGAGGTGCGGACGCGCGACGCTGGCTGCATTGAAGGTGAGACGTGCGACGGCAGATCCGGATCCGTAAAAAGTGAACGCAGTTAGAGCTGAAACTTGAGTCAGGTTTGATCTCCCAACAATCTCGCTTAGGTACGCGCGACCCCACAGATGCGTTAACTCCAGGACTCTGCTCGGCAATCGCCTGCTACAAAACGCCGCTTGACCAAGTGCGTCATAAAGATTAAACCGCGGGCATGACGAACGCTCAAGAACGCAAAGCCCAGGAGCGGCAGGCCCGTCGTCGTCGCATCCAGGAAGCGGCCCGGACGGTCTTCGCAGAGCGCGGCTACGCCGGCGCCTCGATCGAGCTTATCGCTCGCGCGGCGCAGCTCTCGGTCGGTGCCATTTACCTCTACTTCCGTTCGAAGGAAGACCTGTACGTCTCCCTCATCGAGGACACCCTGACGGTGTTCGACGTGGAGATGGTGCAGGTCCGCGATCAGGCCGAGGTCGGCCGTCGCCTTCGCGAGACGTGGGGCATCCTCGTTCGCTGGGCGGAGAAGGACGCCGAGGGTCCACGGATCCTGCGCCTCCTCGCCCAGCCCGCGGTTCGCCCGCAGCTCTCGGACGAGGTAGTCGCCGCCGTGTCCACCGGCATCGGCCGCATCCAGGACCACATCGGCGCCTGCATCGCGGACGGCATTCACGCGGGAGTGTACCGCCAGGTCAACGCCCGCGAGATCGCAGACCTCGCGTGGTCGGTGCTGCTCGGCAGCCTCGACGCCGCGGAGATGACGTCGAACCTCGGCCTCGCCGCGGACACGCTTGCGGTCCGCACGGACCGCGCGCTCGGCCTCATCGAGAGCGCCCTCGCCCCGCAGATCGCCACGCGCGACTCGGCGAGCCGCCTCAACGCCGTCGCCTGATTCGAACGGTCGACCGAGTCCGCCTCGGCTGATTCGCGCAAACGAGTCGGCCGAGGCCACCTCGAACGTCGCCGCCGAATGCCATTTGCGGTGAAAAGGCACGCTACGCCTGTAGCGCGCCGTTCACGCGATGCGGGCGTCTCGCGTGGAAACGCGCGGCGGATCACGAACGAGCGCGACAAAACACGCGGACGACCGGCACGGTTCGCCGCGACGTCGCCGCGACGTGGCGTGGCCCGCGCGCTGCACTGCGCGGCGCCATGAAAATCATCCTCGCCGCTCTGGTTGCCTCCGTTCCATCCATTGCCTTCGCACAAGCGCCCGCGTCCGCACCCGCAGTGCCGATGCAGCCTCTCGTCGTCGAGAAGCAGGCCGAGAAGCAAAACTCGATCAACCTCTCGCCGCTCGGCCTGGTCGCGGGAAACATCGCGCTGACGTACGAGCGCCTGTTCGGCGGCACGCACGGTGTGATCGTCGAGGGCGTCCTGAACCGCGCATCCGGCGACGACGGTGACTCGCTGCAGTTCGGTGGCAGCGTCGGCTATCGCTGGCACTGGCGTGGCCAGCAGAACAGCGGCTTTCTCGGCGTGACATTCACGCAGACCGTCGGCTCGGGCTCCGTCACACGCATCGTGAACGGCGCCGAGATGACGCACGACATGAGCGTTCGCTCGACGATGCTGACCGCAAACATCGGCAAGCGCTGGATGCTGACCGACGCGGTCAACATCACGGCGCGCCTGGGCCTCGGCTGGGGAAACCACGTCGCGGAAGCCAAGGATGACTCGGCCGAGGCGAAGGAGTCGGAGGAATTCATGAACGACCTCCTCTCGCTCCTGCCGATCGGCGCAGAAGGCGAGCTCTCCGTTGGCTACGTCTTCTAGACATCCGCTACTGCGCACCAGGCTGCTACGCTCGCCGAAGGTGCCGACCTGTAGAGAGTGCGCGAACACGACCGACGACGCCGGGCAGTTCTGCCCGGCGTGCGGGATGTCGTACGCGAGGTCGGTCGAGCTCGCGACAACCGGCGTATCGACCGCGGCGACGTCGATCAGCTCGCCATCGGTGACGGGATTCGGCGAAACGGCGGAGTTGTCGTCGGCGCCCGCATCGTCGCTGATCGGGACGACGATCGATGGCTTCGCGATCGAAGCGATCCTCGGCGGCGGTGCGTTCGGCACGGTCTTCCGCGGGCAGCAGCTAGGGCTGGATCGCCCGGTCGCGATCAAGGTCCCGAGCTTCGAGATCCTCGCCGACGAAACGATGGCCAAACGGTTCGCGCGCGAGGCTCGATCGGCGGCGAAGATCACGCATCCCGGCGTCGTCGCGATCTACGCGGTCGGCGAGCTGCCCGACGGCCGGCCATACCTCGCGATGCAGCTCATCGACGGCCAGCCGCTCGACAAGATCCTCGAGGGCGGCCCCGTGCCCGCGGTGCGCGCACTAAAGATCGCGCGCGACATCGCCTCCGCGCTGTCCGAGACCCACGTCGCCGGCGTCGTGCACCGCGACCTCAAGCCGTCGAACATCATGTGGCGGAATGATCGACACGGCGACGATCGGATCACGATCGTCGACTTCGGCATCGCCGTCGCCAAACCCGGCAACGCCGACGCGACACGACTCACGACCAACGGCCTCATCGGCACGCCGCACTACATGTCGCCCGAGCAAGCGCAGGGCGAACACGCGGACCAGCGCAGCGACGTGTACGCGCTCGGCTGTATCCTGTTCGAGCTGGTCACCGGCGACACGCCGTTCGACGGCTCGGGCTTCGAGGTGCTGCTCGCGCACATGGGCCGACCGATTCCGACGCCGAGCGATCGCCGCCAGGACGTCCCGAGCGAGGTCGACAACCTCGTGCGGCGCCTCATGCAGAAGCGCGCGGACAACCGCCCGCAGAGCGCGGACGAAGTCGTCACGCTGATCGACGAAGCGCTCGCGGACCTGTCCAAACGCAGCGGCAGTTTCTCGCTCGGAAAGACGCTGCGGGCGAGGCGCAAGACGCAGCAGCCGACGCTCGAGGACATCGATCCGCTGAGCCCCACCGCTGCCCTCGACGCGGTCGCGCTCAACCCACCACCTGGCCCACCGAAACGCGCGCGGTTCGTCGCGATCGGCGCGATCGCGATGCTGCTCGTCGGCGCGGCGGGCTTCGCGGTGTATCGCGCGACCACCTCCCACGCGGCGATCGCCGGCGGTACCGATGCCCGCACCGACACGCTCGACCCCACGGACACGGAGCCGAGTGCGTTCACCGGCCGCCGCACGGTGATCTCCGACGACGGCGAGATGACCCAGCGCACGACGCTCTACGACCCGATCGTCGCCGGCACGCGCGTGCGCACCACGTTCGAGCTATGGAACGCGATCGGTGCGCCGATCCAGGCCGCGAACCTCGTCGTCACCATCGAGGGGCCCGATGGCAAGGCCACCGGCGTCTCCGCGCAGCCGTCGAAACGAACGAAGGGGAAGTTCGCGTTCCACCACGTCTTCGCGACACCCGGTCACTACGTCCTCCGCGTGTTCCCGCCGGAAGCGCACTCGGTGTTCACGGTCGATCTCGACGTGCAGTCGAGGTAGCAACGCTACTCGTCGTCGTTGGACTTCTTGCCCGCCGCTTCCTCGTCGGAGAAGTCGACCTTGCCGGTGAACTTATCGCCCTCACCGAGGATCTTGAGGCGTCCCGTCGCGAGCACGCGGCCCTTCGACTCCATCGTCACCATCAGGTGCTTGTTCACGCCGAACTGCTTGCGCTCGAGCACCACACTCGACGTCAGCGTGTTCTGGCCGCGCGAGTCGGTGAACTGCTCGAACGTCGAGAGCAACATCTGCTGCCGACCACTAATGTCGTAGATCTTGACCAGGTACTCGAGGTCGTTGAGCGGAGACTTGAGGAAGCCGATGAAGTGGATCTTCCAGCTCTTGGCCTCCTTGTTCTCGTAGAAGTTCGTCTTGCTCTGGCTGCGGATCTTCGCCGTGTACGCCGCCGCACTCTTGGCCTGGAGCGGGAACCGCTTGTCGCTCATCATGATCCGCCCGCCGAACACCTTGTTGGGGTTCGCACCGGCGACGGACGTGAACGCCATCAGAACGGCGAGAACGATCGCGACCCCGAACGGCGTCACGAAGCGAGTGCGGAGGTGGGTCGCAAACCCGACCGGAGTCGGGCGCGCAGCAGTGCGGATGTAGATCGATGGAGCGCGCATCGCCGAAGATGCTACCCGAGCACGCGCGCTCGATCGAGCGGCGATTTGTCCAAGCTCCCGAGGACTACCCGTACTCACGCCAGGAGTGCGCGGATCGCGTCGAGTCCTGCGCGATCTGGGGCGTCGTGACCGTCGAGCCGTGACGCGATCTCGACCGCGCGCCGCGCAAGCGCTCGATACACCTCGACAAGCTCCGCCTTCCCGCGAAGTGCGTCGAGGTGACGTTGAATCGTCTGCGCGTCGCCACGTCGAATCGGTCCGGTCAGTCCGTCCGTCGTGCCACGTGCCTCGATGTTATCGAGTGCGCCGCGGGCGAGCGGCACGAGCGCGGCCGCTGCTTGTTGCGGCGCGACACCGGTACTCGCGAGCACGGCGGCCGCCGCGTCGAGCGCCGCGACGATGTAGTTCGACGCGATCGCCGCGGCCGCGTGATAGCCGGCCATCTGCGTACCGTCGAGGTTCATCACGACGCCACCGATCAGCCCCACCAACTTGCTCGCGGTGGCGCGGCCTACCTCGTCACCCTCGGCGCCGAACACGGTGCCTTTGAGGCCGCGCATCGCGGCCTTTCCGTCGGAAATCGCGGACAGCGGATGCATCGTGCCGACACCCGCGACGCTGCTGGCGAGCTCGCCGAGCGCGTCGTGCGCGGAGACGGCTCCGGCGCAGTGCAGAAGCACGTGGCGCTTTCCGACGAGGCCGGTGCCGAGCAGCATCTGCGCGACCTCGGTGATCGCGGCATCGCGCACGGCGAGGATCACCACCTCGGCTTCGAGCAGGATGTCGGGCGGTGCCGACGAGAATGCGGCGACGCCGGCAGACGCTCCCGCGGCGCGTGCCGCGGCCGGCTTGCGCGCCCACAGTCCGAGCACGGGTACCCCGCCGAGGCGAAGCGCGCCGGCGAGCGCGGTGGCGACAGGGCCAGCGCCGACGACGAACGTGGTTGGATTGCGAGCCGTCATCGATACAGACCTCGGGCGTCGATATACCCCAACACCGAGGCGGGCAACAACGATGCGACCTCGTCGCGCGCGATCCGGCGGTCGGAGTCGAGCGCCGCGGGCGAGGCCTCGCGCGCGAGCAGCTCACGAATGTGCGTCGACGAGATACTCGGCGCGGCGAACGTCGTCTCTCTCCCCGGTTCGAGGTGCCCCGCCCGCGCGATCACGAGGAGCGGCGCCATCGCGATCACGTCGTCCCAGCGATGCCACTTGTGCGACTCCGCGAGGATGTCCGTCCCGACGAGCAAGCGAAACGACGTCGACGAATCCTTCGTCAGCGTGACGAGCAGGTCGTACGTCCGACCGCTGGCGTTGTCCTTCTCCGCGTCGACGACGCGCGCCGCGGAGCCGAAGCGAGCGGCCGCGAGCCTTGTCATCTCGACGCGATGCTCGAACGGCTCGAGGTCCTTGTTGAAGGCGTGCTTGAAGACGGGGACGAACCAGACCTCGTCGATCGGCTGCGTCTCGAGTGCCCACAGCGCGACCATCTGATGCGCGACGTGCGGCGGATTGAAGCTGCCCCCGAACAGTGCGACGCGCGTCGTCACGGTCACTCCTCCCGATACAGCAGATACTCGGCGCGCTCCTCGGCCCACGCCCCTTCCTCGCGCGGCCAGCGTTCGGCGAGGTCATCGAGGGTCTTGCCCGCCTCGATACCTTCGCGCAGCTGTGCCGATCCGGCGAGCAGATCGATCGCGGGGATCTTGTCGACGAACTCGTACGCCTTCGCGCGCCACTTGAACGACGCGGGGCTCTGGTCGTAGCAGGCCTTCAGGAACGCGACACCGGTACGGTACGGGCGGAACGCGCGCGGATCCGTGACGTGCAGCTGCACACCGCCGCACGCGTGCTTCGCGTGCTTCTGGAACTGCGGCGTGAACACGACCGGACGGAAGCGCACGCCGGGGAGGTCCATCGCCGCGAGCGAATGCGCGAGCTTGTGCCCGTCGACGTGCGGTGCGCCCGAGAGCTCGAACGGCCGCGTCGTGCCGCGCCCCTCCGACAGCTCGGTACCCTCGACGAGGCACATGCCGGGATACACGAGCGCGGTGTCCACTGTCGGCATGTTCGGCGACGGCATCACCCACGGCAGTCCCGTGTGGTCGAAGTGCATGTCGCGCGTCCAGCCAACCATGCCGATCACCGCGAGCTCGAGATCGAGCTTCTCGACGGCGTGCCGCCAGCGCGCGATCTCACCGGCGGTGAGGCCGTGGCGATTGGGACACGACACGAGTCCGACGAACGACTCGAAGCCCGGATCGATGTTGTCGCCTTCGATCAGATGGCCCCCGATCGGGTTCGGGCGATCGAGCACCACGAACGCCTTGCCCGCCTTCGCGCACGCGCGCATCGCGAGAACCATCGTCCACACGAACGTGTAGTAGCGGCTACCGATGTCCTGGACGTCGTAGATCATGACGTCGATCTGGTCGAGCATCGCGGCCGTCGGCGACAGCGTGTCCTCGGTCGCGCCATACAGCGAGTGAATCGGCAGGCCGGTCCGCACGTCGCGCGCGTTATCGACCTCGATCATGTCCTGCGCGTCGCCGCGCACGCCGTGCTCGGGGCCGAACAGCGCTGTGATCCTGAACTCCTTCTTGGCGTGCAAGAGGTCGATCGCGTGCACGAGCTGCGCATCCACCGCGGTCGGGTTGACGAGCAGCCCGATGCGCTTGCCCTCGAGCAGCGGGTTCCCCTCGGTCGCGAGCCGCGCTAGTCCCGTTTGAACGGCCACCGGGTCACGCGAAGATCGGGACGGGCTTCAGGGACACCTTGCCGTCCTTGGTGACGACGCGGAAGCGAACGGCACGGCACTGGTACTGGGCCTTCAGCTTACCCTCGTTGACCTTCAGCTTCGCGATGAAGTTCTCGAACGACACGTCGTCCGGGTTGCCGCTCGCCTTTCGCGCCGCGGTGTACTCGGTGTAGACGCGCTTGTAGTAGTCGGGCTCCGCTTCCTGCGCGAGCGCGGCGATGTCTGGATCGACGGCAGGCTTTTCCTCGCCCTCCTCGAAGTCGACACGGCCGGGGACGATCGGGTTGCCTTCTTCGTCGAACTCCTCTTCGCCCGGCTCGGGACGGCCCAGCAGGCGCGCGAGCATGACGTTGAGGCCGTTCGACAGACCGTCGAGCTCGGGGCCGACCGGGCGGAACGTGCGATCGAGGTTGCCGTTGATGATCTCGGTGATGCCGAGCTCGACCTGATCGACCTGCGTGATCAAGCGGCGGTGCGAGAGGTACAGGCCGAGCATTGCGATCGCGAGCGCTCCGATGCCGAGCAGCAGGATGAACAGCTTCACCGTGCCCGCCATCGCGGCCGTTTCGCCGCCGCCGATCGGCGACAACACGACAACACCCGACGTCACCGGCGGGTAGTCTGTGGGGAACGCCTTCGTGGCCGCGCGAGGCAGTGGGAAGGTGGCCGCGATGTACGTGGTCTCACCGACCGCGATGACCGCCTTGAGCGGCTTGCCATCGGCGGTGGAGAGCTTGCCGAGCTCGGTGGCGAGCTGGACAGCCTTTGCGGTGTCCTCCTCGGCGTTCGCCCGCGTGAAGCTCGACGCGATGACGTCGACCTTGGCCTTGCCATCGGTTCCCTTGCCGATGTTGTAGTACGCGAGGTCGGTCCCGAGCAGCGACTTGTCCTTCTGCGTTTCTTTGGCCGTCTGTGAGTACGCGACGACGATCGCGCCGACGATCGCCGCCGCGCCTTCGGTGTCTTCGGGCGGGATTACCGCTTCGGGGTCGAGGATCGGGGCGACACCGACCTTGAACATCGACTTCTCGTCCTTGATCCAGATGTCGCTGATGATGATCTTCTTCTTCAGCACGACATTGATCGCGGGGAGGATCGACTCGCCTTTGTCGTTCTTCCATTGCTTCGCGACGACGCTCGGCACGTCGCTGATCGCGAGCACGTTTCCGGTCTTGTCGAGGAGCGCGATGATGTCCGGCTTGATCGGGCTCTTCTTCTCGTCGGCCGTGAACTTCTGGAAGCCGATGCGCGCCTGCGACGCACGCACGTTCTCCGACTTGATCGCGCTCAGGAACTCGGGGAACGACGCGAGCCATTCGGCCTTGTTCGCGACGTCGATCCCCTCGAGTTGGTTGACCTGACCGATCACGCCGTGCGCGCGGTTGAGCTGTGCGTCTGCGTCTTTTTTGGCGCGTTCGTCGAAGCTCTTCGACGTGACAAAATACGCGATCGCGGCGAGAACGACGATCACGGCGGCTACGACCGCTGCAATAACGGTGCGGGACATGCTCCCTCCGCGCAGAATAATCGTGGGACGACGCGGAGTTGTCAACGCACCCCGCCGCCTTCGATCACTTCTTCGAAGACGATGGCCTACTTCTTCTTCGGCTTCTTGTCCTTGTTGTCCTTGCCAGGCGCTGGATCGATCACTTCCGATGGCGGGGCGTCGTAGCTCTTGCGGAAGTCCTCGCTGAACGCGCAGATGGCGTCGTTGCCGAGCAGGCAGATCGCCTCGGCGATCCCCAGATCCATCGTGCGCTCGAGGCGGGCGCGGTCGTCGAGGACGAGCATGCGCTTCTTGCCGTCACGCATGATGCTGGTGGCGGCCGTCATCGAAGAACAGCCCTTGACGACGAGCTTGTCCGGGTATGCCGTCTCGTCGCAGAATACGTTCTGGCCGATAGTGACGATCTCCTCGATCGGATCCGGAAACGTGAGAGTCCCGCCCTTTGCCCGCTCGCGGAGCTTTGCGAGCGACGACTTGTAGGCCGCCGCCACCTCGGCAGGCTGCAGATCTCCCGTGGTCTCGACCAGCACACCGTCGATCGTGGCACCCGCGGAGGGCATCGCACCGCGGATGGTCTTGTGCTTCGGCGACCAGCCCTCGGGCGTGTCGTCTGAACCCAGGACAAAAATCGTCGCGCCGGCGCCGCCTGCGACGACGAGTCCTGCCAGCGCGATCCACATCATCGTACGCGACGTTCGCTTCACCGCGGCGGCGCCGGTCGCGCCCGGCTCGAGCTCGTCCGCGAGGCCCATGGGCGTCGCGGTCGCGAGGCTCGCGGGCGGCGTCCGCGTCTTCGGCGTCTCGGGCGCGGTCGCGCGTAGCTCCCCGAGCACTTCGCGGTTGAGCTTCTGCGTCTCGATGAGACCGACGTCGCCTTCGCGCAACGAGGCCTCGAGCACCTTGCGCATCTCGCGCGCGTTCTCGAAGCGATCGCCGACCCTCTTTGCGAGGCTCTTGAGCACCGCTTCCTCGACGAGCTTTGGCACCTCGATGCCGCGCGCAGACGGAGGCTTCGGCGCCTCCGACAGGTGCTTCGTCATGATCTCGAAGTGCGTCGTGCCGTCGAACGGCGTCTCGCCGGTCAGCGACTCGTACAGCGTCGCGCCGAGCGAATAGATATCCGTGCGGAGATCGACCTCCTGCCCACGTACCTGCTCCGGCGACATGTAGCGCACGGTGCCCATGGTCTGACCCGTCGCCGTGAGCTTTGTCGACGTCGTCATCTTCGCGATGCCGAAGTCCATCACCGTCGCCGTCGCGTCGTGTGCACGCACGAGCACGTTGCTCGGCTTCATGTCGCGATGGATCACGCCGCGGCCATGCGCGTATTCGAGCGCGCGCAGCACGTCGATGCAGACGCGGACGCTGGCCGTCCACTCCATGTGCTTGTTCTCGAGGATGATGCGCTCCCAGGTGCGGCCCTGGACGAACTGCATCGCGAGCACGAAGAAGCCGTTCTCCTGCCCGAAGTTGTACAGGTGGACGATGTTCGGGTGATCGAGCGCGGCGAGCGCCTTGGCCTCCTCGAGGAAGCGCGACTTCACCTGGCTATGCGCGGCGAGCTCCGGCGGGAGGATCTTCAGCGCGACCTCCTGATCCGTCATCTTGTGACGCCCCTTGAACACCACACTCATCCCGCCCTGCCCCAGCACGTCGACGAGCTCGTATTGCCCGAGCACGACGGTGCCGAGCATGCGGTGCGCACCCGTCGCTCCGATCGCGGTGCCGCAATGCGGGCAGCGCACGTCGATGTCGAGCACGTCCTTCTGGCAGCTCGGACACTGCGCCATCTAATTCCCTGCCTCGCGGACGCCGCGCACGCATCGCTCCCAGCCGGCGATCTTGTCGAGCCAGCGGCCGAGCTCGTCGACGAGGATCACCGGGTACTCGACGGGTGTGTAGTGCGTGCCGCCCTTGATCACGACGAGGCGCGAGCCGGCGATCCGGCGATGGATGTGCTCCGCCGTCGAGGGCGGGGTCATCAGGTCCTTGTCACCGGTGACGATGGTCGCCGGTACCGCGATCCTCGCGAGCACATCCTCGGCATCGTGCTCGTCGAGACGCGCGAGGAGATCGCTGTAAATGACCCAGTCGATCGTCTGGAAGCCGGCCGCGACCTTGCGAAAGATGTCGACATCGATCGTCGAGCTGACGAGGCCGACACGCTTCATCGCGCCGATCAGCGCGTCCGATCCGGCGACGACTTTGGACGCGCGGCCGGCGAGCGCGGCCTGCGCGCGGACGAGGCGAAGCATCATCGGGATCGTCTTGCCGACGAGCCGGCTGCCCATGACGGTGTGGAACGCGCGCCCGTACGTGCCGTTGATCGCGAACACGCCCCTCACGCGATCGGGGTGCTTCTTGAGGGTCTCGAACGCGACCTGCACACCCATCGACCAGCCCGCGATCACGAAGTCGGTGACGTTCTCCGCGCCGAGGATCTCGACGAGATCCGCGACCTGATGGCCGATGGTGTTGGCCCTCGGATCGGCCGCCGGCCCCGACGTGTACAGGCCGCGGTAGTCCCAGCAGATGACCTTGTAGTCGTCGAGCGCCTCGTAGAGGTAACGAAACGCGAGGTACGTCCCGCCGAGCCCGTTCGCGAGCACGACACAGGGTCCTTCGCCTCGCACCTGGTAACCGAGGCGGGTGCCGTCGCGCGCCGTGATGTGGCGCTGCTGGACCTCCATTACAAGAATCGTATCCGAAAACAAAAACGGCCGCCCGAAGACGACCGTCCCTGCTCACCCGACCGTTCGGTTCAGAAGTACAGGAGCGCGCTCAGGCGAGCCCGCGTGTACTCTTCGCTCTCGTCGCTGTCGCTCGAGGGCGGCGCCACCGTGCGTGCGATCGATCCGTCGAGCTGCTGCGGGTCATCGCTCGACATCGAGTGGCGCGAGCCGGCGCGGATGTCGACGGCGATGTGGAACTTCGGGGTGAGCGCGTAGCGAAGGCCGACACCGATCTCGGCGAAGCTCTGGTTCGTCGTGTATTGCCCGGCGACGTCCGCCTGCTGCACGCCGAGGCCGGCGAGCACGTACGGAGCGAGGCGGTTGTGCGCGCCGAGCTCGTAGACGAGCGAGCCACCGATGCGGCGGTCCATGCGGAGGTCGTTGGTGTATTCGGTCTTTCCGAGCTCGCCTTCGATCAGGAAGCCGCCGTTACCGAGGCGAATGCGACCGAGCACGCCGATGTCGCTCGAGTCATCTGTGTCCTCGACAGCGACGCCGCCCGCGAACAGGCCGATGCCGAACTTCGGCAGCTCGGGACGCGGTGCGACGACGACCGCGGTCGTGACCGGCGCTGGGGCGACCGGATAATACGTGGTGCCGTAGTACGACGGGACGTACGTCTCCGCGTAGTAGGGACGGTAGTAGCGGTAGCGCGGGTAATAACCGCGACCGACGTAGATGCTGCCGCCGACCGACCACGTCGGGCGAGGGCGGTACCAGGTGCGTGCAGGACGCGACCAGTGCACCGAGAAGTTGCCACGCGCCTGCACGCGAACACCGCCACCACGCGACCAGCGTCCCGCTTCCGCTTCTTCGGTCTGAAGTGTGGGGACAAGTGCGAGTGCGCCGGCGAGAACGAAGATGGAACGGTTCACGGGGTGAGCCTTTCGGGTGGTCGGTAGCAAGACGCGCGAGCGCGCCACTCGGTTTAGTCTGCAGCAAACTTGCCAGGTCAGCCAGGTGCTGACCCCCTCGGGCGCACTAATGAAACGTCGGCAATTACTCTCGCTTACGGGTGTCGTGGAGATCGTTTTTCATCGCTGGAAACACGAGGTGTAATCGCAATTTCACGACCCAACCACGAGGGAAAGCAGGGTGTGGTGACCGCACAACAGCGGTCCGTGGCACCTCCCACAGAATCTGTCGCAACTCCGCCAACCGACAGGCATCCTTGACACTCGAGACGTTGGGTCCATAAAGTCTCTCCCCGGAACGGAGGTCCTTCCTTGAGTGACTCTAAGAAGCCCGGCGGTAGCCGTGACATCAGCGACCTGAAGGCCCGCCTCGGCCTCAAGAAGGGCGCAGCGGCTCCCACTAGTGGCCAGACGGCGCGCTCGAACGGCGCGGCCGGTGGTGTGGTGGCACCGCCCGGAATGAATTTGCCAGCGCCGCCTGGCGTGCACCCACCAACGCCGGCCGCACCGGCGATTCCGGATGCGGCGTCCGATCCGTTCGGCGCGATGAACGCGATGGCCGCGGTCGGAACGGTGCAGCGCGCGCCCGAGATCGTGATCGTCAACGACGGAAGGCCCGTCGAGAACGTGGGCTCGCAGAGCAAGGGCGCGTCGATCGCGAAGATCGCGATCCCCGCGGTCGTCGGCATCGCGCTCGGGATCGCGGTCGGAAAGATCGGAGCGACGAACGGTGCCTACAACACCGGCCTCTCCGACGTGAAGCAGATCCTCGGCGACAAGAACACGCAGTCGAGCGTCGCGCACCTGAAGCAACAGATCTCGCAGCTCGACAGCCGGCTCGACGAGTGGAAGACCAAGAACAACTTCCGCGTCGATGGCACGCTCGACAAAGAGCTCGACGCGTTCGCGAAAGCGCTCGACGTGAAGACCGAGGTGTTCCGCGCGAAGACGAACACGCTCGATCCCGACACCACCGCGAAGCTCGTCCAGTTCTACGGTGGCGTCGCGGAGGTGAAGGCGATGATCGATCTCCACCTGAAGAGCGCGAAGAGCGACG
Source organism: Kofleriaceae bacterium (assembly GCA_046160585.1). Classification (GTDB taxonomy): domain Bacteria; phylum Myxococcota_A; class Polyangia; order Haliangiales; family Haliangiaceae; genus JABFXX01. The sequence goes on from JBJXGN010000322.1 coordinate 14,415, forward strand.
AGCAAGCGTTCCGCCGCGCGAAGGAGAAGGGCGATGCGGGACAGGTGAAGGAAGGCGAGAACGCCTACCTCAACAACCAGTTCCGCTACGCGATCGTGATGTCGGCACCCACGGAAGGCGAGCCCGCCGATTTCGGCGCGAAACTCGTCGAGCTCGGACCGCCGTACTGCAGCGGCAAGATCGCGCCGAGCGGCAAGTGCGCCGACGGCGAGGCACCGTCGAGTTTCACGTATCGCACCGAGCCGGGCGCCACATGGAACGAGGGCAAGCTCGCGAACAGCGGTCAGGACAGCGTTCCGACCAAGCAGATCGTGATGCTGCTCCCCGGCGGTGTTCGCGACTCCCTCGTGAAGGGCGCCGAAGGCATCGCGTCCGAGGCGTACTACCAGCGCCGCCTGCGCACGATCTACGAGCGCATCCACGGCCAGGGCGATAAGAACAACGGCCTGCTCAACGAGGGCAACAAGCTCGAGACGATGCTGCAGACCGAGGCCGGTAAGGGCAAGAAGTTCAGCTTCTTCATGTAGACGACGCCCCCGAGACCGAAACGACCGAAGGCCGCCCTCGCAGGCGGCCTTCGTCGTTTCGGCGAGCGAGCGGGCTACTTGCCGCCCTGCGCCTTGATCACGGCATCGACGGCGCCGCTGTTGCCCTTCACGTCGGGCTTGTCCTTGTTCTCGGGATCGATGACCGCCTTGATCGTCGCCGAGGTCTCGCGCTTCGGCGGCGCCTTGGCCTCGCGGAGCGCGAGCAGATCCTTCTTGACCGTCGGATCCTCGAGGACGAGGCCGATCGCGTCGTACGTGCGGAGCTTGTCGAGCGCGCGCACCTCGAGCTTGGGCATCGTCCACGTGATCACGCCGGGCTCGACGTCACCGGCGCCGAACTGCGCCGTCATGACCTGCTGGAGCGTGTCGAAGTTCTTCTTGTCCTCGGGGAGGATCGACACGTCGAGCGAGATGAACATCTTCCAGAGCTTGCCCTGGTAGAAGAAGAAGAACCGGCGGTTGTTCTTGCCGCCGTCGTTCTCCCAGCGCTCCATCATCGACTCTTCGGTGCCGTGGGCGAACTCGCCCTCGACGATCGAGACGCCCCACGGCGACTCCTTCTTCTCCTCGAAGCTGACGAACGTAGCCTTCACGCGCGCGAGCTCGGTCTTCCTCTCCTTGCGGATGCGATCCTGCTGCGCGACGTCCGTGGTGGCCTTGAGCTTCTCGTCGTAACGCTCGGCGATCTGCTTTTCGAGGCCGCCGAGGATCTCGTCCTTGGACATTCCGAACTTGAAGCCGCCCATCTTCTCTTCGAGCTTCTTCTGGTTCGCGGCCGAGGGCGGCGGCGCCTTCTTCTTGGGCGGTGCCGGCTTCGCCTTCTTGGGCGCTTTCTTCGCCGCCGCCTTCTTCGCCGCCGCCGGCTTCTCACCGGCGAACGCCGTGCCGACGAGGCTGACGCCCAACAAACCTACGAACGCTGCGCGAACGATACGAGACATGGGTCCTCCGGGGAGCGAGCGCATCCTACCCACGCGAGCATGATGGCCACAAGGAAGACGTGCAAACCCTCCCTGTATTCAGCGGGGATTTGGCGGAGATTCCATCCCGGTCCTGCTCCCCAGCTGCCGATCAAGAAGCCGATGGGCGTCGATGCGCCTGGTGCGATCCATGTGGGTAATGGGGCCGGATTTCGGTCTCTCCCGGATCAGTCGACACGCCTGTCGACCTTCTGGGCAAAGGCGACGTCGTGCAGGAGCACGAATTGCGGATGCGGAGGTCGTCGACGCGTGCTCGTTCCCTCGAGAGGAACAGCCGCGAACAGGGAACAGAGGCTCCGAACGGAATCTCAGTTGCTGGGGTTGAGCGGGGCACTGCCCGCCGACGCCGACCGGGAGGCATTGGTCAGTGCGTCCGGGGTGACCTCGACGTCGAGCTCGCTCCCCGAGACGGACCCGTGGCAGCTGCCGCAGATCGCGTTGAACAGCGACTCCGAAACACCCATCGAGATCGTCTCGCCGGGCCCGAGCTGGTGCTCTTCGCCCATCGTGACGATCGCGTTGCGACTGCTGTCCTGCAGCTCGAACACGAGCCCCTCGCGCGCAGGGAGCATCACTTTGGTCGAGCCGTCGTCCTCCAGCGGCACGCGACCGATCAGCTCGCGCTGCTGGAAGATGCCGTTGGTGTTCGCGGTGCAGTTCGTGCCGCACATGCCCTCGCGAAACACCGCGAGGTAGCGCGCGCTGCGGAACTCTTCGACCGGGCGACCGCGGCGGAGGTTGCCGGTGAGCACCGTGAACAGCATGGGTGCGTCCGGCATGTGCACCGTTGCCGTGGACGGATCGGGGCCGTACGCGTTGCCGCCGAACACGAGCTGTCGGCGGTTGCCGTAGAGGTGCCGCTCTGGATGCTTGTAGACCAGCTGCGCGTCGACGCGGATCGCGTTGTTTCCGAACAGCGGCTCGGCCGAGTTGTCGCGCGGATTGTACATGACGATGTCGAACTGTCCGGAGGTCGGACTCGTCGCACGAGACACCATGATGCGGCCGTCGGGCAGCGACACGGGGCCGCGATAGATCTCGGCGCGATCGAGTACGCGCACCGACGGCAGGTAGCCGAGGTCCGTGCGATCGGCCTCGAACGGACCGATGCTGCGATTGAAGAGCGCGAGCGCACCCGCACCACCCATCGTCGTCGGCGCGCCGTTGTCGGCCACGTTCGAGAGGATGATCATGAAGTTTCCGTCGCTGCCTTCGCGGATGTCGGTGACCGACGAGTAGCCCATCGACGGGCGTGTCGACATCGGATCTGCGAGGTCCGCGTAGAGCGAGTCTTTGCGTTGGCCGAGGAGCGGGTGGTAGTCGGTCAGGTCCCAGTTGATGCGGCGACCGGCGAGCTGATAGAAGCCGTCGCTCGCCTTCTCCGTCGTCATCGACATGCGGCCTTCGCGCATGAACTGCGGGCCGACTTCCGAGTTCGAGAGCCAGGTCATCTGCTCGGGCGCGCCCATCGCGGTGAAGCCGCTGACCTGCACGCGCCAGATATCGGACTGCGGCAAGAAGCGCTTGCGCGAACGAGTCGCGCCGTTCTTGCCGCGCGTCGACGCGAACACGATGTAGCGGCCGTCGGGCGACCACGCGGGATCGAAGTCGTGCACGGCGATGCCGTTCGACATGCCGACCGCGGGCGTGATGCGCGTGCAGTTGCCGCCGTTGATGTCGACGACATACACGCCGAGCGGATCGCCCGCGGTCGCGCGCGCGGCGAACGCGATCCGGTTGCCGTCGTTCGCGACGTCGGGCGCCTGCACGTCCGGGCTTCCCCCGAGGCCGCAGCCGCCGATCAGCGATGTGCCCGCATCCGCGGTCCCGAGGCCAGCACTCGCGTCGTAGGTGGAGTCGGAGATGCGCAGATCCGCGCCGCCCTGGAACGTGTCGAACTCGAGGCGACCCGCGGTCGCCGGGCTCGTGCGCTGGACGTAGACGACCTGCGCGGTCTGCCCCGCCGACATGTTCGTGACCTCGGCGCCGAGCGCCGCGCGCTCGAGGCGGATCCACTCCTGGATGGTGCAGAACGCCGTCGGAGGCGGCATCGAGGTCGGGTTGTAGACAGGTGGGCAGCTCGCGGGATCGGCGGCCGCCGACGAACCTGCGGTCTCGAGCACGGGACCGCCGCGGTGCGGGATGCCACCGACCGGATCGTTCGTCGCGAGGTCGGTGCGCTGATCGAACTCGAGGATCGTCTTGGCGACCACGCGACCACGACGCGAGTCGGGGAACTCGAGCGCCATGAACTCCTCGCGGACGAGGTCGTAGTTCTTCTGCAGCGCGACCGACGAGAAGAAGCCGATCGATCCCGAGCGCATCTTGAAGTCGTTGCCCGACTGCGGGCTGTGGCACGCCTGGAACGCGCAGCCACGAGTGAGCAGCACGGGCTGCACGTTGTCCTCGAAGAACTGTTTCACCGGGTTGCCGTTCGCGAACGGAAGCTTGCCGACGCTGGCAGCCCACGCCTTGATGCGAACGTAGTTGCCGTCGTCAGTGTCGTCGAACTGATCGCCGCCGGTGTGGCCACGACCGCCCGCAGCCACCGCGAGCGGAACGCGCAACAGTTGTGAATCGTCGACGGGATCGTTCACGAACGACCACGCCTGCGAGAAGTTGAACGCCTGCTGTTCCTCGGTGCTACCGCACGTGATGTAGAAGTCCGACTGCGGCGCGCCGTGGCAGCTCCCCGCCGCACAGCCGCGCTCGGTGAGGATGGGTTGGATCTCGCGCTTGAACGCGTCGTACTGCGCCGCTCGCATCGTCGTGAACGTGTCGGTGAATCCCGCCGGCAGCGACTCGCTGCACGTGCCCGCGCCTTCCTGGGCCGGCGTCGGCGGCTTGAGACCGTTTTCGGTCGCGCCGTTCTCGAGCCACGTCTGGAGCGTGAAGAATGCGTCGGAGCCCGTCTCGAGGATCGCGCCGCCGACGTGCTGCACCTCGACGTCGAGGAAACGCGGCGTCGCCGGTGTCATGCCCGGAACGTTGCCGTACTGGAACTTCAACTTGTTCGGACCGACCGCCTTGATCAGGAACAGCGAGTGCGGATAAACGCCGAACGGCGACAAGAGATCTCGTCGTTTCTGCACATTCTCGAAGCTCGTGACGTCGAGGTTTCCCGCCGCGAAGTCGAATGGATCACCTGCGTTGGTGCTGTGACAACCCGATGTGTTGCCGACGCACTTCTGCTCGAGGATCGGAAGGATGTTGCGTTCGAAGTACGTCCGTCCCGGGGGCGGGTCGCTGCATGCGCTCGTCATGCAGAGAGCTGCCACCAGGATGGACCGGCCGCTACAGCGGGGGCGCATCTCCATGAGAAGCAGTTTAGCCGCTTTTCTCGACGAGAAAATGAAAAGAGGCCGCATCTTTCGATGCGACCTCTCGTCGGGTGATCGCCGCTACGTGCGGCTCGCGAACACTACCGCAGCGACGCCAGCGACGCCTTCGCGACGCCATGCACGATGCTGCTCTTGTCCATCGACGCCTTCGTCAGCGCGTCGCGCGAGCTCGCGCTGCCGATGCGGCCGAGCGCCCACGCCGCGTTGCGGCGCACGACGGGGTCCGCGTCGTTGACGACGAGGCTCTCGAGCGCACCGGCCGCCGCGGTGGCACGCATCGCACCAGCGACCGTGGCCGCTTCGGCGCGAACGTTTGCCGCGGAGTCGCCGAGCATGCCGACGACCGGCGTCGCGTCCTTCTGGCCACGGATATCGCGGTACGCGTTGACGGCAGCCGCGCGAACGTCCGCGCTTCCGTCGGTCATCGCGTGCACGAGCACCGGGTTACCACTGCGGTGCCCCATGTACTTCACCGCGCGCACCATCGCGAGCTTGCCCTCGGCACCGACGTCGCGCTTGATCGCGTCCCGCAGTGCGGGCAGCGACGTGTACGTCATCGTGCGGCCGAGGAAGTCGGCGGCGTTGCGAACGGCGATCGTGTTGCCGCTCTCGAGATCCTGGAGGAAGCCGGGGACCATCATGTCCTTCAGGCCCGGACGCTTTGCGAACCACCACGCGGCGACTTCACGTACCTCGTAGCGGTTGTCCTCGAGGAGGTTGGTGACGATGGGTACGCAGTCGGGGCACATGAGGCTCTCCGCGCGCTCGATCTCCGCCGTGATGGCGTCGACCGAGGTGGAGTTCACTGCGTCGCGAATACGTTCCGCGCTTCCTCCCTTGCCTGCCATCGCCGGCGATGCGGCGATGAGGACGAAGGCGACCGCGGCGAGCTTCTTACCGATGTTCTTCATGGATGTTCTCCTGGGTTCCGCGGTGGGTGGTTAGTACTCGGTCAGGCCGGGGTTGTTCTCGCGAGAGAAGAACTGCACGCCACTGTCCGTCGCCTGGATGAGTGCCTGCATCTCGGCAGTCGTCAGGTCCGGGCCCTTCCCGTTCATGTGCGGCGTCGTGTTGAACGCGCGCTCGGCAATGTTCGGTGTCGGGTAGCGACGGCCCGGGTTGAGGAGTTGAATCGCTTCAGAACCACGCGCGTTCTCGGGGATGAGGTACTGCTTGACGGTTCCGGACACCAACATGAAGCCGCCTTCCTCGAGAGCTTCCATGTCGGGGCCTGCCATCGACAGGTAGCTGCGCGTGAAGTGCGAGTCACCACCGAGCTCGACCCACTCGGGTGGCAACACGTCGCCGCGGAGGTCGAAGGTCCAGGTGAGCGTGTTCACGCCGTCGCTGAGCGTGTAGCTCGGGTTCGCCGGGCCCGGGGTGCCGTTGTGGCAACCCGCGCACTTCTGCGTGAGCATTGGCTGAATCGCGCCGTCCCACGGAACGCCGACGAGGTTGTCCTCCGAGAAGTCGAGCGACAGGCGGTCCTCGCGGGGGGCCGTGGTCTTCTGGAACACCGTCGGACCGGCGGCGACCGCGTCGGTCAGACCCGGGTCGATCAACGTGGTCGCGGTGCGATCTTCGTGGCAACCACCGCAGAAGCGGTTCTCACCGGGGCGGCCCGAGAACCACACGGGCTCGGAGCCAACCGACATACCGAAGTTGTCGATCGCTTGGAGGCGGAGCGGAACGTTGGCGGGGACGAACGCGGCCCACGAGTTATCCGCACGGACGCGGGCAACACCGAGCGTCGCCATACCTTCGAACATCGTCGAACCGAACATCTCGGGGAAGCCTTCTTCCGAGGAGAAGCCCTCCTGGACGCGGACGCCGTAGATGCTGCCCGGCGCGAACTGGAAGAGGGTCGTGTCGTAGACGTTCATCGAGCCGATGATCGTCTGGCCGACGCCGGTCATGTTCTCGTCGAGCGACGAGGCCACGACGGACGGAGCGGAGCGCGTTTGCAGCGCGCGCGGGAACACGTCCCACATCTCGGGATCGTCGAGGATCGGGCGGCGCGTCTGGCGCTCGCTGTTGTAGAGGTACACGCCGAAGTTCGCCGAGAGGTTCGCCTGGCCGAGCACGCTCGACTCGACGGGACCATCCGCCCACGAGACCAGGAGGTCCGGCTTGTCCTTCGCGTTGAGCGGGTACGCGTCGTAGTAGCGACCGATGGTCTCCGCCGACGGCGTCATGTCGTGCGGAACGTCGGGGGTGAGGTCCCTGTACGTGGCGTTCGCTTCGGACTTGTTCTTGTCCGCGGAGACGTTGCCCTTGCTGTCGGTGACCTGGTCACCGAGGCGAACGTCGATGAGCGCACCGGCCTGGATGGTGCGGTTACGCGAGGTCGCGATCGCGACGAAGCGGCCCGGGCTGATCTCGCGCGCCTTGAGCGTCGAGTTCGAAGCGCCCGTGCCTTCCTTGCCGAAGGCCTCGCGCAGCTGCGTCATGTCCTGGTTCATGAACACCAGGTGGCCGGCGTTCATCGGGCCGAGGTGGTCCCACTGGGTCATGAGCACGTGGCCGTCCGCCATGAGCGTCGGGAACGTGCGGTGCGAGAGGTTGCGCGGTCCGAGCTCTTCGCCCGTGCCGTCGATGTTGATGCGGCCGACCTGGAGCGTCACGCCACGCTCGTACTCGTCACGGTGTTGCGGAGCACCTTCCTCGACGACGGCGCTCGAGGTGAACATGATCTTGTCGCCCGGGAGGAAGATCGGCGACGTGTAGTCGCGACCCGGGTCGGTGGGCAGCTGGCGAACCGCGCCGTCCTCGAGGTTTTGGACGAACAGGCCGTACGCCTGGTTCGCGGCGAGCTTGCCCGCAAACACGATCTGACGGGCATCGAACGAGATGTCGTAGCCCGAGATGTCGATGTTCGCGTATTCCGGTCCCGCCTGATCGCAGCAGATCGTGGTCTGCACGCCGTCCGCGGTGGGCGGCGACAGCTGCACGAGCCGCGCGTTCTTGCCCGAAGGTGTCTTCGGGACATACGAGGTGTACTGGAAGATATCGCCCATATCGTTGCGCGCTGGGCGCTGCAAGATGATGAGCGTGTCGACGCCGTCTCCAATGGTAACCGGGTCGTCCCCGCAGCCAACACCGCTGGCCGCCGATACCAGCGCGGTGCCAAGTGCGAGGGTTTTGAATGAGCTCTTCACAGCATCCTCCTAATGACGAGTGCAGGTCCCTAGTACAAAGTCCGGGCCACGCGTAACGATCGGGAATGAAAGGCGCTCGACCAACGGTCTCGAAGGGCTACCGCCCCCTATCAGGCGAGCGATGTGGCTTCGCACCCCCAAGTGCGATCACGTGTACCTACACGGACCTAGCTCGATCACGTCGGCGTGATCAGATCAGCGACACGGACCTAGCTCGATCGAGATCACGTTGGTGATCAGATCAGCGACTTCAGCTCGGCGAGGAGCTGGATCGCTTCGAGCGGCGTGGTGCGATCGACGTTCGTCGCGGCGAGCTTCGCGAGGACGGGTGAGGTGACGGTCGCCGCTGGGAGTAGCGACAGTTGCGCGGAGCTGCCGAGCTGAGAGCCACCCTCGAGCTGGCTCATGATGTGGCGCGAGCGGGCGATCACCGTTTTGGGCAGCCCCGCGAGCCGCGCGACGTCGATGCCGTAGCTCTTGTTGGCGCCGCCCGGGACCACGCGACGGAGGAACACGATCTCGCCCTTGTGCTCGCGCACCGCGACCGACACGTTGCGGACGTTGGGCCGCGAGTCGGCGAGCGCGACGAGCTCGTGATAGTGCGTGGCGAACAGCGTGCGCGCGCGGATCTTGTCGTGTAGGTGCTCGGCGACGGCCCACGCGATGGACACGCCGTCGAACGTCGACGTGCCGCGCCCGACCTCGTCCAAAATCACCAAGGACCGCTCCGTCGCCTTGTCGAGGATCGCGGCGGTCTCGCGCATCTCGACCATGAACGTCGAGTCGCCGCGCGATAGGTTGTCCGCGGCGCCGACGCGCGTGAACACGCGATCGCACAGACCGATCGACGCGGACTTCGCCGGCACGAAGCTGCCGATCTGTGCGAGCAACACGATCTGCGCCACCTGGCGCATGTATGTCGACTTGCCGGCCATGTTCGGCCCCGTGATCAAGACGAGCTGCTCGCCTCGCGAGTCGAGCTTGCAGTCATTGGGCACGAACGTGCTGGGCGGCAGCATCCGCTCGATCACCGGATGGCGACCGTCGACGATCTCGAGCGCCGTGCTCTCGTCGACGGTGGGACGCACGTAGCTGCGATGCGCCGCGACCGACGCGAGCGAGCCACACACATCGAGCACTGCGAGC
>JBJXGN010000323.1:0-22808 GCA_046160585.1 Kofleriaceae bacterium
TCCGATCCTCGCAGCGCTTGGTGTGGACATCGCGCGCGTCCAAGCGATCGTGTCGACGAGTGGTGCGTCGCGCGGTCATCTTCGAGAGGCGTCGCGGTGCCTCGCCGCCGACAAGTCCCCCGCGAGCACCGCCGCCCTCCGCAAGATTCGAAACCTGCGCTGACGATCGCCTTGCGGCTAGGTCAACGCGCGGCTAGGTCAACGCGCGCGCTTCGCCGACCCCGAGGATCCACAACCGATCGTCCGGCAGGCCGCGGTCGGCCCACCACCCACGCAGCTTCTCGGGTGGCTCGCCGATGGGCTCGTCGGTGAGCCGGAACGTCCCCCAGTGCATCGCGAGCAGGTGTTTCGCGCCTAGCGCGTCGAACGCACGGCCTGCCTCGAGGGGATCGATGTGCTGCGGCTCCATGAACCAGCGCGGCGCGTAGCCGCCGATCGGCAACATCGCCCAGTCGATCACGCCCACGCGCGTACGGATCTCCGCGAAGTGGTCGCCCCACGCCGTGTCGCCCGAGTGGTACGCGACACCTTCGGGTCCGCGGATCACGAAGCCGCCCCACAGCGTCGCGTTGCGGTTCCACGGCATGCGCATCGACCAATGCCGCGCAGGCACGAGCGTGAATTCGAGCGCGCCGATCGTGGTCGATTGCCACCAGTCGAGCTCGATCACGTGGGGGTGCGGGATGCGCGCCTTGTTGCCAAGCGGCACGATGTACGTCGCGCTCGCCGGCAATTTCGCGATCGTCGGCGCGTCCATGTGATCACGGTGATCGTGCGTGACGAGGACGATGTCGATCGCGGGCATCTCCGCGAGTGGCACGCCCGGCGGTACGAGGCGCGAGGTAACGCCGCTGATCGAGGGCGACCAGATCGGATCGGTGACGATCAGCTTGCCGCCGAGGCGGAATGCCCACGTCGCATGACCGATCCACACCGCGATGGCCGACGGGGCCCCGAGCGCGGCGGCGCCGCCGTCGACGATCGCCGGGCGGACTGCATCGATCGCCGCCCAGTCGGCGCGGCGCGGGTCCTTGGCACCGAACCGCCAGCGCAAGAAATCCTTCGTGCCGCGGCCGGGCTGAGTCGCGCGATCGTCGAAGCGAGCCATGCTCGACCTTGTTACATGCCCAGCGACTTGGCGAGCTGTTCGTAGGCGGTCCGGCGGAACGCGACAACCTCGCCCGCCTCGGACAGCTGCGCGACCGTGTCGTCTTCACCGGCGGGCACGAACAGGCGATCCCAGCCGAGGATGAGCGGCCCCGCGGGCTGATCGGCGATCACTCCTTCGCTCGTCGACGTGAATAGCTCCATCGCCGCGTCGGGCGACCGGCGCAACGCGATCACGAGCTGCATCTTCACCGGCGTCTCGCGCCACCACTTGCAGAACCGGTTCGGGTTCTCGGAGTCGAGCTCGAGGCGAAGTGACCTGCCGTCCATGGTGGTCAGGTCGACCGCCTCGGCGAAGCAGCCGGCGTCGCGGACCTCGTGTGCGAGCACCTTGTCGCGCGCGCGCTGGCCTGGCTCGGGTGCGCTCGTCGAGAAGCCCGACTGCAGCGCCTCGACGGTGAACGCGAGCGAGGGAATCACCTGCGTCAGCTCGCCGGCGCGGAAGTCGTTGCCGTCGATGAACACGAGAGCTGCCACGGACGCAGTAGTACCATCGATGACCCATGGCGATCGATGACTCCGATCCGGCACACGACGCGACGCTCGCGGGACCGACCGCGCCAGTGGACACGCTCGCGTCGATCGCTCCCTCGGCCTCGGGAAGTGCCCATCGGCTGTCCCTACAGAACTACGAACTCGGCGACGTGCTCGGCAGCGGTGGCATGGGGGAGGTCATCGTCGCGTACGACAAGCAGATCGGCCGCGACGTCGCGATCAAGCAGATGCGAGTCGACGCTTCGAACGCCGACATCGTCGCGCGCTTCCTGCGCGAGGCGCGGATCCAGGCGCGTCTCGAGCACCCCGCGATCGTGCCCGTCCATCACATGGGCACCGACGAGCACGGGCTGCCGTTCTTCACGATGAAGAAGGTCACCGGCACGACGCTGCTCGCACACCTCGCGAGGAGCGAGCAGCTGCCGCGCCCGCGCCTGTTGCGCATCTTCGTCGACGTGTGTCAGGCCGTCGAGTTCGCCCACGCGCGCGGAGTCGTGCATCGCGATCTGAAGCCCGCGAACATCATGATCGGTGACTTCGGCGAGGTGTACGTCCTCGACTGGGGCCTCGCCAGGCTCGTAGCCGAGGACTCCAGCGAGCGCGACTCGCCGTGGATGTCCGCCGACGTCAGCCTCGACAGCGTCACGCAGGCGGGCGCGATGCTCGGCACGCCGGGCTACATGTCGCCGGACCAAATCCAGGACGCGCACGCTGTCGGACCCGCGGCGGACGTCTACTCGCTCGGCGCGATCCTGTACGAGATCCTCGCGGGCGAGTCACCGCACCCACGCCAAGGCGCGATCGCGAGTACGCTCAAAGGCGAGATCATCGCCGCGGCCCAGCGACACCCGGAGCGCAACGTGCCGCCGGAGCTCGATGCACTGTGCATCTCCGCGCTCGCGTCGGACGCAGCCGACCGGCCGAGCGTGAAGCAGCTCGCGGAGAAGATCCAAGGCTTCCTCGACGGAGACCGCGATGTTGCCGCGCGCCGCGAGCTCGCGCTCGTGTTCCAGGCCCGCGCGCGCGAGGCACTCGACTCCGGCGATCTCGCGCGCCGCGCAGAGGCGATGCACGCCGCGGGACGCGCACTGGTGCTCGATCCCGAATCGGCGGAGGCCGCCGCGATCGTCTCGACGCTGATCTTCACGCCGGGGCGAGAGCACCCGCCGCAGCTCGCTTCCGAGCTGGCCAGTTCCGAAATGGCAATCCAGCGCCGGCAGGGACGCGCCGCGCTCGCGTCGTTCGCGGCGATCCTCGCGTTCCTCGCGACCGCGCTCACCAACGGCACACAAGACTGGACGTTCGTCGTCGGCGTCGTGGCGTACCTGCTCGTGCACGCGAGCGTCGTCTGGTGGGTCACGCAGCGCCCCGCGACGCCGTTCCGCATGGTGCTCGTCGCTGCGGCGAATGCGCTTCTCGCGGCGCTGATCTCGCGCACGTACGGCTCGATGGTGATCGTGCCCGCGGTTACCTGCATCATGGTTCTGTCGCTCACGGCGTATCCGCAGCTCATCGATCGACTATGGACGGTGCTCGGCCTCCTCCTCACGAGCTGGATCGTCCCCGTCGTCCTCGAAGCCGCGGGCGCCCTCGCGCCGACGTGGTGGATCGACGGCGACAAGATCGTCCTCGCGTCGAGCGTGATGACCATCAGCGGCTCGCACACCGCCGCGATCCTCATCGGCTCGAACGTGCTCACCATCATCGTGTTCGGGTTGTTCTCGAGCGCGCTCGCGAAGTCGCGACGCAACGCGATGCGACAGGCAGAAGTGCAGGCGTGGCATCTGCGCCAGCTGTTGCCGACCACACGCGCACTCACGGTGGCGGCATGAAACGCACGGCGCTCGGGCTCTGCGCACTGGCCGCATGTGGCGATGGCACCCCGGCCCCGGACGCACTCGTGACCGACGCCGACGACAAACGCGGAGTGGTCGAGGTCTTCGTAGACGTCAACGATCCGTTCCAGATCACCAACGTGTACTTCCAGGAGCGGGACTCAACGCTCGCACTGGCGACACGCCTCGATCAGAACGGACGCGCGCGGGGCTACCTGAGCCCGCACGGCTTCGTGACCGTGATCCCGCAGGACATCGGCGGCATCACTCGGATCTACACCTACGCCAACGTCTCGCCGGGCGACGTGCTCGTCGTCGCCCCGGGTGGACCGAGGTTCGAGGGCACGGCATTCATCCGCCTGCGCATCCCGCCGCTTCTCGGCACGCAGTTCTACACGCTCGAGTCGCCGTGCAACATCACCGATGTAAGTCAGGCGACGGTGGACCCGATCCTCGTCGATCTCACCGGTTGCGGCGCACAGACGGATTTTATCGTCGTCGCACGCGCTCCGGCTGGAGACGTCTACCTCTACGCGAACGATGTCGCGCTGTCCGAGGCCGCACCGTCGACGGTCTCGCTACTCGGTCAGCAGTACGTGCCGTTCGAGGACTCGACGGTGATCATCACCGGCATCACGCCGCTCGCCGAGCGATGGTACGTGGAGAAGGGCGTCGCGATCGGCGCGAACATCTTCCACCAGGTCGTCGACTCGCTCGAGGTCGCTCCCGAGCGCCGTGTCTCGCTGACATCGCTCGCGCCACTGCCCCCCTCGATCACGTCGTACACGTCCACCGGCGCCGACGCGATCGCCGATCCAGACCTGCAAGCTCTCGAGGGCGTGATCGACTGGCGACCTTCCGCGCCGCAGATCACGATCGACCTTCACGACCACGACCTCCGAGACCAGATCGCACCCGCGCGCTACATCCCGGGCGAGACCTCGATCCAGTGGGCGGAAGCCACGAACGGCATCGCACCGAACGCCACTGTCGCGCGACTGCAGTGGTCGACGGCGGAGACGTTGTACCAGTGGACGCTCCTCGGCAAGCGCGGCGACGAAACGCGTCTCGATCTGCCGGTGTTGCCCGGCGGGCTCACGCCGGATCCGCGCTCGCCGCCGTACGAGCTGTTCCGCATCGCTGCGACCAAGGACGCGGCGTCCGTCATCGACCGACTGATCGGCTGGACGCCGAACGAGCGATATCCGATCGAAGGCGAGGCGGGCACCGTCGTGTGGCAGTCGCTGTCACAGCAGTAGCTATTCGACGATCACGCGATCGCTCGCGCCGCGCCCGAACGTCTCGGGCATGTACATCTCCTCGGCCTTCGGCGGAGGAACGACGAAGTTCCCCGGCGTCGTCGCGCGCGCGACGTAGTCGTAGCGATGCACGCCTTCCCACACGAGCTGCGCGAACGCCTCGACGCGCTCGTCGCGCATGTTCTGATGCTCGTACCAGGGGCCGTACCACCACCAGTAGCGACCGCCGCCCGACTTCTCGTTTTGCGCGTTCGGGTCCATCGGGATCGGACCGGTGACCGCGAGCGCCGGGTTCATCGGCTCGAGACCCGCTGGCAGCGGATCGACGAGCGCGACGTGGTAGCGCCGGTTCTCGTTCACCATCGTCAGCTTCACGCGCACGCGCGAGCCGGCCTTGATGTGCCACACGCCCTGCGCGTCCTTCGTCACGTCGTCCTTCTTGTCGACGCCTTCGTACTCGCGCGTGACCACGAAGCCGTAGTCGGCGGACTCGAGCTTCAGCGAGGCGGGCGCGTAGGTCATGCCGATGCGGTAGTAGAGCCGCCCCGCGCCGTCCTTCTGGATCGTCAGGTCCTGCTTGTCGTGCGTCGCGACGTCCTTCATCGGGATCTTCACGGCAAACGTGTCGGTCGTGCGTCCCTTGAACGCGAGGTCGCCCGCGTAGTCATCGCCGAGCCAGATGCGCGCGACGAAGTTCGGCGTGACCTTCTCGTACGTCTGGAAGTACAGGTCGAGGGCGAGGAGCGCGAACGTGTTCTCCTGCGTGTTGAGCCAGCGGCCCGCCTTGCGGTGACCGAGGAGACCCGTCACGAGCTTCGGGATCAGATCGCTTCCCTTCTGCTCCTGGATCAGCGACTCGAGCATGATCGCGTCGACACGGTGGCTGCTCGCGAGCAACAAGTGCCCACCGTCCGCGTAGCTCGTCACGAAGTTCGCCGCACCCGCGGTCTCGCTCACGCGGTTCGTCGCGTGGCGCATGATCGCGGCGCGCTCGGTGGCGGCCCCACCCTGCTGTGCCATCGTGCCGAGCAGCCAGCCGAGCGTCTCCATGTTGTGCTTGTCGAGCGCGACCTCGGCGAACAGCTTCTTCGCCTTCGCCACGTCGAGGTCGCCCATCTGCTTGCGCGTGTACAGCGCGAACGCGGAGATCGTGCGCCGCACGTCGGGCGGATAGAAGTGCGGGTAGTGCTGCTCGATGTTGCGCAGGTAGCCCTTCGCTCGATCGAGGATCGACGCAGGGATCGTGTACCCCTTCGCCTTCGCGTGTTGCAGCGCGCTCGTCACGTACACACTCAGGTACGGCTCCGACGGGCGGCCGCGCTCCCAATACGCGAAGCCACCGTCGCTGTTCTGCATCTGCGACAGGCGCTCGACGTCCTTCTCGATCGACGAGGTCATCGCCACGGCGCTCGGCATGTCCTTTGTCTTGAACGCGGACAACACGTCGCGCAGCGCCGCGATCGACAGCACGCGCGAGCTGCGCTGCTCGGCGCACTCGAACGGATAGTGAACGAGGTAGAGGAACGCGTCAGTCAGCGCCTGCAGATTCGTCGACGACGTCGACACCTCGAGGCCGCCGAACTGCGTGACGACCTGGCCGGGCAACGCGACCGGTTGCTTGATCGCGCCGTCGTCGATCACGCCGTACGTCGCGAATGCCTCCGTCGTCGCGGGCGTCCACACGGGCAGCGCGAGCTCCGCGGCGTCGCTGAACGTGCCGACGGTGCCGACGATCTGGAACCGCGCGGTGCCCGCCATCTCGGCGGCCGCAGGGAACAGCACCAGGGCGCGATCGTTCGGCGGCACGCTGACCGTGCGACCCGCGCCCGACGTCAGCGTCGCGTTCGTCGTGCGCACTGCGACCTTCACCTGCATCGCGGAGTCGGTCTGGTTCTGCACCACGACGGGGAGCTGGAACGTGTCGCCGAAGTTCAAGAAGCGCGGCGGGCTCGGGCGCACCATGAGCGGCAAGCGCGCCGTGACCGCACTCTCGCCCTTGCCGAAGTTGCGCTCGCCGGCGACGGCGATCGCGACGACGCGGTAGCGCGTGAGGTTGTCCGGCATCTTGATGTCGACGGTGGCCTTGCCGCTCGCGTCCGTCTTCACCGACGGAGCGAACGCAGCGAGCGGGTTGAAGTTCGAGCGCACCGCGATCGGGGCGTTCGCGTTCGCGTTGTCTTGCTCGGCCATGTCCTTGCCGTCGCGGCTCCGCTCCTTTTCCTGACGCGCGAGTCCGGGCTTCTTTTCCGCCTTCTCCGCGGACTTCAATCTCATCATCGGCTCTGCGGCGCCCTCTGACGGCGCCCGCATCGCTGTTGAGTCGGCCATCACCGCGCCGCCCATCGCGCCGTTCTTCGTGACCACGAGCTTGTCCGCGTCGGGCTTCGCGAGCTTCACGTACGCGCGTAGGTAGTGATCGCGCGCATCGGGGCCGCGACCACCGTAGAAGCTCGCGACGGGATCCGGGAACTGGTAGCCCGTCAGCGACAGGATCGCCTCGTCCACGACGAACACCGCCGCCTCCGCGTCCGCGACAGGCTTGCCGCTGGCGTCCGTGATCTCGACCACAAGCTTCGTCGACTCGCCCGGTGCGAGCTTCGCCGCCGCCGGGGTGACCTTCACCGCGAGCGTTCGCTTCTTCGGCGGCACGGACAGGCTGAGCTGACCGACCGCGTAGGCGGGACGTTTCGGCAGGCTCGGGTTGGGGAGCCCCTTGTCGTCGGTGCGCGACGCGGCGCCGACGAGATCGACCTGCACGTGGAGGTTCGGAACCATCGCGTCGGTGATCGGCACTTTGATGACCGTCGTCGGTCCTTGCATCGAAATGCGCTCGCTCTTCACGATGCCGGATCGGCGCCAGCTGACGACACCCTCGGCCGGATAGAACGGCGCCTGCACGAGCAGCTCGGCGGTGTTGCCGTCGGAGTATTCCTTCTTGTCGGGGATCAGCTGCACTTGCTCCTGCACGACCTCGCGCGCTGCGGGCTGATCGCCGCCGGATACCCAATACGTCATCGTCGTCTGGTTCGGACGGCCCTTGGTGTCGGTGATCGTCGCGGTCACCTGATACGAGCCGCCAGTCGCCGTCTTGAACGTGCACTTCGCGGCGGCGCTCGAGCTCGTCACCGTGCACGCCTGCGGATCGACCTCTTTCGTCTTGTAGCGGCCCTTCTCGTACGTGTAGTCGAGGCGGACGCTCTTCACGTCGATCTTCGCGCCGTCCAGCATCTTGCCGTCGACGTCGACGCCGATGACATCCATCTCGAACGGCACACCCTTCTCGACGAACGGCTTGGCCGGCTTGAGGCCGACGTACGCCGTCGACGGGTGCACGAGTAGCGTGGCCGATGCCGACCACTCCTGGCGATTGACGTCCATCACGCGCGCGCTCGCCGACACGCTCATCGGCACCGTTGGCTTCGCGGACAAGAAGTCCATGTGCGCGGTGTGTGCGCCCGTCGCGTCCGTCTTGCCCTCGAGCGTCCAGCTCTTCGGCGCCTTGTAGCCGCCGTAGCGATAGCCATCGTCGTCGTCGTAGTGGCGATAGTTCCACCACGGGGTCCATGCGCCGAACGTGAAGTCGTCGCGGTTCGGTGGCGTGAACGTCGTCTGGCTCGCAGTGACGTACCAGTTCGTCGCGGCGCCGGGCAGCGGTCCGCCCGAGTAGTACTTCGCGGTCACGGTCACGTCGCCACCTTCACCGACGAGGAACGGCCCCTGCGATGCCTGCGCGCTCACCTCGAACTCGGGGCGGCGGAACTCCTCCACGTTGATCGCGTGGTAGTGCTCGCCGCCCATACGGCCCGTCGCGATGAACCGGATCTGCGTGTACCCGAGGTTCGGAGTCTTCGGCAGCGTGAACTTCGTGTCGAAGCCGCCGGTGATCGCGACCGGCGCAGTGCCGGTGCCGATCTTGTTGCCTTGCGAGTCGGTGACCTCGTACGTGATCGTCGAGACGAGATCGTTCACACCGTTGATGTCGCCGCCTTTCGAAGTGTCGAGCACGCGCAGCCAGCCCTTGAGCGAGACCTCCTCGCCTGGTTTGTACATCTTGCGATCGTCGACGACGTACCAGGCGAGCATCTTGTCGCGGTTCTGCTTCGTCCACGAACCGCCCTCGCGCCACCAACCGCCGTCCTCGGCGACGAACGCGACGTCGGCGCCCTTCTTCGCGACGAGGTAGTGCGAGCCGTTTTTGCCGCCCGCCGTCAGCGGGATCGTCGCGATGCCGGCGTCGTCGGTCTTCGCGGTCGTGCCGAACGGACGGATCTCTACCTCGACACCACCCACGGGCTTGCCGGTCGCGAGGTCGGTCACGAACGCGCGCAGGTCGTCACCGTCGACCGAAGCGTCGACGGCGAGCTTAGTCGCCTGCACCCAGCTGATCATGCGCGGCGGCTCGTACTGCTCGCGCCACGGGAACGGCTCCACCATCGCGAGCACGTGCCCGCCGCCGTTCGATAACGCCGGCGTCAGATCCACCGACGTCTCGACGAGATCGTTGCGGCCGACCGTGGTCTTCACCATCTTCTCGAGCACCTTCGTACCGGGGATGGGAGCCGGCTTGTCCTTGTTCCACTGGTTCCGCATGTAGAAGCCGTACGCGTCGTAGTCGGCCGGCGAGACCTTGTAGAGGCGGACCTTGAGCTGATCGTAGTTCGTCGAGAAGAAGTCGAGCGTTGGCTTCGTCGCGATGGGATCGAGCACGACGAGCCCGCTCGGCCCGAAGAACGTGGGCTCGGCATCGCCGACGTTGAACGAGCGCGTCTCGCTCTTGCCGAGCGTCTGACCGAACTCGTCCTTCACGTGCTGCGAGATGACAACCGTGTACTTGGTGCGCGCCTTCGTGAGCCCCTGCACCATGACGTACGAGTGCTGCGGGATGATCTTCACGCCGGGGATCTCCGGCGAGATCGTCAGGTTGCGCTCCTCGAACGCGTCCATGTCGAGGGGGTTGTTGAAGCGGATGTGGAACTCCTGGTTGGGGCGGCACTCGCTGCCCCAGCCGCATCGCGCTTCCTCGATCTTCAGAGGCGGGTAGGTTTGGAACGAAAACGTTTGCGAGGTCTTCGTGGTGTTCGGGCCCTCCGCCGACGGCGTGCCCTTCGGGATCTCGACAGTGATCGTCGCGTCGCCGGGCAATTCACCGACGGCGCGGAACGCGATCCAGCGACCGTCCTGCTCGTTCTTGTTCGCCGCCTCGGCCATGGTCGCGACCTGCGGGTGCTTCGCGATGTCCTTCTTGTCGAGCAGCTGCAGCGAAGCGCGACCCGCCGAGCTCGTCACGTTGATCCGCTGGATCAGCGCGCTCGGATCGATCTTCTGATCGAACAGCACGAACATCGGCACGTCGCGCCGCTGCGGGCCATACGTCGGATAGCTCGACGCGATCGTCGGAGCTGGAGTCTCGAACGTGAACTTCGTCGGCTTCTCGAGCACACCGCCGTTCGCGGACTTCGTGCCCGCCGGAATCTCGACGGTGTACGTCGTCGCCTGCGGGAACCGCATCTCCGGCCGAGATTGGAGGGGGGCGGATTCACTCCGCCCCCCGGGATCGAACAGCACGGTGCGCGTGCCGAGCCAGCGCCAGTTGCCCTTCGGTTGCGGCGTCAGCTTCACCGGCGTGGTCGCGGACGCGTCGGTCTGCGACGTGACGGCGACCATCGGCTGGCTGAACGTCACGGACAGCTCGGGCGCGAGCGGCACTTCGCCCTCGGGCATGTAGCGCAGCACCTCGAGCGATTTGCCCGCGTCGTTGGCTTTTGGAGGCAGGAGCGACGATGCCGGCGGTGGGAACGATCCGGTGATCGTCTGCCCCGTCTTCGGCGGTGGCTGCGACTTCGGCCGCAGCGCGAAGTCCTGCTTGTCCGCCGCGTCGGCGGTGATCGGCTTCGCGCGAGACAACAGCTGGTTCGCCTCCGCGTCGCCGAGTGGCTTCGCGTCGCCGAGCTTCGCGCGATCGTACGCGGGCGCGCCTTGTTTGCCTTCCGTGAGCCGCAGGTCGAGCCCGTCGGGCGCGTCCTTGTTCAGCACGAACGGCTTGTCGGGCGTCGCACCCGATCCGTTGTCCGGCGGAGGTGCGGACTTCTTGCCGCCGCAGCCCGACGTCAGGAACGTGAGGAGGACCGTGCTTGCTACGAGTCGCTTCATTCGATCACCACCCGATCTGAGCCGCTGCGTCCGAAAGTCTCCGGCATGTACATCTCTTCTGCCTTCGTCGGCGGCACGACGAAGTTGCCGGGCGTCGTCGCGCGCGCGACGTAGCTATACGTGTGAACGCCTTCCCAGAGCAGCGCGGCGAACGCTTCGGTGCGCTCGTCGCGGAGGTTCTGGTGCTCGTACCACGGGCCGTACCACCACCAGTACGCGCCCTTCGACTTCTGTTCGTTCGGATCCGTCGGGATCGGGCCGGTCACCGCGAGCGCCGGGTTCATCGCCTCGAGGCCCGCGGGCAGCGGATCGACGAGCGCGACGTGATAGCGGCGGTTCTCGTTGACCATCGTCAGCTTCACGCGAACGCGCGCGCCGGCCTTCATGCGCCACACACCGTTGGTGTCACGCACGACGTCTTTGGGGTCGTCCGCACCTTCGTATTCGCGCGTCACGACGAAGCCGTAGTCCGCGGGCTCGAGCTTCAACGAGGCCGGCGCGTAGGTCATGCCGATGCGGTAGTAGAGGCGGCCCTGGCCGTCCTTTTGGATCGTGAGGTCCTGCTTGTCGTGCGCGGCGACGTCCTTCATCGGGATGTCGATCTGGTAGTAGTCCGTCGAGCGGCCCTTGAACGTCTTGTCGCCGCCATAATCGTTGCCGAGCCACACGCGCGCGACGAAGTCCGGCGTCACCTTCTCGTACGTCTGGAAGTACAGGTCGAGCGCGACGAGCGCGAACGTGTTCTCCTGCGTGTTGAGCCAGCGGCCCGCCTTGCGATGCGCGAGCAGACCCGTCACCACCTTCGGGATCAGATCGCGTAATTCCCGGGGGGATCCGGGGCAGAGCCCCCGGATGTCTGCTCCTGGATCAGCGACTCGAGCATCACCGCGTCGACGCGGTGGTTACTCGCCAGCAGTAGATACGCACTGTCGCCGTAGCTCGCGACGAAGTTCGCCGCACCCGCGGTCTCGCTCGTGCGGTTCAGCGCGTGCTTCACGAGGGCCTTGCGCTCGTCGACGGCGTCCTTGTGCTGCGCGAACAAGCCGAGGAGCCAGCCGTGCGTCTCCATGGTCGCCGTCGTCTTCGGCTGCGTCGCGCTCGCTTCCGCGTAGAGCTTCTTGCCCTTCGCGATGTCGAGGTCGCCGATCTGCTTGCGCGTGTAGAGCGCGTACGCGCTGATCGACCAGCGAACTTCCTTCGAGTAGTACCAGGGGTAATAGTTCTCGATGTTCTTCAGGTACGGCTTCGCGCGATCGATCATGCTCTGCGGCACCGCGAAGCCCTTCGCCTTCGCGTGCTGGAGCGCGTTCGTCACGTACACGGAGAGGTACGGGTTCGACGGATAGCCGCGCTGCCAGAACGCGAAGCCGCCATCGTAGTTCTGCATCTGCGAGAGGCGTTCGATGTCCGTCTTCACGCTCGCCTCGAGCGCCGCCGGCGCCGGCATGTCTTTCGTCTTGAACGCGGTGAGCACGTCGCGCAGCGACGCGATCGCGAGGACGCGCGACGCGCGCTGCTCGGCGCACTCGTACGGATACTGCACGAGGTAGAGGAACGCGTCGGTGAGCGCCTGCAGATTCGTCGACGCGGTCGTGACCTCGAGGCCGCCGAACTGCGTGACGACCTTGCCGGGCAACGCGACCTGCTGCTTGATGGCGCCGTTGTCGATCACGCCGTACGTGGCGAAGCCCTCGGTGGTCGCGGGGGTCCACACCGGCAGCGCGAGCTCGGCCGCGTCGCTGTAGTTGCCGGTCGCGCCGACGATCTGGAAGCGCGCGGTGCCCGCCATCTCGGCGGCGGCGGGGAACAGCACCAGGGCGCGATCGTTCGCCGGCACGCTGACCTCGCGACCCGCACCGTCGGTGATCTGCGCATTCGTCGCGCGGATCGCGACGCGGACCTTCATCGGCGCGTCGGTCTGGTTCTGCACGACGACGGGCAGCTTGAACGTGTCGCCAAAGTTCAAGAACCGCGGCGGGCTCGGACGCACCATCAACGGCAAGCGCGCGACGATCGCGCTCTCACCCTTACCGAACTGCTTCTCTCCCGCCGTCGTGACCGCGACGATGCGATAGCGCGTGAGGTTGTCGGGCATCTTGATCTCCACGGTGGCGCGACCGTTCGCGTCCGTCTTCACCGTCGGCGAGAACGCAGCGAGCGGGTTGAAGTTCGAGCGCACCGCGATCGCCGTGTTGGCCGGCTGCTGGCCACCGTCCTCCTCATCCTCCATGCGGTTCGCTTCCTTCTTTGCCTTGTCCTTTGCGCCGCCGGGGGGTGGTGGCGGTGGTGCGGGTGGCGGTGTCGTGGGCGCCGCCGCGGACTCCGGCGCGGCCATCCCCGCCGCCGGGCGCTGTTGCTGCTGCTCCGCGAGCACGCTGGCGTCCGGCTTCGCGAGCTTCACGCTCTCGCGCAGGTAGTAGTCGCGGACGTCGGGGCCGCGGACGCCGTAAAAGACGTCGATCGGATTCGGGAACTGATAGCCCGAGAGCGCGAGGATCGATTCGTCGACCACGAGCACGGCGGTCTCGCTGTTCGCGACCGGTTTTCCGAACGCGTCCTTCACGTCGACGGTGAGCTTTGCGGTTTCTCCCGGCGCGAGCTTCCCGACGCTCGACGACACCTTGACGTAGAGCGTGCGCTGCTTCGGTGGGATCGGGAGGTTGATGTTGCCGACGGCGTACGCGGGACGCTTCGGCAGGTTCGGATCCGGATCGCCCTTGTCATCCGTGCGCGCCGCGGCGCCGACGAGGTCGACCTGCACGAACATGTTCGGCACGAGGGCGTCGGTGATCGGCACCTTCACCGTCGTCGTCGGGCCCGTCATCGTCACGCGCTCGGTCTTCACCAGGCCCGAACGGCGCCAGCTGATGATCGCCTCGGCCGGGTAAAACGGCGCCATCACGAGCAGCTCGGCGGTGTCGCCGTGCTTGTACTCCTTCTTGTCGGGGATCAGCTCGACGCGCTCCTGCTTCACCTCACGCGCGGGGGGCGTGTCGCCGCCGGTGACCCAGAACGTCATCGACGTCTGGTTCGGGCGGCCCTTCGCATCGACGATCGTCGCGGTGACCTGATAGCTGCCACCCTCCGGCGTCGCGAACTCGCACGGAACGGGATCCTTTGCCGCGACGACCGAACACGACTGCGCGTCGACCTCCTCGATCGTGAACTTGCCCTTCTTGTAGCTCCAGTCGAGACGGACCGCCTTCACTTCGATCTTCGAGCCGACGCTCGCGTTGCCGTCGAGATCGACGCCGATCACCTCGAGCGGGAACGGTACGCCCTTCTCGACGAACGGCTTCTTCGTCTTGAGGCCGACGTAGCGATCCGACGGATGCACGAGCATCGTCGCTGCGGCCGACCACGTCTGGCGATTCACGTCGGTCACCGACGCGTTCGCGACAACGGACATCGTGCGCGGCGGGTTCACCGAGAGGAAATCGAAGTGCAACGTGTGAGCGCCGGTCGCGTCGGTCTTCGCGCTGTGCTCCCACGTCTTTGGCGCCTGGTAACCGCCCTCGTCTTCGCTCCAGCCGCGATAGCCCCACCACGGTGTCCACGTCCCGAAGATGAAGTCGTCGCGGTTCGGCGGCGTGTAACTCGCCTGGCTCGACGTCACGTACCAGTTCGTCTGTGCACCAGCGAGCGGGCCCCCCGCGTAGTACTTCGCGTCGACGGTGACGTCACCCGAGCCGCCGACGAGGAACGGCCCCTGCGATGCGTTCGCCTTGACCTCGAACTCGGGGCGGCGGAACTCCTGGATCTGGAAGCCGTGGTGATACGAGCCGCTCGTGCGGCCCTTCGCCTCGAAGCGCACCGTCGCGTAGCCGAGGTTGGGGGTCTTGGGCAGCGTGAACTTCGTGTCGAAGCCACCGACCGCGCTGACCTGCGCGGTGCCTTGACCGATCTTGTTGTTCGTCTGATCGACGACCGTGTAGCTGACCGAGGACACGGCGCTTCCGATGCCCGCGACGTCGCCGCCCTTGTTGGCATCGATCGTACGCAGCCAGCCCTTGAGCGTGACCTCTTCGCCCGGCTTGTACATCTTGCGATCGTCGATCACGTACCAGGCGAGGTTCGTCGAGCGCGTTTGCTTGACCCAGTGACCACCTTCGCTCCAGTAGCCGGTGTCGTCGGTGACGAACACGACGTCATCGCCGCGCTTCGCGGTGAGGTAGTGCTTGCCCTTGTTGGCCGTCTGCGGCAGCGCGATCGTCGCCATGCCCTTGTCGTCGGTGGTCGCCTGGATCCCGTTCGGCTCGAGCTCGAGCGCGACGCCTGCCGCGGCCTTGCCGGTCGCGAGGTCCGACGCGTATGCGACGAGGTTGCCGGCATCGACGTATGCGTCGACGGCGATGCGCGTCGACTGCACCCAGCTGATCAGCCGCGGCGGCTCCCAGTCGTGTGGCCACGGATGCGGCTCGACGACGGCGATCGCGTGACCGAGCCCCTTCGCCACGAGCGCAGGAGAGAGATCGAGCGAGGTCTCGACGAGGTCGTTCGAGCCCGGCGTGGTCTTCACGAGTCCGTCCTTGACGAGCTTGCCCGGCATGCGCGGCGGCTTGTCGCGGTTCCACAGGTTGCGCATGTAGAACGCGTACGCGTCGTAGTCGCCCGGCGTGACCGAATACAGCTTCACCTTCATCTGTGGGTAGTTCGTCGAGAAGAAGTCGAGTGTCGGCTTCTTCGCAGCGGGATCGAGGACGACCATGCCGTTGGGCCCGAAGAACGTCGGCTGCGCGTCACCAACGCGGAAATCGAGCGTCGCATCGTTGCCGAGCGTCTGGCCGAACTCGTCGAGGATGCCGCCGGAGACGACGACCTTGTACGTCGTGCGCGCTTTGGTGAGTCCCGCGACGGAGAGATGGCGGCCGCTCTGCACGATCTTCACCGATGGGATCGGCGGCGAGATCGTCAGCTGCACATCGTCCCACTTGTCCGCATCGAGCGGGTTGTTGAACTGGATGTTGAACGGGGAGCCTGGATAGCACTCGCCCCAGCCACACTCGGCGCGCTCGATCGCGAGCGGTGGATATGTGCGGAACGAGAACGACTGCTCCTTCTCCGTGCGGTTCGGGCCTTCGGCGCTCGGCGTGCCGACGCCGATCTTCACGTCGATCTGCGCGTCCTTCGGGAACGGACGCGTCGCGCGGAACGCCAGCCAGCGACCGTCTTGTTCGTTCGCGATCGTCGACTTCACCAGCGCGTCGAGCGTCTTGTCCTTCGCGATGTCCTCGGGGCGCAGCAAGCGGATCGGTACGGACGAACCGTTCGCCGTCACATGGATCTTGTCGACGACGGCGAGCTGATCGATCTTTTGATCGAACGCGACGAACATCGGCACGTCGAGGTGCTGCGGTTCGTGGTTGTGCGGATACGAGCCCACCATGCCCGGCGGCGGCGTGGTGAACGTGAACGACTTCGTCTCCTTCAGCACACCGCCAGCGGTCGACTTCGTGCCCTT
The DNA here is from genome assembly GCA_046160585.1 of Kofleriaceae bacterium. Taxonomy (GTDB): domain Bacteria; phylum Myxococcota_A; class Polyangia; order Haliangiales; family Haliangiaceae; genus JABFXX01. Next base: position 16,368 of record JBJXGN010000323.1, read on the forward strand.
GCCGACTTCGACGCGATACGTGGTCGCCTGCGGGAAACGAACCTCGGGATCGAACAGGATCGTGCGCGTGCCGATCCAGCGCCAGCGTCCCTTCGGCTGCGGCACGAGCTTCACGGGCGTCGTCGCCGCGGCGTCGTCTTGCGAGGTGACGGCGACCATCGGCTGGCTGAACGTGACGCTGAGCTCGGGCGCGAGCGGCACCTCGCCCTCGGGCATGTAGCGCAGTACGGTGAGATCCTTGCCGGCATCGTTGCTCTTCGGTGGCAACAGCGACGAGGGCGGCGCCGGGAAGCTCGCCTTGATCACGTTGCCGGTGCGCGGCGCCGGAAGCGACTTCGGGCGCAGCGCGAACGCTTGCTTGTCCTGCGTGTCCGCCGTGATCGCCTTCGTGCGCGAGAGCAGCTGCGTGGCATCGGCGTCGCTGAGCTTCGTCGTGGGTGCGAGCGTCGCGCGATCGAACGCGGGTGCGCCCGCCTTGCCGTCCGACACGCGCAGATCGAGACCGGGTGGCAGATCCTTCTGCTGCACCAGCACCGAGTCTGCGAGCGGCGAAGATCCGCTCGGCACTTTTGACGGACTCGTGCGTCCACCACACGAGGACGTCACGAGCGAGAGCAAGGTGACGGATGCAATGATGCGATGTCGTAGGAAGATCGAGCGTGCCTTCACGGAGCCTCCGAGACTGCCTGTTCACAACGCACCACACCAGGGTTCGGCTTGTTGCGTGTGTGGACAGTACCGGAGATCGAGGTGGCAGTAGGCCGAGGACCACGCCAAGCTACGCGATGTTCATCGCCACCAAGCTGTCACCGGCTTTCGGTGTCGGCGTACTCGTTAACGGGGAGCTACAGGATCTTCGAGAGGTTCGCGATCGCGATGCGCCGCAGCTTCAAGTAGCGATCGCGGTCGGTGATCGCCTGGTCGGCCCACGCGAGAATCGGGGTTGCACGTTCACCGAGCTCGTCCGCAAACGATCCGGGCCAGTGATGCTGCCAGGCACGGATGTACGCGGCGAGTGCGTCGGCGTCTCTTCCCAGCGGTGACTCCGCGACGGCAACCTCGAGAGCCCGCGCCAACTCATCAGCCCGCCGGCGCGTCGATGTCCCCTCGATCGCGAGCGGCAGCCCACCGTCGCGCAGGAGTTGCCATGCCGTAGGCATGTCCGTAACGTACCAGCCGTGTCCGCACGATTCGACCGCATTCGGATCGACGAGTTCGTCGCGCTCGCGGCGCGAACACTCGACGGCGAGTGGTTGCTGATCGGCGGAGGTGCGGCAGCGGTGTGGTTTGCACCGTCCCGCACGACGGAGGACATCGATATCGTCGGCCTTCGTGGAACGCAAGACGATCGATTCGCGTTGATGGAGCTCGCGGCGACAGCGGGGATCCCGATCGAGGCCGTGAACTCTGCCGCCGACTTCTTCGTGCGCCGGATCCCCGACTGGCGGGACGAGCTTGTCGTGCTGACGGCGGGCCGCGCGACGATCTATCGACCGACGGCGACGTTGTTTCTCCTGCTGAAGATCGGGCGACTCAGCGCCACGGATCTCGACGACTGCATGAAGCTGATCGTGCACGTCGCGAGCACCGGCGAACCGCTCGACCGCGTGCGCGTCGGGAGCACACTCGCCGCGCTGGCGCCGACCGACGACGTCGCGCTGGCGGCCCGGCGTGTCGAGCTGGCGAACGCGCTCGAACTGGCCCACGACGCTTGATCGCCGCGCCGCTTCGCTCGATGTTCCCCCCATGGCTGACGAGGTACCGCGCGCGGATGTTGTCGGCGGAACGAAGGTAGGCGAGGGACCGCCGCCGGCGGTCGTCCCGTACATCCCGGCGAGCACGTCGCTGCCCGAGCTCACCGTCGGCGTGCTGATTCTCGGATCGATCCTCGCGATCGTCCTCGCGGCCGCGAATGCGTACCTCGGCATGTTTGCCGGCATGACGGTCTCCGCCTCCGTGCCCGCCGCCGTCATCTCGATGGCGATCTTCAAGCTGATCCGCCGCGGCAACATCCTCCAGAACAACGGCGTGCAGACCGCCGCCGCGTCGGGTGCGGGCCTCGCCGCCGGTGTGATCTTCACGTTGCCGGCGCTCGTGCTGCTCGGCACGTGGGCCGAGTTCTCGTACGTCGAGACGACGATGATCGCCGGCTTCGGCGGAATCCTCGGCGTGCTGTTCACGATCCCGCTGCGCCGCGCGCTCACCATCGAGAGCCGCCTGCAGTTCCCCGAGGGCGTCGCGACCGCCGAGGTCCTCAAGGTCGGCGCCGAGGGTGGCGGTGGCGTCGGCGTGCTCGCGGCCGCGGGCGTGATCGGTGCCATCATCAAGCTCGGCACGACCGGCCTCAAGCTGTGGGCCGAAGTCGTCCAGGTCGGGGCGTGGATCGGGGGAACGGTCACGAAGGTCGCGGGTGCGCGTGCGGGCGCCGACGCGACGATGATGCAGGGCGGCGCGCCGGCCTACTTCGGCATCAACGCATCACCCGCGCTGCTCTCGGTCGGGTACATCGTCGGCTTCAACGTCGCGGCGGTGATCTTCGCGGGCTCGGTGCTCAACCGATGGATCGCGGTCCCGGTCTTCGGCATGACGGGCGACCCGTCCGTGATCATCACGGAGCGCGTGCACGGCTTCCACATGCAGCTGCACGAGGTGATCACGCTGATCACGCAAGGCACCACGGCGGTGCAGGCCAAGATCGCCGACGCCAGCGCCCACTACACGCTCGCGCAGCTCCTCGCGGGCGACGCGGGTGGCGACGCGGTCAACGCGTCCGAGCAGATCCACAAGTACGTGACGCGCTTCTTGGGCGTGGGCGGCATGCTCGTCGGCGGCCTGTGGTCGCTGTTCAAGCTGCGCAAGTCGCTCCTCGGCGGTATCACCGCCGGCCTCGACGCCTACAAGCTGCGCAAGTCGGGCGGCGGCGACGTGCCGCGCACCGAGCGCGACATGCCGATGAACATCATCCTCATCGCCGTCGCCCTCTGCGTGATCCCGCTATTCTTCATCTTCTACTACTTCACGAGCTCGCTGCCGGTCTCGATCGTGATGTCGATCGTCGTCATCGTCGCGGGTTTTCTGTTCGCCGCGGTCGCGTCGTACATGGCCGGCCTCGTCGGCTCGTCGAACAACCCGGTCTCGGGCATCACGATCTCGACGATCCTCGTCTCGGCCCTCCTCCTCCTCGGCATGGGCATGGAGTCGCCCGCCGGCCCGGTCGCAGCGATCCTCATCGGCGGCGTCGTGTGCTGCGCGGCTGCGATCGGCGGCGACAACCTGCAGGATCTCAAGTGCGGCCAGATCGTCGGCTCGACGCCGTGGAAGCAACAGACGATGCAGATCCTCGGTGTCGTCGTCGCGGCGCCGCTCATGGCACCGGTGCTCAACCTCCTGCACGCGGGCTATGGCATCGGCGACAAGCTGCCCGCGCCCCAGGCCAACCTCATGGGGACCGTGTCGTTCGGCGTGTTCGAGGGCGGGCTGCCGTGGACGATCGTCGGCATCGGCGCCGCGATCGCCGTGGTCGTGATCATCATCGATTCCATCCTCACGGCGCGCGGCTCCAACACGCGCGTTCCCGTGATGGCGTTCGCCGTCGGCGTGTACCTGCCGTTCGATCTGAACGTGCCGATCTTCCTCGGCGGCATCATCGCGTACATCGTCAACCGCCACCTCGATCGCACGAACGCGACGCACCAGCGCCGCGCGGAAGTCGAGCGCATGGGCCTTCTCGGCGCCGCTGGATTCATCACGGGCGAGGCGTTGATGGGCATCGGCATCGCGGTCCCGGTCGCCGCAACCGCCGACGAGCACGCGATCGCGCTGTTCGGCGGCAAGTATGGCGACCTGCGATTCCCGTCGCTGATCTTCGTCGGTGTCTCGCTCGCGCTGCTTTATTACCTCGCGCTGCGCCCGGCCGCGAAGCGGTCGTGATCGCAAGCGTTCTCGGGCGCTGAAGAAAGGCCGCAACCGCCAGTGACGAGCGTGGATAGGCGCCCGTCACGATGGGCGATCACGCAACAGAGACCACTCGATCCGTATCCACGACCTCCTCGAAGCCGGCCCCGGCCGGCACGGCGTTCTTCACCCCCGATGAGGCACGAGGCGCCGGTCTTCCCGCCGGCAACGTCAACGTCCGGCCCTATCCGTTTGTCGATGACGACCAAGAACCGGAACCGCAGCTAGCACCGGAGACGAAGCTCCAAGACAGCAAAGACGTCGTCACGTGGGCATTCATGTGGATGAGTCAGGACGTCGAGGCCCGCCTCGACGCGCTCGAAGCGGATCTACGCGCGACCGACAAGCCTTCGTTTGCCGAGCAACTCCTCCGCGCCGCGTTCCGCACTGCGCTGAGCGCTGCGACTGCCGGTGCGAGCGAGTTTCTGGCGGGGTTGGTCGTCGGCGCGAGCGATGCGTTGCGCGAGACGATCAAGTCGGCGATCGAAAACGCGACGGGAGAAGCACTATCGATGGGCGCCGGCGCACTCCAGGGCAGCCGCGAGCCACTGACTGCGTTCATCGCCGCCCAGAAAGATGCTTCGCGTCACCTCTACCAGAAGGCGCAGGCGAACTGGTTGCGCAAAGGTCGACATGGAGTGACGGCGCAGGCGCAGGTCGATGCGCTTGCCGAGGCGTTCACGAAGACGAATGTGCGCGCAGCCGCCCAGTTTCACTACGACGCGGGGCGCGATGCGTGGATCGCGTATCTGGCACAGGCCCACTTCGGGGTTCGCCACTCGCAGGTTCTCGATGAGGACTTCAACCCGGTCGGCGTCGATCCATCGACGAACCTGGCCTCTGAGTCGCAGCGCCAGAAGGAGGGAGCGCCGAAGACGGACGAACCCGAGCTTGCCCGCGCGCTTCTCGGCGCCGCCGATGGCGTGCTGATCGCGAACGCGGAGCTACCCGCAATCATGATCTTCGACAGCTCGGGCCTTCACGGAATGGCCGGGAAGCCAGTCATCTCCGAAGCGTATTTGAACGGCGTCAACTCGATCATCCGCGGTCAATACCAAGGACGGTCACTCGCATGAGCGCTGATTCCTCGCATCATCAACTGCACTGTCGCCGACGGACAGGAGTTCACGATTCGCGTCAACGAAAAGGGCGTGAAGTTCCACCCGGGCGGCAACGACTGGTTGCGTGGGCGAGCGCTCGCCGCACGGCCCTGGAACCTCGGCAAGCCCCCGGCCGATCTCGAACAGATCGGGCTCGATCTCTTGCTTGCCGATCTGGTTCCCGCGACGATCTTTGGCGGGATGAACGAATCATGCGGACGCTGATCGTTCTGCTTGTCGTGGGTTGTTCGAAGGCGGACACGGAATGGGAGGCGGCAGCGCAAAAGGTGAATGGTGACCTCGCGGCCCTTCGACCGACGCTCCTGGCAATCGAAGCCGTTGCGGCCCGCGACGATTCGGCGTCGGTACAAGCCCTGGTGGGGATGTGCTCGAGCATGGACGCTTCACTTCGGCGCATCGCGGCTACGTACCTCATGTTCCATCAGCTGGATCGCGAGCCGGGCGGACCGCACGACTACATGACGAACGTCCCGAGCTTTGCACGATGGCTCGCAAGTGATCGGTACGGTATGTGCCAGAACGATCTCTGGCGATGCCGTGACTGGTGCGTCGAATCATGGCGCGGCCTCGCCGACAGTGTCGAGGTACTTCGAAAGCATGCAGCGAAGCGCGGCACGCACCTCGAGTCGCTTCGCGAATATTGATGGTCACAGACCGAGCGATCCGGCTTCCATCGTCCCGTCGTCAATCCGGCGTCGCCGATTGGAAGGAGGACGTCGACGCGGAGCTCATGTCACAAGCTGTCGCGGTTCGCGTCGCGCACGCCGGCGCGTACTGCCCTTCAGCGACGGCGAACGATCGTGCACTCGCGCCCGCGCTCCTGTGACCCGGCGCGATTTTTCCGACACGCAGCGACGCGCCGGCTCACAGTCCCGTGACGAGAACGCGTGCTCGCCGTCGTGCTGATGACCCGCGCTGCGATCGGCGCTCGAACACGAACGTCGTGCCGTGCGCGGCTCACAGACTCCGGCGTGACGAGGAGTTCTACGACCAGTGATCAAGAGATCATGTTTCGGATCAGACCGTCGCTGGCAGCTCCGCACGCGTCGTCTCCCGTCTTGCGGCTTCCCTTCCAACGCGCTCCCCTCCTCGGACGACGTGCCCGCCATGCGCCCACCATGCGCCCGCCGTGCGTGCGCCCGCGTCCCGTCGTGCGACCGACGCGAGGCGTATGGTTCGCACCTTCGGTGTCAGATCATCAATGTCACATCGACATGATATCGACTGATCATGTCCACCGATCTCGACGCACTCGCCGATCGCATCGCCACGCACGCCGCGCATCTCGACGCTGCGACCCACACTCTGTTGACCGACCTCCGCGCGTTCGACAAGGCCGGTGGCTGGTACAAGCAAGGCGCACGCA
>JBJXGN010000324.1:0-73513 GCA_046160585.1 Kofleriaceae bacterium
AGTCCTCGAGCGTGGCGACGAACAGCTCTGCCTGTTCATGACGCGATGCCGCGGAGTGCTCCAGGACGAACGCGATCTTCGTGTGCCCCGTACGGAGCGCGTGATCGATCGCAGTGGCTCCATCTGCATCACGCGTGATCGCGCTCGCGCCCTCGCCCAGCAGCGCTGTCACCGTTTCGAGAACGCCAGCGCGCGCGGCAAGCACGAGCCGCTTGTCTCGGTCGCCGAGATCCTCGTGCTTCGCCATCGATCACGATGATGGCATGCGGGCGATCGACGACGTCCGAGCGATCCTTCGTTTCGCTTGCGCTGCGCGCCGGACCGTCTCCGTCGGTATCCGCAGTCGCGCACTGGCACCCTGGTGCAGCAGATCGTAGCCCCACTGGGGGTTCACGAGCGCACCTGGTGATGTGCCGCTCGTGGCTGGCTGCGCCCACTTCGCGCCATCCCAGCGGATCGGCGGAGCCGACGATCGTCGGCGAGGTTGACGATCGCTCGATCGAGATCCCACGTGATCACTAGCCCTTGGCCTCGGCACGGGACGTGCTCGACCCGATGCCATGCACTACGCGATGGAGTCGCTCATCGGTGAGGGTGGGATGGGTGTCGTCTACGCAACCCGGGACGAGAACGGAAGCCCGGCCGTGCTCAAGCGCATGCACCGGACGCTGCGCAACGACCCGGCGCTCGTTCGCAGCTTCGTCGACGAGGCGCGCATGCTGGGACAGGTCAGCCACCACAATGTGGTTCGCGTCGTGGATCACGGTCACGACGCGGAGGGGCCGTTCCTCGTCATGAGCCGAGCCAGCGGCGAAACGCTATCGGCGATCCTCGACCGCGAGGGCAGCTTCGGTCCACGGCGTGCGTTCGCGATCGCAGCGCAGCTCGTCGCGGGTGTCGCGGCGATCCACCGCGAGGGAATCCTTCACGGCGATCTCAAGAGCACCAACGTGCTGGTCGACGGCAACGATCGCGTCACGATCATCGACTTCGGACTCGCTCGGTCCATCCACGTGGGCTCGGATTCGACGGTGCCGGCGTGGTCGAGGGTGATCGCCGGAACACCCGCCTACATGGCACCAGAGCTGCTCGTCGGTGCGCTGCCGTCGTGCGCGACCGATACGTACGCGATCGGCGTCATCCTCTACGAGCTGTTGACCGGCGAGACCGTGTTCGCTGGGTCGACGAACATTCTGGATGCGCATCGCGAGGAAGCCGTCACTCCGCCCTCGCACCGCGCGAGCTGCTCGCTGTCGGCGCAGATCGATGGCTTCGTCCTGCGCGCGCTCGCCAAGGACCCGAGCGATCGCTTCAGGACGGCGAGTGACATGGCGCGCGCTCTCGATCGCATCGTCGCTACCGAGTGGAGAGCCACGACGGTCGTCCTCGAGACGACACCGCCTGCGCCGCGACGTTCAGGCGACCAGTCCGCCGCGATCACCGTGGCACTCGAGCGGGCAGGGCGGCTGATCGACGCACAGTGCACGGAACGTGCGATCGACATTCTCGAGCTCGCGACCACCGATGCGGACACGCCGGACACGTGGCGCCTCGAGATGGTCCTCGCCGCGCTGTACCTTACGCTCGGCCACCGCGAGCGCGCCCGACGATTCGCGGCCGCCGCGGTCACTCACGCGCAAACGACCGGTTGCCGCCACGCGATCGCGCGCACCGAAGCCCTCGCGCGGAGGCTCGGTGCTCCGTGTACACGCACGACCCCACGTATGGCTCGAGGCAGCGGCCGCTTCTCGATGTGAACTACATCGACGGCGATCCGCGAGATCAGGCACGGCATCTGGCAGAGACCGAATGCTGTTTCAGCGCGCGCCAAATCGGCGCGCAACTCCGGCGCGGGTCAGAGGGCATCGCTTGGGTTTGGGTCGCGAATCCTGCCGAAACGAAGGGAACATCGTCGGTGTGTCCGTTGCAGATCACCGCAGAATGCGCGCACTCCTCTTCGCACTCCTGATTGGTTGTGGTGGGCCGGTATCCGACACTGTTCCGCCGGACGGACAGACGGATGGACAGATCGACGACGATGCGATCACCCCGTATAGCCCCTCGACGCCATTCACCATAGCGACCCTCCACAACATCCTGGTGGACTCTGCTCGGAGCAGAACGGTCGACTACGATGTCGTGTATCCGACGAATGCAACGGGTGCTCGTCCCGTCGTCGTCTGGTCGCATGGCGGACTCGTCCGCGGTGGCAGTCACGATGGAACAGATGGCTGGAGCGAATGGCTGGCCGCAGCAGGCTACGTCGTCATCGTTCCCTTCCACATCCCCGAGGAGACGCAGACCGCGTTCACCCCGATGTGCGCGGACAACAACATTCCCGCTGTCGAATGTCGGATCTGGATCGGCATGTTCACGCATCGCCCTCTCGATGCATCCTTCCTGATCGACTCCCTCGCGGACATCGAAGCAGCATCGCCAGCCCTCGCGGGGAAACTCGATCGGGAACGCATCGCGGTCGGTGGCCACTCGGCAGGGACCACCAGCGGCCTGTCCATGCTCGGCGCGACTCAACAATGGGTTCCGACGGCGGGTCCCTACACGCATATCGATCCACGTGTCGATGCCGTGCTCGCGGCGTCCCCGCAAGGTCCTCGCAACGCGGGATTTGCGTCGGGGTTCGGCAATCGTTCGTTCGAGACCATCGATCGCCCGATGTTGTCCGTAACGGGGATGGGTGATGACACGGGAGAACCGGCACGGTCACGGCGCGCTGCCTACGAGACGGCGCTCCCCGGCGATCAGTGGCTATCGTGGGATCTCGACGTCACCGTTGGCCACGACACGTTCAATCGCGAAGACTGCGATGGCGCCCTCGCCGATCGCTGCGCGTGGTTCGGAGCGATCGGCATCGCCTTCCTCGATGCGTACGTGGCGGAGAACCCGGCAGCGCTTGAGTGGTTGAGCAGCACTTCGCCGACCGCGGCAGCGAACGGCGCACTCGAGCTCACACGACGGTGATGCCACGTCGCGTCGAGTAGGCGCACGACTCGCGCAGCCGTTATCTGACGCGGAGCGCGGCAGCCTCGAGCTCGAGCACGTTCGCGCGCGCTCGACGCGGCCGCGTGGCGCGCGTGATCAGCTGCTCGGCGAGGCGCAGGTCCCCTGCGTCGGCGGCCTCGATTGCCTCGAAGAGCCGGCTCTCTGCGCGCCGCAGTTCGCGTCGACGTGAAGAAGACATGGTCGCGCAAGCTAGCACTCGGTCCCGCCACAGCAAGAACACCGTTGGGACGCCTGCGTACGCGAATCCAGCGCGCGTAAGACGTAGCGAGCTTCGAGGAGGACGATCGGCGACAAACGCCGAATCGGCGCGCCGAACTTCGCACCGCCAGTTCGGCGCGTCGTTAGTCCGCGATTTCATGGGGCGTGCGTCCGGACCGATCGCTGCAAACAACGACAGGCATGCTTCGGACCCATCTTCTTCTGGCGCTCGTTTCGTTGTCTCTCCTCGCGTGCAAGGGGTCGATGCGAGCACCCACCATGGAGGATGCGCAGACGAAGGGCGAACCTTCGGTGGCGGTCGCGAAGCCGGTCGCGAAGTCGGCGTCGCCGACGGGACCGGCGGCCTCGGCCTCGGCCGTTCGCCTCGCAGACTACAAGAGCAAAGAGCACGGTCACCCGGCGGTGGTTGTCCCCGTGAAGCAGCCGCTGCGTATCTACGACTTCGACATCGAGCTCGAGCAGCCGATCCTCGCGGAGCCCGAGACTCGGCTGCCCTGGATCGCGAACCTCGACGAACGCGCACTCTTCCGTGGCAAGAAGGCGTTGATCCTCCCGATCAAGGCCCGGAACGACTCGCCGGTTGCACGCGAGCTACTCCTCGGGTTCGTGCTCCACACGCGCGACGGCAAGAGCCACACCGGTGGCGTCTACAACGAGCGACTTGCGGCGAAGCAGCTCGGACGGATCGCTTGGTTCGACCTGAAGAAGCAAGCGCCCGACGCGTGGGTCGAGACCGTGCTGGTGTTCGAGGTGGATCCGGCACAACTCGACGGAGCGGTGGTGTACGTCGCGCGGTGGATCACGGTGCGCGATCTGCGTGGTCGCAGGCGCAGCGTCGTCGAGCAACACCTCGTGGCGGACCTCGCCGCCGCGAAGGACGGGCCACCGATCGCCGCCGCGCGGTGAGTTCCTAGACGCCGCCGCGGACGCGAGGACGCCCTCGATCGACGCGGCGAACCTGTTCGTGTCAGTTCTGCGCGTGGGTTCGAGGCGACTCGTGACTCGTTGGCGAACGAGGGCGGAGATTGCAGGAGATGCGTGCGCTCTGGCGACGGCACGGAAGGTGCTGTTGCGTCGCGCATGGGTGAACGCTCGAACGATGCAGCGCGAACCTCGCTGATCGGTCTTGCGGTCGGCGACGCTTTCGGCGCGATGCTCGAGGGGTACGGTGTCGATCTGGCGCGACGTGCGGCGAAGCGGCTGATCTCGATGAAGCGGCCGTGGCGATGGACCGACGACACCGCGATGGCGTGCTCCGTCGTCGAGATGTTGTGCGAGCGCGGGACGATCGAGCCCGATGCATTGGCCGCGGCGTTCGTGCGGCGCTTCGAGCACGAGCCCGGCCGCGGCTATGGCGCGGGTGCGTACGACCTGTTCACGCGGGTCGTACGCGGCATGCCGTGGCGCGATGCGGCTGCGAGCTTGTTCGGCGGGAAGGGCTCGTATGGAAACGGAGCGGCGATGCGTGCTGCGCCGATCGGCGCGTTCTTCGCGAGCGACCTCGAGCGCGTGAAGGTCGAGGCGTTGCGATCGGCGGAGCCCACACATGCACATCCCGACGGTGCGGCGGGGGCGGTTGCGGTCGCGATCGCGGCGGCGCTCGCTACGACGGGTGGAGTGCCGCGAGAGGCGATGGTGGCGGAGGTGGCGCGGTGGACACCGGACGGGCCCACGCGCGTAGGCCTCTTGCGTGCGGCGGAGATGGGGCTGATGTTCGATGTCCTGGTCGCCGGCGAAGATCTCGGCACCGGTGCCAACGTGACGTCGCGCGATACCGTGCCGTTTTCGGTGTGGGTCGCCGCGCGCCACCTCGCGTCGTACGAGGAAGCGATGTGGACCGCGACCGCGCATCCAGGACTCGACCTCGCGTCGAACGCGCTGACGCTGTCCGCGATCGATCGCGACACGGTGGGCGCGATCGTCGGGGGCATCGTGGCGTGTGCGGTCAGACTCGACGGGGTTCCGCTGTTGTGGCGCGAGGCGACCGAGAAGCTTCCGATCTGATGGTTGGCGTCGACGTCGGAACGATGTTCTGGGGCAGAGACCAGCTCCGCGTTCGCCGTGGCCGCCGCGTTCGTGGTGTCACGCTGGCAGGCGCATGCCCATGTGTGATGTCGCCGTGGCGTCGGCGCGAGGGTCGGCGTCGTGACATCGACGCGATCACGCCGATGTAGCGACGAGCGAGCGGGCGAGTGGCGATGGCATGGCCTTGGTAAGCGTGTGCTGGCATGAACCGTCGAGTCCGAAGTGCCCTGCGTGGAATGACCCTGCTCGAGATCATGATCGTGCTCGCGATCCTCGCGATCGTGATGGGGCTCCTCGTAGGGCCGGCGGTGATGGGGCAGTTCGGGGAGGCGAAGAAGAACACCGCAAAGCTCGCGGTGAACAAGCTCGCGAACGAAGCCTTCCCGCAGTGGGCCGCGCAGAACCCTGGCAAGGCGTGCCCCGAAACGATCGAGGAGCTCGCGCAGCTCACCAACGAGAAGAAGGTCACCGATCCATGGGGCGGTCACTTCAAGCTGTTCTGCCCGCCGAATCTGCCGGCCAACGCACGTGACATCGCCATCCTGTCGCCCGGCAAGGACGGCAAGGACGGCACCGACGACGACATCAAGAGCTGGTGATCACTCTCGCGCGGCGTGCGTCCGCACCGCGTGTCGTGTCAGTCGAAGCTGAAGTCGAACCCGCCGCCATCCCCGCCGAAATCGCCACCGACGTCACCGCCACTGTCACCGCCGCTGTCGCCGCCACTGTCACCGCCGCTCTCGCTTCGCATCGAGTCCTCGTCTGTGCCCACGGACTTGTCGGCCTCGTTCCAGTGGCTCGCGTCGTCGTTCGACGCGGTCGGGCCCGCCTCGATGCCCTTGTCGTCGGTGTGGCCCTGGAAGTGGTTCGCGTGATCGACAACGACGTAGTGCGGGTGGAACGCGAACGAGAAGATCGACGTCCAGATCATCGCGTCGATGAACGCGTATGCGTAGAGGTTCGGATAGTAGTAGTCGAACGGGTCGTACGCGCGCGACGCATGATCCTGATCGCGAGCAGGGGTCGCGGGCTTGTCGGACGGACGCACGATGCGCGTCTCCGTTCCCTCGATCTCGACGCGCCCGATGGGCAGCGAGGACGCGAGTGCGTCGCGCAGCCGATCGACGAACGACGTGAACTGGAGCTCGTGCCCCGTGAACGCGGCAGCATCCTTGACGAGCGGTTGCGTGCGCGCGCGGTATGCGTCGGCGTCTTCGCCGGGGAGCGGTGCGAGCGCGGCGATGCGGCCCGAGACGAGGATGCGCACCGTCGGCGCTTCGGTCGCATGTTCGCTACGCGCGTTGATCTCGAGGACGAGGTGGAGTCCAGCCTCGCGATGCTCGACGGCGAGGCGCAGCTCGCGGAAGCCCTGGCCGAACACGGACTCGTTCTCGTGGAACGCGACGAGCAAGTCGCCGAGGTCGTCGGGCTTGGACTCCCGATCGTGGAACAGCGTCGTGTCGTCGACGGTCAGTGAGATCGCGTTGGTGACACCGAGCGAGCGAAGAGCGTCGCGCGCGGACTCGACGATCGCGGTCGCCTCGACCGACGCGCGGACGCGGCCGGTGCGGAGGTCCGGCTTGCCGCCGAAGGCGCGCCGGATGCGCTCGAAGAAACGCAGCTCGCGGAGGACATCTTCGGCGGGGACATGGACGGCGATCGCGGCGACGAGCTTCACGCCGCGAGCTTACTGCGGCCGCGCGTGCAACGGGCGCGGCGCGGGTGGCGTCGTCGCGTGAGCGGGCAGCGCATCCGGAGCGCGCGCGTCGAGGTGCGCGGGGACGCGATCACGCGCGAGCACGTCGTCGAGCGTCTCGGCGCGCTTGATGACGTGTGCATCGGTGCCGTTGACGAGCACCATCGCGGGGCGCGGCATCGCGTTGAAGTTGGAGCACGAGCTCTCCTGATATGCGCCCGTGTCGAGGAACGCGAAGATGTCGCCGACCGCGACATCGGGCAACGTTACGGCACCGAGGAGACGGTCGGCGTAGCAGCTCGCGCCCGTGACGTCGGCGACCATCCTGTCGGGGGCGCCGACCTTGTTCGCGACGAGGTGAGCGTGCATGTGATGTTCGAAGCGACCGCCCGTGAGGAAGAACTCGCTCGTGTCGACGGTGACGTGGTTCCACGCGATCGGCGCGGTCTGGCGCTTGAGGCTGCGCACCGTCGAGAGATGGACGCCCGCGTTGCCGTGGATAGAGCGGCCCGGTTCGAGCTGTAGCTCGATACCGCGTGGATCGATGCCGTTGCGCGGGAGCTCCTCGAGGAGCGTGGCCGTGACGACGCGCGCGTAGTCCTCGATGGACGGCGCCGGGATCTTGTTCGGTGCGCCACGGATCAGTCGCGAGAGCCGATCGAGCACGCCGTAGCGCACGCGGGGACCGAGCGGCGCGAGCGCGCGAGAGACACCGTGGAGCGCGGTGAACAGGAACGGCGCTGCGCGGTCAGTGGCGGCGTTGTGCGGATCGCGCGGAATCGCGAAGCCGCCGCCGATGTCCATCTCCGTCGGGCGAAAGCCGGGGAGGGCCTTCACGAGCCGGCCGAGCTCGCGCACGTAGGCGAGCATCTGCGCGCGCCACCATGCGGTCGTGCGGTGGTGGCGGCCATGGTGCTGGTGAACGCCGACAAGCTCGACGTGCGGCATGGCCATGAGCTGGCGCCCGGCGATGACGGCCTCGTCGAACGAGAGACCACCCTTGTACGCGAGGGCGACGAGGTCGGTGGGGAGCCAGCCCTCGGCGACGAAGTCCGATGACCGGATGAAGTCGGAGACCGGCGGGCGCAGGCGCAGGCGGACTTTGGCCTTCGTGGTCGGCGACAGCTCGCCGAGTATGCGCACGTCCTCCATGCTGTCGACCGTGAGGCGCGCGCCGACCTCGACGGTGCGTCGGATCTGCGCGGCGGTCTTCGGGACTCCGTTGACGGAGATCGACGCGGGTGGCATCCCCGCACGCAGTGCGATCTCGAGCTCGCCCGCCGAGTAGATGTCGGCGCCGCAGCCCGCGCTCGCGAGGACTCGCTGCACGGCGAGGTTCCAGTTCGCCTTGACCGCGGGCATCACCTTCACGGAGCCGGCGGTCCAGCCGGCGCCGAAGGCGCGTTGAAAGCGCGCGACGTTTCGGCGGAGCTGCTGCTCGGAAACGACGAACAACGGCGAGCCGAAACGCTCCACGAGCGCGTCGGCGGCAATCCCGTCGATGTGCAGCATGCCGTTCTTGGCGCCGAGGCAGTCGTCGGGGTTAGCGAAGTCGAGAGTGGACACGGGCAACTCCTTTGCGGATACGAGGAATACGAGGCGAACGGGTTCGGGAGATCGGATTCGATGGCGAGGTCGACGAGCGGGAGAGGCCATCGAGGACGTGTTGGATACGTGCGCCGAAGCCGTCGAGGTCACGATCGGGACGGCCGAGGTTGGCGAGCTGGAAGCCACGGAACATGTCGACGAGCGTCTGCGCGGCGGCGAGCGGCTGCGCGATACCGAGAGGCTCGAGCGTTCCGGCGAGCTCGGTGACGACCTGGCGATCCCACGCGGCGAGCGCAGCAGCCACGATGGCATCGCGCGACGCGTAGAGGACGAGCTCGTACTCTGCGAGGTAGCGGCGCCGCTTGTCCGCGAAGTCCGTGCGCAGGACGCCGACGAGCAGTTCGGCGACGTCGGCGAGGTCGCGGATCTTCACGCGCGACCGGCTCGCGACAAGCGTCGCGGTGTTCTGCTCGAGGAACCACGCGAACGCTGCGCGGATGAGGTCCTCGCGCGCAGGATAGCGATACGAGATGGTCCCGAGCGCGACTCCGGAAACCTGCGCGACCTCGCGGTAGCGGATTGCGTCGACACCACCCTCGGCGACGAGAGTGAGGGTGGCATCGAGGATGGGGTCGCTGACCTTCACGCCGTACATATGTACGGAATCTTCGGACGTATGTACAGCAGAAAACGACACGCCGATGTCGCCATCGGCGACGCGGCCGGGTGCACAATGGATGCGGGTGCGGCGCAAGGAGCCAACAACGCAGCCCTCGGCGAGTGGCGCGATCGGATCTGGGTCCGCTGGGTCCGCTGGGTCCGCTGGTGCCGCTGGTGCCGCTGGGGTCGGTGGGGCCGCCTCCGGGGGCGGGTCGGGGCCGTCGCGCCGGGGGAGTCGCGACTTCTCGGGGACGGAGCGGTTCGAGCTGATCCGCAAGCTCGGCATGGGCGGCATGGGCGTCGTGTACGAGGCGGTCGACCACGAGAGCCACGAGAAGGTCGCGCTCAAGACGCTGCGCAACTTCGATGGCACCGCGATCCTGATGTTCAAACAGGAGTTTCGCTCCGTCAGCGGTGTGCACCATCCCAACCTCGTCCGGCTCGGCGAGCTGTTCGAGTCGCGCGGCGACTGGTTCTTCACGATGGAGCTCGTCGACGGCGTGGACCTGATGACGTGGCTGCGCGACGGAGACACGCAGCGGATTCGCGAGAGCTTGGCGCAGCTCGTGACCGGACTCGGCGCGTTGCACGACGCCGGTCACGTGCATCGCGACGTGAAGCCGACGAACGTGCTCGTGTCGAACGGGCGCGCGATCCTCCTCGACTTCGGGCTCGCGATCCGCCACGACCGCGATCCGTTGTCGTGGAGCGACAGCGAGATGGTAGGCACCCCCGCATACATGGCGCCCGAACAAGCGAGCGCGGGTGTAGCGGGGCCGGAGGCGGACTTCTACTCCGTCGGCGTGATCCTCTACGAGGCTCTCACAGGCAAGCTGCCTCTCGAGGGCCACGCCCTCGAGATGATGATGAAGAAGCAGCGGATCGTGCCCGCGGCGCCATCGACGTTGATCAGCAACGTGCCCGCCGATCTCGACGCGCTGTGCGTGGAACTGCTCGCGATCGATCCGGCAATGCGACCGGCGCGCGCCGACATCATGAAGCGTCTCGGGAGCACGGGACGGACGTCGCGGCCGGACCTGCCGAAGGTCGCGCACGACGTGGCCGTCTCGATGACGCCCCTACCGAGGCAGACGTTCGTGGGGCGCGAGACAGAGCTCGGCGTGTTGAAGGCAGCGCTCGTGGAGTGCGATACGGGCGTGCCGGTGAACCTCTTGATCGAGGCCGAGTCCGGCATGGGCAAGAGCGCGCTCGCCGAGCAGTTCATCGCGGGGCTCGATCGCCGCGACGTCGTCGTGCTGCGCGGCCGCTGCTACGAGCGCGAGTCGGTGCCGTACAAAGGCATCGACGGCGTGATCGATTCGATCAGCCGCTTCATGTCGCGGCTGCCCGACAAGACGGCGGCAGCGCTGTTGCCGTTTCACATCGGCCTCCTCGCAGAGGTGTTCCCGGTGCTGCGCGGCGTGCGCGTGATCGTCGAGCAGCCGCCCGTGACGCACGTGCCCGATCCGCACGAGGAGCGGCGTCGCGTCTTCTCCGCCGTGCGCGAGCTACTCGCGCGAATCGGTGCGCGGTATCCGCTCGTGATCCTCATCGACGACCTTCACTGGGCCGACGAGGATAGCCTCGCGCTCCTCGACGCCGTGTTGCGTCCACCCGAGGCGCCGTGCGTGCTCCTGATCAGCACCGCGTGGCCGCGCCGCGACGACGAGTCGCGGATCCAGTTCGGCGGAATGCGGCGCATGAACCTCGCCCCGCTGGACGAGAAGGACACGACGGAGCTCGCGCGCGCGCTGTTCAACGCGATGCGCTCGCCGGTCGCGGATGCGATGGCGTCGACGATCGTGCGCGAGAGCGCCGGTCACCCGATGTTCGTCGCCGAGCTCGTGCGTCACTCCGTGCTGCATAAGGGCTCGGGTGCGCCCGCGGAGGACGTCCGCCTCGAGGCGGTGCTCGCGGAACGTATCGCCGCGCTCGAGCCGGCGGAGTGCGAGCTCCTCGAGCTGGTGTCCGCCGCGGGCCAGCCGCTTCCGCTCGATGTCATCGCGCGCGCGCTCGGCGTGACGCCGTCCAAGCTGATCCCGCTGCTCGGGTATCTGCAGTCCGCGACGCTGCTGCGCGCGACGGGACGCACCCGCCGCGACTCCGTCGAGCCGTACCACGACAGCACGCGGCGCGCGGTCGTGTCGCGACTCGCGGAGCGCAAGCCCGACGTGCATCGCCGCCTGGCGGTGGCGCTCGAGGCGACCGATGCCGACACGCAGCCGATGCTCGTCGGCGGTCACTGGGAGCAAGCGGGCGAGCCTGCACGCGCGGCCGCGCTGTACGCACGCGCGGGCGATCGCGCGACGGACACGTTCGCGTTCGAGCGCGCGGTCCGGCTGTACGAGAAGTGCCTCGCACTCGCACCGGAGAGTGGTGCGTCGCTACGGCCCAAGCTCGGCGATGCGTACGCGAATGCGGGTCGCGGGCGCGAGGCCGCCGAGGTCTACCTGGCGCTCGCGAAGGAGTCCAAGGTCGCCGCCGACGCGCTCGAGCTCGAGCAAAAGGCAGCGCATCAGCTCTTGCGCGGTGGCCACATCGACGACGGGATGAACGTCCTCGAGAAGCTGCTCTCGTCCGTCGACATTCCGCTGCCGAAGACACCGAACCGCGCTCTCGCGAGCCTGTTGTGGCGGCGCGCGCGCGTGCGCATGCGCGGTGCGCAGTTCAAGCCGAAGGATCCGAGCCAGCTCCCGCGCGAGGAGCTCGCGAAGATCGACATCGTATGGGCCGCGGCGTGCGGTCTGTCGATGACCGACTGGATCCACGGTGCGTCGTTCCAGGCGCTGAACCTCTTGCTCTCGCTCAACGCGGGCGAAACCGTGCGGGCGAAGCGCGCGCTGCTCCTCGAGGCGTGTCACGTTGCCGCAAGCGGCGGATCGTCGGTTCGCGCCGAGAAGCTCGTCGAGGCGGCGACTGGCGGCAAGGAGCCGGACGATCCGTACCTGCGCGGCTGGGTGGCGCTCGCGCGCGCATACATCGCGTACTTCGGCGGTCGGTGGCGCGCCGCGTTCGAAGGCGCCGAACAGGCAGACGCGCTGTTCAGCTCGAACTGCAAGGACGTCGTGTGGGAGCGCGACACCGTGCACGCGGTCAGCCACTGGGCGCAGGTGCAGCTGGGCTCGCTCAAGACGCTCGGGCAGATGCTGCCGGCGCGCCTGCACGAGGCGCAGAGTCAGGGCAACCTGTACGCGGTGTGGGCGCTGCCCGCGACGATCTCGATCGTCCACTGGCTCGCGCGCGACGACGTGAAGGGCGGACGCGACGCCGTGAACATGTCGTCGGAGCGCTGGTCGCTACGCGGCTATCAGATCCAGCACTGGAACGCGATGGCCTCGAACGCGCTGCTCGACATCTACGCCGGCGACGTGCGCACGGCGCACAAGCGCCTCGAGGACGGCTGGGGCCCGATGTCGAAGTCGCTGCTGACGAAGATCCAGATCATTCGCTTCGAGGTGACGGAGCTGCGTGCGCGCGGGGCCCTCGCGGCGGCACGGGTGAGCACCGGCAAAGAGCGAGAGCGGCTGCTCGCGCTCGCCGAGGAGCAGACCGAGAAGATCGGCAAGGAAGGCGTGCCGTGGACGAACGCGATCACGTCGCTGCGACGCGCGGGGATCCGCGATGCGCGCGGCGACAACGACGGCGCGATCCGCGAGTACCGCGCCGCCGTGGAGGCGTCGGACGCCGCGAACCTCGGCGGGCACGCGGCGGCGGCGCGGGTGCGACTCGGCGCGTTGATCGGGGGCGACGAGGGCATCGCGATCCGCGAGAAGGGCATCGAGACGCTGCGGGCCGAGGACGTCGCGAAGCCCGAGCAGTTCGTCGCGCTCTACGCGCCGTGAGTGATCGTGCAGTACTCAGGCGCCGCGCAGGCCGCGCGCGAGCTGGCTGACCGGGTACACGACCGCGCGGATCCCGTTGCGAAAGCCCGTCGGCTTGATGCCGCGGCCGGTGTGGAACATCGAGATGTGGAACTTGGGTTCGTCGTCGGGGAGGCGCTCCAGCAGGCGCAGCTCGGCGAGCCGCGTGATGACCTTGCCGTCGGCGAACGGCCGCTCGCGCGCTTCGAGCACGAACGTCGCGCGCCCCGCGGCGATGTCGGCTTCGAGGCGCTCGGTCCGCGTTCCGCTCGTCGACGCGCCGGACGCCGGGTTCGGGATCGCTCGGAACCAGATCGGTCCGAGCCCGGGGACCCGCCACGGAGCGACCGAGCCGTACTGGTTGGCCATGTAGTCGCTGATGTTCGTGTTCTTCGTCGCTTCGTTGACCTTCACGAACGACTCGAACGTGGCGACAACGATGTCCTGCGTGTCCTCGATCTTGATCGCCATGCCGATGATGCTCGGATCGGGCGAGTTCTCCTCGGCGGTACTCGTCGAGAACCGCACCCGCGCCGTTCCGGCGAAGCGCTTGCCGAGCTGCTCGTCGAGCGTCGTGAGCTCGGCGCGGCACACCGAGCCCCACTTGTGAAACGCGCGGCCCTTGCGATGCAGGCTGCGGAAGAAGATGTAGATCGACACGACGAGCGCGACGAGTACGCCCGCCACGAACAAGCAGCCGAGGCCGACCGTCCGCAGCGTGGTCACGCCGGCGCTCCGACCGCCGACGGCACGCGCGCAAAGAAGCGCAGCGCGCGCAGTCCCGGGAGGAAGAAGTACGCGCCCCCGACGAGCGTCGAGAACTGTGGCACCTCCCTGTACTTCCGGCGCACAGGGATGGCGGGGCAGGTGAACTCGTCGTTGGGGTTCGCGCGGTTCGCGGGGCGTCGTGCGCCGGAGATCGGATCTCCGTCCTTGTACATCGAGTCGAAATTGCCGGAGTGGATCCACGCGCGCTGCACGAACTCGAACTGGCGGTTGATGTCGCCGACGAGGCAGATAAAGTGCAGGCCGCGCTTCGCTCCGTCCGGTGTCGCCGCGATCATCTCGCGCGGATCCAACGTCGGCGACACGGGCTCGCCGAACGGCCGGCCGCGCCGCACCATCTGATGCTTGCGCGCCATCATCTCGGCCGCGTGAGCGTCGCGGTCCTCGAGAGCGAGCACATCACGGGGGTTCGCGCGGCGGATGTGCGCGCCCCGCGGGCAACCGACGCCAATGAAGTCCTTCTGATCGTCTGGGCGCTTCTCGGCGTACAAGAACGCGTTCTCGTCGCGGCGCGCAGGATCGTCGCTCGCCGGGGACGTCGTCATCGGCGCGCCGTTCGGCCAGCGTCCGACCATCTTCGCGCCGAGCGCGATCGCGCGCGCCGCCGGATCCACGCCGCCCTCGCGCGACTGCTTCGCGAGGTAGCTCCAGAACGCGTGCACGTCCTGCGTCATCTCTCGATACACGAGATACGTGCCGTTACGACCGAGGTCCTTGCTCGTGCCGTCGCGCGTCACGGACAAGAGATTTGCCGGGTCGTCGGCGAACGACACCGTCGGGCTCTCGGTGTACACGCGCGCCTTGTCTTCGTCGTTGCTGTAGTCGTTGCGATAGCCGAGGACGAACTCGCCCGGTGGGATCTTCGTCGTCCACCACTCACGTGGCTTCGCATCGAGGGAGCGGTCCGGCGCCGGCGGGACACCCGCGATCTTCGGCATCGAGAGGCCATCGCGCCAGCCGAAGTGCTCGCGGTGCTCGGGGAGCGTCTTCGAGAACTTCTCGCGCACGATGGTGAACCCGCCCTCGAACGCCGCCTTCTCGCTCTTTACGTGCGTCTCGAGCAAGTTGTCGAGCGCATACACCATCAGCATCGCGTGGACTCGCCGGGGCGCACGGACGTCGGCCGTGCCTTCGGTCTCGTGACCCCAGTCCCACGTGCTTGGATCGTTGAGATCGCGGTCGCCGAGCGCGTCGGCGCGATCGGTCTGGTCCATTCCCTCGGTGAGCTCGCGCGCGAACGTGTCGACGATGTGCTTCGGCACCTCGAGCTCGCGCAGTCCCGCACCGGTGAACGCGATCTGGAGAGCGAAGGTCTCCGGTCGCTCGCTCGCCGCGTTGATGCGATCGGCGAGCTTGCCGAGGTACGCGCGCGCCTTCGCAGCGTCCTGCACGAGGAGCAACAAGAAGCGCGCCTCGAAGCGATGGTAGCTGCGTACGACGAGCCCTTGGATGTCGTCGACCTCGAGGACCTCTTCGGTATCGCTTACAGCAGGTGCAGCCATGTCTGAGCGTCTTGCTTCTCGTCGAACAGACCTTCGCGGATCTTTCGATCGTTCTTGATGTTGTCGATGCTGATGTCGGTGTATGGGCCGTACCAGAACACCGTCGGCAGCTGGTTCTCGGCAAGCGAGTTCAGGTACGCGTTCGGATCGTCGATCGCGCCGCCCCAGCCGATCCATCGGGTCTTTGGATAGCCGGTGCCAAACCCGAACGACAGGTTGATTCGAATCGCTCCGCCGTACGTCTCGATGAAGTCGCGCACGTACCCGCGGCCCTCGTTGTGAAAGTTCGAGATGAACATCAGCCGCTTCCCGCCGTCGGTGACGATCCACCGCGCGGTCGCCACGGTCGGAATGTTGATGCCGTCGTGGAGCTGCGGGATGAACGGGATGCCCTCGGCCACGCGGGCGACGATCCACATGAGGATTCGCAGGAACGGTGGCCGCAAGCTGCCCTCGGTCTTGATCGGTCCCGCGAGCGTGAACTCGTTGATCACAGGCCGCGTCTGCGTCGAGGCGAGCAGGCGTGCGCGCTCGTCGGCGGGGCGCTGCGAGATGTACGTCTGCTCGTCCTCGGCTTCGCGGATCGACACCACCATGATGCCGAGCAGTAAGAGGAAGACACCGATGACGATCCAGCCGATCGTCACGATCGTGCCGAGCAGCGCGCCGCCATACAGGCAGCACCATACTGTTGCCCCGACGAGACCTAGGAACGCGGCCTCGATCGCGAGCGATCTCCAGTGAAACACCACCCATGCGAGGAGCGGCGGTCGCGGCGAATCTCTGGCCCACGCGAAATCCTCGCGGGATCGCACGAAGCCCTGGATCTCGCGCCGCACCTCGACCGCCGTGCCCGTCAGCTTGCCGCGCGCTTGCTGCTCGTCGACGAACGCCTCGATCGCCTCGCGTAGCGCTTTGTTGCGCCGCACGTCTTCGGGGCTCAGGTCCGGCATCCCCGAATAGAACGTATCGGTCACGCGACTCTTCAGCAGGAACCACTCGAGCTCTTCGTCGGTGCAGTCGGAGTCGAAGCCATCGACGTGCGCGAAGATCGTGCGCAGCCCCCCGCCCATCACCGCGACTAGCTCGTCGACGTGCGTCCGAGTCGGACCGCAGTAGCTCGTGGCGAACAACAGCGACGCGGGTAACAGTTCGTCGACGTACTTCTGCGCGGGGATGATCGTGATCGTCGCGAAGTGTGTCGTCGACGACTTCGCGAACGGCAAGCGCGTCTGGTCCGCGTGGAACGCCGACAGCAATGCGACCGCCGACTCCACACGCTCCGGGCGCAGTGGGAGAACCACAGTGAACCCGGCGTTGACTTTGTGCACCCCACCCATCCGACTGCCCGTGAACGATAACGCATGCAGCAATTTGCTGGAGATCGCCTGGCTGCCTTTTGCTCCGATCTGGCGATACGGTGCGGCCGTGGAGTTCGTGCAAGCAAATGGGGTTCGGTTCGCCTACCTCGCAGAGGGTGTGGGACCGCTTGTGTTGCTCCTTCACGGCTTCCCCGACACCGCGCATTCATGGGATCGCGTGATGGCGGCCGTCGCGCAGGCCGGCTTCCGCGCAGTCGCACCGTTCATGCGCGGCTATCACCCGACGTCGATCCCCACCGACGGCAAGTATGACGGCGACACGCTCGGCCGTGACGTGCTCGCACTTGTCGAAGCGCTCGGCGAGACCCAGGCGATCCTCGTCGGTCACGACTGGGGGGCGCTCGCCGCGTTTAGCGCCGCGTCGCTCGGTCCCGAGCGTGTGCGCCTGCTCGTCACGGTTGGCGTGCCGCATCCGGGCGGCGTCCTCCCGACGCCGAGGATGTTGTGGTCGATCCGCCACTTCCTGTTTCTCCGCGGCAAGGCCGCCGTGGACAAGATCCGCGCGAACAAGCTCGCCTACGTCGACGAGCTGTGGCGTCGCTGGTCGCCACACTGGAAGGACATCCCGGCGTCGGAGACCGCACGCGTGAAGGAAGCGTTCGAGCACCCGGGCGTCCTCGAGGCCGCGCGCGGATACTACGCGGCCCTGCGCCCGCGCCTGTCGCCCACGCTCCGGAAGAAGATCTCGGTGCCGGCCGTCGCGTTCGCAGGGCTCGACGACACGTTCGCCGCGGCCGTCTACGACAAGGCGAAGAGCGCGTACGGGTCGAGGTACGAGGTCGTGAAGGTGCCAGGCGGGCACTTCATGCACCGCGAGCACCCGGGCGAGTTCA
The DNA here is from genome assembly GCA_046160585.1 of Kofleriaceae bacterium. Classification (GTDB taxonomy): domain Bacteria; phylum Myxococcota_A; class Polyangia; order Haliangiales; family Haliangiaceae; genus JABFXX01. The sequence continues at coordinate 17,533 of JBJXGN010000324.1, forward strand.
TCGCCGAGCTCGTCCGCGTCCTGAAGGCGGCCTAGCTGCGCAGCTGCTCGGAGGCGCGCTCCGCGAGGGCGCTGATCGTGAGGAGCGGCGTGACGCCCAGCGAACGCGGGATGATCGACCCGTCGAGGACGTGCAGGCCGCGGTGGACCGCCGACGGTGCGCCGGATGGATCGAACACGCGCCCGCGATCATCGACGACGCCGGTGCGGATGTCGTTCGCCATCGGGCAGCCGCCGAGCGGGTGCGGCACGATCAAGCGGCCGCCGAACAGCGTCGTGCGCGGGTTCTCGAGGAAGAAGCCGTTGCGCGTCTTCGTGTACTCCTGCATCTCCGCGGTGATCGTCTTGTAGAACTTGCTCGTGGCGACGGCGTTCCACGCGATGCGCGGCCGCTTTCCTGCACGATAGATGTAGCGGCCGTTCGAGTCGTCGTGGCCGCACGCGAGGTACAGCGTGGAGTACGCGAGGGCGCCGTCGGGCGCGTGCGTGTCCGGATCGGTGAGATCACGGCGCGCGCGATCGAGCTGGTCCTCGGAGAACTTGTCGGGCGCGACGAGAGCGTACGCGGCGAGCGCCTTCGCTGTGGAGTTCGCGACCGCGACCGGGATCGTGGACTCGAGGAGCAGGAAGTGATCCTGCAGCTCGGGGCCGAGCGCGTTGTCGCCACGATAGTCGATATACGACATCAGGGCGTTGCCGACGGTCCCGCTCGCCGTGGCACTTCGCTCGCCGACGAGGTTTGTCGGAAAGTCGCCGTTGTAGCAGAAGCCGAACATGTCGCCGTTCGCGGAGACCCGCGTGCCGAGTAGCGGCGAGAGCGCGAGGCCGGCGGCGCCGGAGCGCATCAGGATCTCGGTGGAGCCGAGCGAGCCGCCCGCGACGATGACGTGATCGGCATCGATGAACTTCGCCTCGCGCGTGCTCGCAGTCAGTGCGTGGTAGTGGACGCGCCACGTCGAGCGCTTCTTCTCGACACGATCGACGTCGATGCCCGCGAACAGGAGCGCACCGGCGGCGCGGGCGCGTGGGAGATAGTTCGTCTGCAGCGTGCCCTTCGCGCCGATGTTGCAGCCCGTGGTGCAGTTGCCGCATAGCGAGCACTGGTGCGTCTGCACGGGCCACTTCGCATCGCCGCGTGTCGCGTCCTGGTAGCTGATGTTGAGCGGCAGGTACGAGAACGAGCCCTTGCGCGAGCTCGCGACGTAACGATGCATCTCGACCTTCATCGGATCCGGACCGACGTACTGGTTCGGCGAGAGGATGTTGCTCGCGCGCTGGTAGTGGCCGGCGAGCGAGCCATCCTTCGCGGCGCCGCGGATCGCCTCGGGCCACTCGGGTTGATCGAGGACGAGGCGCTCTGGGATCGTCGAGATGGCGGCGTTGATCAGCGATGTGCCGCCGATGCCCGACGCGCAGAGCACGTCGAGGTCGGAATCGGTGGGCGTGTACATATCGATGAGGCCCATCGGATCGACGGCTCGGGCCGATCCCATCAGCGCGCTCAGCGTCTCGGGGAAGTCGCCAGGCAACCACTCCTGGCCCCTCTCGAGGACGACGACCTTGGCGCCCGCCGCGGCGAGACGCGCGGCGGTGACCGCGCCACCGTAGCCCGAGCCGATGATGACCACGTCGGTGCGATCGATGTCGAACAGCCGCTCGCGTGGCGAGATCAACGACCAGTCAGCGAACGCGCCGGTCTTGCGCCCCGACACTCGCGGGTCCTTGCGGATGTGACGCGCACAGCCGCTGCCGAGCAGACCGAACATTCCAAGCGCGGCTGAACCGCTCGCGCCGACCAGGAACTCGCGCCGATTGGGGCGTACCACGCAGTCCAGCGTAACATCGCGATCAGCGCCGGGACCAGCGGCCTGTCGAATCGTGGCGCGCGGACCGACACAGGAGCTCGTCAGGCTCCGACTCGAGCGAGCGCCGACCGCGTGTCGTCGCGACGTCGCATGTGTACCTCGCGCGGTAGCTGGTACGCTCGCGCGGATGAAGTGTGTGCTGCTCGTGGTCGCGATGGGCTGTGGAAATTCGTCGTCGGCTCCCGTCGCAGCCACCGAGAAGCCCACACCGGTCGCGGCACCGAGCGATGCGGCGGTCCCCGCGTGGCACGTGCCCGACGGATGGGGTCGCGAGACGATCCCGTTCCCGCTCGACTTCGCGCCCTCGCTCGCGCACACGGGCGTCGAGGAGCTGCGGTTCGCGCCCGGCTTCATGAAGGAGGGCTCGCCGAATCGCTGGTCCTACGCGTTCGAGTGGAACATCACCGACGCGGCCGATCTCGACGCGCCCGCGCTCGCCGCCGAGCTGACCGCGTATTTTCGTGGGCTCCTAGTGTCGGTCGACGGCGACAAGAAGCGCATCGATCCCGCCGCGATCACGGCAACCGCCGAGAAGCGCGGGGACGTGTTCGTCCTAACGGCCCACGTGTTCGACACGTTTGGAGACGCACGAGCGGTCGATCTCGAGGGCTGGGCGAAGCGGACCGCGTGCGGCGCCCGGGTGGTCTGGCGGTTCGTGCTGGCGCCGGCATCGTCGCCGGTCCGCGAGGAGCTCGACGAGCTCGCCGCGCGCGCCCCTTGCACGTGACCCTCGCGAGCGGCGGCTACTGCCTGTGCATCCACAACGGCGGACTCGGTATCACGAAGGCGCGGTTCACGTGATCGATTCGATCGGCGACGCGAGCGGCGTGGCGAGGGCATCGGCGTAGCGGGTCGCGAGCTCGACGTTGCCGAGGTGCGGAGCGGGTCTCGTGGCGCGCGGTGCAGTGTCGAACGTGGCACCGATCGAGAAGCGCGAGTTGACGAACGCGGCGAGGGCGGGGCGATCGATCGCGCGCGTCGCGGTGATGTGTCGCGTGCCGACGACCGTCGATCGCGCGAGCTCCCAGACGCGCGCGGACGCGTCGGCGGCCCACACCGCGGAGCGGATCTCGTCGGAGACGATGGTCATCGGCAGGTTGCGCGAGGTGCGCGAGCGCAGCCAGTCGAGGTGGCCGATGCGGCCGTTGCCCGACGGACCGATCCACAGCCCCGAGCGGATCACGAGCGTGTTCTGGCGTGCACGGACGAGTGCCTCCGCCTCGACGCGCGTGCGGCCGTACACGCTGATCGGCGCGGGCGGCGAGTCCTCGAAGTACGGGCCGCGGCCACCGCCGAAGACGTGATCACTCGAGCAGTAGACGATGCGCGTCGCGGGCGGCGCGTGCGCGACGAGGAATCGCGTCGCGTCGACGTTCACGGCCCAGGCAAACTCCGGCGATCGCTCGCAGTCCGCGACGTCGCACACGCCGGCGCAATGGATCACCAGCGCGGGCGGATCGATCGTGCGAAACAGATCTTCGACGGCCCCCTCGTCGTCGAGATCGACCCGCTGCGACGCGCCCGCCGGGAGGGTACGGGTGTTGCCGTTGCAGAACGCGGTGACGGCAATCTCGGCACGGAGCGCACCCTGGAGGATCGACCAACCGAGCATCGAGCTCGCGCCGAACAGCAGGGACGTCACGTGTCGAGTGTACCGGCGTTACAGGGCGCCGACTTGAAACGCGTCGCGCATCGTCAATCGCAGTCGTAGATCGCGAGGACCTCGGTGGGTGCGAGCGCGCGGCGATAGAGGGCCACCTCGTCGATGTCGCCGAGGAAGGGATAGTTCGGTTGCACGAGCCTGGTGGCGCGACCGAGCACGAGCTTGTGCCCCAGGTCGCTGTCACGGGTGTTCTGTCCCTGGGCCTCAATGTTAGTCCCGTCGTTGGCGCCGTTTCGGAACAGCGTGATGCCATCACTCCCCGGCGTTCCATTCCACGCCATGCACACGTGTGTCCACGTGCCGATCTCGAGCGGGGTTACACCGAGCTTGTACGCGTGGTACGGCGTGTAGAACGCGATGAATGACGTCGCCGGGGCTCCCGCGGTGTTGAGGTACGCGTCCCACCCGTTCACATTGCCGTCAAAACTCTTGGCTGCGACGGTGGCCGCGATCTGGGTCGGCTGCGTCGCGAGGCGGACCCACGCGCACACAGTGATCTGGGGGAGGTCGTTGAGCTCTGTCTGCGAGCCGACCTCGACATGCGCGTCCTGCGCCTGGAAGTCGAGCGCGCTCTTCATCGCGGTTCGGCCCGGCGTTACCGTCGCACCGCTCACGGTGCCTTCGAGCTGCGCGGGCACGCCGTCGTCGGCCGTGTCGCCACCCGCCTCCTCGAAGTCGTAGTAGGCGACGAGGTCGTTCGTATAGATCGCGGGGCACGCGCCGTCAGGGACGATTACGTCGACCGACCCGTCGATCGGTCGGCCGTCGTCGACGCCGCTATCTCGATCGTGCAAGCCGGGCTTCGAGAAGCACCCTGCAAGCATCGCGATGAACGCCAGCCGCCACATCGACATCCATAGTACTACGAGGGCGGGGTCTCCTCGCTGCCGTCGAACGTCGTGCGCCGGCTCGCAGGAACGAAGATCACGAATGCGAGCCACGCCGTCGCGAGGACTCCGGCGTAGAACGCGGCGAGCTTCGGGTGCTCGATCGCCATCGCGACCAGCGCAACGAGCGAGAGCACGAGCGCGATGATCGGGGTCGCCGGATACAGCGGCGTCCTGAACGGGCGTGCGAGATCGGGCGCGGTCTTGCGCAGGCGCAGCACCGACAGTGTGGACAGCACGTAGAGAGTGAGTGCGCCGAAGACGGAGATGAGGATGATGTCGGCGGTGCGCCCCGTGAACAGCGCGAACAGGCCGACACACATGTTCGCGATCAGCGCGGCAACGGGCGTCTTTGTCTTCGGGTGGACCACGCCGAGGATACGCGGCACGTAGCGCACGCGGCCGAGCTCCAGGATCGAACGGCTCGCGACGATCAGGATCCCGTGGAAGCTCGCGATGAGGCCGATCAGGCCGATGCCCGTCAGGAACAGGAAGAACGGCGAGTCGCGCGACACGATCTGCGCGACCGCGAGCGGCAGCGGCGAGTCTGACGTGACCTCCGTGTTCGCAGGATCGGGGTAGACGACCACGTGCCAGCCCTCGACGCCGACCGCGCCGAACAGCGTGATCGCGGTAAGCACGACGAGCGTGGCCATCGCGTACAAGAACCCGCGCGGAAGGTCGCGCTGCACGTTCTTTGCTTCCTCGGCGACGTTCGCGACGCCTTCGATCGCGAGGTAGAACCACATCGCGAACGGGATCGCGGACAGCGTGCCGGACCACCCGTTCGGGAGCGCGTCCGTAGAGAACTTCTCCCACGAGAAATGGGGCAGGGCGATCGCGCCGAACGCGCATAGCTCGACGACCGCGATGACGGTAAGCACCAACTCGAACGTCGCGGACAGCTTCACGCCGAAGATGTTGATCGCCGTGAACACGATGTAGGCGACGATCGCGACCGACAGGATCGGCAGCTCCGGCAATGCCTGATTTACGTAGCCGCCGATCGCGAACGCGATCGCGGGCGGCGCGAGCACGTATTCGACGAGCTGTGCCGTGCCGCCGAGGAAACCGACATGCGGGCCGAACGCGCGCGACGTGTACACGAACGCGCCACCCGCGCGGGGCAGCGCACATGCGAGCTCCGCGTAGCCGAGGACGAACGTGATGTAGAGGATCGTGACGAAGCCGGTCGCGAGGAGCATGCCGTAGGGGCCACCGACCGGCAGCCCGAGGTTCCAGCCGAAGTAGGCGCCGCTGATCACGTAGCCGACGCCGAGGCCCCAGATCATGAGCGGACCCAACGTCTTCTGGAGCTGCGTCACCGACATCATCGTAGACCAAAAAGTCCAGCCCGCTCGCGGTCTTCCCGGTGTTGCAGGGATTTGCCCGGGATTGCGTATGTGTCTTCATGAGGGCGAAGCGAACGACGCTGACGGGGTATCCGATGATCTCGATCCTCGAGCTGGAGCGCGATCTGGGCGACGAGGAAGCGTTCGAGGAGCTCGAGACTGCCGACACGATCGATATCGAGGCACCGGTGCTCCCGCAGGCAAGTGACGACGACGATGACGACGGCACGACCGGCGTCTACGAGATCGGTCGGTTCTGGCACGCCGAGGCGGTGGTGTACTGGGTGCAGCGTGCGTAGCTCGCGCGTTACAATGTCACCCACGCGATGTCGGGTGACGAACCGCCGAAGGCGATCACGATGCTCCTGCACAAGATGCAGGACGGCGACACCGGCGCGCGCGACGAGCTGCTGCCACTTGTCTATGGCGAGCTCGAGAAGATCGCTCGCGCGTACGTCAACCCGGCCAACTCGCTGGAGCCGCGAGGCCTCGTGCACGAGCTGTATCTCAAGCTGATCGCGTCGAAGGACATGGTCGAGGCGAGGGACCGCAAGCACTTCTTCGCGATCGCTGCGCTCGCGATGCGGCAGATCCTCACGGATCGCGCGCGGCGCAGGAAGGCAGCGAAGCGCGGAGGCCCCGAGCAGGTGCGCGTGACGCTCTCGGGAATCGCGGAGACGGATCAGCAGCTCGACACGATTGCGGTCGACGACGCGCTGAAGAAGCTCGAGGAGTTGAGCCCGCGACAGGCGCGGATCGTGGAGCTCCGATGTCTGATCGGCATGTCCGTGGTGGAGACGGCCGACGCGCTCGATGTCTCGGAGCGAACGGTCCACACGGAGTGGCGGCTCGCGCGCGCGTGGTTGTCGCGCGAGCTCGGGGAGATTCGTCCCGTCGACGAGTAAGAGGATGACGTGACGGCGGCAGCGCAACATGCACGGCTGACCGAGCTGTTCGCCGAGGCGCTGGATCTTCCGGCCGAGGCGCAGGTCGCGCTGATCGATCGCGTGCGCGCCGAGGATCGCGCGCTCGCCGACGACCTGGCCGCGCTGCTCGAGGTGGACGCGAAGGCCGCGAACAAGCGCGCACTCGCGACCGGCGCACTCGCGCCCACAGTCGACGATCTGCCCGGGTCGCGCCGCACCGCGACGCTGAAGATTCCGGGGTACCGGATCGAGGAGGTGCTCGGCGAAGGCGGGATGGGGACAGTCTACGCCGCCGAACAAGAGGAGCCCGAGCGCCGCGTCGCGATCAAGGTGCTCCACGCACGTTCGTTCGGCGCGCTCGTGCGATTCAAGACCGAGGCGCAGATCATGGCGAGGCTCGATCACGCGAGCATCGCGCGTGTACTCGAGGCCGGCGAGGCCGACGGACACCCGTTCCTCGTGATGGAGCACGTCGAAGGCATCACGCTCGACGCGTACGCGAAGAAGCGCACGCTCGTCGAGCGGCTTCACTTGTTCGTGCAGGTGTGCGACGGGGTCCACTACGCACACGTCAAGGGTGTGATCCATCGCGACCTGAAGCCGTCGAACGTCATGGTGCGGCTCTCCGACGCCGCGACGAGCACGGTGACCGGCAGCGATCGCGCGATCATCCTCGACTTTGGCGTCGCGCGCCTCGCCGACGACGACGGCACGACGCCGGGCGCGACCCGCGCGGGAGAGCTCGTCGGCACACCGCTCTACATGAGCCCGGAGCAAGCGCGGCTGCGCGCCGACGAGGTCGACGCACGCTCGGACGTGTACACGCTCGGCGTGATCCTCTACGAGCTCGCGTGCGGCACGCTGCCGTACCCCGTCGAAGGGATGCCGCTGCCGGCGATCGCCGTCGTGATCTGCGAGGACCCGCCAATCCCGCTCGGCAAGCGCGATGCGTCGCTGCGCGGCGACCTCGAGGCGATCACGACGAAGGCGCTCGCGAAGGACGCGGGAGAGCGGTATCAGTCGGTGGCCGCGCTCGCCGACGACGTGCGGGCATATCTGCAGAACGCGCCGGTCTCCGTGCGAACGCCGGGGACTGTCGAGAGAATGCAGCGCTTCGTGCGGCGCCGCCCGCTCGCGGCCGTCGCGATCGGCGCCGCGATCCTCGCCGCCGCCTCGTTCGTGACCACGGTGACCGTGTTCTGGCTCGACGCACGCGAGGCACGCGCCAACGCCGAATACGCGCGCGGGGTCGCGGAGCACGCGCGCGAGGAGCTCGAGTCGCGGCAGAACCAGCTCGTGTTGGGCCAGGCACGCGCGGCGCTCGTGCGCGATCCGACGGACTCGATCGCGTGGCTCGCGTCTCTGACGGAACGCGAGGTGGATGCGGGAACCGCGTGGGCGATCGCCGACGAAGCGGTCGCACGTGGCGTCGCGCGCGACGTCTTGCGCGGTCACACGGGCGAGGTCCACTGGGTCGAGTTCATGCCGAACGGTGGCTTCATCTCGTCGGGCTACGACGGGCTCGCGCTCGCGTGGTACCCGCCGGCGCTGGCGCCGGTCGAGCTCGCGCGCGTGAACGGTCGCGTGCACCTCGCCATCCCGTCGCCCGACGGAACTCGCGTAGCGGTCGGTGGGGACGAGGGGCAACTGTGGGTCGCGAAGTCCGACGGCAGCGCGCGCACGGAGCTCAAGGGCCACCTCGGCGACGTCCAGGCCATCGCGTGGTCGCCCGACGGGAACTGGCTCGCGACCGGCGATGACAAGGGGGTGCTCCTCGCGTGGCAACGCGGCGCGGCGCCCGGCCGCAGGCTCGTGACGTCGCGCTCGCAGATCGGCGCCGTGGCGTTCTCGACGACGAACGAGCTGATCGCGGGCGATCACGCCGGTGCGATCTGGATGTGGGATCTGCCGAACGGATCGGCGACGCCCGTGCGCTCGACGAACACGAGCACGGACATCGTGGCCGCGTGGGCAAGCGGGACGCATATGCAGTCGATCGACATCGAGGGTGTCGTGCGCCGCTGGAGGATCGCCGGCGCGACCCTCGAGCCGGAGCGCATGATCGCCACGAAGATGAAGCTGAAGCGCGGCTACTTCGCGTACGACGGGACATGGCTCGCGCTCGGTGGTGTCGGCGGCGCCGTCACGCGGATCACGGAGGCGGGAGAGGTCGTCACGCTCGGACTGCATCGCACGCAAGTGCGCAGCCTCGCGATCACGCGCGATGGCCGCTGGATCGCCGACGGCGCCGACGACGGCGCGCTGTACGTGCGCGACCTCGTCACGGGGCGCGTGCACTCGCTGCGGGGACATCGCGGGCGTGTCCGCCATGTCGACTTCTCGCACGACGGGAGGTGGCTCGTCTCGAGCGACTCGGACGGCATCGTGCGCCGCTGGGACGTGTCGATGATGCAGGGCGGGCTGCTCGACGCGCACGGAGCTGCCATCAACAAGGTCGCGTCGTCGGCGGACGGCACGCGGCTCGCGGCAGTGGACGCCGACGGCGCCGTGTCCGTGTGGGCACTCGCCGAGGGACGACAGACCGCGCTCGGTCGCGTGACCGGGCGCATCACCGAGCTGGTCGTCGACGCGAAGATCGTGATCACGGGATCCGCCGAAGGCGAGCTCACATGGTTCGGCGGACCCGCCGCCGTTCGACAGCGGGTCGAAGGCATCGTGCGCGGCATCGTGACGGCGCCCGATCGCGTGGCGGTCGCGACGTCCGCGGGGCCGATCGCGATGTTCACGCACGAGGGCACACCACTCGTGAACATCGCGGGACACCCCGGTGGTACCGACGCGCTCGCGTTCGATCCGAACGGCGTGATCCTCGTATCGGGAGGACAGGATCGATTGATCCGCGTGTGGCACCGGCAAGGCGACACGTTCGAGCAACACGTCGCGCTCGAGGCAGGGCTGCGTGGAGACACGCACTACGTGTTGTTCACGCCAACCGGCGGACTCGTCGTCGTCGGCGGGAACGATGGCGCCGTGGTCGCGTGGAAGGCCGCGCACGGGACGGTCGACGTGGCATCGCAGAAGGCGGTCGCGCGACACACGGGTGCCATCACCGCGATGGCGATCGATCCCACCGGGCATTGGCTCGTCTCGGCAGGTCGCGACGCGAAGCTCGTGCGGACGCGCATCGACGGCACGACGCTCGGCGAGCAGGTGACGGGAACCCTCCCGAGCGCGGCGATCGACCTGTCGATCGACGAGGACGGCAGCGTTCACGCGATCACGCGCGCGGGAACGGTCGAACGCTGGTCGCCCGACGGCACCGCAACCGAGATCGAACAGGGGGTTCGCACGGGCGTACGCATTCGGGGGCCCGGAGACCGCTACGCGATCGCGTTCGAGGACGGCACGATCCTCGTGAACGTGCACCAGGATCGCAGCTTCGCCGAGCTGGTTCGAACGCTCCCCGAGATCACGAGCTTTCGGCGGTAACGACCAACCTGACGGTCACCGTCACGGCGGCGCTGGATCTGTCGGCACCGGGGGCGTGAATAGCTCGATGTAGCCGTTCGCGATCCCGCCCGGCTCGAGTCCGCCGGTGATCAGGATCTGATCGTTCGGCATCGGCAGCGCGACCGCGTTTGCGCGGGGATCGAGCGGCACCGTGCGCAAGAGCTCGAGTGTCGTCGCGTCGAGGATGTCCGCGGTGCGGTTCAACGTGCCGGTCTCGTCGAACCCGTTCGCGACGAGGACGTGGCGCGAGGTGGCCGCGACCGTCGGCGAGCGCCGGACGACGGAGAGGACGAGGCTGCGCGTCTCGACGGTCGCGGTCGTTATCGTGACAAGGTAGATGTCCCGCGACGAACCGCCGACTACGATCGCGGTTCCCCGCGTCGTAGCGGTGACGATCGCGCGCTCGCCGTCGATCGTGGGCAGCGGGACCGCGCCGATCGTCCCGTCCGCGGCGTAGAACCCGACTGCACTCTCGCGAACAAATGCCGCGACTCGCTGCGTCGACGTGGAGATGCCAGTCGCCGTCGCGGGCACGTTGGCGAGCGCTTGGATCTGCGTGATCGTCGAATCCTCGAGGAGTACGGGCCGTGTCCCGGTGACAAAAAACGAGTCCGGGCCGAGCTCGATCGCCGTCTGACCGCTCGACTCCAGACCGGGATTTGCGCCGATGATGGCGTAGGTCCCGCGTGGGGCGACGTTGGTCTGAAAGCGATATAGTGTGGATGTCGCCATCGCGTTCTCGTCGGTGCCGCCGAAGATGTACACGCCCGCGGTGTCGTTCGCAGCGAGTGTCGGGCTCGCGCGGGGCGCCGGCATGTTCTCGCCGTACCCGATCGTGTGGTCGTAGATGTTGTAGACGGCGATCGCCGTGCTCGGAACTCCCCCGGCATCGAGGCCGCCCGCGAGCACCGCGCCGTAGGGTGCGACGACACCGGCGACCTGCGAGCGCGGAGGCTCGAGGTACGAGGTCGGCGCCGCCTCGAACGAGAAGGGCGCGGCAACGTAGATCACCACGCGACCGTTCGTGCCCGCGAGCGGGAAGGGTGGAGACTGCCCGACGACGATGCGCGCGCCGCTCGCGTCGAAGCCCTCGACATAGATCTCGCCCTCGGTTTCGACGGCCTCGATCTCGAACGCGAGGTCGAGCCCCTGCGCTGAACGTGTCGTTTCGTAGGTCGCGGCGGGGCTGGTGAGCGTGAGGCGGAGGCGATCGATCGCCGATAACACCGTGGAGCCAGGTGCGGTCGCGAGGTCGAGCTCGAGCGTGCCGGTGCTCGCGTTGCACGCGGAGATCGCGATCAGGCCCGTGATCACCGCGACCTTCATGCGAGCAACGCTTCGATCTGGGCCTTCGTGGTGCCGACGATGTGCAAGCGCTTGCGCCGTGACGACGCGCCCGCGATGACCTCGACGGCGCTCCTCGGCACGCCGAGCTGCCTCGAGAACAGCTCGATCACGGCCGCGTTGGCCTCGCCGTCGACGGGCGGCGCGGTGACACTGACCTTGATACGACCGTCGTGCACGGGGCCGATCTTCGCACGTGACGCGCGCGGTTGGACGAGCACGTCGATCGTGACGCCCCCCACGCTAGCCTCGATCATTTGCCGCCGCGGCCGAGCTCTCGCGCACGTTTCGTCGCTGTCTCGACGGCGTTGATCAGTGTCGTGCGCAGGCCGCCTTCCTCCAGCGTGTGGAGGCCCGCGATCGCGGTGCCGCCCGGGGACGTGACCATGTCCTTCAATCGGCCCGGATGCTCGTCGGTCTCGAGGAGCATCTTCGCCGAGCCCATCACGGTCTGCGCCGCCAGCCGCTGCGCGTTACGCCGCGACAGGCCGACCTTGACGCCCGCGTCGGCGAGCGCCTCGAGAATCAAGAAGATGTACGCGGGTCCCGAGCCCGAGAGACCGGTGACAGCATCGAGGTGGTACTCCTCGAGCACGACGGCGATGCCGACCGCCTCGAAGAGCGCCCTGGCAGTGGCGAGATCGACCTCACTCGCGTGCTTGCCCGGGGAGATCGCTGTCGCGCCGGCGCTGACGAGTGCAGGCGTGTTCGGCATCGCGCGTACGACGCGGACACCGTCGGGGACCGCCGTCTCGATCGACTCGGTGTCGACGCCGGCAGCGATCGACACGACGAGCGTGCCGGGCTTCAGCTGATCGCTGATCTCGGCGAGCACCTTGTCCATGATCTGCGGCTTGACCGACAGCACGACGACGCTCGACGAGCGAGCGATCTCGCGGTTGTCCTTCGTCACGTAGATCCCGTACTGCTTCTCGAGCTCGTCGAGTCGCTCGCGGCGCGGCGCGGATGCCAGCACCTGTTTCGGGGCGACGTGGTTGCCTCGCACGAGGCCGCGGATCAGGGCCTCGGCCATGTTGCCGGCGCCGATGAACCCGATCGTATGAGCAGCGAGGATGGACATCCGCGTCACCCTATCAGAGCTTCTTGGCCTCTGCGGCCGGCGGTTCTGGTGGATACGTGGTGATCACGAGGCGCGCTCCGTGCCGCGCGATCGCGTGCAGCATCTCGGGGCTGATCTCGACGTAGCTCGACGGCACTTCGGCGCGCACACCGAGATCGAACACGCGTTCGTCGAGCGCGCGCCATTGACTCGTGGCGAGCGTGCCGAGCCCGTCGAGGACGCGTACGAACTCGGCGAGGACTTCGTCGGGCCCTTCGTAGGACGCGAGGTTCGTCTCGTACGACGCGTGATGTGTTCCGCCCTCGTCGACCTCCTGGTACAGGATGAACAACCCCTGTTCGAGCTCGTGATGGAGCGTGTCGAACGGCTGTGTACCCGTGAGGTCCAGGTCGATGTTGAGGAGGGCGGTCATTCGGGTCGCTCCGCACGAATCATACGCCCTCGTATCGGTCACGGCGCGCCGGCGGTGCGTACCCGTCCGGGCATACCTCACGCTCGCTGGACGGACCACACTGGAAGCCGCATGCGGGCTCCGGGATGTCGTAACAGCCGACGAGCGCGACGAGTGCGATCAGGCGTAGCGCAACCATGCCGCAATATCGCCGAGCGCGGCGACCTCGTCGATCGCGCCGGCGTCGACCGCAGCCTTCGGCATACCGTAGATGACGGAGGTCTGCTGGTCCTGCGCCAGTGTCTTGCCCTCGGCGCGTTTGATTGCGAGCGCGCCCGCCGCACCATCCTTGCCCATGCCGGTCATGACGACCGCGAGGGCTCGCTTGCCGAAAACACGGGCGGCCGATTGCATGGTCACGTCGGCCGCAGGGCGGCAGCCGTTTACTTGGGGCCCATCGGTAAGGACGACAACGCCGCGCTCGTCGAACTCCAGGTGCTTGTCGCCCGGTGCGATCAGGACCGTGCCCGGCATCGGACGATCGCCTGCCTTCGCTTCCGCCACACTGACCCGGCTCACCGCGTCGAGACGCTCGGCGAACGGGCCCGTGAAACCAGCAGGCATGTGCTGCACGACGACGATTGCGAGCTTGAGATTTTCGGGCAGCGCGGGAATCACCTCGGAGAGCGCGGCGGGGCCGCCGGTCGAGATCCCGATGATGCAAACGCGGGTGGAGCCGACGCCAACGCCCGGGGTCGTTCCGCCGCGCGCCGCGGTAGCAAACGACGGAATCGACGATCCCGACACGGCCGCGAACTGCCCGGAGGGACGCGGCGCGATCGGCGTGGCAGCAACCCGGGGCTTCGACTGTGCCGCTGCGGTCAGCTTGTTGATCAGCTCGGTCGAGATCTTCGAGAGATCCACCGAGACCTCGCCCGCCGGCTTGGTCACGAAGTCGACCGCTCCTGCTGCGAGCGCGTCGAACGTCTCTTTCGCACCCTGCTTGGTGTGCGCGCTGAACATCACGACCGGCGTCGGCCGCGTCCGCATGATCTCGCGCACGGTGTCGGCGCCGTTCATGCCAGGCATGTTGAAGTCCATCGTCACGACGTCGGGGTTCACCTTGGCGATCTGGGCGAGTGCGTCCTTACCGTCCTTCGCTTGGCCGACGATCTCGAACGCCGGCGTCGCGAGCGTCTTCGTGATCGCGGCACGCATGAACAACGAATCGTCGACGACGAGCACGCGGATCTTCTTCACGAGGCAGCTCCTTCACCACTCGCCGTCTCCGGTAGGGATTCCACGACGTAGCCGGTGACGGGGCGAGCGACCCCTTTGAGTTGCAGCCCCTCGACCGGCGTGACCTTGGCACCGTCGGGGAGCTGCTCGCGTGTCGAAGCGGAGACGAGCACGCCGCCGTGCGGGCACTTCTGCTCGTAGCGATTCGCCTGATTCACGGTGTCGCCGATGACGGTGTAGTCGCGGCGAAACACGCGCGAACCGAGATCGCCGCGAACGAGCGGTCCGGTATTGATACCGATGCGCATCGATAGCGTCGTGCCGCGACCCTGGTTGAACGCGGGCATCGATGCTTGCATCTGGAGGCCCGCGCGTGTGGCTCGAACCGCCGGTGGAGGTTGGCCACGTACGTCTTCATAGATCGCCATGATCGCGTCGCCGATGAACTTGTCGATGTCTCCGCCGTTCGCCTTGACGATCGGGCACATGACATCGAAGTAGTCGTTGAGCAGTGTGATGACCTCGGAGGCTGTCATCGTCACGGACATCGGGGTGAAGCCGACGAGGTCCGAGAACATCACGCTGCAGACGCGCTCGTCCGCTCGGAACGCGAGCGTCTCACCACGCAGCGCTCGATCCTCGGCGGCGGCGCGCGCGCCGTCGGAGATGAACAGCGCCGATGCCTCCTTGTAGGCGATGAGACGGCGCTCCGCGAGCGTGCGCTCGACGAGCGCGATGCACTTGTCCTGAGAGAACGGCTTCACGAGATACGCGGAAGCGCCGGCCGCACGCATCTGCGCCATGTCACGCTTGCTGTCGCGAGCGGTCAGCATGATCACGGGGATCTGGCGTAGCTCGGGATCGCGTCGTAAGGAGTGCACGAGCTCGAAGCCGGTCATCACCGGCATCTCGTAGTCGCTAACGACGAGCGCGGGCAGGATGGCGCGCGCCCTGTCGAGAGCGATCTTTCCGTTCTCCGCGGTGGTGACTTGGAAGCCTTGCCGCGCGAGGCAGTCGGCGACGTAGTGACGCTGTGCGGGCGAGTCGTCGACGACCAGGACCTTCTCGCGCGACGCGGGTAGCGAGCCGAGCACGAGCGCGCGAACGCGCGTCGAGAGCTCCTCGGGGATCACGGGCTTGACGAGATAATCGTCGGCGCCTGCGTCGAACCCGCGCTCGAGGTCCGTCGCTTCGCCAAGAGAGCTGCACATGAGCACGGGGAGGTGAGCGGTCGCGGGGTCCGCTTTGAGTGCTTTACACACACCGTACCCGTCCAGCTTCGGCATCTCGACGTCGGTGATGACGAGGTCAGGTTTGTACTGACGCACCAGCGCGAGCGCTTCTTCGCCGTCGTAGGCAGAGTGCACCTCGTACCCATCGTCCTGGAGAATGGGGACGGTGTGGCGATGGATCATCGGCGAGTCGTCCGCCACGATGATCAGCCGCTTCGAGCGCGTCGTCGCTCCGAAGACCTCGAGCACTTCTGCGTCCGAGAACGGCACCAGCAAGAACCCATCCGCGTCGACGTCACGTGCGACGTTGCGATCCGCGGATGCGAGCCCGACGACGACCGCCGCCGTCGGCGTCTTCGCTCCACGCAGCATGGCCACCGTGTCCGCGAGGGACCGATCCGGCAACCGTCGAGGGAGCAGGGCGGCGCCGGGCGCGAGCTCGTCCAGCCGTGCCTCGAGCTCCGCGACGCTCGCGACCTGGGTGACCACATGTCCCAGCGGCTCGAGCGGACGCTTCGTGAGTTGTGCGAGCACGGGCTCGTCGCTGACGATCACGATGTTCACGACGGGGTCTCCGATTCGCTAGGCTCGGGGCCCTGCCCTTGACCGAGTAACTTGCGCACCGCCTTGAGCAGCTGCGTGCGATCGTGCGGCTTTGTGATGTACTCGTCGACGCCGGCGTCGAACCCGCGCACGCGATCGATGCGCTCTCCCATGCTCGTGACCATCACGATAGGCGTCTCGGCGTATTCGGGCATCGCACGCAACGCGCGCGTGAGCTCGTAGCCGTCCATGCGCGGCATGACGACGTCGGTCGAGATGAGGTCGTAGCGGCGTTGCCTCGCGAGCTCGAGACCGTGCTGGCCATCGATCGCGGTCGTGACGATGTAGCCGGCATCGACGAGCAAGCGGCGCAGCGACTCGCGCACGATGTCGCCGTCCTCGACGAGCAGGATATGCGCGCCGGTGGTGCCGCCGCCGGTGCGCTTGGCGGCGCGGCGCGTACTGCTGGGCTGCGCGAGCGCGCGCGCGATGATCGCGGGTACGTCGAGAATCAAGGCGACGCGGTCCGCGAGTAACGTCGCGCCCGCCACGCACTCGCAGGTGGCGAGCAAGCGACCGAGCGACTTGATCACGATTTCGCGCTTGCCCAGCAACTGATCGCACACCAGCGCATACAAGGCGCCGCTGTTCTCTACGAGCACGAGCTGGAGCTCCGTCGCGTCGGTGTCGTCGCCGAGCTCCAGCACTTGTTCGAGCCGGATTACCGGCACGTGCTTCTCTCGCACGACGCACACCTCGCGATCGCCGATCAACTCGATGTCTTGTGGCTTGAGCGCGATGACGCGCTTCACGACGTCGAGGGGAATCGCGAAGGTCTCTCCGCCGGCCCGTGCGACGACAACCTGGATGATCGCGAGCGTGAGTGGAAGTTTCAGCACGAAGGCGCTCCCTTGGCCCGGTGTGGACTCGACGTCGATGGTCCCCTTGAGCTTCTGCACGATCGTCGTGCGCACGACGTCCATGCCGACGCCGCGCCCCGAGACCTCGCTCACCTGTGAAGCGGTCGAGAATCCGGCGCGGAAGATCAACATGCGCGCCTCCGCGTCCTCCATCTTGTCCGCCTCGTCGCGGGTGATCACGCCCTTCTCGAGGGCTTTGGCGCGCAGCTTGGTCGGATCGAGACCCTTGCCGTCGTCGGAGACGCGGATCTCGACCTGGTTCCCACGGTGCGCGGCTGCGAGCGTGATGACGCCCTCGGCCGGCTTGCCGAGCGCGACGCGTGCATCGGGCCCTTCGAGGCCGTGATCGACGGCGTTTCGTACGAGGTGCATCAGCGGCTCGTCGACCGCCTCGACGAGCAACTTGTCGAGCTCGGTGTCATCCCCGACGAGCTCGAGCCGCGCCCGTTTGCCGAGGCTCGCGGACAAATCGCGCACGGTGCGCACATGCTTGCGGAACACGCCCGCGACCGGGATCATGCGGAGCCGCATGACCTCCTCGCGGAGCTCGTCGGAGATCGTCTCCAACCGATCGGTCCCTCGATCCAGCTCCATCGACAGATCCGCGAGCACGCGCTCCACGCGCGACAGCTCCTCGGTCAAGCTCGCGAGCCCCTTCTGCAGCGCGGGCCCGGTCGAGCCGCGCGCGGTCGCGACGCGCCTCACCACGCCGCGATCAGCCGCGAGCTCGCTCGAGATCGCGAACAGCGAGTCGACCGCGTGGCGCAATTCATCGCGCCCGAGCACGAGCTCGCCGACCAGGTTCAGCAAGCGATCGAGCTTGTCGAAGTCGACGCGGATCGTCGCTCGCGCGTCGTGGGCGGTGCCGCTCGTCGGCGCGGGGCTCGCCGAGGCGACGACGAGCTTCGGCGCCACGACCGGCGCACCTGGGTTGCGCAGCCGCGCAACGACCGGGGTCGGATCGACGGTGATCGGTGCACGCGCGCGTGCTTGACCGAGCATGTCGCGCAGCGCATCGAGCGCCGCCAGCAGCGCGTCGACCACCGGTCCATCCGCGGCGCGCCCCGAGTCGCGGATCTGACCGACGAGGTCCTCGGCCGCGTGGGCGAGCTGATTCACGGGCGAGAGCCCGACCATCGCCGAGCTGCCCTTCACCGTGTGCATGTCGCGAAACACCTCGCGCAACAAGTCGGCATCGTCGGGCCGTCGCTCGATCTCGACCAGCTTGCCGGCCAGCGCGTCCACGCGTTCGCCGGCCTCGTCGAAGAACAGCTCGACCATGTCCTCGTCGACTGTGGGCGTCCACACGAACGCGCTCGACCCTGTCTCGGGCGCGGTTTCGGACGCCGCGGGCGGTGGGACGAAACGCCTCGGCGCCCTGCTCGTCGGGGCAGAGCCACTCCTAAGGGCCTCGGCACGTTCCGCTAGCGGGAGGTTCTCGACGCGCGCGCCGCTCTTGTCGGCGTTGGCGAGCTGGTGGAACGCATCGCGCAGCACGAGCACGGCGTCACGCAGCGCGATCCACGTATCGTCGTCGAGAACGCCGTCCATCGCGCGATCGAGGTAGGGCTCGGTGGCGAGCGCGAGCTTGCCGACGTCCTCGGCACCGATGAGTAGGCTCGACAGCCCGAGGCGAAACGCCAGGTGTCCCAGGCCCGCATCCTCAGCGCCGAACGATCGCGAGCCGCGATCCACGGCAGCGGCGAGGATGTTGGCGTCGTGCACGCCGGCAGCGACGAACCTGTCCCACAACATCGCGTGCTCGCTCACACCGTCCCTCCCGACCCGAGCCACGCGTGACGTCGGTCAGCCGCGATGGCGCGGGTCCTCGCCGGTCGGTGGTTCACGTGTCCTCCGAGAGGCCGTGACGCGAGAGCCAGCGCTTGGTGCCCGGTTTGGTCGCGACGAATTCGATCACGACGTTCTCTTGCGTACTGGCGGCGCGAGCACGTCGAAGCACGGGTGCAAGCTCGTCGGAGAGCATCTCGGCCGAGTCGAGCTCGATGACCAGTCGCTCGATGTTCGGTAGAGACAACCGCTCGCCGATCATCGCCGAGAGTTGTTGCGGGCTCGGTTGGCCCGCCAACGCGAGGCGAACCGAGGATGGAGACGTCGCGCGCGGAAGGTTCGACGACGACGACGACCGCGTCGGAGGCGAGGACGCCGTGCTCACCGACGAGTCGGGGCTCGATCGCGGGTCCCACACGGGAAGCTTCGGCGACGACTTTCCCGACGAGGTCGGGACGGCGATGCTTGGCGACGACTTACCGGGCGCTGGAGTTGGACATGACTGCGCCAGCGATGCCCGATACGGGTCGACGCCCGGGTTCGTCGGCTCTCGGTCTCGCTTCGCGTAAAAGACGCAGTCGCCATGCCGGATGGTCTCGAGCTGCGGGATGTCGCGCAGCGTCTCGGAGTAGCCGACGAACACGTAGCCACCCGGGACCAGCGACGCGATCAGCCGGTCGACGACTCGTCGACGGGCATCGGCCGTGAAGTAGATGAGCACGTTGCGGCACCAGACGAGGTCGCACGACTTTGGCGGAATCGTATCGAGAAGGTTCGCTTGCTCGAAGGAGACCAGGCTCGCGATGCTTGGATGGACCTCGAGCGTGTCGCCATCGACGACGAAGATGTCGCGCCATTCCTCGGGCACATCACGGAGCTCGTCGGCTGGATACACGGCACTGCGTGCCCGGGCGAGTGCCTCCGAGGAAACGTCGGTCGCGATCACGGTGACCTGTACGCCCGGTAAGTTGCGGGACAGGACGGCGGCGAGCGTGTATGGCTCCTCACCGGTCGCGCAGCCGGCGCTCCAAACGCGCACGGAGCGCTTGTTCTTCGCGCGCAGCGAGGGGACGACGATCTGGATGAGTGCGGCGATCTGCGGGAGATGGCGGAACAACGAGGATTCGCCGACACGAACGGCCTCGACGAGCGCGGCCAGCTCGGTCGCGCCCCGCGGGGTCGCGATCAGCTCGAGGTAGCTCGCGGGGTCGAGGCCGAGCTGGGCCATCCGTGCTCGCGTGCGTGCCTCGACGACCCACGCGGGCAGCTCGAGCCCCGCATGTTCGGCGAGCCGTCGCGCCACCCCCGCGACGATGTTCGGCGCGAGCGACACGTGTTAGCCGCTCGCCTCGGGCGAGTCGTCCTCCGGCGCGTGCGGCGGCGGAGCAGGCTTCACGAGTTTCTTGTGCGCGGCAGGAAGCGCGCGTTGCTGTGGTCCGTTGGACTTCTTCGCAGGCGGGCGGCGCTTCGACTCGACGCGATTGCCGTCGAGGTTGAAACCGCCGATCGATTCCTCGAGATCGAACGCGAGCTCGTGGAGGCGCTCCGCTTGCACGACGGATTCCTCGGATCCCGAGAGGACATCGGTGGCGATGTGGCGGACCGCGTCCATGTTGCGCGCGATCTCGTCGGAGACCATCGCCTGCTCGGTGACTGCGTTCGCGGTCTCTTTGACGACGCTGATCAGCTGGCCGAGGCCCGTGAGCGTCGAGGTGACGAGCGCGCTGCCATTGCCGACTTCGCGCGTGCCGTGCTCCATCGAGGTGATCGCGGCCTGCGTTTGCTCCTTGACGGTCTGGATCAACGCCTCGATGTCCTTCGCCGACTGCCCGACGCGGCGTGCGAGGGAAGAGACCTCGTCCGCGACGACCGCAAAGCCACGGCCTTGTTCGCCGGCGTGAGCCGCTTCGATCGAAGCGTTCAGCGCGAGCATGGAGGTCTGTTCGCTGATCTGGCGGATCACTTCGACGATATTGCCGATGCGCTTGCTGCTCTCCGCGAGGTCTTTCATCTTGATCGCGGCATCCTCGACGGAGGCGCGGATCTGGTCCATCCGCGAGACCGCGTCGTTGACGGCAGTGCTCGACCGCTCGGCCACGTCGGTTGCTTGCGCGGCGTTGCCGGCGACTTGCTGGATCGATGCAGAAAGCTCGGTGACCGCGGTCGTGGAGCTCTCGATCTTGAGCGTCTGATCCTTGAGCCCACCGAGCATCTCGCGCGAGGCGGCGCTGATCTCCGCGCTCGATGCGCCCACCTGGAAGGCCGCGGACTGGACGCCGACCGCGAGCGCGTGCACACGTGCGAACACCTGGTTGATATTCTCCGCGAGATCAGCGGTCTCGTCGCGCGAGCTCACCACGATGCGCTGCGTGAGATCGGTGTCGCCCGCGAGCAGATCGCGCGACTGGCGCACCATCTGTT
Organism: Kofleriaceae bacterium; assembly: GCA_046160585.1. GTDB lineage: Bacteria > Myxococcota_A > Polyangia > Haliangiales > Haliangiaceae > JABFXX01. The sequence continues at coordinate 38,655 of JBJXGN010000324.1, forward strand.
TGATGGGCCGGGTCACCCAGAACGCGAGGCCCGTCGCGATCAGGAGTGACAGGCCGATGCCAACCAGGATCTCGGCGATCGGCAGCTCCTTCGCAGGATCCACCACCAGCGCGCGGCTGCGCGTGATGTAGAGCTTGCCGACGGTCGCCGCATCACCGTTCTTGTATCCGTCGATATCCTCGACGTAGAAGTCGTAGTCGTTGTCCGGGAGACGGATGACCTGGCGCGTGTCCTTCCCCACGGTCACCGTGACCAGCTTGTCGGGCTGGAGAGCCTTCGCGACCTCTGGCGGCGTGCCGGGCAATGCCGACGCGACGAGGTCTCGCCCGTCCACCAGGGTGGGGCGATAGCGCAGCTCGGGCTTGTCGTCGGTCTGCTCTGCATACTCGTCGAACATCCGCTGCAACTTCACAGCGACGAGGACCGTGCCGACGATCCGATCGTCGGTGGGTGATTGGATTGGAAGGACCGTGGCCTGATAGCCAACTCCGTCGATGAGCTGTAACCGGTGCGGGAACGGCGTACCGGCCCGTGCCTTGTCGACGCCCGCGACCAACGCGGGATCGAACTTCGCACCCGGGGAGGTAAACAGGAGCTTCCCCTTGGCATCGGTAATCGCGAAGAGATCGGGCTGGATCGAGTTCTTCGAGCTCAGCCGGTCGAGGATCTCCTTGCCGATCGTCGCGACATCCCCAGATGCCGAGGTGCGCGGTGCCGCTGGTGTCACCGGGGCCGGCGGCGGTGGCGTCGGCTGTGGAGTTGGCAGCGGACCCTCGGCGGTCGGTGGAGCGACCGCGACCGCGAGCGCGGCGCGAAGCGCGGGATTTGCGACCACCAACTCGACGATGCCGGTGAGGCCCTTACCCGCCTTCTCTTGATAGAACGTGTACCGTCGCAGGTGCTTCACGAGGAAGTTGCCGCGACTGCGCAGCGTCGACTGATCTTTGACCACCATCGTGCCGCCGAAGATCAACGTGCCCGCGAGCAGAAAGCATGCGAGCAAGAACTTCAGGAACATCGGGAACCGCAGCTTGCGGGTCATAGCGCACCTTCTGTCTTTTCAGCGAGCACGCGAAGCGGCTCGGCGGTAAGCACGGCGTGCGCGTCGAGGACACGCACGGTTCCCGTTGGTGTCGAGGCGACACCGAGGAGCAACGAAGCGACGCCCGTCGAGAGGTTCGCGGGCGGTGGATCGAGCGCCTCGATCGTGCGCAGGTCGCGCAAGCCATCGACGATCACGCCGGCCGTTCCTGACGCGTGGACGATGACGACGATCTTCGATTCGGTTCCGACCTCCGTGCGTGGCAACCCGAACAGCACCCCGAGATCGATCGCGGGAACGATCTCGCCGCGCAGACTGAACACACCCGCGAGGCACGGAGGCGCCAGGAAGACGCGCGTGACCGGTTGCACCGGCACGGTCTCGCGGACGTTCTCGATCGGGATCGCGAGCTCTTGCCCGCGAAGCTCGAAGCACACCAAGCGCAGAGGTCCTCCCACCGCGCACGAGGTTACCCGATGTTGAAGTCTTCCTTCTCGTGCTGCGCGCCGCTACCGTCCGTGAATCGGCGGAGCTGATAGCGCTCGAAGATCTCGTGCCGCGTTCCGCCCGCGAGCCACTCCGCGTACAGCTTGCCGACGATCGGCGCCATCATGAAGCCATGCCCGACGAAGCCACACGCCAGGAAGAAGTCAGGGTGGTCGGGGGCAGCGCCGAGGATCGGGTTGCCATCGGGTGATTGATCGTACGGGCCGGCCCACTGCCGAAGAATTTTGATGTCGCCGAGGATCGGCATCAGGCGGGCGAGGCGGCGCGAATACGTCGCGAGAAACTCCAGTGTCGAGCCCATCGCATAGGTGGGCCCGTGTCCTGGCAACGACACCCCACCGACGATCTCGCCGCGCATCGACTGCGAGCAATAGAGCCCACTGGTGAGCTCGCTGACCATCGGCCGCAGGAACGGCTTGAGCGGCTCGCTCGAGCAAATCTCGTGGCGGATGGGCCAGGTCGGCACGGTCACGCCGATCATTTCCGCGAGCTTGGGCGACCACGCACCGCACGCATTGATCACCCGCCGCGCGCGGATCGCGCCGCGCGGTGTGTGGACGGTGTAGCCACCGCCGTCAACTCGCTGGAGCCCACCGACGGGAGTCTGCGTGAAAATCCGCACGCCGTACGCCGCGGCCTGGCGCGCGTAGCCCCACAGGAACGGCCACGGGAACAGGATGCCGTCGGACGAGTTGTACGACGCACCGACGATGCCGGTGAGATCGAGCTCGGGGACGATGTCCCGCGCCTGCTTCGGCTCGAGCATCTTCGTCGGGACACCGAAGCGATTCTGTAGCGCGATGTTCTTCTCGAGCCGTGCGACCTCCTTGGCCGTGCGCGCGAGGAACAGGTAACCGCCCTGCCGGAACCACACGTTCACGCCGAGGTCGACCGCGAAGCGCCGGCACAGTTCGACACTCTCCTGCATCAGGCGAATGTTGATCTCCGTCGACCACTGCTGCCGCACGCCGCCGCCGTTGCGGCCCGACGCTCCCTCCGCGAGGTAGCCGCGCTCGAGCACCACAACATCGGTCACGTCGTTCTTCGCGAGGTGATAGGCGATCGACAGCCCCATCACGCCGCCGCCGACGATCACGATCTCCGCGGACGACGGCACGGGACCGGTCGTCCCTTCGAGCGTTGCGGGCAGGCGGATCTCGCCCGAGACGTCGGCGCGAGACTCGTCTTCCTCGTCGTCGTTGCCTACGTGCATTACTCGTCGACCTCGTCGCCGCCTTCGTCGGCGAACCTGTGCGCCGCCGGATCGTTCGCGAGCAGTCGGAGTGGTGTCGGCGCGAGTGGGGGTCGCGACGTAAACGGCGGGATCGCGGCTGGCGGCTGTTGCGTGATCCGGGCGAGTTGCAGCGCGACGACGGCGAGGCACTCCTTGCCCTGGCACGGCCCGGTGCCGAATCCGGTGTAGCGCTTCACCTCCTCGATGTCGCGATAGCCGCGCGACACCGAGTGCTCGAGATCCGCGAGTGTCATGTCCTCGCAGCGACACAGCACGATCTTGCCCGCCATCAGCCCGCCTCCCCGAGCGCGACCGCAATGCGCTCTCCGATCCGCTCCCCCTGCGCCGACGCGGCGCTCGTGCCGACGTACCCCGTCACGTCGCCGCATGCCCACACACCTGGAACGCTCGTCTTCCCGTTCTCGTCGACGACGATGCGGAATCCTCCCGCGCTCGAGTCGAGCACGACGCTGCACTTCTGCTGGCGCGCACCCTCGGACGCGGGGGCGGGCAACGCGGCGACCGCGACGATGTCGCACTCGATCCGCCCGCGCTTCGTGTCGACACTTGTCGTCCAGCTGCGCCCGCGCGTCCCCGCGACGTCCGCGAGTGACACGCGCGTGACCTCGGCACCCGCGCTCGACAGCGCGCTCGCGAGTGCGTCCACATCGCCCGTCACCTCGGGCGCTTCGATGATGCAGATCTTGTCGCCGGCAAGAATGCCGTGATCGACGAGCAAGCGGCCCACGGCGCGCGCCGCGATGACGCCGGGGCGATCGTTGTCGGGGAAAGGCAGGTTGACGAGGTAGCCGCCCGTCGCCCACACCCACTGCTTCGCGTAGATGCGGTACAGGCGATCGGGTGCGCTGACCGCGAGCACGCCGCCGTCGTCCTCGGGGAAGTAGCCGATCGCCGTCGAGCGCGCGAGCACGCGAACGCCCGCTTCGACGGCCGCGGCGCACCGCGCTTCTGCTTCGCGCCGGCCGGCGCGCGGATCCGCGCGAAGACTTCCGCCGGGTCGCAGCTGATCGTCGACGAGCACGGTCGAGCGATGTGCGCGCGCGGTCGCGGTCGCAGCCGCGAGGCCGGCGGGACCTCCGCCGATCACGCAGACGTCGACGTCGAAGCGGTGCACGTCGGGGGGCTCGTGCGCTGCGCGGTCCGGAAGCTTGCCGAGACCCGAGAGCTGCCGGACGACCTTGTTCGCCAGCTTGTTCAGCACGGACGAGCCGGTCATGAGCGTGTGGTGGTCCATGCCGCGTGAGAACAGGAAGTCGACCGCGCCGAGCAGATCGATCTCGGTGGATGGGAACGCGTTCTGCCCCGAGACCTCCGCGCCCGACTCGCACGGTGCCAGACACGCGCGAAGGTTCGGTACGCCACCGAGCCGCACCAGACACCCGCTGCAGTGACCTTCGAGACAAAAGAACGTGCGTGGTCGGTGGTACTTCAGCGAGCGCGACAACACGCGCGTTCCGCTCGCGAGCGCAGCCGCCGCGATGCTCTCATCCGTATACGCGCGAACGGTAGTGTCCGCGATCCGGACGTCGACCGCTTTCCCCCGAACCGCGTCGTGTCCAGGCAGTCGACGCGCCACGACTTTGTGTATCACGCCTGGTCTCGACCGACGACGCTGGAACCGCAGCGCCGCCGCGATCGGCCGTGCAAAATCACCGCACTGCGTTGCGTACGCGAGCACACCCGCGATACCGTTTCAGCTCGAAAGGACAGGGGATCCCGAATGGCGACACCAACTAGGCCGTGCCCGTATTGCGGAGCGGCCGTCCTGATGAACGCGCCCGCATGTGGCACGTGCGGTCGACCGATGCCGCCTGCGCAGCAAGGTGCGCCGGGAGGAGGCGCTGGCGCGCCCGCGAAGACGATGTTCGGCTACGCGGCGCCCGTGGTGCCGCAGGCTCGTCCCGCAGGTGGTGCGCCGCCGGCAGCTGGTGCACCGCGTCCGGGCGCTCCAGGGCCAGCTCCACAAGGGAACCCGTATGGTGCTCCGCAGCAGCCGGCTCCACAAGGGAACCCGTATGGTGCTCCGCAGCAGCCGCAGCAGCCGCCCGCAGCGAATCCCTACGGCGCTCCGCAACCGCCGCCGCAAGCCAATCCCTACGGCGCTCCGCAACCGCCGCCGCAAGCCAATCCCTATGGCGCTCCACAGCAGGCGCCGCAAGCCAATCCCTACGGTGCTCCGCAGCAACCGCAAGCTCCGAATCCCTACGGGGCTCCCCAACAGCCCAATCCGTACGGCGCTCCGCAGCAGCAGCCACCACAAGCGAATCCCTACGGCGCTCCGCAACAGCCGCAGGCGAATCCGTACGGCGCTCCACAACAGCAACCGCAGGCGAATCCGTACGGCGCTCCACAACAGCAACCGCAGGCCAATCCGTACGGCGCCCCACAGCAGCAGCCGCAGGCCAATCCGTACGGCGCTCCGCAGCAGCAACCGCAGGCCAATCCCTATGGCGCGCCTGCTGGTGGTGGGTATCCGCAGGCGCAGCAGGGATTCGGAGTGCCGCAGCAGGATCTGCCCGGGCCGCTCGATGATCTCGCGCGCAAGATTCCGTCGTCGGCGCCGGGCACGATCTTCGGCTTTCAGGTCTCCGCGCTACGCGAACCGGGACTTCAGAAGAAGATCCTGTTCATGGCCGGCGTCGCGCTCGTCGCGTCGGTGTTCATCCCGTACAACCTGTCGCCGACGATCTTCGCGTGGAGCTTTCCCAACAAGTTCGCCGTCCTCATCTGGCCGATTATCGCCGGTGGCTTGTACCTCCTGCTCACGGCGGCACCTGCCGAAATGCGGCAGAAGGTTCCTCCTGTCGTTCTGCAATGGATCCCGTTCGGCGTTGCGTACGCCGGCATCTTCATCTCGAACATGGGCTTTGGTGGCGCGGGTGGCGCGGGTGGCGTCGGTGGCCTGTACATCCTCGGTTACTCGACGCTCGTCTTCGGATTGTTGTCGCGCATCATGGCGCCGCAGGATCAGACGGCACGCATCATCATCGCCGTCGGCGCGGGCTGTTTGATTCCGGGTCTCCTCGACTGGCTCTCGGTCGCGTTCGAGTTTGGATTCCCAGTCCTCCTCATCATCCACAACCTTCTGTGGTTCGTGGTGATGTTGCTCGGTGTGTTCTGCATCGTGTTCGTGATCCCGCCGAAGAAGCTGCCGCCTGCGCTTCAAGCAGTCGATGCACTCGGCCCGCTGATCGCCGCGATCCTGATCGGATGGCTGCCGCTGCAGCAAATCATCATCGCGCTCGGTGGACTCATCCACGGCAGCCAGGGAATCGGTGCGGTCTTGTTCCTCGCACACGGCCTCCTGCCGATCGTCGCGTACTTCGGCGTGCTGATGATGTCGGCGCCGAACGCCTATGAAGAGGCGATGCGCATGTTCAAGAAAGGCGGCTCGCCTCCACAGCAAGGCGGCGGCTATCCCCCGCAAGGTGGAGGCTATCCGCCGCAAGGGGGAGGCTACCCGCCCCAAGGTGGCGGCTATCCGCCGCAAGGTGGTGGCGGTTACCCGCCGCAAGGTGGTGGTGGCTACCCGCCGCAAGGTGGCGGTGGCTGGCAATAGCACAGCACCAGGCAACCTCTTCTAGATGACGGCTCCCTCGATTCCTCGACGGAGCCGTTGATCGTTTCGGGCTACGCTTCTGCGCATGGCGCGTGAACGCGGGCTCGAGTTCAAAGTCGGATTGTTGATCCTGATCTCGAGCGCGATCTTGCTCGGGTTCATCTTCGTCCTGGGCAACTTCTCGTTCAGCTCGGGCTTCACGATCAAGCTCGACTACGAATATGTCGGCAACCTCCAGAGCGGCGCGCCCGTGAAGGTGTCCGGCATCAAGGTCGGCAAGATCACCGAGATCGAGTTCTTCGGCGGCAAGGAGGATCCGGCGATCAAACAGCGCGTCCAGGTGCGAGTCACGGCGTGGGTCGAGGATCGCGTGAAGGACTCGATCCGCGCCGACGCCGAGTTCTTCATCAACACGGCGGGCGTGCTCGGCGAGCAGTACCTCGAGATCGTGCCGGGCAAAGACTGGGACAAGCCCGCGATCGCACCGGGCGCGATCATCCACGACGCGCGCGTCAAGAACCCGCCGCGCACGGATCTCGTCGTGGCGCGCCTGTACGAGGTGCTCGACGGCGTTTCGAGCCTACTGCGCGACGATCGCGACGCGATCAAGAATCTGTTATCGAACGGCGCGAGCGCGGTCGCGGAGGTCAACAAGTTGCTCGTCGAGAACCACACGTCGATCGCGCAACTGTTCGCAAGCGCCGCCCAGCTCGCCGCCGAGGGCAAGCTGACGCTGCAGAAGATCAACGTCGGGCTCGGCGACGGTCGTCCGGTCGCGGGCCTCATCGCCAGCGCGGACGCGACGCTGGACGCCGCGAAGAACTCGCTCGTCACCCTGACGCCGAACGCGAGCGCGCTGATGACGGACGCGGCGCGAGTCACGGGCCTACTCACGGAGCCGCGCCTCGCGAACCTCGACACGGCGATCGCGAGTGCGGGCGGCGCAGCGGGCAAGGCGGGAACGCTGCTCGACACCACGAACGGACTCGTCATCGATCTGCGCGCTGGCAAGGGGACCGCGGGCGCGTTGCTCTCGCGCGACGAGCTGTACAGCGACCTGCGCGAGCTTATCCGCGACCTCAAGCGGAATCCGTGGAAGTTCTTCTGGAAGGAATGAATGTCGCTGCTGGCGCAGAACGAGCGGCTCGCTCGTCGAGTCGGTGCGATCACGCTATGCGTGCTCGGCGGCGCGATCGCGTTCTTCGTGTTCCTGTTCGACAAGATCGAGCTCGGGTCGCCGACGCGCATCCGTGTCTACTTCGCGCATGCGACGGGTCTGCGCGAGCACGCGCCTCTTGTCGTCGCGGGGGTGCGCATCGGGCACATCGAGTCGATCGAGAGCGCTGGCTTCGGCGGCAAGAATCCGCTCGATGGTGCGGTCGGCACGGTCGCGATCGTGGCCATCGACGGCGAGGAAGTGTGGAAGGTGCCCGCCGACGCGGACGTGTTCGTCGCGTCTCGCGGTATCTTGTCGGAGCGATACCTCGAGGTGGCACCAGGCGGCGATCCGGGCACACCCGTGCGCGAGGGATCCGAGCTGCGCGGCTCGGATCCGCCGATGCTCGACACGGTGCTGCGCCGCACGTGGGCGAACATGATGACGATGGAGCAGTTCGTCGACGAGATCGGACCCGAGCTCGCCGCGCTGCGCGCCGCGCGCACGCAGCTCGTCGGCGAGCTCGCCGCGATCGCTACGCAGATCGAACAGCTGCTCCCACTGATCTCCGGGGTCGGCCCGCTCATCGACGAGGCACGCGAGCTGATGGCGGCCGCGACGCAGACGTACGACGAGGCGCTCGGCGGCCCCACGGGCATCGCGGCGATCGAGGCGACGTTGGCGAACGCGCGCTCGCTCGTCGGTACGTTGCGCAGCGTGATCGACCAACTGGCACCGATCGCGACGCGGCTCGAGAGCGAGGTGGTGCGCATCCGCGATCATGTGGTCGCCCACGATCCGGCGCTCCGTGCCACCGAGGTCCTCGCAAAGCTACGTGCCGCGATCGACAAGATCGATCCGTTGTTGGCGACGGCGCAGGACATCGCGTCGAGGTTCGCGCGACACGAGGGCACGATCGGTCGGCTCATGCACGACCCGGAGTTCCCCGAGGATGCGAAGGAGCTCGGCAAGATCCTGAAACGCCGTCCGTGGCGCGTGATTGCGAAGCCCTCGAACTGAATACATGCGACCTTCGTCATGGAGCGCCCCACTGATGCCCTTGATATGCTGATCGCGATGTACCGGCGCGCCTACATCATGCTTCTCGGTGTGGTGGGCGCGTGCGGCTTCGACGTGCGTGTAAACACCGATGGTGGCATGGGGAGCGGTGACGGCAGCGGCAGCGCTGACGCGATGGCGGCGATCTGCCCGTGGCCGTACACGCCGGAATACGCGAATCCGTGCCCCGCGACCGACGGACCCGAGATCGATCTGACGGAGGGCGACCTGGTGCTCGACACCGACGACGGCACGCTGACGGGCGGTCCCACATCGATCGACATCGTGTCCGAGATCACCGCCGATGTTCGCGTGGTCTGGACCCGCGGCTTCCACATCGGTCCCGACGCGACACTACGCGTGATCGGCAGCTTTCCAGCCGTGTTCATCGCGACCGGGTCGATCACGATCGAAGGCACGCTCGATGCGGCGGGCCGTGCGAGCTCGCCGCTCACCGGCGACAACCCCGCCGGCGCGAACCCCGCGGAGTGCGGCGAACCGACCGTGGGCGGCGCGGGTCCAGGCCAACCCTGTGCCGCAGAAGGAGCGTCGGGAGGTGGTGGCGGCAGCTTCGCGACGATGGGTGGGCAGGGAGGTGGGGGTGGCTCGGGCCGCAACTGTGGTCAGGTGACGGGGCCTCTCCCCGGTGGCACCGGTGGCGCCATCGTCGCGATGCGGCCGCTGACCCTCCGCGGTGGCTGCCCCGGTGCGGCCGGCGGTCTGAGCACGCAAGCCGGCGCGATCGCCGGACGCGCGGGCAGCGGCGGTGGGGCTGTGGCGCTCGTGGGTCGCGATCAGGTCACGATCAGCGGTCGGGTCAATGTCGGTGGTGCGGGCGGAGGCGGTGCGGTTGAGCGCAGCGGCGGCGGTGGTGGAGGAAGCGGCGGGATGATCGTCCTCGAGGGAACTACCATCACCATCACGACCCAAGCGCGTGTGTCGGCGAATGGCGGCGGGGGCGGTGGCGGCTGCGACAACAACAGCGCGGACGAAGGCGACGACGGGAAGGACGGCGTGGCGGTTGCTCAAGGTGGCGCGAATGAAGGATCGGGGACGGATGGTGGTGATGGTGCTGCGCGAAGCAACGGTGCGGTGAGCGCGGACGTGTCGGGGCGGGGCGGCGGGGGCGGTGGTGGTGGCGTCGGCTACGTCCGGTTCCACTCGCGCGATGGCGTCACGGCGCCGTCGGAGCCGACCTCGGTCTCGCCCGTCGGATCGCCGTAGATGATCCGCTAGAACCCCGGAGTCTCCATCGGACCACTCGACTGACCCGTGATGAACTGCTGCACGATCGGATCCGGCGACGCGCGCAGCTCGGCCGGAGTGGCCACGACGTGCACCACGCCGCGATACAGGAAGGCGACGCGATCGGCCACGCCGAAGATGGATGGTGGATCGTGCGAGACGACGATCGCGGTGACACCGAGCTTGTCGGCGAGCTCGCGAATCAGGCGATCGACGCGGCGCGCGCTCACGGGATCGAGACCCGTCGTCGGCTCGTCGAACAACACCACGTCGGGGCCGAGCGCGAGCGTGCGTGCGATCGCGGCGCGCTTACGCATGCCGTCGGAGAGCTCTGCCGGATAGCGGTCGGCATAGTCGGCCATGTAGACCTGCGCGAGGCGAGGGCGCGCCGCTTCGATCGCGTCGCGCCACGACAGTTTCTGGTGCTTCTGCAGCGGGAGCGCGACGTTCTCGGCGAGCGTCATCGAGTCGAATAGCGTCGAGCTCTGGAACACCATGCCGACGCGTTTGCGCAGCGGGGCGAGCTTGCGCTCGGGGAGCTTGTCGACACGCGCGCCGTCGAACCAGATCTCGCCGCTGTCGATGGGCAGGAGGCCGATCAGGTGCTTGATCGTCACGCTCTTGCCGACGCCCGACGTGCCGATGATGTACATGACTTCGCCCTTGTTCACCGCGAGGCTCATCCCGCGCAGCACGGACTTTCCGCTGAACGCCTTCGTGACGTCCTTCCATTCGACGAACGCGGTCGTTGCCGTCACAGGTTGCCTTTGAACAGGAACAGCGCCGCAGCGCTGATCACGAAGTCGAGGACGATCACCGCGAACGAGCCGCCGATCACCGCGGCAGTCGTGGCCCAGCCGACCCCCTCGGAGCTGCCGCGCGCGCGCAGTCCGCAGAAACCCGCGACGATGGGAATCGCGGCGCCGTATGCGAGCGCCTTGATCGACATCAGCGCCAGGTGGCGCGGTTGCACGAGCGTGATGTCGAACCACAAGCTCGGGTTCACCCCGAACGAGCTCTGCGCCGTGAGACCGCCGGCGACATACATGACGAGGCCGCCGAGCACCGAGAGGAGCAGCGTCATCACCACCGACGCGATGAAGCGCGGGACGATCAGGTAATCGATCGGCAACACCCCGCTCATGCGGAGCGCATCGATCTGTTCGGTGACCTTCATCGAGCCGATCTCGGCGGCGATGCCGGCGCCGACGCGCGTGGCGAGCATGAGCGCGGTGAGGGTAGGGCCGAAGTCGCTGACGACGAGGCGGATGAACTGCGGGCCGACCTGCGAGTAGTCGCCGGTGATGCGCGAGAGCTGGTTGCACGCCTCGTACGACATCACCATGCCGATGAAGCCGAGCGTGACGACGATGAACAGCACGCTCTTGTTGCCGATCGCGTGCAGCTGTCGGACGACCTCACCGCGCGGCCGGCCGTGACCACCACGTCCGCCACGGATGATGCCGGCGAGCGTCGAGAGGAGCACCATCCATAGCTCGACGGCCGCGTGGCTCGCCGCGACGAGCTTCTCTCCGATGGAGGTGACGAACGATGAGAGAAGGCGAGTCACGGAGCTAGCCGATGAGATAGGTGAGGAAGAAGTCGAGGAGCATGATCGATACGGCCGACGCGACGACCGCAGCGTTGACGGCCTTGCCGACGCCGACGGCGCCGCCCCGCACCGCGACGCCGAAATAGCAAGACGCCATCGAGATCGCGGTGCCGAACGCGATGGACTTGTAGATGCCGAGCAGGAAGTCGTGCGGCTTCAGGTTGTCGCGGAACGAATAGAACATCGTCGACCAGTCGATATCGAGCATCGCGCGCCCCACGATGGACGCGCCGAGCAGCGAGACGAGGTCGCCGATCGCGGTGAGCGCGACGAGCATGACGATCATCGCGACGACGCGCGGTACGACGAGGAAGCGCACGGGGTCGATCGCGAGCGCGCGCAGGCCGTCGAGCTGCTCGGTGACCGTCATCGTCGCCAGCTCCGCGGTGTTGTTCGCGCCGACACGCCCGGAGAACATCAGCGCGATCAGGATCGGTCCGATCTCGCGCAGCACCGCGTAGCCTGCGCCGTAGCCGGCAAGCGACGTCGCGCCGAACTTCTTCACGAACGGTCCCGCCTGCAGCATCATGAGCGCGCCGGCGAAGAACGCGGTCAGCACGACGATGGGCACGCTCTTGTTGCCCATCTTGTACAGGTTCTTGACGAGCTCGCGCCTGTCGATGCGCGGTGGCACGAATGCGGCGAAGACCTGCCCGGTCAAGAGCACGATGCCGCCGACCTCCTGCGCGATCCGGATCGCGCCGTCACCCCCGCTCTCGATACCGCGCGCGACGAACCTCACGAGACGAGAGGCCCCTCGAGCTCGCCGCGCACGAACTGGCGGACGATCGGATCGGGTGCGTCCCCGATCGTCCTCGCGGGGCCGCGATACACGAGTCTGCCGTCGTAGAGGAACACGATCTCGTCGACGAATTGCGCGAGCGCCACCACGTCGGACGATACCGCGAGGACCGTCGCGCCCGTGCGCGCCTGATCCGCCGCGAGCAGGTCGTAGATCTTCTGCGTGGTGACCGGATCGAGGCCGGCCGTCGGCTCGTCGTAGATCACGATCTCGGCGTCGGCGACGGTGGCACGCGCGATCCCGACGCGCTTCTTCATGCCACCGCTGAGCTCGCCCGTCAGCTTTAGCTCGCTGCCCGCGAGGCCGACCGCGCGCAACCGCGCGGCGACACGCGCGTCGATCGCGTCCATCGTGAAGCCGCCGCGCTGCTCGAGCGGGAACGCGACGTTCGCTTGGACGGTGAGGTAGTCGAACAGCGCGTAGTTCTGGAACAGCATGCCGATACGGCGGCGCAGGGGCCCGAGCTCGACCTCACGCTTTCCGACGACGTCCTCGCCGAGTACGCGGATCTGGCCTGCATCGGGGGCTTCGAGCCCGCATGCGAGCTTGCACAGCACACTCTTGCCCGACGCGGCAGGACCGATAAGGCCGACGCGCGAGCCCCTCGCGATCTCGAGCGAGATGCCGCGCAGCACGACGCGGGCGCCGTACGACTTGGCGACGTTGCCGAACGAGATCGCCGGCTCACTCACAAGCGAGCTCCTGCCGCCGTGCGAGGTATTTCGACTCCGGAGATTGCTTCGCGAGCTTCGCGAGGGTCTCGCACGCCTTGCCATCGTTCGCGCGCTGATGCGTCATCGCGAGCTCCCACAGCGCGTCGTCGCGCAAGATGCTCGCAGGGTAGTCCTTCGGCAGCTTCTCGAACGCGACGATCGCGGCGCGCGTGTCACCGAGGTCATCGCGCAGCACCTTGCCGAGCTCGAGCTGCGCGTCGTCGAGCCAGATGCTGAAGTAGCTGCCCGCGCCGAACGCGACCTCGCGCGTCGCGAGGAGTCCACGAAGGCGCGTGACGGCGCCCTGCGGATCGCGAATCGCACGCGAGATTCGTGCACCGTGCCAGCGCGCGTCGTCGCGCATGCCGCTCTTCGGATGATCCAACGGGATCCGATCGTAGAAGCCGCGCGCAGCCGTAGGGTTCGCGAGCTCGTTCTCCGACAGGTCGGCCAGGCTCCACAACAAGTTGTCGGCGACCTGCGTCTCCGACAGCGCCGTGAGTATCTTCGCCAGCTGCTCGGTCAGCGCGCGCGGATCGCGACGCCGACCATCGTCGACGAGTGTGCGCAACGCATCACCGGCGCTCGCCTCCTCGGGCCAGTCGGTGATGCACTTCCACAGCGCGGTCCACGCGTCGGTCGTCTTTCCCGCACGCAGGAGCATCTCGCCCACGCGCAGCGTCGCGATCGAGGCGGTCGCAGTGTCGTCGGGCACCTTTGCGGGGATCGCGAGGTACGCGGCGATCGCCTCGTCCGTGCGTTGCACGTGCTCGAGCACCTCGGCCTCACCGAGCAGCGCCTCCGCGCACGCGGCCCTCGCGCGACGTGGTGGCTTCAGCGCGCCGCACTTGTCCTGCGCGGCGCGATACGCGACAAGCGCGCCGTCGGTATCCCCGGCCTTCTCGCGCTCTTGCGCGGTCGTGAGCTCGGTCAACGGAGGTGATGCGGAGCACGCTGCGATGGCCAGAACGACAGCGAGTGGCCACCGCGCGTTGGATCGCGGCGCGGCGCTCGAGGTTCGCTGGCATCGCGCGGCACGGGTCGGAGATACGTTGCTCGACGAAGGAAGGGTCATCCCAGCGACGCCGCGATGTCCGCGATCACCTTCGCCGCCCGCGTGACCCCGTCGCGATCCACGTCGAGGTGCGTGACCGCACGGATCCGTTGCGGCCCGGCCGCACCGAGGAGCACGCCGTCCTCGCGCGCGACCGCGATCACCGCGTCGGCCGTTCCGACCGCGAGATCGATCATCACGATGTTCGTGTGGATCGACGACAGAGCGACGGAGACGTTCTTCGCGTCGACGAGCAGCTCCCCCATCGCGCGCGCGTTCGCGTGATCGTCGGCGAGGCGCGTGCGGTGGTTGTCGACGGCGAAGAGGCCACCCGCGGCGAGGATGCCCGCCTGGCGCATGCCGCCGCCGTGCATCTTGCGCAGCCGGTGACAGCGACGGATGAAGTCGCGCGTGCCTGCGACGAGTGACCCGGCGGGCGCGCCGAGGCCCTTCGACAAACACACGCTGACCGAGTCGAAGCCCGTCGCGAGCGCCTTCTCTGTCGTGCCACCCGCGATCGCGGCGTTCCACAGGCGCGCGCCGTCGAGGTGCGTGATCATGCCGAGCGCGTGCGCGGCGTACGTGACCTCCGCGAGCGCCGCGTGGTCCCAGCACAGGCCGCCGCCCATGTTGTGTGTGTTCTCGACGGCGACGACGCGCGTCGGAGAGACGTACGGATCGTCGGCGGACTTGAACATCGCGCGGACCTCCGCGGCCGTGAAGCGATGTGCGGCGGTGAGTTGCGTCTGCACGCCCGCGAGCGCCGCGAGTGCGCCCGACTCGTGGCGCCAGCAATGCGCGTCTTTGCCGGCGATGACCTCGTCGCCCGGTTTGGTGTGCGCCTTGAGGGCGATCTGGTTTGCCATCGTACCCGTAGGAACGAACAGCGCCGCCTCCGTGCCGAGCAGCTCGGCGACGCGATGCTCGAGGCGCTTCACCGTCGGGTCTTCGCCGTACACGTCGTCTCCGACCTCGGCGTCCGCCATCGCCTGGCGCATCGCCTTTGTCGGACGGGTCACGGTGTCGGAGCGCAGGTCGACGATCGACATGCGCGCAGCCTAGCGCGGCGGGCGCGACGGCGGGTCAGGGAGTCAACGTGATCGTCACCGTCGCACTCGATGACAGGTCAGGGCGTCGGCGAGATTGGAGGGCCACCCTCGTCCGGCTTCGGTGGATCTTTCGGCGCGTCCTTCGGCGGATCCTTCGGTGGATCTTTCGACGGCGGCGCCGGGGAGCCGAGCTCGGACCGTAACTTTCGCTCGAGCCGCGACAGCATCGCGATCTCGAGCCAGTCGGGGCGGTCTTCGATCTGGAGGACGAATCGCACGCTCTTCCGCTTGTCGCGCTCGACCGTCATGACCTCGAGCGATCCGCGGAACAGCTTGCCGTCGTCCTTGAGCTCGAACATCACGTAGCCCGCGTCGGCGTCCTTCTCGATCACCTTGACGCGCTCGTCGACGACGAGGAAGCGCACCGCCGTCGGCCAGACTTGTTCGCGTTGATAGGCGAGCGTCTTCTCGGAACGGGCATCGGCGATGCTCGTGGTCAGCGCGAGAATCAGCGCGGGGCTCACGAGGAGACTTGATCGCCTGGCAGCTCGCTGGCGCATGCGCGCATGGTCACGCCTGCTGGCCCTGCGGGCCAGTTTCTGGCTCCTCGGTCGACTTGCGGGCCTTGCGCACGTCGGCGAACGACACCCACGGCGTCGCGATCCCGAGAAAGCCCATGCCGACGTACCAGATGACCTGCAAGAGGTGCTGCGTGATCGCGGCGGCGAGCGCGAGCGGATGCAGCGCGCTGCCCGCCTTGAGCACGTCGGGCCCGAGGTAGAGCGAGAGGCCGAGCAACGTGAACCACTGGAACTGTCCGACGAGACCCGGCGAGTTCGGCAGCGAGATGCCGACTGCGACGAGCGCCATCGTCGCCATGCCGCCCATCACGCTGATGTCGAGCCCGAACGCGCGGGTGAGCAGCCACACACCGAGCCCGTTGCACGTCCAGTAGACAAGGCTCCACGCGACGAACGCGACGAGGTTCTTCTTGTCCTTGAGGACGGAGAAGCCGCGGATCATGTCGAGCAGCTTCACGCGAAGGACGTCGGCGACCTTCGGCGCGAAGCGCGGCAACAGCGAGATGCGCAGGCAGAACGCGACCGTGCGCTCGGAACGCCACATGGCGAACAGGAGGAACGCGAGCGCGCTCGTGAACACGGCGAGCACCGTGTATGCAGTCGGCATCATCCACGACGGCGCGCTCGGGCCACGCAACGAGAAGAACGCGATGAACACGAACAGCGAGATCATGAGGCCGTCGACGATGCGCT
The DNA here is from genome assembly GCA_046160585.1 of Kofleriaceae bacterium. Classification (GTDB taxonomy): domain Bacteria; phylum Myxococcota_A; class Polyangia; order Haliangiales; family Haliangiaceae; genus JABFXX01. The sequence continues at coordinate 54,982 of JBJXGN010000324.1, forward strand.
CGACCGCGACGGTGCCGAGCGCGCTCGACGCGGAGATGTTGTAGCGACGGCGGAGGAGCCCCGGGCGTACGAACTCGCCGAGGCGCGCCGGCAGCGCGAGGATCGCCATGAAGCCGACGGAGCTGATCGCGAGCAGCGGCCCCGGTGGAATTCGCACGCCGAGCGGCGCGAGCAGATGGTTCCAGCGCAGCGAGCGGCACAGGTGCACGACGGTTTGGAGGCCGAGGAACCCGAACAGGTACGGCGCGAAGCTCGCCCACTCGAGGCGCTCGAAGGCGAGCACGAGCTCGTGGCGCTCGGCTGCGCCCGGCCAAACGAGCCAGAGGCAGAGCGCGAGCATGCCGAACGACAACGTGAGGTTGATCGCGAGCTTCATGTCAGTCCGGAAGCTCGCCGCCGAGGATCGTGCGCGGCGCGTCGGCGAACAGTCGAACGGTGGTCGCGTGTCCGAGCTTCTTGTCGATCCACGCGAGGCCCGCGGCCGCTTGTTGCAGATCGCCGATCTGATGAGCGTCGGTGGCGACCGCCGCGGCGAGCCCCAGTTCGAGGAGGTGTCGCGCGGCCTTGGTCTCGCGACGTCCGTGAAACCCAGCGATCGCTCCGAGATCGATCACGAACGCGCAGACCTGACGGAGCGATCGAGCGAGGTCGTCGTCGTCCCAGAGCGCGTGGTACCGCTCGGGGTGGGCGAGCACGGGGACCTTGCCCGCCATCCGCAACTTGAACAGGACGTCGAGCATGCTGGCCGGCATGAGCGGCGGCGGAATCTCGACCAGGAACGCGACGGTGCCGTGGTACTGCGGAATCTTGTCTTCGGTGACACGGCCGTAGAACACATCATCCCACATGTTCTCGGCGCCGAGGCGGAGGGTGGGGTGGTGGGGCTTTCGCACGCGCTCCAGGTTCGCGAGGGTTTGCTCGATCCGATCCCACGCGGGCAGGTACTGCGACGCCTTCTGGTGCGGGGTCACGCACTGCTCCGAGATTCCGAGCGCGGCTAACCCATCGAGCATGGCGAGCGAAGTTGCTTCGTCGGGAGCGCCATCGTCCAAGCCGTACAAAACGTGGCTGTGGAGATCGACGTAGCCCATCGGCGAGCGGGGTGTATCGCATGCCTCTCGTGCGCACAACATCGCGTTGCCGTGGAGGATCCTGCGTGATACTGATCGAGAGTCCCGGAGGGTTCTCCGGGTCTAAGGACGTTTCCATGGCCCAAGGCGAGAAGCGCGAAAACTCGGTACTGTTCTCCCTCCGCGAGCTCCGGCAGATCGAGGAGAACCGCGTGCAGGAAGAGGAGGCGGCGGTCCGTTCGGCGGAGCAGGCTCGCGTCGCCAAGAAGGAAGCTGCGGAGAGGGCGGCCCGTGACGCCGAAGAGGCGAAGGTTCGTGCCGAGCGCGACGCCCAGTTGCAGATCGAGCAGGCGCGCGAGAATGCCGAGCGCGAAGCTCGTATGCGCGTCGAGTCGGCCGAGGCCACCGAGCGCCAGCGCCAGCAAGCAGCCCTCGAGCAACAGCGTCTCCAGCAAGAGATGGAGCTGCGCCGCGCCGAGGTGGCCAAGAAGCGCCCCACGTGGATGCTCGCCGTGACGGGCTTCGCGATCCTCGCGGCCATCGGTCTCGTGTTCTTCGCGATCCAGCGCATGCGCGCCTCCGAGGAAGCCGAGGCGCAGAAGGTGGAGGCGCAGAAGATCGCCGCGCAGGCACAGAAGGATGCCCAGGAAGCCAAGGAGCAGGTCGATCGCCTCGAGAAGCAGGCGGCCGAGATGATCGTGGCGATCAACGGCGCCATCAGCGCGGTCGATACAGCGCAGAACGAAGCGGACCGTGCATCTGCGAAGGCGAAGCTCGCGGCACTGCAGCGCGAGCAGGCGGAAATGCAGCAGCGCATTGCCGACGCGAAGGCCAAGGCCGCGCGTGCCGAGCGCCTCAAGGGCGTGAAGATCTCGGCGGAGTGTCAGGCGAACCCGCTCGCCAAGGGCTGCAACTAGTCGCCTCGGTCACGATGTACGCGGAGGGCGCCCAGGTGGCGCCCTTCGGCGTTTTCGGGCGCGGCGACCTTCGATGCGGACCGTTGCAATCTGCCCCACGTGCACGTGTCTTCTGCGCATGCGTATTGAAGGCTCGGTCATGACGTCACTCGCGGAGCTCCGATCGATCGAGGAGCAACGCATGGCATCCGAGCGAGCGGCGCGAATCGCTGAGGACGAAGCGCATGTTCGCGCGAAGGCCGCCGCGGAGCAAGCCGTGCGCGACGCGGAGGAGAAGCGGATCGCCGACGAACGCGCGGCTGCGCTCGCGATCGAACAGGCGCGTGTCGCGGCAGAGCGCGAGGCACGGATGAAGGTGGAAGCCGCGGAAGCAGTCGAGCGTGCGCGCCACCAGGCGGCGCTCGACGAGGCGCGGCTCGCGCAGGAGATGGAGATCGCGCACGAGCTCGCACGACGCACGAAGCCGAAGTGGATGCTCGTGGTCACCGTCGGTGCGGTGCTCGCGGCGTCGGGCCTGACATGGTTCGCGATCGATCAGATGCGCGTGGCCGACGAGGCGGATCGCAAGGCGGAGACGGCGCGCATCGCCGCCGAGCAGAACAAGGCGGACATCCAGGCGCTCGACACGCAGCTCGTCGCATTGAACGAGCAGCAAGCCGAGAACTCGGCGCGCCTGACCAAGGCGATCAACGACGTGTTGATCGCTGAGGGCACGGCAGCGATCGCCGAGAGCAAGCGCAAGCTGAAGGAGATCGAAGATCGCCAGCGCGAGCTGAATCGCCAGCGCGCAGCCATCGCGGCCGAGAAGGCAGCGAAAGATCGGGTCGCACCGATCACGATCAAGAAGGAGTGTCTCGACGGCGTGATCGGCAAGAAGGGCTGCTAGCCCGCTCAGTCGGTCGTCGTGTAGCTGACGGACAGCTCGTCGAGCCGCGCCCCTTGCGTGCCGTTCGTCGTGATCTCGACGCGGTATTGCGCGAACTGCCGGGGCATCACCGCCGGTACGCCGCCCGCGGGATCCGTGATCGGCGCACTCCACGCCTCGCTCGCACACGCCGCCTGGGTCGCGCACGTTCGCATGCGCACTGCGATGTCCGATCCCGCCGACAGCTGCTCGACCCACGCGATGCGCGTGATCGCATCGACGTCGGCGCCGAGATCCTTCACCTGCGACTCGTACGTGCTTGTCGGCGCGATCGGCGCCTCGCCGCCGGCATAGTGCGTCGTGATCTGGAAGTCGAGCAGCGTGCCGGTGTCGCTGCCGATCGTGTCGGTCGCGCGCAATCCCCACGTGCCGGCCACCGGCGCGCCGTCGAGTGCGGTCGTGTACAGGCGCTGGAGCTCGACGCCCGACGTGTTGCCGCCGCTGTTGTCGCGGATCAGCGCCGTTGCACCGTTCGGTGCGACCAGGCGGATCTCGACGTCGCTCCAGTACGTGTGCGAGAAGCTGTAGCTGACGTCGATGCCTGCCACCGTCGCGCCCGTCGGCGCCGTGAGCACCACCGTAGAGTCGGGCGCACTCGCGAGATCGGGAATCGCGCGATCGGTGCGATCGACGCCGCCTTCCCAGCGACGCTGGCGACCCTCGACCGGGCGCAGGCGATCGAGCGGAAGCGTCTGGTTCGCGAGCTCGGGGCCGCTCGCGACGTAGAGCACCGCGATCGCCCCGCCGCCGCGCTCGGTCTGATCGACGACGATGTCGTGCCAGCCCGCGGTCAGCGTGATCGGGCTCGTCGTCTGATCGTGCGTCGTGTCGTCCCACGCGTCGAGCAGGCGCTGGCCGTCGATCCACAGGCGCTGGCCGTCGTCGGTGACATACCGGAACGTGTACGTCCCGGCGACATCGATGCGAAGCTGTCCGGACCACCGGACACTGAAGTCATCGGAGGCGGTCATGCCGAGGTCGCCCGGGTTACCGGTGTTCCAGTCGGTGTTCGTCGGCGTGACCTGATCGATCGTGTGCTCGACATCGCCGAGCAAATGTCCGTCGTCGAAGCCGGACTGCACGAGGCCCGTGATCCCGCTGACGGTCGCGCGCAGGCGATGGCGCGGGATCGGCTGCAGCGTCGGAAGATTCGGCCCCATCACGCGCAGCTGGATCAGCGACTCCCCGGCGCCCTCCGACGCGGCGAAGCGGATCGGATACCAGTTCGCCGTGTTCGCGACGAACGTGCCGGTCGCCGCGGTCGGAAAGTCACACGAGGCGACGCGCTGGAACGCCGCGGTAGGCGAGGGCGCGAGCTCGACGAAGCCGTGATCGTCGACGAGTATCTCGAACGTGTGCGTGCCCGCGTCGAGGTAGACCTCGCCCTCGAACCACATCGAGAACGTGTCGGGATCCGTGAGACCCACCGATGGCGGTGTGTCGGCGCCGAACGCGAGCGACGTCGAGCGCGTGACCGCGACCTTGCCGGTCTGCGTGAATACGGACACCGTCGCCCATGTCGTGTTCGCGCCGCTGTCGAACGTCATCGTGTTCGACGCGCGCCACAGCAGGCCGCCGGTGTAGTACGCCGATGACACGATCGATCCCGGCGCTTCGATCACGGCACCCGCAAGCGTGCCCGTGAAGTCGGCGACGGCGTCGTCTTTCCACGTGCGTGCGGTGGGCATTGCATCAGGCATCGCGCCGTCATCACCGATCGACGTGTCGCCGGCGCCGCCGTCGGTCGGTGCTTCGTTGGTCGCCTTCGCGCACGCGCCTACTGCCAAGATCGCGATCGCGAATGCCCTCACATCGTGAAGGTATCGCGGCGCGAGCGCCTCGTCACGAGTCGTTCAGTGTCCACCGCTGTGGCACCTCTCACGTCCAAGCGATCACTTCGTCGCGGGCGTGGCTTCGTCGAGTTTCGCCGGGGCGGGCTCGACGGCCTTGGCCCCGTCGAGTTTCGCCGGCGCGGGCTCGATGGGCTTGGCCTCGCCGGGCTTCGTTTCGCCGGGCTTCGTATCGCCGGTCTTGGCTTCGGCCGGTTGCGGCGTCGGGTTCGGTGCAGGCTCGGTCGGCTTGGTTCCCGTCGGCTGCGCCTCGGTGGGCTTGGTTCCCGTCGGCTGCGCCTCGGTCGGCTTGACCTCCGTGGGCGATGTCTCGACGGGCTTCGTCGCCGCGGGTTCGGTCTTCGTCGCGGGCTTCTTGTCCCCGGGGCATGCCGCGAGTCCGAGGGTGAATATGGCCATCGCGAGCAGCGTCGACATCGTCTTCATTGTTCTCTCCAGGACCGTGTGTGGTCCGAGTGATGAACGTGATCCACGCGATCTGCGCGCGCTCGCACTTCGTTGTACGAAAGGGTCGCGACCGGAACTCACCTTGTACACGACGCGTGACAACATCGCATCGCCATGAAGACCCACCCGCTTTTCGTCGCGCTCCTCGTCGTCGGTCCCACCGCCGTCGCGTCTGCCGAGGATGAAAACCCGGACGTTGGCGACCCGTTGACGATGAGCTCGCTCACGCCGGTCTCCACCTTCGGCCTCGAGGTCGGCGTGCCGATTTGGGACACGCCCGACAATCAGTCCTTCACGTCCATCGGGATTAACCTCCACGGGCACTACGTCGACCCGGGTTCGGGATTCGGCGGGTACCTCAACGTGCCGCTGTCGTATCTGGCCGGCGAGATCGATCTCGGATTTTTCGGCACGATCGACGACAGCGAGTTCACGATTGGCAACGTCGAGCTCGGCGGCATGTTCGCGAAGCAACTCCGCCACCTCGCGATCGTCGGCCATGTCGGCGTCAGCGTCCCCACGCACTCGGCCGACAACGACACTCTCGGCGGTTTGACCCCGCTCGCGAGCGCGCCGCGCTACACGGACATCGTCAACCGCGTCCCCGAGTCCACATGGCTCCGCCTCGGATTCTCTCCGATGGGCCGCAAGGGCAAGTTGTTCTGGCGCGGCGACCTCGGCGTCGATATCGCGCTCGACGACGATAACGCCGATTCGTTGTCTCCCACGTACTACTTCAACGTCGGCGGCGGCATCGATCTCGGACAGATCGCGATCCAGGTGGAGATCGATACCCTCGTCACAGACACCGACGGCGACGACACGAACTCCGTCTTCGCGTTCGGCGCCCGCTTCATCAGCGGCAAGTTCCGCCCGGGGCTCTCGATGTTCTTTCCGCTCGGCTGGGACGGAACCGTCGACTGGGACTTCGGCTTCGGCGTCTCTCTGCTCGGGCGCCTCTGACCAGGCCTCCGACGAGACCTCCAACCCGACGCACCGCTCAGCAGCCGACCACGATCTCGATCACCTCCGACGGCGTCAGCTCGTACGGCTGATCGACACGACCGTCGGACTCCCACGAGGAGATGAACGCTTCGTCGTCGTCATCGAGGATGAACCACCCGATCTCGACGAGGTGAACCGGATCGAACCGCGGCCCCAAGTTGCGCGTCAAATCCCCAATGGCTGCTTCGAGCATTCACCAGACATCGCGCGCACGCGATCGCCGGGCAAGTTTTGCGCTCGGCGCGCACTTATCGAACTTCGTCGATGGACGTGCTCGTCAGGGAATCTCGTCAGCGCCACAGTCGAACGCACCGCCGCCCCGCGGCCTTCTCTCGTTATCGAAGTCGACGCCCATCATCAGCGCGGGATCTCCCGCACCGCGCGCGGGCGACGTCGCCTGCAGATGAAAGTTCCCGACCGCCTGGAACAACGGGTCCATCCGCACGTTGTTCGAGCCTCCGGCGTACGCTGGCTCCACCACGCTGTAGTTGACGTTGCACTCGGGATCGAGCGGCCCCTTCGCGGTCCCCACGTTGCCCCAGCTGATCGACGTCGTCACGACATGCGTCGAGCCCGTGCAGGTCAATCCACCGCCGTACAGATCATTCTCCGACACGTTGCCGACGATCGTCGACATCTCGACGCGCGCATCCGTCACCTGCAGTAGCTGTACGCCACCCTCGCCGGATCCGACCGCACCGTTCGCCATCACCACCGCATTCGTCAGCTGCGCCGTCCCGCCGTTCACGTACACACCGATGCCGGTGTTCTGCATCACGAGCGATCGCGACACTCCGATGTTGCACGTGAACCCGCCGACCCCGTACGCGCCGTTCCGCGTCACCGCGCGATGCAGCCGCAGCGTGCCGAGCTGGCCGGCCATTCCGAAACACAGCGCGTTGAACTGCGCCATGCCGACGAGCTCGCCGCCCACGATCGTCAACGACCCGGTCGTGACTCGAAACATCGCGATCGTCGCGGTCGCCATCAGCGTCGCGCCCTCGGCCCCGAGGATCACCGTGTCGGTCCCGACCGCAATCTGCGCGGCGCGCGGGTACGTTCCGGGCAACAGCTTCACGATGTCGATCGTCGCCGACCCAGCCGCCGTCGTGAATGCCTGCTGGATGTCGCACGGCGCCGCGCGCATGCACGCCATGCCGGTCCCGTTCGGCGCGGCGTACGCGATGCGATTCTCCATCGCGCATGTGCCCTCGGGCAGGCAGACATTCACGTCCGCCGCACCGCAGTGCGCGTCACGATCGCAGAGCTGGCACTGCCCCATGACGCAGACCTCGGGCGCCGGACACTCCGTCGACAGCTCGCACGCGGTCATCGCGTCACCGCCGCCGTCGCCGTCGCCGGAATCTCCCGGGCCACCGTCGCCGAGCGGCGTATAGGGCGGGATGTTCGCGATCAGCTCGCAGCCGCCAAGCGCGAGGCCGACGATCGCGACGCGCGCCAACTGCATAGCCATCCAAGGGCGACTATGCTAGAAGCTGAACCCCCGGTGCCATAGCCAAGTGGTAAGGCAGTGGTCTGCAAAACCACCATTCCCCAGTTCAAATCTGGGTGGCACCTCGAAGAGAACCCGCTGGAAGCAGCGGGTTTTCTCGTTCCGCAGCGTTTCCTCGCATCGAGGCGAAGGGCTCGTGAAAGTGCCCGCTCGCGGATGCAGCAACGACCCACGCGACCTTCAAGCGATCCGGAGCTCGTTCCGCCCAAGCACCGCGAACGTGAGCTCGCAGACCACACGCCGTAGACCACCTCGCTTCGCACCGCTGAACACCTGGTTCGTCGAGAGAACGGCGAGGACGCACAACAAGCTCGGCAGGCTCCCGCTTCCGCGTACATCGCCCGGAACGACGGTGGACATGGTGAGCTGAAGGAAAGCGTTCGCGATGGCAGCTCGAGTTGCCGGTGCGACCGGCGAACTCATCGAGGGTGGCGTCCAACCCTTCGCAATGTCGTCACGCCGCGTCAAACCGCCGGGGAAACGTGCGGCCTGGTCCTTGCTCTGCCAATAGCGGTGAAGTTCCTCGACGTGCCGGCGCTCGCGACGGTGGCCATCATCTCCGCGGCGATGCTTCCTGCCTGTGTCGAGGAGAAGGGTGACGAAGATGACGTTCCCACGGATGGCGACGGCAAGGACGACTCGCACCGCCGACCGACCGATCATGGTGAGCTGGCGTTCGCGACGTCGGTGATCGAGACGATCTCCGACACGGCGCGGTTCCATGCCTGGCAGTTCGAGCTCTCGGGTGACGCCGAGATCAATGCGTTCACGACCTACGCAGTTCGTGGACAGCGCCGGCTCGACACCGTGATGTATCTGTACAAAGAGAGCGCGAGCGGCTGGGGCCCCTACATCGCTCGTAACGACAACGACGGAGACCGCGTCTACTCGCGCCTCGTACGTCAGCTCGGTGCAGGGCGTTACCGCGTGCTCGTGAAGGGCTACGCGTCGACCACGCGTGGTCGGTTCGCCGTCCAGGTCAACTGCGAGGGTGCTGGCTGCGCTCCGGTCGCGACCGAGACCTGCTTGCTCGCCGCGACCTACCCGGAGCTTCGCGCCGATCCTGCCTACTCGGTGTCGAACGACCGATACATCACGGCGAGCGCGCAGCTCGAGCCACTCGAGGTCCATCAAACGCTCGCGACGTTCCGCGCCATCTACGGCGACGTCGACGACTTCGCCGCTGGCCTCGCGATGATCGACGCTGGATCCCTCCGGTTCACCAGCCTCATCCACAACGCGACCAACACCGAGCTGAGCGCAGTGGAGTTCGGCGCCGGCGACACCTCCGTCGGCCTGATCTTCTACGGGTGGAGCCTCCAGATCGCGGGCCGGATCAGCGACTCGTCGATCGAGGACTGCAACTGGTTCGCACCGCGCTCCCCCGGACAATCCGCGGCCGGAGAGATGTGCCGCGCCGGCTCCGATTGCGTCGCCGGGCTACGCTGCGAAGGCGTGTTCGCCAATGCCGGAGTCTGCATCGCTCCGGGCAATCCTGCCGGAGAAGGCAACGAGTGCGCGAGCGATGCGGCCTGTGGCAACGCCGGCCTGGTGTGCGCGGGCGTGACACGCGGCTACGGTCTGTGCCGCCCCGCCTGGATGAGGGCGACGTTCACCGATGCATCGTCGACCGCCGTGCCCGATGGGAACACGCTGGTGCGCGCGATCGCCGCACGCGGGCTCGCTACCGTCGACGCCGATGTGGTGCTCTCGCTTCGAGTCGCGCACCCACGTGCATCGCAGCTTCGCGTTACCTTGACCAACCCGGCAGGAGCCGAGGTGCTCGTTCACGATGGAGTCGCGGCAGACAACGGCGCACCGCTTGTCCTGACCCAGAAGGTGATCATCGGGTTCTCGGGTGACGAGATGGTCAATGGCGAGTGGACTCTTCGGGTCACCGATCGGACCTCGGGGTACATCGGCACCCTCGAGAGCTGGCAGCTCACGCTGACCTCGCGTTACGACTGAGCGCGCGTGCCGTCGGCCCGTGTTCGAGTGGCGTCGATCTGTCGCGTGCTCGACACACAGTGACTAGTCAGCCGTGGCCACCAACGCGATCGCCGCATCCGAGAGCACTCGATCGTAGATCCTGACGTCGTCGATCGCTCCACGAAACAGGGCCGTCGGGTTGTTGAAGTTGACGTCAGCCCCCACGACGAGCTGGCCTCCGTCGGAGGTCTTCGGCCACTGTGCGGAGCCGATCATCACACCGTCGAGCGCGAGCGTTTCGGTCGTGCCATCCCACCGCAAAAACAGGTGAGACCAGACGTCGGGTAGGCTGACCAGTGTCCGTTGGTTCCGGTTGTCGATCCCATCCCACGACGAGTAGAACAGCTGCCCGTCGTCTGTGCAGAACTCCCAGGTGTTGCCGTCCTCTGCGTTGACCTTGGTGAACATGCAGTCGACGCCGGCCTGCGGGAGCTCTGGGCGCACCCACATCGAGATCGAATACGTGGACAGGCCTTCGATCACCGGAGTTGAAGCCATCGTCACGATCGTGGAAGTCCCATCGAACTGCAACGCTCCTCCTCTCACGCCCTCGACCAAGACCGGGCACGTGGTGCAGCGACCATCAGCGTTTCCGACAACGTCGGTCACCACTCCTTGCTCGATCGTCTCCATCGGCCAGTGAGCGATCAGGCCGTCATCGACATCGACATCGAAGTTCACGCGCCCACAGGCGGACACGGCTACGACCAACGCCAAACGCACGCGAGACCATTGTGGCTGGAATTCCCGAGGAGATGAAAGCTCGGCGGTCCGATTGTCGGCGAGCGAATGCGGCCCGTGCGCGGAAGTTCCGCTGGTTCACGCCTACCCTTGACGCCATCGACTCAGACAGGTCGCGTTAGCGGATGTTCGTGTCGAGGCTGAACGGCCCGAAGGACGAGGAATCGTAGCCGTCGACGTACAGGACGAACAACCGTCCGTTTGCGATCGCGATGTTCGAGAGGCGCGGGCCCCAACCACAGTTGTCGTCGTTGCACGCGAGCTGCGTGCCGGAGTCGACTCGGGTGACATAGAGCGCCGGGTCCCACCCTCCGGGCTCGGGGCAAAGGTCGGCGTCGAGCAGCATGCTCGCGCCGGGGCACACCGTGAAGAAGTACGCGATGTCGCGGCCCCCCGCGCCCGGTTCGTCGCACATGTCGATCGGATCCGTCACGTTCGTGAAGTTGGTCGTGTCGCCGGCGGTCGTCTGGACGCCGGTCGCGAGGGTCGCGCCGTTGCGCCCACCGCGGATCACTCGCAACGTGAGCGCGCCGCTCTCGTTGGCGTTGGCTTGATCGACGACGATGCAGCTCTCGCCCACCGGCAGCGGCACCGCCACCTGGCTCTGATCGCTATTGCAGGCATCGTCGGCGCACGCCGCTGCGCCGGCGCCGCTGCCAACCTGCGCGCACGGCTTTGCGTACACGCGGACGATCGTGTCGAACGACGAGCCAAAGGTGTCGACGTAGTAGACCTCGGGAGCTGTCAGAGTGACGCGGAAGAACAGATCACGACCACCCGCGGCTCCACAGTTGTTGGGAGCGACGTCGTCCCGCGCGAGCAGCGCGTCCCCGGTGAACATGCCCCCGGCGGTGATGTTGATCGCCCCAGCCGGGACGTCGTTCGCGGCGCACCCCGGGTCGGAGCCGTTACAGTCCTGATCGATGCCATCGCCGCAGATCTCCACGCTCGGGACGCAGCCATCGATCAGCACCACGTCGATCGGCGCGTCCTGCGCGTCATTGTCCTGCGCGTCATCGACTACGGTCGCTGCGTCCGCATCGGTGCGCTCGCACGTCTGCGTGGTCATCGCGCACACGAGCGGACGTGGGCACTGCCCCTCCTCGGAACACGGACTGCCGGCTTGGGGCTCGGGGGCGTAGCACCCGACCAGCAGCACGAGGATCACCCCCCTCATTGATCCATGGTCGCGTGTCCTGGAGACCCGCACAACCGCGATCGACGGACCCAGCCTATTCGAAGCTGGGGCGCGGACCTTCGGCCGTTTCCCGATGACATCGGGTTCGCGTAGAATGGCGGGTATGCGCGTGATGGTGATGCTCTGTCTGCTTGCGTCGATGGCGCATGCCGAACCGAAGCGCCCGCCGTTCGCGAGCGTCAACGTGTCGGCGCCACGGCCACCTGAGCGACCCGTCAAGCCCGCCTCCGCAAAGCCGACGAAGCCCCCGACGGCAGCGGAGGTCGCGTTCGCGTCACGCCGGGCGGCCTGCGAACAGGTGCTCGTGCTCGCCCGTCGTGTCGATCGGTGCGTACGCTCGCTCATGGTCCTGATCGAGGATCTCGATCAGAGCCCGGCTCGGCAGCCAGTTGCATCGGAGGCCGACCGGATTCTGGAGCTCGTCGCGCGGCCCCTCGACGCGAAGCGCGACGCCGAGACGATGGCGGTGTGCATTCGCGAGCGCAGTCGTCTCGAGCGCATCGAGAAGCACGCCTGTGAGCCCCCCACGATCGGCTGCCATTTCTAGCCGAGTCAGACGAAGATTACGGGTGGGGCGCCGCCACCGATAGGAGCATCCTCTCGGCGGCGTCGTCCCGGTAGATCGATCGACCGCCAGCGCTGACCATCATCTCCATCGTTCGTGCTCAAGGGAGCGGGTGGTCGCGGAGGAACTCGAACATCAGGGGCTCGCGATCAACGCCGGTCGCAGCGTTGTACCGACCGTCCGGCCAGCGCAGGTGGTTGACGAGACAGAGGCAGCCGCTGCTCGTCGGATTGTCCCTGCACGGTGTGGGATCGCAGGTCGAACCCGAGACGACCGTGCAAGCCGTCGCGTCGAGATCGATCGCATTGCCGAGCTCTACACCGCCGATCAATCGGCCCTCGACGCCGGTCACGCCGCGCGCTGGGGCGCTCGCGATCCAGCTCGAGGTCTCGAAGTTCGGCTCCGCTCCGAAGCAGGCGAAGTCGGTCGGTCCGCACGGCACTGCGAGATCGCACGTGCGATGCACGAGGAGGATCGGCACCGCCGACGTCGGTGTCGTGGTGAGTGCGCACCTCGGCGATCCTTCCCACGGCTCGTCGGTGAACGGGTCGCGCTCGATGTCCCCGAACGGATCGGCGCCGGCGAACACGGCGGCCGAGGCGATGCGCGAACCGCCGGGCGTCGGCGTGCTGTGGCGCGCGATCGCGTACAGCTGGCCGAAGAACGCCCCGTTGGACCACCCCATGACGTGGATGCGAGGCGGATCGATCGCGCCCTCGCTGACCAGTAGATCGATCAGGTGATCCGCGCTCGCGATGTCAGGATTCGACGACGGCGAGCGAAGATCGCGATAGTAGAAGTCGTGATGGCGGCCATCGCGCGGCGCCTCCGTCGGGAAGTGCAGGTTGCGTCCCTGAACCACGGCGAGGTGAAACCCGCCGGCTACGGCCTTGTCGAGCACGTGCGTCTCCTGTTCGGCGACGTCACCGCCGATCCCACCTGGATGGAACCAGACCACGAGCGCGCGCGGCGACGTCGGGCCGGACCCGACGGGACGAAACACGCACGCTTCGCGTGTGACGCCGTCGATCGCCCAGCTCCGGCGCTCGGTCCATCGCAGGTCGGCGCATGCGATCGGATCGGAGGCGGTGGTGATCGGAACCTGAGGCACCTCCGGAGCGAGGCGCGTACACGGGTGGGTGGTCGAGCACGTCGGCAGGGGCGCGCGCAGGCCGGTCGTGTCTGGATCGCACGGCGCGGCGAGCGACACGTCGGGTACGTCGAGCGGACCGCTATCGACCGTCGAAGCTGACGAGCTGCACCCCGCCGCCACGAACACGATCCGCCACATCCTCATCGGCGTAGCCACTTACAATACTAGTGCCAGCGTGCAACGTGCCGACGCCACGATGCACCATTCGCGACGTAGTGATTCACCGCGTCGAAGAACCCGACACCGGCCTATGCTCTCGAGCTCACAGCGCGGCGTTCTGCTCGCGGGCTATCCCCGAACCTTGCGATGACGTACGACGGCGCCGAGCTCATTGGTTATCTGGACGGAGTCGCAATCTTCGTTCGCCCGGTAACCGGGACCGTTGTATCCAGCCCCAACCCCGTCCACATCGGCGCCGACAGCAACAGGATGAGCGGAGCTCCCAACGTTGACTTCGTCGACGGGGACATCGACAACGTGCGAATCGAAAGCGTGTCGCGCAGTCCTGCATGGATCCGAGCCGACTTCCTATCGGCGAACGGCGAGCTGTTTGACGTCGGGTCGGAAGAGCGGCGGTGAGCGCTGATACGATCGGCAAGCGGTGGAACGCGCGTTGCGGTTGCTGATGGTCCTGTCGACGGGTCTTCTGTTCCCGGGCGGATGCTTCATTGGATGTCAGTCCGCGCACCCCGAGCTTCGCGGTCCGAGGCGCCCGTCCACGGTGGTTCCCTCCGGAACGCTCTTCGCATCGAGCGGATTGTCCACCGGCTCGACGACGCGGATCGAGTAGCGATGCGCGGTCGTTCCCTTCCTGCTGATGCGGATCGTCGCCGGCCTCACGAGCGGACCGACCCACGCCGCCCCGCCGACGTCGATCACGTTTGCTCGTTCGCCGAGGAACTTGCGTTCGCTCCTCGGTTTGGTGTCGAGCACCTCGTAGAAGAAGTCCTCGCCCGCGTCCGCCCCCGCCTCGCGGATCAACACGAAATACGCCTGCCCGTCGGGCTTCTCGATGCGCCAGGTCTCCGTCGTGTTTCCTCGCTCGTCATTCGCGTCGGTCTGCGCGTCGAGCTCGGAGACCGCGTAGGTCGCGAGGATGCGAGCAGATGCGCGTCGCAGCGTCTTGATCGTGGGGTATTCGTGATCGAGCAGCCGATACTCGCCGGGAGGCAACACCCAGAACCTCGTCGTCAGATGTGCTTCGACCGTCTCCTCGTGGGCAGGCCGCACGAGCACCCCTCCTCCGTCCGGATCTGGACATCTGGGTACTTACCCTGGCCGAAGTTGTGCCCGCTGATGTACCCGACGACGACGCTCGTCGGCTCCTTGACGGAAAATGCCATTCCGTTTGGTCCGCACGCTGCGAAAACGAGACACAGAAGAACGCAGCGCATGATCGACAGGACGGACGACGCGGCCCTCGTGGCACCGATAGATCAGGCCGCGCGAAGAACCCGCGTCAGCTCGAACCGCGGTAACAGATCGTAGACGTTGGTTCGCTTCGTCGACTCCGCACGGATGCGCAGATCGATCTGGCCGCTCATGCGCGATGGGCTTTACGTACGCGCGGTGGCCGACTGCGGCTGCGACTCCACGCCGATCCTAGTACGCTCGACGGGTGGCGACCTTCACCGTGTCTACCGTCGAGCGCTCGGGTGAGGTCCTCGAGATTACCGATACCCGCGGCGCGATCGCCGCGCTGCTCGATCAGGCGATCGAGCTCGAGGCCTGCTCGCCCGGCTCGTTCGTCGTGGATCCGGCGCGCGCCAAGTGGCGTTGGCATCCGTTCGTCGCGGCCGCGGACTGCGCGTTCAATCGGCACCTCCCGCTCGTGGTGTCACCCGACGCGATCTGGCTCTGCATCGCGCAGGGCCTCGCCGCAGCGAAGCGTCTCGAAGCACAGGAGGCTGCGCCCGCGCGCGAGCTGATGGAGATCCGTCGCGACGACTGGATCTGCGGCGACCCCGAGAACCCATGGCCGTCGATCTTCGATGACTTCGCCGCGAAGATCGGCGCGCAACACCCGGGCCTGTACGAGCTGGTCCAGGCATCGTTCTCCACGACCGGCCCCACCGAGCGCGCGGCGTTCGCGGTGACGCTGATGGATGCGATGCAGGACTACTACGCGTACCGCGGTAGCTCGCTGTGCGGCATCCCCGAGCTCACGCTGCTCGGAGCCGCTGACGACTACCGCGCGATCGCGGCGCGCGTGGCCCGCCTCGCCGATCATGGCCTCGCGTGGTGGGTGCAGCCACTCGAGGCGGTGTGCGCGCGCCTCGTCGACGCGGCCGACGGCAAGCCCGACGTCGGCTTCTTCCGCTCGTTCTACAAGCGCGACGAATCGTCGGGCGGTCCTCACATGAATGGCTGGATCAACTGCTTGTTCCCGTTCCAGTGGAACTACGTCTCGAAGGCGTTCGACCGCCGCAACGAGTTCGCCGAGCGCTGGCACTGGCCCACGCTGGACGTCCCTCACGAGGACCTGGACCTCGAATGGCAAGGCGCGAAGCAGAAGGCGCTTCCGCTCGGACTGTCGCGGGCTCCGTTGACGTGGCGCGTGCTGGTGCCGCCCGCCGAGTATCGCTACGAGCTGCTCGCCGGCTTTGTCGGCGTCTCGCAGGATCCTGCGTCGCTCGCGGTGCGCGCGGAGATCGGGTGGGCCGTCCGATGTTCGTGATCACACGCTAGCGTCGGTTGCGACCGGGCTGACGCCACGTCCACGCGGCGAGACCTCGATCGAGGGGACGAAGGGCTCGGGCACGTGTCACTTTTTAGGATGCTCTCCGCACCTTAGCCCGCTCCGCGCCGGCATATCGACCCGTTCGAGCAGCTCAAAGCACGGTCACACCCACCAGCGGATCGGCGACGTGCTGCTCGCGTCTACTCGTCACGCACGCGCGCGCTGACGAAGTCACGGCACTAGAGCTTCTCGCAGGCGATGCCGTCACGCTCGAGAGACTCCGCACCGAAGTACGTCTCGCCGAACTTCCCCTTGCTCGTCGCATCCTGGCGAAGCCGGACGCCGTAGAAGTGGCAGCCGTCTTTGTCCTTGTAGGCGACGACCGTTTCGATCGAGCGGCTGATCACGCGGCCCGTGATCTCGTGGTGCTCGATCGTCCAGTCCGGATCCACGATGATCGTCTTGATCGCGCGGCGCGAGCTCGACGCACGCTTCCAGATCGCGTTCATCAGCTTCGTGCCCGCGGCCGATAGCGACGCATCTGTACGTTTTGCGCGTGGCAGGGTGCCGAGCGGTTTCGTCATCGCAGTGATGTCCGCTTCGGTGATGTCGAGGGTGAATGAACCTACCGCCATCGGCGCGGAGACGAACTTCGTGTTGCCGGTGCACTTGAGCTTCGCCGTCAGGACGATCGCGTGCTTCCCCGCGGACAGGCTCTTCGCGAGACCCCACACGAAGTTGACGTTGAGCGAGCTCACCTCGGTTGGCGTGGAAGCGTTGAGGGCCGCCGGCTCCGACCACGTCGTCGAGCGCGCGAAGTCATTTGCCGAGAGGTCAACGACGCTGAGCAGATGTTCCATCGCGACGCCATCCACCGTGGCCGCATACGCGCGCAAGACGTTCATACCCTTCGGCTCGCACTCTTTGCCCTGCATGCGAGCCTGATTCGCCGCGGAGCGCGGCAGGTATGCACGCCAGTAGATCGGCTGCGAGCCCTTGAAGCTGGTAGCGAACTTGCTCGCCGTCTCTTTGCCGATGACGATCGGTGTCGTCGAGAACACGATCTCTCCGACGTGCTTGCGATGAGTGTCTGAGGTCATGCCGTCGTCCGCTTGGAGCGGAAGGCCTTCTGCACCGGCGACCGAAGCACATGCGAGGAGAGCGATGACGATGATCGATCCGCGTTGCTTGTTCATGGCGGCGTCATTGCACGCTCCGCGCGGGCACAGCCTCGATACCTTCGGACGATGACCGCTTCTATCGTGAAATAGATGCGCGACTCGATCCTGTGGAACTGGGTCGGAAACAGGCGAACCACCGCGACGATCGCGGCGCCACGTGACCCGGATCGTGGCGCATCCGTGACGTGGGCCGCAACCGCCGACACCTGCACGCGTGCCGATGACACGCTGGAGCATGAGAGCTTCCATTGTCCTGTTCGCTTCGCTCGTTCTGATCTCCATCGTTGCGCTGCGCTCCGCCGAGGCGTGTTCGTGCTCGACGTACTCGCTCGAAAAGAGCATCGCCAACGCCGATCTCGTGTTCTGGGGTGAGATCACCGCGTCCAAGACGATCCAGCGGCCGGTCACTGGATGGCGCTACACCGTCACGGTCAAGGGGGTGTGGAAGGGCGACGTGAAGGTGAAGACGTTCGTCGTCACCGACAACTCGAGTTGCGGCTTGAAGAACGTGGGCGCCAGAGTCGGCGCGCAGTTGCTGTTCGCTGTGCGCCAGGGTGACACGCTCTTCGCCCGGCAGTGCAGCGGGTCCCGCAAATCCACGCCCGAAGTGCGCGAGGAGGCGACGAAGATCGCGGGCGCCGAACGTGCGCCGAGCTGACGCGCCTGCAACTCCGCGCGTCGTCTCCTTGATCGTGTCGAACCCGCAGTCGCCAACGCGCCGGAACGATGGCGAGCGGGGTGGGTTGGTGGCGGCGGGGGCTGCAGGCGTGGTGAAGGTCTATGGACAGCTGAGCGGAAGCGTGGCCTTTCTGCCGAACTGACGATCGCGCTCTTGCTCAGAAGATCGTCGGGAACTGCTCGCACGCTGTATCGATGGTTGCGAGCGCCTGCGCGAGGCCTTGTTCGAGGTTGCCTTGGCAGAGATCCCAGAACACGCCGTGTTGTTGCGCGATGAACAGGTTTGCAACGTCCTCGAGCTTCTCGGCGTGCTTCGCGGCGCCGTACGTGCCGTTGCCACAGCTCGACGCTCCACCGATGCCGAGGAACACGAGCTTGTTCACGTCGCCCTTCACGGCGACGAGCCGATCGTAGATCTCGTGTGCGTTCGCACCGGGGCGCGGCTGCTCGTCTTCGTCGGTGATCGCGACCACCACGAGGAGGGCGTCGTCACGAAGGAAGCCAGCGTTCGGGCTGCCCACGCCGGTCCACGCGGGTTCGACGGATTCGATCGCCGACGACGCCGGCTGTTCGTCATCGTCGTTGCCGGAGCAATTCATGTCGCTGGAGTCGATGTCGCC
>JBJXGN010000325.1:0-3464 GCA_046160585.1 Kofleriaceae bacterium
TCGGATCTATGGACGCAGCTTCGTCGTCGATGGGCAACTCGGGTACCCAGGCCGGAACCATTGCGACCCCAGAGCCTGGACCGCCGCTTGATTGAGATGTCCCCACAGCTACTTCTTCTGCGCTTGAATTGCCTTAAGCACTGCTGCGTCCACTCCGCTGTTCTTCCAAAAAGCTAGAACCTCGGCGGCCCAGGGTCGGTCTGCGATCTTCGGGACGATGTTCGGCTTGAGCTGAGCCAGTGGAACACCACGAAGCATTTCCGCGAGCCGCGAGCCGAGAGCGGTGTCAGCTTCGGCTAGAGCGAGACAAGCGTCCAGGATCGGTGGAGTGCCCCATTCTTGCTCTCGCCGCGCGAGCTCAAGAACTCGGTCCAACATGCCCGACAGGTCTCGCTTCGAGAGAGCCTTCAAATCTGAAAGCACGCTGTTGCTCGACTTAGGCGTCTTGATTAGACCCTTCAGCAACGCGGCCGCCTCGAGCGAAAGTTTGTCTTCAGGGCTGATCAGAGGTAACCGGTGCAGCGACCCCGTCGTGGCGCTGCGGCGCCTGATGCCCGACAGTCGCGCGCGTCATGGCGGATACGCGCACGATTTGGAAGCAGCGGGTCGCGAGCTGGCGAGCGAGCGGCGAAAGTGCCGAGCGGTTTGCTGTAGGGCGCGGGTTCGCGTCGAGCACGCTCAAGTGGTGGGCGTCCCAGCTCCGAGCTGAGAGCCCGGCTCGAATCGTGCGGGTGGCCCAGCTCGTACGATCGCCGGCTGAGGGAGGACGCGGTGCTGTCGTGGTCGAGGAGCTCGACGCACACGTGCGGATCACGATCGGGCCGGGCGCGGACCGCGAGACGGTCGAGACGGTGCTCGCGTTCATCTGCTCGCCGAAGGATCGACGATGATTCCGCGCGGCGTCGAGATCTTCGTCGCGCTTGATCCGATCGACATGCGGTGGGGTTTTGATCGTTTGTGCGGCGTCGTCACCGAGCGGCTGGGCCGGTCGGCGCGCGCGGGGGCGCTCTTTGTGTTCTTCGGGCGGCGTCGTACGTCGGTGAAGGTGTTGTTCTGCGACCGCACGGGCGTATGCGTATTTTACAAACGCCTCGACGCAAACACGTTTCGGGTCCCCGGGGCCGCGATCGAAGGCGATGTCGCTCGCCTGATCGACGATGGTGCGTTCGATGATCTGATCGACGGGATCGACATCGAGCCGGTATCGCGATCACGACGTCGCGTGCACTGAAACGCCTCGCGCGATCGACGAGCAAGTTCCGGACCGAGAATCTCGTCGAGCGCTGCTCGATTTCGATCGCTCGGACATTGCGCGATCCGATCGCCTGATCAAGATGGTCGAGCGTGGACGACGTTGCGAGCACCCCCGATCTGGCACTCGCCGCGCGGCTCGCAGAGCTCGAAACGGAGGTGGTCGCACGGCAGGTCGCTTTCGAGGTCGAGCGCGAGCGGCGGATCATGGTCGAGGCGGAGCGCGATCGCCTGCGCGAAGCCTACGAGGCTCTCAAGATCCAGGTCGAGCTCGCACACCGGCGCCTGATCATCGCGAAAGCGGAGCGCGTCGACACGACACAGCTCGAGCTCGACTTCGCCGCTACGCTCGCCGCGCTCGACGAACTCGCTGGACTCGATCCCAACGCCGACGATCCGCTCGGCGATGACAGCGATGACGGCTCGAAGCCGACCGGCGATGGCAAGAAGAAGAACGGCGGCGGTCGTCGCGTTCCGCGGATGCTGGCCGGCGAGGAGCGCATCGAGATCACGGATCCAATTCGCGAGGGCTCCGTGGAGCGGCTCGGCAGTATCGAGGAGAGCTCGCGGGTCATGTGGCGCCGCGGCGGCATGGTCCGCGTCGTTTTCGGGCGCGTGAAATACAAGCCCAGCGGGTCGTCCGCGGTGGTCGACCTCTCCAACGAAGCGGATGCAGGCTCGGCGGAGAGCGCGGTAACTTCGGAGGTCGTGACCGCACCAGACGAGAGCGAGAAGAACGAGAGCGCGACGAGCGGCACGGTCGGCGACGTGGATGCTGCATCCGTGTCGACCCCGTCGGTGACCCGGCGAACCTTGGTGGCACCGATGTCGGCAGTCCGCGATCCCGACGCGCGCGGAATCGTGACCGCACCGATGCCACCTCTGATCCTGCCGAACTCGTACGCGTTGCCCTCGCTCCTCGCTCACATCGCGACGGACAAGTTCTGCGACGGCTTGCCGCTTCATCGCCAAGAGGATCGCTTCGCACGGCTCGGCGCCACCATCCACCGCAGCACGATGGCGCGGTGGCTCGAAGAGCTCGGCGCGATCGTCGGGACGACGATCGTCGACGCGATGCGCATGGAAGCGATGGCGACGGCGTTCTGCATCGCGACCGATGCCACCGGCGTACGCGTTCTACCGACGCCGCGCGAGGATAAGAAGCGTCAGCCTTGCCGGCGCGCGCACTTCTTCGTGCAGATCGCCGACGCGGATCATGTCTTCTTCGAATACTCGGCCGACGAGAACGGCAAGGTGGTCAGCAAACTCTTCCGCGGCTTTTCGGGATTCGTCCAGGCCGACGCCTCGAGCGTGTTCAACGTCTTGTTTCGGTCACCCGACGAGCGAGATCGTGTCGATGATGAACCACCCGATCTCGCGGTTCGCCGCGAGGTCGGGTGCTGGAGCCACGGCAGGCGCGGTGCCTGGGAAGCAGCGGTCGCGACCCAGGACACCGTCGCGCGCGAGATGCTCGCGCGCGTCATGCGCATGTTTCAGCTCGAGCGCCTGTGGAGCGATCGATCGCCCGACGAGCGTAAGGCGCTACGCGATCGCCATCTCCGTGTGCACGTCGTGTCCTTCTTCACGTTCGTCGACGAGCAGTTCGAGCGCGTGAAGCATCAACGCGGTCTGTTGCGCTCGGCGCTCGGCTACTGCGTTCGTCAGAAGGACGCGCTCATGCGATTCCTCGACGATGGCCGTCTCGAGATGACGAACAATCGATCCGAAAGACAACTTCGCCGCGTCGCCACCGGGAGACACGCGTGGCTCTTCATCGGTAGCGACGACCATGGCCAGGCAGCGGCGAATCTGATGACCCTGATCGCGTCGGCGCGTCTTCACAAGCTCGATCCGGAGGAGTACCTGCGCGACATCTTCCGTGTGCTGCCATGCTGGCCGAGCGAGCGCTACCTCGAGCTCGCGCCGCGCTATTGGCGTCAGACCCACGCACGTCTCGTTCGTGACGAACTCGAGTGCGATGTCGGCTGGCTGACCGTCCCGGAGCCGCCCCTCGAGACCGCGAAGTCGGACGCGGCTCGCAGCGAGCTGCCCTTCGCGCCGTAGATCGCCGACTTCGCGCGCCATGCGGCGTCGGCCCGGCACGGGGCCGCTGCACCGGTTACGATCAGAGGCGCATGCTCCCTCCCCACGTACAGCGCACCCCGCAGGTCGAGGTTGCCTAGGCTTGGCGGAAGTGAGAGCCATTCGACGAT
>JBJXGN010000326.1:0-77665 GCA_046160585.1 Kofleriaceae bacterium
AGGCACGTAGATCGCCTGGACGCTCGTGATCGAGCCCTTGGTCGTGGTCGTGATGCGCTCCTGCAACACGCCCATCTCCGTGGCCAAGGTCGGCTGATAACCCACGGCCGAAGGAATGCGACCGAGCAACGCCGACACCTCGGAGCCCGCCTGCGTGAAGCGGAAGATGTTGTCGACGAACAACAGGAGGTCCTGCTTCTCGACGTCGCGGAAGTACTCGGCCATCGTGAGCGCCGACAGCGCGACGCGAGCGCGAGCGCCGGGCGGCTCGTTCATCTGGCCGAACACCATCGCGGTCTTCGATAGAACGCTCGAGCCGTCGAACAGCTTGGCTTCCTCGAGCTCGCGGTAGAGGTCGTTGCCCTCACGCGTGCGCTCACCGACGCCGGCGAACACCGAATACGAACCCGACTTCTTCGCGACGTTGTTGATCAGCTCCTGGATGAGCACCGTCTTGCCGACGCCAGCGCCGCCGAACAGACCGATCTTTCCACCGCGGCGATACGGCGCGAGGAGGTCGATGACCTTGATGCCCGTCTCGAACATCTCGACGCTCACCGACTGGTCGACGAACGGTGGGGCGCTCCGGTGAATCGGGAGCCTCTTCTCGAACTTCACCGCGCCCGCTTCGTCGACGGGCTCGCCGACCACGTTGAGGATGCGACCGAGGACGCCCGCGCCCACCGGCACCGAAATCGGCTTGGACGTGTTCTTCACCGACTGACCGCGGATGAGACCATCCGTCGTATCCATCGCGACACAGCGGACCATGTGCTCGCCGAGGTGCTGGGCGACCTCGACGGTGAGGTTGTCTTCGCGCTTGTCGATCGAGGGGTTCGTGAGAAGGAGCGCCGTGTTGATCTCGGGCAGCTCCGCCGAGTCGAACGCGACGTCGACGACGGGACCGATGACCTGGACCACGCGGCCCATGCTGTTGGGAGAGAAGTCAGTAGCCATTTGCATTACCCCTTGAGAGCCTCGGCGCCGCCGATGATCTCGAGCAGCTCCTTGGTGATCGACGCCTGACGGGCGCGGTTGTACTGAAGCGTGAGCCGGCTGATCATGTCGCCGGCGTTCTTGGTCGCGTTCTCCATCGCCGTCATCTGCGCGGCGAAGAACGCTGCGATCGACTCGAGACATGCGCGGTAGAGCTGGATCTGCACGTACAGCGGCACGAGGCGGTTCAGCAGCTCCTCCTTGCCCGGCTCGTAGATGAAGTCACCGCTGCCCACGTCGTGGCCCTCGCCGACCTTGGTCGGCGAGGCGGACGTCTTCTCCGGGATCACCGGGAGCACCTGCTTCACACGGGTGACCTGGCTGATCGCGCTCTTGAACTCGTTGTAGACCACGAAGACGCGATCGACCTTGCCGCCCGTGAAGTCAGCGATGATCCGGTTCGCCATCTCGCGCGCGACTTCGAGCGCGGTCGCTCCCGTCGGTGCGATATCGAAGCTCGTGATCGTCGTGCGACGCCGCGAGAAGTACTGGTTGCCCTTACGACCGATGATGCGCAGCGACAGTTCGCCAACGCCGGACAGCTCGTTTGCGGCGTAGCGCTCGACGGCCTTGATGACGTTCGCGTTGAATGCGCCCGCCTGACCGCGATCGCTCGTGACGACCACGATCGACGCCTTCTCGAGGGGACGCTCTTCGAACAGCGGGTGGCTGTCCGTGCCGGCGACCGCCGAGAGCTCGCTGACGACCTTCGTGATGGCCGACGAATACGGGCGCGCCGCGATCAGCGAGTCCTGTGCGCGCCGCAGCTTCGCCGTCGACACGAGCTTCATCGCACGCGTGATCTTGCGCGTGTTCTTGACACTCGTGATGCGGGTGCGGATTGCCTTCAGGCTCGGCACATTCGACTCCTCTTGATCCGCTCGTTTCGTCGAAACATGAGCTACTTCTTCTCCACCGAGAACTGCTTCGCGAACTCGGCGAGTGCTTCCTTGAGTGCCTTGGTCGTGTCGGGATCGAGCTTGCCGCTCGACTTGATCGTCTGGACGAGCTCGGCCTTGCGCGACTTCATGAACGAGAGCAGCTCGGTCTCGTAGCGCTTGAGGACGGCGACCGGGTAGTCGTCGACGTAGCCGTTGGTGCCGGCGAAGATCACGATGACCTGCTCCTCGACGGGCATCGGCTGGAACTGGTCCTGCTTGAGCAGCTCGACCATGCGCTCGCCGCGGTTGAGCTGTGCGAGCGTCGCCTTGTCGAGGTCGGAGCCGAACTGCGCGAACGCGGCCTTCTCGCGATACGACGCGAGCTCGAGGCGGAGGCGACCGGCGATCGACTTCATCGCCTTGGTCTGCGCGGCGCCACCGACGCGCGACACCGAGATGCCGACGTTCACAGCGGGGCGAACGCCGGAGTAGAACAGGTCGGCCTCGAGGAAGATCTGGCCGTCGGTGATCGAGATGACGTTCGTCGGGATGTACGCCGAGACGTCGCCGGCCTGCGTCTCGATGATTGGCAGCGCGGTGAGCGAACCGCCGCCTTCCTTGTCGGACATCTTCGCCGCGCGCTCGAGCAAGCGCGAGTGGATGTAGAAGACGTCGCCCGGATATGCCTCGCGGCCCGGCGGGCGGCGAAGGAGCAGCGAGAGCTGCCGGTACGCGACGGCCTGCTTCGAGAGATCATCGTAGATGATGAGGGCGTGGCGACCGGAGTCGCGGAAGTACTCGGCCATCGTGACCCCGGTGTACGGCGCGATGAACTGCAGCGGAGCGGGCTCCGACGCGCCGGCCATGACGACCGTCGTGTACTCCATCGCGCCCGCCTTGGTGAGGCGGTCGACGACCGTCGCGACCGTCGACTGCTTCTGGCCGATGGCGACGTAGAAGCAGAACATGTTCTGCCCCTTCTGATTGATGATCGTGTCGATCGCGATCGCCGTCTTGCCGGTACCGCGGTCGCCGATGATGAGCTCGCGCTGACCGCGGCCGATCGGGATCATCGAGTCGATCGCCTTCATGCCGGTCTGCATCGGCTCGTGCACCGACTTGCGAGCGATGATGCCGGGCGCCTTGATCTCGACCTGGCGCTTCTTCGCGCCGGTGATCGGCTTGCCGCCGTCGACGGGAACGCCGATCGCGTTGACGACGCGGCCGAGGAGCTCCTCGCCGACCGGGACCTCGACGATGCGCTGGGTGCGCTTGACGACATCGCCTTCGCGCACGCTCTCGAACCTGCCGAGGAGCGCGACACCGACGTTGTCCTCCTCGAGGTTGAGCACCATGCCGCTGACCTTCTCGCCACCGGCACCCTCGAACTCGAGGAGCTCGCCGGCCATCGCGCCGGACAGGCCGTACACGCGGGCGATACCGTCACCGGCGGTGAGCACCGTGCCGGTCTCGGTGACCGAGACCTTCTTCTCGTAGTTCTCGATCTGCTTGCGGATGATGTCGCTGATCTCTGCGGCACGAATGTCCATGGTCGTTCCCTATCGTTCCGGGGGAGTTTGGGGGCGTCCCCCAGATGTGGTGAGCTCGTCGCGAATCGCGCGGAGCTGAGTGCGTAGGCTTCCGTCGTAGACCGTGTCGCCGACCTTCGCGACGACACCGCCGAGCAGGCTCGCGTCTTCGCGCTTGACGACGTCGACCTTCTTGCCCGAGAGCTTCTCGAGAGCGAGCGTGATCTGCGTGAGCTGAGATGCATCGAGCGGCTTGGCCGATGTGACCTCGGCGGTGATGCGGCCGCCCTTGGCCTCGATCATCGCCGACAGCTCGCGCGAGATATCCGGTAGCGCGGACATGCGCTCGCCGTCGAGCAGGAGATAGACCAGGTTCTTCGTCGTCGGGGCAGCGACGACACGCGCGAGAAGACTGTCGATCACCTTGCGGCGATCGACGCGGCGGATCGCCGGGTTCGTGAGCACTGATTGCAGCTCGGGCGAGGTCTTCATCGCGCCGGCGAGCGCTTTCAGATCCGTGCCGATCTTGTCGACGCTCTGGTTGCCGATCTCGAAGACGGCCTTGGCGTAACGACGCGCGAGACTACCGGCGGGCATCGCTGCCTCCCTTGGCGGTACCGAGGTCCGCGATGAACGTGGTGACGAGCTTGCTCTGATCGCCCGGCATGAGCTTGTCGCGCAGGAGCGTCTCCGTCGCCTTGGTCGCGGCGTCGGTGACCTCGCGCGTGAGCGCCGCACGCGCGGCCTCGATCTCCGCGGCGATACGAGACTCGGCGTCGCGCTTCATCTGCGCCGCGAGCTTCTCGGCATTCTCGAGGATGCGTGCCTTGTCGGTCTCGGCGTCCTTGCGGATGCCCTCGACCATCGCCTTGATCTCGGTGTCGGCGGACTTCAGCTTGCCCTCGAGCTCGGACAGCTTGCTCTTCGCCTGCTCGCGCAACGTGGCCGCCTCTTCGAGCGCGTTCTTGATTTGATCGTGGCGCTCCTCGGCGACCTTGCGCGCGATGGGTCCGGCCTTCCACGCGAGCAGCGCGAACAAGAGGGCGAAGTTCAGCACCATGAAGATGAAGGGGGCCGACATGCCCTCCTCCTTCGCCGGCGTGCCGGTGTGATCGTCGAGGACGACCTGGCCGGTGTGCGAATCGATCATCTGACCGTCGCCCATCACGCCGCCGTACAGATCCTTCTTCCGCCACCCGAAGTCGAAGAAGTTGAAGTGCAGGCTCGCGTCGTGGTGCGGCTTCTTCGCGTGCGCGCCGGCGTGCGAGCTCGTGTTCCCGTCGACACCTGCGGTGTTCTCCGGCTCCGGCGGCAGCTCGTCGGACGGCGGTGCGAAGCCGTGGTCCGGCATCCCCGAACCCGCACCATTGTCGACCTGCGTCGGCTCGGGAGACTCGGCCGGCGGGCCGGGCTGCGCGACAGCGTCCGCCGCAGTCATCGCGAGGAACGCGAGGATGAATGCGCCGACGAAGAACGCTGGCACCTTCGCGAGCGACACGAGCTTCGTGCTCGTCGACAGCGTCTTCAACGTCGACGTCATCTAGGCAACCTCCCGAGAGAGCAGCTTGCTGGCCATCGCCTTCGCGATGGCATCCGCCTGCGGCATCAGCTGCGCGCGTGCAGCCTCGGTCTCGGAGCGCATCTTCGATTGCGCTTCGTCGATCGCCTTCTGCGCTGCGGCGCGCGCCTTGTCGGTGACTTCCTTCTCGTGCGCGGCGGCTTCCGCGCGGACCTTGCGGCCCTCCTCGCCCGCGCGATCGCGCGCAACGGCGAGTTGCTTGTTGAAGTCGGCGAGCTTCGCGTCGGCCTGCGCGGTCATGCGCTCGGCCTCGGCACGCGCACCTTCGATGCCCGCCTTGCGGCGCTCGCGCAGCTGGAGGTACGGCTGGAACAGCAGCTTATTGGCGACAACGTAGACAACGAGGAACAGACCGAACTGAACGACCGCTGTGAGATCGATATCGATCAGCGGTTGGCCGCCGGAAGCGACAGTTACGAGGGTCGTCTGTTCCATGGAAATGCCTTTACGTTCAGTAGCCTACGGTCTGGCTCGGGGCCGGCTGCTTATAGTCGGGGGCACCGTAGGTGTCAACGGTGGGATGCCCGTAGTTTCCCCGCCGGTGTTGCGACAATCCGCCGCGAGTTGATGACCTCGGAGATCTCGCCGGCTAGATTGCTCGCGTGTTTACAGGTGTGGATGCCGCCGCCCTTTGGGGAGCGCTCGAAGCAGCTGCTGAACACTCCTCGTTGGCGCTCTATGTGGCGCGGATCGATGCGGATCCTCCCTCCATCATCTATGCGAGCCAACTGGCGGCCGAGATTGTCGGGCGCCCCCGCCAATCGCTCATCGGTACGCCGCCATGGTCGACCCTGATCGCCGACGACCAGCTCCGGATCCGACACTTGATCTCCCACCCCTCCGAGGAGCCGCCCTCCTCTATGGATCTCACGGTCGAGCGCCCCGACGGGACGCGCATCCCGATCCGGCTCGGGCGGACCCGCCTTGCCCTCAACAATCGCGTGCTCTCGTTCGGCTACTTCCGCGATGTCTCGCCGGAGCGCGACGCGGTGGAGGCGCTGCGCAGCTCGGAGGCTAGGTTCCGGTTCCTCGTCGAGGCCGCGCCCGACGGCGTCGTGATCCTCCAGCGCGGGCACATCGTCTTCATCAACCGGCGCGGCGCGGCCCTGCTGGCAGACGCAGAGATCTCAGCCGTGGTCGGTCAGCCCGTCGGCCGGTTCTTGCCTCCCGCGGATGCGGCGGCCGCGGGAGAGCGCATCGGCCGCATGTTCGCGACGCGGCAGGAGATGCCGCCGAACGAGTACAACGTGCTCGTCGATCCCGAGCGTGTCGTCGAGATCAAGTCGATCGTCTGCGATTGGGAAGGCTCGCCCGCGGTGCTCGCGTTCGCGCGGGACGTCACCGAGCGCAAGCGGTTGCAGCACCGACTCGTCGAGCACGATCGACTCGCGGCGCTCGGCACGCTATCCGCCGGTGTTGCACACGAGATCAACAACCCGCTGACGTACGCGACGCTCGGTCTCCAGCGCGTCGAACGAATGCTTGTGTCGCTCGAGCTCCCCGCCGCCGCCCTCGCGCAGGTGCGCACGCAGCTCCGCGAGATCGAGCACGGCATCTCGCGCGTCACGTCGATCACGCGCGGACTGCGATCGTTCGCGCGCCCCGATGACGCGCCTCCCGGGCCCGTCTCGTTGTTCGACGTCGTCGAGCGTTCGCTGAAGATGGTCGACAACGATCTGCGCCACCGCGCGCAGCTCGTGCGCACCCTCACCGACGTGCCACCGGTGACGGGCAACGCGTCGCGCCTCGAGCAGGTCGTCGTCAACGTGCTCCTCAACGCGATCCAGTCGTTGCGTCCCGAACGTTCGTCCAACGAGATCGAGGTCGTGCTCCTCGAGAGCGGCGAGCAGATCGTGCTGACGATTCGCGACACGGGGCGCGGCATCCCAGCGGCGTTGCGCGATCGGATCTTCGACCCGTTCTTCACGACGCGAACCGTCGGTGAAGGCCTGGGCCTCGGGCTCTCCGTGTGCCGCACGATCATCGAGGGCTTCGGGGGCACGATCGACGTCGCGTCGACCGAGGGCGAAGGTACGACGATGACAATCGCGCTGCCGATTCATCGCGGATCGCAGACGTCGATCGCGCAGGAGCCAGCGCCGCCAGCGAGCACGAGCCGCAAGCGCGTGCTCATCATCGACGACGAGCCGCTGCTTCGCGACGTGCTCACACGCCTCCTCGGCGGCGATCACGAGATCGCGACGGCGAGCTCGGGTGCCGAGGGGCTCGCGAAGCTGTCCGACGGGACCTTCGACGCGATCGTCTGCGATGTGATGATGCCCGGTATGGACGGCCAGGAGGTCCATCGCCGGATCGCGGCAGCGCACCCGGGCCTCGAGCGCCGCATCATCTTCATCACGGGCGGCACGTTTTCACCCGAGCTCGACGACTTCCTCGCGACCACGCCCAACCGGTTGCTTGCCAAGCCATTTCTACTCGATGACGTCATCGCCGCCGTCGAGATGGCCGTCAACGGGGCGTGAACCACTACACATCTGGACACCCCGGATTCCCGGCGTTCTCGTTGCAAGTGGCCCGACCTCTCGGTATGAGATGCGCGCTGACTCATGTCCGAGCTCGTCTCCGCTCCCACGCCCCCCCGGCCGCGTCCCGGTGCTGCGCCAACCGCGCCCGATAGCACACCGGTCCCGGTCCTCGCCGAGGGCACAGCTCCCGTCGCGATCCCGTATCGTCCCGCGCCGCGCCGCGCGTGGCCGTTCGTCGTCGCCGGTATCACGGTGATCGCCATCGCCGCGGGCGCATACGCCGTGGTCGCGAAGCGCGATGCACGGCGCGAGGTCGACGCACGCTATCCGATCGCCGCGAGCGCCGACGAGTCGACGCAGCTCGCGAACGGCGCCACCCGCTGGAACCGCGGCAAGGCGCGTCTGCTCTCCACCCTCGCCGCGTTCGATGCACCAGACCTCGCGACGCTCCAGGGCGTCGGCGCGTGCACGATCGCGACCGGTCGAGATGCCGACGAGCGCGCCGTGATCGCCACCGACACCGAAGCACCGTCGTGGGACGATCGGGATCTCGCAATCTCGCTGCGCCACATGATCCTGCCGGGCGAGACCCTCGGCGATCTCACGGCCGTCGCGCGTCCCGAGATCGATCAGCTGATCGCATCCGCGCAGCGCTCGCGGTTCGCGACGATCGCGGGTCGCGATCACGTCCTTCACGCGCTCGGTGGCGGGTTCGTCATCGTCCGTGTCAACGAGCTCCAGATGCCCGAGCTCGATCGCGCGCACGACTCGATCGCTCCCGGCGTCATCGCCGGCACCGCCTACGCGTTCGATCCCGCGACCGGCGCACTCCGCTGCGCGGGCACATTTCGTGCGACCTCGTCGTCGATCGGCCCGCTCAGCAGCTTCTCCGGCCTCGACCGCGCGAACACCGCCGCGATCCGCGACTTCGAGGCCCAGACCGAGGCCGCGATCGTGTCCTCGTTACGCTCTGTCGATTGACCTGTGACCTGCCCCACCGGCCGTCGGGGGTGGGGACATGTCGGCTGATACGCAGGTCACTGCCTGCTATGTCCTGCTACTGGCAAGCCGCTTCACTGCGGGGGTACCATTCCACTATGCGGGGAACTCTCCTGTCCTTCGTCGTGGTCTGTGCTCTGGTCGCGTGCGGCGACGATCCGCCGGGCGGCGTCGATCAATGCGCCAACGTCGTGCCACCACCGGCGGCGTGCATGACGATGTGCGATCCATCGCCCGGCGCAGCCGCGTCGTGCCCGGGTGGCTTCCACTGCACGCCCGACGGAACCTGCAACGCGTTCTGCACGGCGGGCGGCGAGGAGTGCGGCGACGGCTATCGCTGCACGCCGGATGGACGCTGCGTCGGCAACGACGAGTGCATCGGCCTCGAGTGCAACATCGTCGACTGCGACGGCATGGGCATGCCGCTCACGACGATCTCCGGCACCGTCTTCGCACCGAACGGCACCCTCCCGCTGTTCGGCATCAACGTCTACGTTCCGAACCAGGCCATCGCCGATCCGGTCGAGGGCGCGATCTGCGATCGCTGCACCGACTCGATCCCGGGCTTCCCGCTGTCCAAGGCCAGCACCGACGAGTCCGGTCGCTTCACGCTGATCAACGTCCCGTCGGGCCAGAACGTCCCCGTCATCATCTCGAGCGGCAAGTGGCGCCGCACGATCATGGTGTCCACTGTCGCGCAGTGCGCCGACACGCCGCTTCCCGCCGCCGACACGCGCCTGCCGAAGAACAAGTCCGAGGGCTTCATGCCCAAGATCGCGATCACCACGGGCAACGCCGACTCGCTCGAGTGTCTGATCCGCAAACTTGGCATCGACGATGCCGAGATTTCGAGCAACGCCGGTACCGGGCGAATTCACATGTACTCGGGCAACGGAGTGAATCAATTCTCTGCGAACCACGCTGGAGGTACCGGGGCGATTCCGTCTGCGACTCCGTTCTGGTCGGACGTCAACAACCTCAAGCCGTACGACATCGTGTTCTTGTCGTGCGAAGGCCAGCAGAACGGCGACACGAAACCGCAACCGGCTCTCGATGCGATGAAGGCGTACGCCGATCTCGGTGGTCGCGTGTTCGCCTCACACTGGCACAACATCTGGATCGGTGGTGATTGGACGGACGGCAATGGGCAAACCCCAGCGGTGTGGAGCGAGATTGCCGATTGGGTCACCGACAACGGAACGAACTTGAGCAACGCCACGGACACTATCGACGAAGTAAACAACCCGAAGGGCACCTCCTTCGCTACGTGGATGCTCAACGTGATGGGCTCGACGGTACGCGGGCAGATCTCAGTTACGGACCCGCGCATCACCGCACTTGGGGTCGATACGACCAAGGCCGAGCGTTGGGTCTACCTCAACAACGGCGGCGCCGAGCGACCACAGACGTTCCAGTTTACCACGCCCAACGAGGCCCCGCTCAACGACCGCTGCGGCAAGGTCGTCTTCACCGACATGCACGTCACCGGCACCTCGCCGGGCGGCAGCTATCCGATGCAAAGCTGCGCGAACGCGGGAACAACGCTGACGCCACAGGAGAAGGCATTGGCGTTCATGTTCTTCGACCTCGCGTCGTGTGTTGCGAGTCCGATCTTCTAGACTTCGCCGCTCTATTGAGCCTCGTCGGCGCCAAGATCGTAGCTCGCACCGATCGGCCTTCCATGCCCCTCGTAGTCGACGCTCGGGCCTGTCGCGGACTTGTCGCGTGCGGGACTTGAAGGCCCGAGGTGGTAGTCGTCCGTCGTAGGATCTACGAACTGCGGATTCACGTTGTTGCCGCCGGGCACAGCCGAAGGCCCGACGATGATGTTCGCAAGATTACACCCGGATATCGGCGCACGACTGCCGCTCCCATCTGTCCAGATGATGCTTGCGCGAACTGTCAGCTCTGTCCCGCACAGCACACCCCGCGCACCCGTTCCAAGGCCGACACCCGAAGTGACGAGCGTCGAGAACTCGATGAACCCACGAGCAGACGGCCCATCGAACGCGCGTGTCGAGGAACCACTCACGAGCATGTTGCGAAGCTCGAGATCTGCGCCAGCGTCCGCGACCAGACCACGATCACAATTCGCGATGCGTGCACGCTCGATCCGACTCGCCCCGCCTAGTTGGATTCCGATACCTGCGCCCTCCACGTCCACGTTTACGAGGTCCGTGGATGTGGCTCGAATACCGCGAGCCAATGCGCGTACCGTCACGTCCTCGATCCGCGAGCTCGCCCCACCGATTTCGATTCCGAAACCCGCCGGATTCGAAACCCGTAGGTTGCGAATCGTAACCGCCACTGACGGGCCGACAACCAACACGCTGCTCTCGCTGTTCGCGATCAGACTCGCTGCCGAACCGTGAACAAACACCCTGCTTGGAACTGCGGACAGGATGGTCCACGTGGTGCCAACGTACCCTCCGTTGGCCATGACCACGTGAACTCGAAGCGCGTCGAGCTGCTGCACGGCGTATGGCAAGGTGCGGCACGGTGCAATACGCGAGCATGACCCGCTATCGGTGCCACCTGGATCTAGATACGCCACCGCACTCTCCGGCGCGCATTGCCCGTCGTCGGTGCATGCTCCGCTGGAGCACTCGCTGTCTGCGATGCAACCTCTACAAACTCCTTCCTCCGTGCAGATCGGGCGCTGGTTCGGACAATCGGCATCGAGCAGACACTGCACGCAACTGTTCGAGCTGAGATCGCACCTGCCGTCGACGCAGCTCATGTCGTCCACACATTGAACGCACGCTCCCGAAAGTTCGCTACACATAGGCGTATCCGCAAATTGCATGCAGTCTGCGGAGTCTCGACAGCCAACGCATACGTTCGTCGTTAGCTCACATACCGGAGCTGCCGGAGTACAGCCTCCTTCCGCGCAGGCGGCGGGCTCGCATTGATGCTCGACGCACGCGAGCCCCGGATCGCAGGGCCGCTCGACCTCGTCGGCTCCAATACTTCGACAGTCCTCTGCCGAGATGCAACACACAGCTGGATTCGGCACCGTGGTGCACCCGAACAGCGGCAAGACAGCGGCAAGAGCCACAGCACCCACGATGAGCGGCGTTTTCATAGCTTCTCCCCCTCGAGCGACGAGCAAGCGACACTCGACGAGCTGTGTCGATGTAGCGTTTGGCGGCAGGTGACTAACGGACCGTATCAACTTCACCTCGTGCGTGGGTGCCAGTTCGCAATTCGATCAACGGCCGCACCAAGCGCGTTCCATTATTTCCGCGAGGTGCTGGGTTTGTGGTCGCCGATGCTTGGGTAGAGGCGATAGAGGAGCCGAAATCCGACATGGGCGGCCCTATCGCCGCCAACTCGTCGGGTTTCGCGATTTCTTCGCGCGTGATCTCGCGCGCTTCGCGCGGCTACTTCACGGGCGTTGGCGCGGCGGGCTTCGTGACACCCGGCGGCTTGAGGCCACCGTTCGCGGCCTCCATGAACGAGCGCCCCTCGAAGATGACGCCCTTGTCGATCTGCAAGGTGGGCGTGTGCAGGTCGCCCTTCACGCGGCCGGGCGCGTGGATCTCGATCGAGCGCATCGCCTTGATGTTCCCCACGACGGTGCCCTGAATGATGATCTCGCCGATCTCGATCTCGGCCTCGACCACGGCACCTTCGCCGATGACGAGCGTGTCGTCCGAGAAGACCTCTCCCTTGAACCGACCGTCGATACGAACGGTGCCGTCGAACGTGAGCTTGCCTTCGAAGGTCGCGCCGCGACCGAGGAGCGTCGTGATCTCACCCATCGCTTGCTGCTTTGCTGTGGCCGCCATCAAGCGCGGACCGTATCACGGATCGCGAACGCTACTGGCACGCGGAAACGTCACCGTCGAGAACGGTCCTGCTGTCGAGGAAGCCATCGATACGAACCGCCGTGGTGCCTCCTTCGAACCACTTGACGAGCGTGTCCTCGAGCGTGACCTGGTCCTGCGTGTTGTCGTCGGGTGCACCGATCGTGATGCGACCGCTAAGAAACGTGAGGTCGGATTTCTGGGGTTCGTGGTGGTTGCAGAGAGGTGCCCAGACCCCCACCGGTCCCGCGTAGCGACTCTCGCCTGCGGCGCCGCCGCCGCCGTCGTTGCGGTCGGTGACCCAGCTCGAGAACTGGAAGCGTGCCAGCGTCGCCATGGGTTCTTGGCCGTTCATGGGGCCTACCGGCCAGCGGACGCTCGACCATCGCGGGAGGTTTCCCGCGCCATCGCGGCTCGCGATGCCTTTGATGACACCACCGATGTTGCTCGAGTCGTGCAAGCTGTGCGCGATGAACAGCGGTGTCCGCAGGTGGTTGAACATCACGTAGAGCGGAGAGCGACACTTCCAGTGATTCGGGGGAATTTCCGTACCGAGACAGCTCGCGTCGAGCACGCTGTTCGTCATCGCGCTCACGCTAGCAAGGCCCGCAGCCTCGCCACCTGGCGCGACCTGCCCGTCGCTCGTGCCATCCCAATACGTGGTTGCGTAGTCGAGGAACGCAGCGTGCGAAAACACGAGGCGATGCCCGTCGTCGGTCCGGATCCCGTTCGTGGGCGTGATGCCGATGGGTGGGTTGTCGAACGTCGCTCCGCAGTTGCCGCTGTAGATGCTGCCACACGGCGCTTCGTCGAACTCCTCGAGCGTGAAGCTGTCGGGGGTGACGCCGGACGAGTTGGCCATGAGCGCGACGTAGGCCGAGGGTGCGAGCGACATCGCGAACATTCGCCATTCGTCGACGCGGTGCACGTTGTTGGTGCCGCTCGAGCTCGAGACGAAGAGGATCTTCTGCGCGTCGTTGAAGTCAGCGCCGTTCTGTACGGGCGTGGTGAAGAATGCCATTGCTTGCTTCACGATCGCGTTGCCCTGCAGCTGCATCGTCGCGACGGTGAATCCGCCGCCGACGTCGACGCCGGTCTTCGTCACGTCACCGATGTAGAAGTCGTTCGTTTTGGTGATGACGACGCGGTTGTACTGGGAGAAGACGGCGTTCTCTGGATCGTCTCCGAGGATCCCGTTGGTTGAAAAGTCGGCGTACCGCTCGCGGCTGAAGCCCGTCCCCGCCTGGGTTTCGCGTTGGTTGCCATAGGCGAGCTTGGCGAGGCACTCGGCACCTTGCGAGGTCAGCGAGCTCGTCCCCGCGTTGCCCGTGCCCTCGCGCTGCACGATGTCCTGCGCGCACATGCCCGCGCCGCCGTAGAAGAAGAACAGCCACTTGTTGAAGTGCGGGTTGGAGTCCAACGTCCCGGGCGCGGGCTTGTAGTAGAGCATCGGCCGCGTTCCGTCGGGCAGCCGCAGACCTTGGTTGGCGCCGAAGTGGTACGCGGAGTACACGCCCGCGGTTCGCGCGTTCTGCACGAGGCCATGCGAGGGATGGTCGAGGAAGTGTTTGGCGCACGCATCCGCCGTGAGCCCGATGCAGGTCGACGAGGCCGCGCCGAGCTCCGCGCCACTCGACGCACGCTGATTGAAGGGCTTGATGGTCTTTGTCGTGCAGTCGGTGAGGCCCGAGTCGATCGCGATCTTCGCCGCGTGAATGGACGAGCAGGTCGATGCACTCGCGGGTCGTGGAGCAGCGAGCGCCGCGAAGATCAGAGCGAGAGAGACAGTCTTCATCCCTCCGGCAGGAGCAGCGCTCGTGCCACGCGCAAGTCCACGAGACCACGGTCAAACGTCGAGCGCAGAAACGGCGCGCGTGCTGATTCGGCGCGAACGGCTATTGGATCACGCCGACACACGCGGCGAGGTCGAAGAAGATGAAGGCGAGCGCCTTCTCTTGCGGCGTCAGATCGGTGGCGGCACAGCCGCCTGGAAACGGGGTCGCGTCTCGGGACGTGGATCCCGACGAGACGTGCATGTCCGAGAACACGACCTTGCCGCAGCGCTCGGTCCTTCCGACTTCGAGCGGCGTCGTAAACTGGAAGATCTGCGGGCGCTGTGCGGTCTGATCGAAATAGACCCACCGCTCGGCCTTGGTCGTGTCGAGCACGTTCGCCGTGAGCTTGCCCTCGGTCGTCGGAATCTGTCCCCGCACCGTCGGCGAGCCACCCACGTTTTCCATCCACGTCGCGAAGCTCACGCCTTTGGGGTGACCCTGCTCGTCGATGAGGTCCGGGCTTCCGAGCGTGCCGCCGTTGTTCCAGTCCGCAATGCCACCCGCCGCGATGGTTTGGCCTCCCCAGACCGCCGGCCTCTGACCGTCGCCCGTGCCATTCCAGTGACCACTGATCCAGATGTTGTGCCAGTGAGACGCGAACACGCGACCGCCGAGATCGGCGTACGCCTTCATCGCGTCGAGCGAGGTCTGGGGCTTGGTGCCGGCGTTCTGCGCGCCTTCACACGAGAGGAACACGATGTCGTAGTTCTTCAGCTTGTTGACGTCATTCCAGAGCGTCGTCGCTTGGGGGAATGGCCCGGCGCCGCCGGCCCATCCCGCGACGAAGTCCTTGGCGCCGTTCTCGCCGTCGTACATGTGAATCGATCCCGTGCCGGCATCGGTGGAGAACTCGCTGTCGGCGACGCCGAGCTTTCGCGCGAGGCACTCGAGCGCATCCGCATCACCCGTCGTGATCGCGATCTTCGGCATGTCACCTTCGCTCTTGTTCTTCGGCAGCGAGGTCTCCGCCGTCGAGAGCGGGATGTCCTGACACGCAGCGACCGTTGGCAGCATGAACTGCTTGCGCCACTTGCCGGTCTGGATCACGAGTGGCACGTCGGTCGTCGCGGGCACGTCGACGAGCGTGAAGCGTCCTGCTTCGTCGGTCGTCGTCGACACCCACGAGCCACCGGGCAATCCGTTCGCGCAGCGATCGCAGACCGCACCATCGGGGAGCGGTCCGGGATCCGACGCGGGGATGTACACGTTGACGCCGTAGAGCGGCAGCGTTCCGTTCGGTGCGTAGACGGTGCCGCTGATCGTTGTCGGCGGGAGACCCTTCGACGCGCAGTCGACGATGAAGCAACCGAGCTCGGTGCATGCGGCGGCGTCGACCGCGCCCGCGTCCGCGTCGTCGCCGTCGTTCTTGCGCTTGCCGCACGCAGCGACCGAAACGGCCAACGCTCCGACGAGAACGAGGCGCGTGAGACGACGAAACTCCATGGAAGAAATCATATCAGTGCCCTCATAACTTGGTGCAACGAGCTTTGTGGTCCGTCACGAGCACGATCACGATCACGTTAACCGACCGATCACCGACAACGTGAAGGTGGTACGTCGTGAAGGTCGTACATGCGCCGTCATCGCCGAGGACAGTTGTCCCCGGCAACGACTACGGCTTCAGCTTGGCGTCGATCTGGATCGAGCCGTTGTCCGGCCACACCAGGTCCTGAACGAACGGTTGGTAGTCCTTGAGCCGGAGCTCGAGCTTCTTGGCCGACTGCATGTCGAGGCTCTTGATCGTGGTCGGTGTGCGACCCCTCACCTCGCCGTTGATCCAGACCTCGGCACCCTCGGGTTGGCTGAGGATGATCAGCTTTCCTGTCATGGGGTTGAGCACGGCCTTGATGGTGATCTCGCCGCCGCGCGACGGGACGTCGACGGTCTCCGTGTACCGCTCGTGACGCTTGAGCTCGACCTTGATCGTATGACGGGTGTTGACCGGGACCGATGGGATTGAGAGGGGCGTCGTACCCGCAAGTCGCACGTCGTCGAACACGACCTCGGCGCCCGCCGGCAGCGACTCGACGCGGATGGACCCCACCGTCGGCGCCGTCTCCCGAGTCGAGCGGATGATGAGGAACGTGGCGGCGGCGGCGACCGAGATCGCGATGAGGCCAGCGACGATGTAGGTGAACCACCGTTTACGTGCGGCGCCCAGCTGGTACTGCGAGGGCATCTCGTCCACCTCGAACAGGCGGAGCTGCCCCGTCAGGGTCATCGGCTTGGGTGCTGGCTGCATCGAATACAGCGCACCCGGTGTCATCGGTTGACCCGGTACCTGTTGCTGCGGGTACTGCGGATAGCCGGGCTGCACTGCGTAGGCTGGATGCCCCGGCGGGTAGTACTGCGGTTGTGGGTACTGCGGTTGCTGTGGCTGCTGCGGCTGCTGTGGGTATTGATACGGCTGCTGTGGATACGGCGGCTGCGGATACGCCTGTTGCGGATACGGCGGCACCGCGAGCAGTCCCGGCGGCGTCGGCATCGCGAGCGGCAACCCCGACGCGTCGGTCGCGTAGCCTGTCGACGGAACCTGCGGTGAAAATGGGGGCGCTGCTTGTTGCGCGCCGGGCGTCGCGTGCGGGAACTGCGGTGGCGGTGGTGGTTGTTGTTCAGGGTGGTGCGCGACGAGGGGCGCGCGTGGAACCGGCATCGGCTCGCTCGTCTGCTTCGCGACGATCGCCTGCAACACGTTCGCCTGCTGCGGGACACCACCTTGCGGCGTTCGCTTCGACGGGCGCGGCTTGCGTAGCTCGCTGACCGCGGGTGCGTGGATCTTCGCCGCAAACGCTGGGGGCGGCGGCTGTGCGGGTCGCTTCGAGACCGCCGGCTTCTTCGCGCGGAAGTCGCGCGCGATCGTCGGATCCTCGACGGCCTCATCGTCCTCGGGCTCGCCGCTCTCGGTGTCGAGCTCTTCCTCGGACGTGTCGTCGGGCGCGACGGGCGGACCGTCACTCACCAACGTCGCTTCGATCTCCTCGCCCGCGTCGCGCATGAAGCCACGCATCTGCGAGGGGGAGGTGATCATCGTGTTCTCGCCGATGTTCGCGAGCTCGTCGTCGGCGGGATCGCCGTGCTCCCACGTCGATGGATCCGCGGCGCTGCCCGGTTCGATCGGCCCGCTGTCCTCCTCGGTTGCGGGTGCTACGTAGTCGAGCTGCCGCGTGTCGTCCGTCGGCCTGCGCGGCTGCGCCGGCTTCTTCTTCGGCGCGACGACCGGCGGCGCGGGCTGCTTGAGCGACGGGATCGGTGCCACCACCGCGCCGAGGTTCCCCGTCGGCGGGCGCGCCTTGCCATCGGAGCCGACGGGCGGCGGCTCCGTCGGCGCGTGTGCGCGCGTCATGTTGCCGGGCGCGCGCGGCGCGGGCTTCGCCGCGCCCACGACTTGCTTCGTCGGCGCCGTCGGCGCGCGCTCCTGTGGTGCGGAGGGGACGCCGTCCTTCTTGCGCGGCTGCGCGGGACCGGAGCGCGATTGCATCTTCGGCTGCGAGCTCGGCTTCAGCTCGTCCACCGCGAAGATGACGCTATTTTCATCACGCAGCTCGTCGCCCGCGTGAACGAGATCGTTCGTGTCGAGGGTGAACGTCGCGTTCGCTCCGTCGTGCACCTCGATGTCGGGGAAGTCGGCCTCGTTGTTCACCGCGACCGGATCGCCGACGATCTGCCGCAGCAGGCCCGAGACCTTCGCCGCCGTGAACACCGGCGAATACGCGTGCAGGAAACGCTCGAGGTCCGACGCGAAGTCCGCGGCGCTCTGATACCGCTCGCCCGGCACCTTCTGGAGCGCGTGCATGACGATCTTCTCGAGCTGCGGAGGGATGCCCTTGCGGAGCTTGCTCGGCGAGGCGATGTCCGCCTTGCGCGCCATGTCGAGGAGACGATGCAGATCCTCCTCGAGGTAGAGCATCTGCCCCGTCATCATTTCGTAGAGCACGATGCCGGCGCTGAAGATGTCCGATCGAAAGTCGATCGGATCGCCCCAGGCCTGCTCCGGGCTCATGTAGTAGTACTTGCCCTTGATCACGCCGACCGCGGTCTGGCGCGCCTTCATCGTCGCCTTCGCGATGCCGAAATCGACGAGCTTCACCTCTCCCGAGTAGGAGACGAGCACGTTCTGCGGCGAGACGTCGCGATGCACGATGCCGAGCGGCTTGCCGACGTGATCCTTTTTGCGATGCGCGTGATCGAGCGCGCTCGCGATCTCCTTCGCGATGAACGCGCAGCAGTCGAGCGGCATCTCGAGATCCATCTCGGAGCCCTTGCGCAGGATCTTGTAGAGATCCGCGCCGTCGACGTACTCCATCGTGATGTAGTACGTGTCGCCGACGCGACCGAGGTCGAACGTCTGGGCGATGTTGCCGTGCGCGAGCTGCACCGCGATCTTCGCCTCGTCGACGAGCATCTGGATGAACGCTTCGTCCTCGGCGAAGTTCGGGTGGATCATTTTCAGGGCGACGTACTTCTCGAAGCCGGCGATGCCCTTCGTCTTGGCGAGGTGGATCTCGGCCATTCCGCCGACGGCGATCTGTCTGACGAGTCGATAGGGGCCGAACTGGCGTTCAGCCATCGCCGTCCGTTCCCGTCAACGGGCGGTCGAACGTGTCGAGGCGGTCGCCACGCTCCTGGCCCGCCGCCGTCTCCGGCGTTGGACCCACGCGCAAGGACTCCGCGCCGCCCGGATGCACGAACACACCGACGAGACGTAGCGGCGTCTTCGCGCCGCGATCGAACGTACACACGACCTCCGTCGCGATCCCGTGCGCGACGTTCACAACGTAGCTCGCCGCTGCGTTCGCGACGAGGTAGAGCCCGAGCCCCGCACCGTACGTCTTGCGGTCGATCTGGTTCGGCGAGCTGATGCACTTCTCGATGTACGCGAGGATCGTGTTCTTCGCGAGCCTGCCGAAGCGATCACGTACTGCGACGGCGAACTGGTTCTCCGTCGCCGCGAAGCGGATCGACACGGGCCGTGGCGTTGCGAGGTCCTTGCGATCGTGCGGATCGATGTTCGCGAAGATCGGGTTGCCCCGCTCGTCGACCGGAGCGTCGTAGAGCGCGTTCATCAGCAGCTCCTCGCACACGGAGCCGATCGCGCTGCGCACTTGCCGGCGCATCTTCGCGTCCTCCGCAAACTGCAGCACGGTGTCGATCGCACGCCCGCGTCCCTCGAAGTCGCGGATGCGCGCGTATTGGACCGGAGTTCCGGCCGGCAAGTACTTCTCGATGCCGAAGATGTCGCCCGTGAGCAGCTTCTGCGCCGTCACGAACACACCGTGATCGAGCTCCTCACCGACCACGACGTGGTTCACGCGATCATCGTGTAGGTACGCCGTCAGGTCGGACAGCGTCGCCTTCGGTGTCACGATGGTGACGTGGGCGCGATCGCGGAGCTTGGGGACCAGCCCTTGCAGCGCGGCGACATTGCCATCCATCGCGCTGTAAAAGATGTAGCGATGCGGAATGACGTCGCCAGCGATCGCCTCGACACTGCGCACCGCGTCGACTTCTGCCCCCGCTTTTTCGAGCGTGGAGACGATCCGACGTAGCTGGTCGAGATCGCCCGAGATAGCGAGGACGCGTCGTTTCGACACGAGTTACCGTCCTGATGATACCGCAATCAGTACTGGTAGAGCGCGGTCAGGTAGGCGCGAAAACCCTGGAGAGGACTCGGCAAGTACTCCAAATGGGGCTCGTAGTCGGCCCGGGCGTCCGGCTCGTAGAAGTGGCCTGCGAAAGCGTTGTACGCCGTCGCACGGATCAGCAGCTTGCTCGTCGGTGTGTACTGAAGTCCGACCGACAGCTCGGCGACCGGAGGGAGGCGATCGAGCACCAGGTCCGTCGCACCGACGACATACGGGGACATCGGCTGTCCGGCGTCGTCGAATTGTTGTCCGCGGTACTCGATGAGGCGATTCGCGTCCTCGGCGGCGCCGACCACGCGGAGGTTCGTCGTCGCGGTCAGCTTGTCCGAGACGAGGGAGAACACGGTCGCGAGGTTGAACCAGTGCTCTGGGAGTGCGCGCAGAACGCCGCGATCAGCTGCGTTCACGCGGAGCCACGTGTACCCGAGCTCGATGCGATGACCACCCTGCACGTAGAGCTTGCCGAGGAACTCCGCCGAGGCGACGCCGCGATCCTTGGAGTTCTCGTACCTGCCTGACGTGATCGCGATCTGGTCCTTCAGGGTGGTGTAGCTACCGTCGATACGGAACGAGAGCTCGCGAATGCGGCGCTCGCCCTTCCAGATACGCGCGTTGATCTCGGCCTGTGCCGCGCGGCTCTCCTCGACGCGGAGGTTCGGATCGCCGTTGACGTTGACCGCCTCACCGTTCGTTGCGGTGTTGTTGAACACCGGCGGACGGAAGCCTTCGGCGTAGTTCAGCTTCACGTGCCAGTTCTTGACGAAGTTCCAAACGATCGAACCGGCGAACGTCGGGTTCACTCCATACGAGAGCGATCCGAGCGTATCCGGCGCGACTTGCACGCGAGCGCCGATGTCGAGGATCAGCTTCTTGGTGGGGCGCCACTGCGGGTTCACGTACGCACCCATCACAGTGCGTGTCGCGGGGAACGCGAACGTGAGCGGACAGTTCTCGATCGGCGTGATCGCCATCGTGGTCTCGTCGTAGATGCGCGGGCACAGGAGCGGGAGGCGCGTCAGATCGTACGGCGCGAGGATCGTCGACTGCGTGCCGGGTCCCTGTCGCGAGTTTGTCACGTCCTCGAGCTTCCACTCGCGGAACGCCTCGGCGCCGTAGAGCACGCGAACCTTCGGCGCGGCCTCGATGTCACCGTCGAGCGCGGAGCCCGCGCGGTACGCTTTGAGCGCGACCTTGAACGCCAGGCCACCGGCGACGAGCGGCGACGGCGTGAGCACCTGGAGCGGCGCGAACGTGCGGACGAACTCCTGCATGTAGCCGCGTACCGCGATGCCGGCCTTGTCCTTCGCGAAGCGCGTCTGGTACTCGAGCACCGCGTAGCGATCGAACGTGTCCTGCCGGTTCTTTCGGCTCGTCTTCCGCGGATCGACGCAGATCGGATCCATCGGATTCGCGTCGCAGACCTCGTCCTCCACGAGACTCTCGCGGTTCGGGTTACCTGACAGCGCGAGCGGGTTGTACATCTCGCCGAACGGGTAGAACACGCGAAGCTGGAGGTTGCCGTACGTGAGCTTGCCGTCGACCGTCGCGAACATCGACTGCGGCTGATCGCTGTCGACGAGCGGCCCGTACGTGTTGCCCGAGTTCGGCTGCGGGAGCGCGCCGCGAAGCAACAGGAGCGGCGCCTGCTTGATCGCACCCTTGTACGTCTCGACGCTGCCGTGCGCGAACACCTTCAGCTTGCCGCCGAGGAGCCCGCTCTTGCCGACCATCGCGTACGCGCGCGCCAGCTGGCGATCACCATCGCCGTGACCGAGCGAGCCGCCGACCTCGACGCCCTCGATGTCCTCCGCGTCCTTCGTAATGACATTGAGAATTCCGAGCAGCGAGTTCGAGCCCCACAACACGCCGCCCGGGCCGGTGATCATCTCGACGCGCTTGATCAGCTCCATCGGCTGCACGCGCGAGATGGTCGGCGTGTTCGCGTATGGATCGAACAGCGATAGACCGTCATGGAGGAACTGCACGGCTTGGACCTGGCCGCGCACCATCGGTGTCGGAAACGCGCCGTTCGCGAGACCGCTACGACTCCATCCGGGGACGGAGTCGTACAGCTGCATGATGTCCTGGAACTGGCGATCGCGGATCTCGTCGGGCGTGATGACCGTGACGATCGCCGGTGCTTCCTGCACCGTGGTCACGCCCTTGGCGGCGGACTGTACGATGTTGGCGAGATCGAGCGCCTCGTCCTCCTCGGCGGTGACGGCGTCACCCTGATCGAGGACGATCGTCGGCACCTCGACGTCGATGACGACGCCCGTGGGTTGT
Organism: Kofleriaceae bacterium; assembly: GCA_046160585.1. Lineage (GTDB taxonomy): Bacteria > Myxococcota_A > Polyangia > Haliangiales > Haliangiaceae > JABFXX01. The sequence goes on from JBJXGN010000326.1 coordinate 22,043, forward strand.
GCCGCGGCCGCGGTCGGCGCTAGCACCAGAGCAAGCAGGGCTAGACGGTTCACGGCGTGCCTCCTTGCTGCGACTTGATGAAGTCGACGCGTTCGTTCGCGGGATCCGTCGGCGCGTTCGTACCGAGCGGGCGATCCGAGCCGATGCCTACCGCCTGCAACTGCTGCACGGCAACCCCCTGTCCGACGAGGTAGTCGGAGATCGCCTTCGCGCGGGCCTGCGCCTGTTGCTTGTCGACGCGCTTGCGCGCCGCGATCGCCGCCGCACCCTTGGCCTTCGTCCCGAGCGGCACGTGGACCTCGATGCGGATGGAGAGCCTGCGGCCCTTGATCAGCGTCGCGACCTGACCCAACAGCTGGCGTGCAGCCGGCGTCAAGGTGTTCGCGTTGCGGTTGAACGCGACCTGCTGACCCTTCAGATCGATGCGATCAGCGCGCTCCTCCGGGCCTGTCGTGATGCGAACGTCGGGGCAACCGTCGTCGTCGTCCACGCCGTTGACCGTCTCCGCGTCATTCGGACACTTGTCCTGCGCGTCGGCGAAGCCGTCGCCGTCGTTGTCCTGATCGAGGCAGCCATCGTCATCCTCGAAGCCGTCGAGATCCTCGGCCTGATCGGGACACTTGTCGGCAGTGTCGAGGATGTTGTCGTTGTCGTTGTCTTGCTCGCGACAACCATCGTCGTCCTTGTAGCCGTCCTTGTCCTCGGGCTCGTCGGCGCACTGGTCCGCCTGATCGGGGATGCCGTCGCCGTCGTTGTCACCGTCGGGACAGCCGTCTTCGTCCTGGAAGCCGTCCTTGTCCTCGGACTCCTCGGGGCACCCATCGACGCTGTCGGGCACAGCGTCGCCATCGCGATCGTTGCGACCCGGCGCGGCGGCACCGAGCGGCTGCGGCGCCCACACGAGGCCGCTGGTGAAGCGGATGTCGTCGCCGCGCGCGCCGACCTGGCCGGTGCCGACCATGATCTGCGCGGTGACATCCGCGCTGATGCGGAACTGCGCGCCTGCGGTCGCGAGGAGCGTCAGATCGCCGCGCTTCGCGTCGCCGAAGTAGTCGCTGTCCTGGATCGAGGAACATTGTGCGCCGTTGAAACGCCGACACCCGCCGTAGCTCGCACCCTCGGGGAGCGGGAGCAGCGCCTGCGCTTCGATCGCGACCGCGATACGCGGGGTGAGCTCGATCATCGCGCCCGCGCCGACGAGCATCTCGCTGCCGACGTCGAGCATGACCTGCGCATCATCCGCGGTCTGCGTCGTGTCCATCGGGTCGAACGCCTCGAGCACCGTGCGCTGGCGGAAGCGCGCGCCGACATTGGCGATGAAGCGCGTCGCGCGAATGCGATCCTTGCGCAGCTCGAACGCGAGCTTCGGCTCGTACACGAGGCCGCGATCGCCGAGCAGCATCTCGTCCTCGCCGAACGGCAGCACGACCGAGCCCACGAGTGTCAGCGCCATCTTCGGCGTCGACACGAGCATGAACTTGAGGCCCGCGCGTGCGTCGAGCGGACCCGCGAGGCCGTCGCCGAGATACGACGTCTCGTCGTTCGGGTTTGCGGATGGATCGATGTTCGACAGCGGGCGCAGCGCGATCAGCCCCGTCGACGGCTCCGCGATCGTGCCGCCCGCCATGTAGCGGCCGCGGACGCCGTAGCCGTCGCCGGTTGCGGTGCGATACGCGGCGACGTCGAGGCCGAGTGCGATGCGATCCGTCAGCGATATGCCGAAGGCCATGTCGAGCGTGACCATGTAGTCGAGGATGCGATCCTCGCCGTCGGCGCCGATGCCAGGCACCGCGAAGTCGAGTGGCGACTTCGCCCAGCCCGCCAATACGCGCAGCGACAGATCGCGCTTCGGTAGGAGCCGCGCCCCCTCGAGGCTGAAGATGCCGTTCGAGTCGTACGCGCTGCGAAACAGCGCGCCGTCGACGCCGCTCGTCCCATCGGCCGAGGCGCTGCCCGCCGTGGCGACGAGCGCGAAGAGAGCGAGGGCGTTCTTCACCGCGGACATGTCATGCCCGGTGCGTCGGTCGGACGGAAGATCGAGATGAAGACGACACCGGAGATCGTGACGCCGGGGGCGGGCACGAACCGACACTCCGGCGGCAGCCCACCCGTGCCGGTGTACGCCGTGTCAGCGAGCGAGGCGGCGGTAATGAGCACGGTGCCGTTGGCGCCGGTGCCGTTCAGCGCGACGTCCACGTTCTCGCGCGTGACATCGGTCGCGCGGAAATAGAAGTCGTTGTTCGGAAGCGGCGTAGGAACCATTCCTGGAAGCTTCAGCGCGGTCACGCCTGCCTGCGTGAGGAAGCCCGTGCGGCGCTGACGGTAGATCGCCGCGTAGTAGCCGTCGGTGAGGCTCGGCCCACCCGTGGTCTGCCACTTCGTCGTCGTCGAGACCGGGACGACGTAGCCCTCGAGGTTGTTGATCGCGGTCCCGTTCGTCGTGATCGACGTCGCGATACCGACGATGTTCGTGCTCCCGCCCGGACCCGCGTTGGCGGGGTTCGCGTCGTCGATGGCGAGGCCGAGGAACGGGCTCCCCGGGTTGTCGATGTCGGTCAAGCGGAACCGGCCGCAGTCGTCCATGTAGAAGTCGGCGGTGGGCCGCGGCATCGCACCTTGCGGGTTGCTCGCAAACGCGATCGCGTCGTACGCCCGCATCCCGACCGAGCACGGGCCGTCCGCGGCCGGTGGGCTGAACGTGCAGCGCGCGCCGGTCGCGTTCGCCGCTTGGAAGAGCTCGCCGTCTTCGAAGTTGTACATGCGACCGCACAGCGTCTGCTTGCCGGCTGTGGGCGCTGGGCACGGCAGCGGCGCGGTGCAACCACCTCCACCAGCGATCCCGACGCAGCTCGTCACACCCGTCGCGGGATCGACCTCGGGTTGCGTCGTCGACGGATCGCACTCCGTCGGCGGGAACTGCGGAACGCACTGAGTACCCTGGAGCACGGTGAAGGCCCCGCACTCGCCCGGACTGACGACGACCTCGGCGGGTTCACACGAGCCGTTGCGCTCGATCGTGCCTTCTGCGCACTCGGTCGTCTTGCAGCCGACCCCTGCAATGGGAGCAAGTACAGCGAGGAGAAGAATCCATCTCTGCATGAGCGCTCCTTCAGAAGCTGACGGAGTCCTCGCCGAGGTCCGGGAAGATCACCATGTCGGCGTTGAACGAAGGGTTGATGGGCGATTGGAGCTCGACATGACGAACGCCGCGCGTCGTGATCGTCGGCGTGCCGTACAGGAGAAGGGTGCCGGGCGAGTCGTCGCCATCCATCCGCCAGTAGATGGCGAACGCATCGATCGACGACACGTCCTCGTCGACGAAGAACTGCGCACCACCGACGGCTGCGAGGTTTACCGGGTTGCGTCCGTTGACCATGCCGAACGTGGTCCCGTTGAGCGGAGACGTGAGGATGCGATCGGTGCCTTCCCACAGCCTACGGTCGTCGTCCCAGGAAGCGGTGCACAACGCGAGGCGCTGCGCGTTGGAGTCCTCGTCGTTGCACATCGGCGGCGGGATCATCCCGTCGACACGCGTGCAGTCGGGCGCGACATCGGGGTACACGCTCGGTGTGGCCGTGGTGATGGCCTTGATGCCCGTCGGTCCACCGAGTGCCGCGATGTTGCCCATGCGCTGCACGGCGGTGGCCGCGTCGATCTTCTGCTCCTCGGTTGCACCGGGTGGCGGCATCGAGAGATCGGTGATACCGGTGTCCGCCGCGACCTGCGCGCCGAACTGCGAGACGTGGATCCCCGGATACGGCACACGTTCGCCAACATCGATGAAGCACGGCGAGCCGAGGTCGACGATCGGGTGGATCTCGAAGCGTTGAAGCTCGAACAAGCTCTGTCCGTTATCTCCCTCGACAATGCCCCACAGCGTGAAGTGAGCATTGGCGGGAATCTGTCCCGGTGCGGGCTGCATGCCGAACGACGCCTGACGCGGCATCACTGGAGGCAGATCGACCTGGATGTTCGAACCGCGAAACGCATCGACACAACCGCAAAGCGCGGCTGCGACCACAACGGTTTGGATAAGCAAAAGTTCCCTACTGCGCACCATCGGTGTGCGAGCCCCCGAGACGAATCATTCCTGAACGAGATCGAAAAGTCTAGGAACCGCGGTCACCACGAAAAACCGGTCGACGCGAGCGCGCCACCTTCTATAGGCGCGAGTGCAAATGGCGGCGGTGCGTCACGGTCGACCGGCCGTCCGCGAACGACCCAGTAGATGCCGAGACCCACTGCGACCGCGGTCACACCAAAGGAGACACCGCTCACCGCGTAGAGTGCTGTGCGACTGCTCCCTTCGGCGTCGACGGACATCGCAGCCGCGACGCCTCCAACGAGCCCAAAACCGACACCCGCGCCGATGGCGAGCCACCCGCGCGTGCGGACATGTGCGTGCGCCGTCTCGAAGCTCGGCACCAGCGTGCGCTCTTGGCGCGGCTCGAGGCGAACGCGACGGCGCCACGGCTCCTTGTTCGCACGCCGCACCTCGACGAGGTGCTCGCCGGGCGCGATCGAGATCGGTTCGTTCGGCTCGAAACTCACCGAATCTCCGTCAAGTACGAGCGAATCACCTCCGCGAATCGTCAGCGTCGATGTCGAATCGGAGGGTGCGATCTTCACCACCACGCTGGCATCCGCGACCAACTCGAAATCGACGTCCGTAACCACTCCAGGTAGGGCGTTCACCGACGCCTTCGCCGGACGAAAGCCTGACTTCTCGACCGACACTTCGTGCGTGCCCGGCTTGATCCGGCGCGGTGCGAGCGGCGTGCCGCCGTAGCTGAGCCCGCTGATCGTGACGGTTGCACCGGGTACGCTCGTGGTCACCGCGATCGCGGCGCCGTCACCGAGATCGTCACGAAACACCGCGCGCCCGGCCGACGACCGACACGCGTCGTGCAGCTTGCGCGTGTCGGCGATCTCGCTGGACCGTGGGTTCATCTCGATCGCCGTGCGCGCCGACGCGATACAGTCCTCGAAGCGGCCTTGCGCCTGCGAGACCGCCGCGAGGAAGCGATGCGGCCCAGGCAGCGCGGGGTTCATGGCGATCGCCTTCTCGAGGTGCGCGCGTGCATCTTCGAGCTTCCCGAGTCGGTACGCGTCGACGCCCGCCTCGAACTCGCGCGTGAGCTTGTCCTGCGCGTGCGCGCCCACGGTGAAGAACCCGAGGAACCCCGCAACGAGCGCGAGCGTGGCGACAACCGATCGCACGAAACAAAGCGTACGCGGGTCTGCGCGAAATCTCCACGATCGCTCGACGCGGGCTCCACGCGCGCTGCGTATCACCTTCGTCTCCTGATGGTTGAACAGGCATGGAGGTCCCGATGACCGCGATGCACCCACCCTTCCCCGCGTTTCCAACCCACGTACCCGCGCTCGCGAACCCGCGCGTGATTCCCCTGCTCATGGCCGCGACGATGCCGATCGCGATCGGCGGCCTCGTGGCGATCCACGGAACCAGCGTGTCACCGCTCTTCGCGGTGCCCGCCGTCGTGTTCGGCGTGACCGCTGCGACGAGCCCTGCGCTGTATATCGCCACGGCCGCGACCGGATCCGCGCCGCCGCTCGCGGCGGTCGTCCGCGCGTTCGGCGTCGCGATCGGTGCGTTCGGTGTCGCGCTCGCGGGCATGCTCCTGCCCGTCGCGTTCCTGTCCCTATCGGCGGTCGCCGGCTCGACGACGTTCTTTGTGGCGTCGGCCGCGATCGCAGGTGCCGCCCTGCTCGGGCTTCGCCGGTTGAAGCACGAGATGCATGCATCGCGGCCCCTCTCGTTTTCGGGCGAGATCGCGTTCTGGATCTGGGCGTGCTCGACGGCCGGGATCGCCGGCCGTATGTGGTGGGACCTCGCGAAGGAGGTGCTGTCGTGATCGGCGCCGTCGAGAAGGTGGCGGAGCTCGGCACCGTCGAGAAGACCGCGGGCCTCGGAACCCTGCCGCCCATCGCGCGCCCGCGTCCCACCGGGCCGTTCGCGGCGATCGATCAGCTGCTGCGCGATCGCGATGGGATCCTCGCGCGCATCGCGGCAGGCAAGGACCTCGCCTCGACGATGAAGGTGATGGTCGCGACGATCGCGGTGTGCATGGCGATCGTCGGCGCCGCGCTCGGCAGCTACCGCGGCGGCGTGCAGATCGGCTACGCCGCGATCAAGCTGCCGCTCGTGCTGCTCGGCACTGCGGCGCTGTCGGCGCCGGCGCTCACCGCGATCGGTGCGGCGGCGGGTCGTCGCGTGCGGCTGACTGCGGACCTCGTACTCGTCGTGACCGCGCTCGCTTTCGGCGCGCTGCTGCTCACCGCGTGCACGCCGCTGTTCCTGTTGTGCATCGCGATGGAGCGCAGCTACCACGACATGATCCTCGCGACGGTGGGCTTGTTCTCGCTCGCAGGAATCGCGTCACTGCGCATGATCGTCCAGGGCGTGCGGCTCGAGGCGAACGAGCGCGGTGGAACCAGCGCCGTCCTCGGTCTGTGTATCGTGTTCGCGCTCGTCGGAGGGCAGCTGTCGTGGGCGCTGCGCCCATACCTCGTGCGCCCGCGCGCGCCCGAGGTCGTGTTCGTGCGCGACGTCGAGGGCTCGCTGTTCGACGCGATCACCACGACGATCGACTCCGCGCGCGGTCACTTCGAGCGCGAGGAAGCGCCCGTTCCAAACGAGGAGTACTACCGATGACGCTCGGTACTCTCGGCATCGTCTATGTCGCCATCGGTGTGACGCTCGCCCTCGCGTGCGCGGCGATGCGGCGCGCGAGCGTGGGCGACGTGATCATGCTCGTCATCGTCTGGCCGATCGCGTTGCCGCTCGTGCTCGCCGCGCGCACCGACGACGCGGAGAGTGGAGAGCTGGTCGCCGCGCTCGCCCGTGCGTCCGCATCGCCGCTGGCGTCGGTACTGCCAGACGCGGAGACCGGTCGCGTGTTGCAGTCGCGAGTGCGCGAGGCGGCGACCCGACTCGTCGAGCTCGACGAGTTGCTCGCACGTCCCGACTTCGATCCGCACGTCGCGGAGCGCCGAGCGAGCGAGCTCGCATCGCGCGGCGCGGTCGCAGCGGCACAGACGGCGCAGCTGCGCGTGCGTACACTTGGCCAGCTGCGCGCGCTGCGCGAGCGCTATCGCGCGGAGCTGGAGGAAGTGCGCGAGCTGATCGCGCAGCTCGTCACGCAGGCCGAGCTCGTGCGACTCCAACCCTCGATCGCGCAGGCGTCGAGCGAGCTGGTGCGAGAGTTGGTCACACGCGTCGAAGGGCTCGACGACCTGTTCGCGATCCAGGCCAACCTCGACGGCGAGCCTCGGCACGACCTGCCGGTTCGCGTCGAGAGCAGCGCACCCGTGGAATATCCGACCTCCTCGGACCGTTCGACCTAGGCCATGGCGACCATCCTCGTTGTCGACGATGACGCCCACATCCGCGAGGTCGCGCGCTTCGCGCTCGCGCGCGCCGGTCACGCGGTCGAGCTCGCGACCGATGGTGCTTCCGCGCTGACGCGCCTCGCGAGCGCCGCCGCACGTGCGCCGGACCTCATCGTGCTCGATGTGTTGATGCCCGAGCTCGACGGGCTCGCATTGTGTCGCCGGCTACGCGCTCTCACGACGTCGGGCGGTGGACCGACGTACGGTGGCTCGCTCGCGCGCGTCCCGATCATCTTCTTGTCGTCGCGAACCGAAGAGACGGACCGCGTGCTCGGTCTCGATCTCGGCGCCGACGACTACCTCACGAAGCCGTTTTCGCCTCGCGAGCTCGTGTCGCGAGTCGCCGCCGTGCTGCGCCGCACGCAGGGCGACTCCGCTCCTGCCGTCCCGTCGGCGTTGCCCGTGCTCGCGATCGGCGAGGTCGCCATCGATCGCGATCGCCACGAGGTCAAGGTCGGCGACTCTCCACTCGACGTCACCGCGACGGAGCTGCGCCTCCTCGCGACGCTCGCCTCGCATCGCGGGCGCGTGTTGTCACGCGGTCAGCTGATCGCGACGGTGTACGGCGGCGATCACCACATCAGCGAGCGTACGATCGACACCCACGTCCGCAACCTGCGCGCGAAGCTCGCCGCTGCCGGGGCGCCCGTGATCGAGACGGTCCACGGTGTCGGCTATCGCTGTAGTTAAGCGCGTCGCCACGCACCTGGCGCGCATTCGCTATCGGCTGCTGCTGATCAACCTCATCGTGGCGGCGGTGCCGATCGTCGGCATCTCGTTCGCGAACATGCACGAACGCCAGCTCCTCGTCGCGCTCGAGCAGGACATGATCCACCAGGCGCAGCTCGTGCGTGCCGCGATCACCACGGACGGGACGCGCACGCTCGATTCGCATCAAGCGACGCTCGTGATCGCGGCACGCTCGACACGCACGCGCATCCGTATCCTCGACGCTGCGGCGATCGTGCGTGCGGACTCGCACCGCGGTGGCCCACCCGAGGGCGCCGAACGACCGGTGCCGCAGCTGTTCGGCGAGTCGCCGACCCATCCACCCGAGGTACCCAAGCCGATCGACCTCGCATCGCGCACCGAGATAAAGACCGCGCTCGCCGGCCGCTATGGCGCCGCGACGCGCCTCTGGGACAACCAGGATCGTGTCTACCTGTTCTCGGCCCTGCCCGTCGTCGACTCGCGAACCAAGCAAACGACCGCGATCGTGTACGTCACGCGCTCGACGCACGACGTGAAGCTCCAGCTCTACGCACTGCGCACGGGGCTCGTGCGCCTGTTGATCGCGTCGATCGTCGGTACCGCACTGCTCACGCTCCTCCTCGCGACAACGATCGCGCGCCCGCTCGGTCAGCTCACGCGTCGTGCGAAGCGCATCGCCGCACGACAGCCCGTCGAGACGCCCACCGGCGACGACCGGTTGGCGCGACGGCGCGACGAGGTTGGCGAGCTCGCGCGTGCTGTCGGCACCATGACCACCGAGCTCGAGCGCCGCGCGCGCGACGCGCGCACGCTTGCCGCCGACATCTCGCACGAGTTCAAGACGCCGCTCACCGGCATCCGCGGCGCCGCCGAGCTACTGCGCGACGGCGCCGCTGAAGACCCCGAGGCCCGCGACCGCTTCCTCGCGATGATCGTCGACGACACAGCGCGCCTCGATCGCCTCGTGTCGCGCCTGCTCGAGCTCGCGCGCGTCGACGACGACCGCACCACGCAGCTGCCGCTCGATCTCGCCGAGCTCGCGCGCCAGAGCGCGACCGCGCGCCCGTGGCCCGTCCCCGTCGACGTCCGGTCCACGCAGGACCGCGGGCCCACCTCGTTCGTCGTCAGCGGCCGTGCACCCGCGCTCGCGTCCGCGATCGACAACCTCGTCGCGAACGCGACGCAACACGCCGACCTCGACACGCGTGTCACGATCGCGATCACGCACGATCGCGATCGCGTGCGCGTGTCCGTTTCGAACCACGGTCCTGCTTTGTCGGACGCTGCGCGCACGAAGGTCTGGGACCGCTTCTACTCCACGCGTCACGTCGAGGGAGGCTCCGGCCTGGGCCTCGCGATCGTCCGCTCGGTCGTTCTCGCCCATGATGGGACCATGGGCGTCGAGTGCGAAGGTGGCGTGACGACGTTCTGGTTCGAGATCTCGGCGAGCGCGTAGTCATGCATATCACCGAGGGTGCGAACCTCGAGTCCGTCGTCCGACAACGCTCGGTGGCCGTGCGTCGAGCCACGCGGCCGCCGCCAGATCGCGCTCTCCAGAGCTGACACCACCAACGATTCTGCGCGAGGATGCGCGACATGAAGCTCCTCGCGTTGGCGTGCGTGACGTTCCTAGCGGCGTGTCCTCCTCCTCCCGGCAACACCGGCGGTGGCGGCCGCGGCGGCGGTGGTGGTGGGCTCGCGATCAGCCCCGACTCGTGCGGCAAGATCGACACCAACACCACGGGACGAAAGCTCTACTCGTTTCTCCTCGCCTCCGCCGAGCTGGACAAGGCGAGCCTCGAGCTCGAGGCCTCGATCGCCGGTGCGTGCCGACGCATGGCGCGTGCGCTCGGCGTCGACGAGGGCGGCGACACGAAGGCCGTGTGTACACGCGCGGCGACCGAGCTCGACGCAAACCTAAAGATCAGCGTGAAGACGGAGTCGCGCCTCGTCACGAAGTACACGCCCGCCGTCTGCGAGACCAAGGTCGAGCTCGAGGCCGGCTTCATCGCGCAGTGCGAGGGCCGCGCGGTCGCGGACGGAAGCGGCGCGAGCGCGTCGGCCGAGTGTCGCGCCTCGGCAGGCATCCGGGCGACGACGCGCACCGAATGCTCCGAGCCGAAGGTGGAGGTCGTCCGAGAGAACGTCACCATCGTCGACGACTCGAAGTTCCAGAAGGCGATGGCCGCGATCGACGCGGGCATGCCGGCGATCCTGCGTGCGTCGAAGAAGCTCGAGCTCGCGGGTGAAGCCGTCGTGAACTGGGTGAAGACGGGCGCCGACCTCGTCGCCGCGTCGGGAAAGCTCGTCGCGGACGTGGGCGAGGCCGGCGTGTGTGTCGCGGGGCAGCTGATCGCTGTCGCGGCCGCGAGCGCGAACATCCAAGCGCGCCTCTCGGTGTCGATCGAAGTGTCTGCGTCGGTCAGCGCGTCCGCCGGCGCCGGCGCGCGGTAGCGATCATCACCACGGCGACGACAGAATCCGTTCGTGGGATTTGCATGGAACGTCGTCGCACCGCTCGCCATTGGGATACGACTCGCTGAACTCGGCTGTCCACTCCTCCTCGAGGATCGTGGCGCCGGTGTAGCCGACGATCCGGAGCGTGATCGTGTCACCATCGGTAAAGTCGGCAGGCGTGTAGACGCCGAGTCCGATGTTTAGGTGGTAGCCGTCGCGGTTCCACAGATACGCCGCGAGCTGGAGATCGCCAGAGGTCGTGCCACCGAGCCCGGTGTTCGGCTCGGGAAGATCCTCGCCAAGCACGCTCGATCCACACCGATCCTCGTGGCAGAGGGTCACGGTGGCTCCCAGGTAGCGCGCTGGATCCCGAACTCCCGACACCTCGATCTTGATCGGGGAACCGCAGCCGATCAGCGTACACGGCGCAAGAAAGCACCCGCCCTGCCCGATGACCGTACCGACCGTCATGACGAGGACCTGGGTGAGCGCAATGGCCGCGCGCATCTAGTCGTCCTCACCCGGAACGGGCTCTTCGAGGTACGACTTGATCGGGCGATCGTTGACGAAGTCATCGACCCACTGCGCGAGTGTCATGTCCTTCGCCTCGACATCGGAGTCGACGAAGTTGAACAGCGTCGTGCAGTGGCTGTCGTTGATCGGGCGGTAGTACGGAATGAAGTAGTGGAGGTTGTCGCGCGTGCGGAAGTTGTCGACGAGCTTGAGCGTGTCGTCGTTCCACATGCTCAGAAGCTCTTCCTTGTCCGTGTCCTCGTCGAGCCCGTAGAAGCGTTCGTACGAGTAGAGCGAGAAGTTGTAGTCGCGGCGGAAGTACGTCGTGCCGAGACGGTCGTCAGGGAACTCGTCCGCGAGTGCGGTGTTGATCGTGCCCATGTCGTCGAGCGTGAAGCCCTCGGGCATCTGGGACGTGAGCGAGTCGAGGTTCCACGCCGAGCGGATCTTCTCGTGCAGCGGGCGCGAGAAGCCGTCGGTCGGGAAGATCGGGCCCGAGTCGTTGATCAGGTAGCCTTTCTCGACGGCGCGGATGCCGTTGCGGAGGAAGCGATAGTTGACGATCGAGCCGACACCGCCCGCCGAGCAGCCCGTGGATAGGAGCTTCGGAACGTGCGTGAAGTTCTCGTCGAGCCACCTCACGACCTCCTGCACGACCGCGTGACCGTCGTGGTGGAACTCGAGATCGGGGTCGTTGGCGTTGCCACTGTCGTAGGTCACGGTCGTGGCGCCGGTGTGAACGTCGCCCGTGCAGTAGGGGACCCAGACCTGGTTCCAGGTCATCGATGGGCTCGTGTCGTCGACGCGCGAGAGGAACGGCGAGATGAACGACGCGATGTCGTAGTGCGTGTCCTCGACCCCGTTGGGGTTCGCCGCGCCGCGAATTCCGTTGCGACCCGCGCACGAGTCGTAGTCCCAACACGCACCGCCCGGCTCGAACACGACGACGAGGTTGTCGCTCGTGGCGGAGTAGTTGACGAAGAACTTGTACGGCGTGCCGTTGCCGCAAACGACGCCCGGCGGCTCGATCTTGATCCACGTGTCGTACGCGTCGCGGACCGGGTTCTGGATCGGTTCCACCCCGATCGCGTTGTCACCGCACGCCGCGAACAACAAAACAGCCACGAGCCCCGCTCGGTTCATGCATCCGACGCTAGCCCGACGAGGGTCGCGGGCCAACCTGAAAATGATTTCACTTTATGGGGACGCTTGTCCCCAACAGGAAGGACTCGGATTCACTAAGACCGTCCGGCGTTACTGCGTCGGGTCATCGCGACCCGAACCGCGACTGCCGCCGTAACGATCCCACACGTTCACGCCGCCGTTCGCTCCACTGCCGGCGTCGCGACCGGTCGCCGGACGTGTCCCTGTCGGGCCAGTCTCGGTCTTCGTCGCGGCGAGCTCGAGCGAGAACTCGCGCGGTGGGCCGTCGAGGGTCTGGACTTTGAAGCGCAGGGTGCCACCACGCGCGGCCATCTGGGTGTGCTCGTCGGTCGCGAGCTTCGCGAACGATGGCGCGTCCGCGACATCGCGACCGGAGACCGCGAGCACGATGTACTGTGTGGCGATACCGAGCTTCTGCAACGGCCCCGCATCGAGCTTCGCCAGGATCGCGCCGGACTCGAGCTTCGGATAGCGCCAGCCGACGAGGGGGAACAGGCCGACCGTGGTCGCGCCCAGCGCCGTATCCTGCTTCGCGTAGGCAGTCGCGAGCTTCCCGATCTCCGTCGCGCCGAGCGAGACCTGCGCGAACGCGACGACGCGCTTGCCATCCGCGCTCTCATACTCCTCCCAGTACCGCCCCGTCGGAGCCGACGGCACCGCGCCTCCGCTCGTCGCGCGCAGGATGCGGCCGACGGCGTTGCGCGCCTCGCGAACGTCGCGCCGCGCGCTCGTGTTCGCCGGATCGCGATCGAACGCGGCGAGCTTCGCATCGCGCGTGGCCTGATAGATCGGCACGACCGCGCGCTTCCACGTGGCGTCGTCGATACGCACCGCGATCGCGTTCGCAGCGGCGTCGAGTGCGGCATCGAACGCCTCGTCCTCGGCGTCGTCCTGACGCGATGACATGGACGACACGCCGACGCACGAGATGCCCTTCGCGACGGTCTCGGTGCAGCTGACGCTGTTCGGCGAGTCCGCGACGATCCACGCGGGCCGCGCTTGAGCGCTCTTGTTCGTGATCGTGCCGAACGCCGTCTTGGTTTCACTCTTTTCGGTGAATCGCTGGTACGCGAGGTAGCCGCCGGCGGCCAACACGACCGCGATCAGCGCCGCGAGCACGGGGACGAGCAGCCCGGAACGCGGTTGCTCCGCGGGGATCTGCGGGGAGGACGGGAGCTGCTTCGCGTTCGGCTTGCGATCGCGATGTGCTTGCAGCGCGCGCTCGCGCAGGATGCCGATCGACTTCACGAGCTCCGCCGGAGCGGTCGGCTTCGGCAGGAGTGGCACGAGGGTCATCAGTGTCTCGCCCGCCTGACACGCCATCGCGTGACGGCACGTCTGACAACGCAGCTCCGGCGCGGTGGCGAACTTCAGTACCTCGAAGTGCTCCGCGACCTGGATCAGCTCGCCCGTCGTGGTGCCGCAGGTCGTGCACGCGTACGGCAGTGTGAGCGTGACGACCTGCCCCTTGGGTGCGAGGTCCTCGGGGCTGCACAGCTTCTCGAGGAACGCCGGCGGAACGCTCGCGAGGTACAGCCCGTCGACGAGCGGCGCGACCATCTTCACGAAGCCGCGCCACTCCGCGGCGCCCGCGGGCTCGATGCGTCCGATCGACGACAGATCGACGATGACGCTGCCTTCGAGACCCTCGGCGAGCTTGTCACGCGGGAACGTGCGATCGAGATCGCCCGTGAGCTTCAAGTACGTGGTGCGCCCCTCGATGATCTTGTCGATGCGCAGCTTGCGATTGAGGTCGCTGACCGCGTAGTTGAGCTTGCTGGCCAGGAAGCCCGCGACCTCGGGCTCGAGCTCGAACTTCGCCTGACCGATGAGGTACGAGAAGAACGTCGCGCCGTCCTCGTCGAAGTACATCGCTTCCTTGCACGACGGGCACGGGCGCTCGGCGAGCTTCATCGTCTTGATCGTCTCGAAGTCCTTGTCGACCTGCAGGAGGACGCGATGCTCCGAGTCGCAGTAGTCGCACTTGAACGGCGTGTAGAAGCTGAACACGCGGCCGCCGCCCGTGAAGTTCGCGACCATGTTCAGCTGGTCGACGACCTTGGGCGCGCACTCGATCAGGATCATCGAGCGCACGTGCTTACCGGCGGTGCTCACGAAGTCGACCCATTCGCGGATGCCGAATGAAGAGATCTTCTTCACACCACCGAGATCGAGGACAAGCGTGTCGCACGCGGCGCTCGCGCCGAGCTTCTTACCTTCGAAGGCTTCGTCGATCGTGCCGGAGAACTTGAGGCACGCGATGCCGCCATCGGCGAACTTCTCGATCGCGAGCTTGGGCGCTCCCTCGGCGGGAACGGGCGGACGCGAAGGACGATGCGTGACTGCTTGCATCAGTGACTCCAGAAGTGCAGCGACTTCGCCTGCGTGCGGAACTCTCGGAGGTTCATGTCCAGATCGAACAACGCGGTCACCTCCGTGTGCTTGCCGGGCGCGACGTCGAACAGCATCGCCGACGAAGCGTTGTGACACACCATCATCCCCAAGCCCGCACCACCGTGTGTCTGATCCATCTCACCACCTGCGAGCCCGCGCGCCAGTCCGTCGACCACGTGGCGTCGCTCGAGCCGGCCGAACGGATCGCGAACTTGCAGCACGAGCCTCGTGCCGTCGGTGCCAAACCGCACCGTCGGCCGCTCGTGTGCGTCGAGCAGGATGTCCGCCTTGCGATCACCGGCGTACTTCGCGCGACCGTAGAGATCTACGGGCGCGTCGTACATCGCGTTCATGAGCAACTCGTGCGCGAGCTCGCCGAACATCTCGCCGACGCGCTTCGGCACGCCGAGCCCACCGATCAGCTCGCCGAGCCGCGCGACCGCGAGATCGCGATCGGCCGTCGTGCGCACGTCGAGCTCGACGGCGGCGAAGCCCCAGTCGAGGAACGCGGACAAGGGTGGTGCCGACGCGTTTGGTGCGGCGAGGCGGCGCGCGACCATCAGCACCTCCCACGGGCGCGGCGTCGATTCGAAGTCCTTACGACCGAGGACGTGATCGATGGCCATCGACTCGAGCATGTACTTCAGCGATCGACGCAACGGTTCGGCGGTCCATAGAACCCCGCGCATCTGCGGACGCAGGCGCAGCTGCTCGGCGACGAGATCCGCGTCGAAGGTGTCCGCGCAGATCACGTCGGCCTTCTCGATCGCAGGCACGACCTGCGCTGGCTCATCGATCGCTTCGGCGCTCGCACCACTCGCGAGGAACATTCGCGCGACGCGGCGAGCGACAAGCTTGTTGCGGTCGAAGATGACGGCGTGCATCGGCAGTCGTTCGCCGCGAGTCCCCAGCGAACCACTTCAACGGTACCACGGAGATTCCGACGAGAAACCCGTATGTTGGGCACTTCAATAGGCACTCGAGTGGTTGTCGTAATGACCGTGGGCCGTCGTACTTTGCGAGTCGGTAACCCAGGTCTCGGCGACGTCCGAATGTCCCCGGATGTGGGGTGCGTGTGTGATGACCACGTGCGTGAACGAACGGCCGTCGACCGTCACGGACAGAGGGTCGCATCGTCATGGGTAGCGGTCGTGGCGATGAACATCGAGGGCCGTGTCGCGTCGATCGGCCAGAAATGTCGGCACCGAAACCCGCGTGGTACCGTCACCGAGTGAGGGTCTTGGGCGGTGTCCTGCTCGCGTGCGCGATGTTCGCGACGCCTGCGTATGCCGATCGCGAAAAGCCACCGGGCGAGCTCTTCCAAACTACGAAGACCTCCACCTCTCGCGCGAAACTCTCGGAGTTTCTCGTCGCGCCGGCGAAGAAAGCGGCCAAGGCCCGTGTCTGGGCGAAGGCTATCCCGCTGTACCAGGCACTCGTCGTTGCACGCGGCCCTGCATCGGCGGAGGCCAAACAGCTCGCGACGCTGTGGACACTGGCGGGCCAGAACGAGCGCGCGGCGGAAGCGTGGGGCCACTACGCTAGCGGCGTCACGAACCCCGAGGAGAAGGCGACCGCGCTGACCGAGCAGGAACGCCTTTCGTCGGTCCAGGATCCGTTCGCCGACAAGCTGGCGCTCGTGTCGATGACGGCAGAGGCGAAGAAGGCGTTCGCGGCGGGTCGCGCTGCCTTCGCCGCGAAGCGCTACGGCGATGCGCTCGTCGACTTTCACATGGGGCTCGCGCTAGCGCCCGATCTGCCGGGCTTCCTGCGCGAGCTCGGATCGACCTACGACAAGCTCGGCGCGCAGGTCCAGAAGCGCGAGTTCTATCTACGCTACCTCGTGCAACGGCCGCTCGGGGCGAACGCGGATGTCGTGCGTAGCGAGCTCGCGAAGAACAAGGACGATCAGAAGCAGCTCGGGACGCTCCTCATCACGACGAGCCTCCCGTGCGTCGAGCTGTGGGTAAACCGCCAGCGGATCGGCAAGCTCCCCGACAAGGGCATCGTCGTCGCCCCCGGTAGCTACAAAGGACTGTGCTTCAACCCGAAGTTCGAAATGGCGCTGTTCGAATACGCGACGGTCGAGGCGGGCAAGCCGGCCCTGATGACGTTCACCTGGGCGATCATCCAGAACAAGCTCGAAAAGCCGTTCGGCCGGATCACTCTCGAGAATCCGAAGTCCCCGGGGCTGATGATAGATCTCGGCATCAGCTCGTCGGAAATCGGCGTGGCCGCGCCCGCCGATGGCCGCAAGCTGACGATGATCCTCAAAGACGACACCGGGAGTCGCGTCGAGGAGCGCAGCGTGAAGATCGAGCCGGGGCGAAAGCTCGTCGTCACCTGGTGAGCGACGGTTACCCCAAGGGTCGCGCGGTTTTTAGACCTCGCCTCGATAAGTGGTAAGGTCCCGAAGATTGGTGTCCGAGCGCCCGTCGCAGGAAGGGAAGTTGTCGACTGGTGCACCGAATGATCCGGTGCCGTTCGGACACTATTACCTTCTCGGCCTGATCGCGCGCGGCGGCATGGCCGAGGTGTATCGGGCCAGGCCCCAGGTAGGGACGCGAAGATTGTATGCGGTCAAAGTAATGCGACCGCAACTCGCGCGCGAGGCTCGGTTCATCGACATGTTCCACCGCGAAGGCAAGCTCGCGATGGTGCTCAAGAACCGCTGCATCGTGGAGACCATCGAGGTCGGCCAGCACGACGGGCGGCACTTCATCACCATGGAGTACCTCGCCGGTCGGGATCTGACGCAAGTTCTCCGCCGCTGTCAGGAGACACAGCAGCGCATCCCCGTGCCGCACGCCGTGTACATCGCGGCCCGCATCGCCGAGGGCCTCCACTTCGCACATACGCTGACCGGCCCCGACGGGCGGCCGCTCAACATCGTGAACCGCGACGTGTCGCCGTCGAACGTCCGCCTCTCGTACGACGGCGACGTGAAGCTGCTCGACTTCGGGATCGCGCAGGCGCTGATGAAGTTCACGAGCGAGATCGGCATCCTCAAGGGCAAGTTCAGCTACATGAGCCCCGAGCAGATCCGCGGCATGCCGCTCGATGCGCGCACCGACGTATTCTCTGCTGGCATCATCCTTCACGAGATGCTCACCACGGAGAAGCTGTTCCGCGGTGACACCGAGTTCGCGCTGATGGAGAAGGTTCGCAAGGCCGAGGTCCCGCCGCCGTCGAACTTCAATCGCCGCGTGACGCCCGAGCTCGACGCGATCTCGCTCAAGGCACTCGCGCGCGACGTCGCGGATCGCTATCAGAACGCCGCGCAGCTCGCCGCCGATCTGGACGCGCTCATCGCCGGCTATCGCTTCGATCCGAAGGAGCTGCGGCAGTTCATGCGCCAGCTGTTCCGCAAGGAGTACGCGAAGGAGCTCGAGGACACCCAGATGTCGCTCGAGACCGAGCCCGGCCTGTCGATGTCGATGACGGTCGGGGACAGCCGCATGCCTACCTCGCCCCCGACCGGCACCCCCACCGAGCCGCGCATCCAGCAACCCTCGTCGGTGCAGGTCCAGATCATGCGCGACGACATCCCCGACCCGACGACCCCGCCGCCGGACCCAGAGGGGGAGAAACCCAAGGGGTTCTGGGGCTCGCTTTTCAAGAAGCGCCGTTAGATCGACGCCACGACGAAGTGGTGACCGGACGCAAAGCGGCCTCGTCCGAAGGGCGAGGCGTCAATGACATCGGGCTTGAACGACCCCACGTAACATCGGTGGAATTCCTGCCCCATCGGCAGTGGTATTGTTTCGACGATGACAAAGGGCAACGTCGACCTCCGGCAGGCCAAGCAGGTCGCCGTGATCATCGCGGTCTCGGTCGCGCTGCTGAACGTCGCGTTCTACTTCCTCTCGCAGATGTACTTCGACGACCGTGCAGCGACGCAGGCACTGACTCCCGGCGAGCGGTTTGGCGTCGAAAACAGCGTGACGCTGCGCGCACAGTTCGACGCGGCGGCGCTCAAGGGAAGCCGCTTCGCGTTCGCGATCATGTCGTCCATCATCGGGCTCGCCGCCGTGGTCGCACAGTTCGCACCGCGCTACACATCGCATCTCCTCGCCGGGCTCGTCGGGGTCCTCGCGCTCCTCGGTGCCATCGTGACAAGGCAGAAGGACTTCCACGTTGTTCTCCCGGTGGCGCTCGGCGTCACGGGCGTCGCGATGATCGGGCTCGTCTACCTCTCGCTCGCGTCCAAGTCTCGGGCGGCCTGGGCGTTCCTCACCGCGACCTGCGCGGTCGGTGCGCTCGTGATGCTGTTCGGTGCGACGAAGGTCCGCAACGCGCTCGACGTCAGCCTGTACTACACGCTGATCGTGCCGGGCATCCTCGTCGTCGCGACGGTGATGCTGGTCGCGATCTCCGACGATTACGCCGAGCCTACCGAGACCTGAACGCCAACGCAGGATCTGTTGGTTGAGCCTTGCCCGGTGGGGGCGCATCCGCTAGAACGGATGTACTTTCACGATCACGGAGGCCGCCATGGCACTGCAGCTTGGAGATGACGTACCGGATTTCACCGCCGAGACCACCGAGGGCTCGATCAACTTCCACGAATACCTCGGCAGTGGATGGGGCGTGCTGTTCTCCCATCCGAAGGACTTCACGCCCGTGTGCACGACCGAGCTCGGTCGCGTCTCCGCGCTCAAGCCGGAGTTCGACAAGCGCAACGTGAAGGTGATCGGCCTCTCGGTCGACCCCCTCGGCTCGCACAAGGAGTGGGCGAACGACATCAAGGAGACGCAGGGTCACGCGCTCAACTTCCCGCTCATCGCGGATGCCGACAAGAAGGTCGCGAACCTGTACGGCATGATCCATCCGAACGCGAGCGACACGTTCACGGTGCGCTCGGTGTTCATCATCGGGCCCGACAAGAAGCTCAAGCTGACGCTCACCTATCCCGCGAGCACGGGCCGCAACTTCGACGAGGTCCTTCGCGTGATCGATTCGCTGCAGCTCACCGCGAAGCACAAGGTCGCGACGCCGTCGGACTGGAAGCAGGGCGGCGATGTCATCATCGTTCCCTCGCTGAACAACGACGAGGCGCAGAAGCTGTTCCCGAACGGGTGGACGACGGTGAAGCCGTACCTGCGCGTCGTTCCGCAGCCGAAGTAGTCGCGGTCACTCCACCCAGTGGAGGAGCGCGTCCGTGAGCGGCGGCGTCTCCACCGGCGGCACCAGCCGCACCGACGACACGACGCGCGCGAATACCTCGCGATACGCGTCGCCGACCAGCTCGAGCGGATAGCGAAAGCGACCGTCGTCGAGGACGACGACGCCGAGGTTGCCGCTGCGCCACATGCGTGCGAGGCACGGTGACGGCGGCGACGGAACCTCGTCCATCGACGCGACGCCGTGGCGCGCGCGGATCGCCTCGAGCACCAACTCGGTCGCCATCGCGGGCATCGCCGGGTGTACGACGATCTCGCTAGCGACGGCCGACCGCACATCGGCGACGGCAGGGCTGCGCGCGCCGGCGCCCAATAGCGACGATGCATCGGCGCGATCCGCGCTGTCGTGCGGCGGGCGCCATCGCGACGCGAGCCCCCACGGCGTCTCGGTCCACTGCGCCGGCGGCGTGTAGCGAAAGCGACGCTGGCGGCGATGCCCGAGGCCGAGCGCGCAGCGCATCACGCACATACGAGAGACCGTCTCGAAGGCCTCGGCGTTCGCGATCGTCGTGAGACCGACGACGAACGTGTACGTATCGTCTCCGAACACCGCACCGACGAAGCGCAGCACGCGTTCGCCCTCGATCACGCCGCGCTGCACCTGGAACGCTGCGTATTCGCCTTCGCTCGTGATCAGCGACTCGATCGCACCGGCGGAGAGCCTCGGCGTGTTCGCGCGCGCGAAGATCTCTGCCGCGCTGCGGAGCGGGCGCTGCAGATCGCGGATGCGCACGACGCCGTCGGCGATTCCGCTGGGCGGCACGAGCGCGACGCCGTCGGCAACGGTCGTGAGCTGCCACACGCGCAGGTCGGTCGGGATTCGCGATGTCTGTGGCGGACGGATCATTCGAAGAGCTCCGCGATGCAGTGGACCTCGCCATCGCCGCGCCAATCGGGCGAGGCCGTGGACAGCGCCGCGATGATGTCGGCGACCGATGCGCCGTTCGCTTCGCCGTTCGATGCGCCGTTCGCTTCGCCGTTCGATACGCCCATCGATGCGTCGTTCGACGCACCGTCGAGCTCGACGAGCACGTAGCCGCGCCACGCGCCGAAGCGATACATCGCAGCGACTCGCTCACCGGTCGCGGTGCATGCGCGCACCATCGTGAACGGCCACCCGTCGTGCGTACGCGCGTTGCTACGGGGCCCGAGAACGGGATCCTCGGCGTCCCGCTTCGCGAGGGTGTCGAGCAGCATGTCGTCGTCGGTTGACGAGACGAGCAGCGGCCCAGTCGTCAGGCGCGCCGGCGATGGAACGGACAACGCGACCCGCATCAGTCCGCCACGTGAAGGAGTGCCCGCGCCGCCGCTGCTCCCGCTGATGCCTGCGTCGCCGTGCGGCCAATCGGCTGTACGCTACGCGCCAGGTCGTACAACACCGCGCGGTACTCGTCGGTATGCGTGCCGTCGTGATCGAGGCGCACGATGTACGTGCGCGCGGTGTCGAACAGCACCACGAGGTCGACGTATGCGGGCGCACCATCGCGCCATGTCCCGACGAAGTGCATCTCCTCGGCCTGCAGCTGTGGCATGGCGAGCGCCAACGGCCCGGCGCTCGAGCGCTCGGAGAAGCCCCCCCAGCGCATCTCGTGGATGTTGCGATCGAACGCGCGCGATGGCAGCTCGCGCAGCGGGCTCGACGGAAACACCGTGATCATCGTCGGGTTCGACGGGAACTTCGGCGCGAACCACTCCGTGATGAGGCCGTGACGTGTGAGCGAGCGCCACCCCGCGGGCGGCGAGTAGCGATAGCGACGGCGGCGATCGTCGCCGAGGCCCATCGGCAGCTCGAGCGTCAGTCGCCGTACACACGCGGCGATGTCTCCTGCGCGCGTGACGTCGGTCGTGTGGCCCACGACGAGGCGGTACGAGTCGTCACCGTATGCGACGCCGAGCAGCCCGTGCCGGGCGGTGGTCGCGACACCGAGCAGCGCGGCGTGTTCGCCCGCGCGGGTGAGGCATTCACGATACGGAATCGTCGTCGGTGCGCCGAGCGCGGCGTCGAAGATCTCACGGGCACCTCGCAGCGGTACGAGCCGCTCGTAGACCTGGATGCGCGTCGTCGGGTCGGCGAACACGAACGCGAAGCCATCCGACGTTGCTTCGAAGTGCGCGTCAGCCGGGAGATAGAGCGAGGCGAGCAACATGGGCTAGTACCGAAACTCGTCGGGAAGAACGGGGAGTGTGTCGGGTCCGACGGGAACGTCGATGGGTGGCCCGAACGGCTTGGGGCCGTAGATGTCCTTGTGAAGCTCGTCGCCGAGGCGCTGAGCGTAGTTGCCCTGTCCGTCCTTGCGAACACCGCTCGTCGGGCCGGCGAGATCGGCGCCGAAGAGCTCGGCGACGTCGAGCACCGCGGGCGCCACGAAGTTGTTGATCCCCTCGGTCACGCCGCCGATGCCGTCCTCGTGGATCGCACTCGCGATGCCGAACTGATCGAGCAAGCCGGCGATCCCGTACGACAACCCGTGGGCGCCGGCCGCGATCTCTCCACCGCGGGTTCCCGTCGGCGCGTCGCCGGGAGCGATCCAGTTGGAGTCGTCAGGACCGAAGATCGCGTTCGTTCCGGCGACGGCGGCGAACGACGCCATATCGGCGAAGCTGGCAGGAATCTGCGACGGGTCGGCGCCAACGTACTCGGCGGCCTGACGAACCGCAACCATGTTTCCGGTGAGCGCCGCATCAGCCTGACCCACACCATCGGGCAGAAACGCGCCGACGCCATTCACCAACGCCTGCGCACCATGAGCGATCGCGCCATCGCGATCTCCCATCACGCCGTCGTAGATCGCAGAGCCACC
Source organism: Kofleriaceae bacterium (assembly GCA_046160585.1). Classification (GTDB taxonomy): domain Bacteria; phylum Myxococcota_A; class Polyangia; order Haliangiales; family Haliangiaceae; genus JABFXX01. The sequence continues at coordinate 44,679 of JBJXGN010000326.1, forward strand.
GTGATACAGCGCGTTTCCCACCGAGGCGACCGTGGAGACTCCCGGGATCAGGCCGGCGATCGCGCCCGCGCCCGCCTCGATGTTGGCCATGAGCGGTGCGTCGCCTACGAGGCTGTCCCAGAACGAAGGCTCCACCGATCCCGAGACCGCACCCTGACTCGGAGCGACCCGGGGGATCGGCTCGGGAAGGCTCGGCTCCCACGGCTGGCTGGGACCGAGCGGTCCCATCATGCTCCCGTCGTCGTCGGGAAGAAGTCCGCCGGATCCTGGTGGCATGTAGGGTAGGCCACGCTCCTCGCCGATGTGACGCGGAATTTCGGCGGCTGGTTCTGCGGACTTCGCGACCCGCGGCGAATCAATTCCCGAGCGGCTCGTTCACACCGGCGGGCACGAAGCTCGCCCAGTAGAACGGATGCGCGAAGCCCTTGCGGCCCGCGATCTCGAGCTGCGTCTCGCGCAGCGCCGAGCTGCGTCCCTTGTTCGCCCCGAGCTTCGTGTAGTAGCCGACCATCAGCTCCTTGGTCGCCTCGTCGTCGACCTGCCACAGCGACATCACGAGACTCTCGGCTCCCGCGATCACGAGCGCGCGACGCAGGCCGTACACGCCATCACCGTTCGTCACCTTGCCGACGCCGGTCTCGCACGCAGAGAGCACGACGAGCTTGGTGCCCCACAGATCGAGACCGGTCGCCTCCATCGCCGTGAGGATGCCGTCGTCGGCACCGGACTCGAGCTTGTTCGCGCCGGCGAACGCGAGGCCCGAACGCAGCAGCGGGTTCTCCTGTGACGGCACGGGTCCCTGCGCGGGCATTGCGCGCGACTCGCCCTCCTTCACGACGGGCGGCGGCTCGTCGGGCAGGAAGAAGCCGTGCGTCGCGAGGTGCAACACGCGCGGACCACGCACCTTCTTGAGCGTGGTCTCGGTCGCCTGATCTTTGCGGTAGACCACGAGCTTCATCTTCTTCTCGACCTCGTCGGCTTCCTTCGCGGTGCCCGGCAGCGGCGGCCACATCAGCGACGCGAGATCCGACGAGCGGCGCCCGCGCGTCGGTCGCGCGCCGTCCGCACCGTCGGGCTTCTGCGCCTTCTGCGTCGCATCGAACGACGGGTCGGCGAACATCACGCCGCCGCCCTGCGACTTCGTGCGGACCGCGAGGCGCGTGAGATCGCGACCCGACGTCAGGTACGTGAAGTTGTACGTCTCGAGGAGGAACTTGCTGTTCGCGTCGACGAGCGCGCTGAACGGCACGACGTTGAGCGCGCCGTCGGGAGCGATCAGGATCTCCGTCGACCCGCCGAGCGCGGGGGCGATCTTCGCCATCGTCAGATCGAACAGCGCCCGGCCGAGCACGGTGACCTGCTTGTTGTTGGGATCCGCGAGCGCCTTGCGAAACTTCTCGATCGCGTCCTCGATCGGCCTTGCCTCGCCGAGCTCGATCAGCGCAGGCTCACCCTTCGCGCCGACGACGAACGCCGCGAAGCGCCGCGGCTTCATCACCGGATTCACCGCATACGGCGAGTTCGGATCGTAGGGCTGGTAGTTCACGATCTCGACGAGCTTCGCCTTCGCGGGGATCTCCTTCTGCACTGCCGCGAGCGTGATCGACTGTGTCGCCGCACGATACGCCGCGCTCTTCTTGCCGACGGCGAGCTCGAGCTTCTGCACCTGATCCTCGAGCGCCGCGATCTCCTTCGCGTAGCTCTCGGGGCCCGTCGCCGTCGGACCCGCGACGGTGAGCTTCGCGAGCTGCGCCCGCGCGTTCGCGAGCTCGTCGAGGAGCTTCTTGTCCTCGGGCGAGAGCTTCGCGCGAATGGTGGACATGCTGGCAGCCGCGGCGTCGAGGGTTCGCCCCTTGCGGCGAAGGAGCGTCGTGAGCCCGAGCCGCGCCGCCGACGGGTTCTTCGGTGCGTAGAGCAAGACGTAGTTCATCGCTGTGTCGAGCTGATACGAGTTGCGCCCGAAGTACACGGCGTGGTCGGCCTCGGTGCCGGTCTTTAACACGTTCGCGAGATCGCGCTCGGCGAGGTCGAGCGCAGTCGTGAGCGCGTGCTCGGCCTTCGCGATCTGCTTCGCGCCCATGTAGATCTTCGCGAGCGCGAGCTGGCCATAGCCGTACATCGGGTGGTTCTTGCCGTACTGCTTCTCCGTGACCGGCAGCGCCTTCACCAGGATCGCCTCGGCGCGCTTGAATTCGCCCATCTCGCGCAGCACCTCGGCGATCGTGCTGTCGTACGCGTTCGCCGACTGTGGTGCGAGGGCTGCCAGCTCCTTGCCCGCATCCTCGTAAAGCTTCAGCGCTTCGGGCAGCTTGCCCTGCGCGCGTTTGATCTCGGCGAGCGACCCTCCGAGCCCCGAGAAGCTGCCCTTCTTCTTCTGCATCGCGATCGCCTTCTCCAGCCACTTCTCGGCGTTCGCGAGGTCCTGCGCGTTGCGATACGAGAAGCCGAGCTGGCTGACGAGCCCCGGCAACATCGGATCATCCGGGGTCGCCTTCTCCATGCGGGCGATCTCCTTCATGTACATGTCGTTCACTTGCTTCTGCAGCGGCGCCGCGAGATCTGGGCGCCCGCCGTAGCTGTACTGCGATGCCACACTCCACAGCATCGCCGCCGCGTACTGGAGGTTCGTCGCGGCCATCCCGTTCGCGAGCTTCACGATGCGATCGAACAGTGCGATGGCCTTTGGCTTCTGTCCCATCTGCCAGTACGTGCTCGCGACGATCTGCAGCGCGCCGATGAGGGACATGTCGTCCTTCGCGGTCGCCTCGGTGATCTTCAGCGCCTGCTCGTACAGGCGGATCGCAGCCGTGTATTCGTTGCGCGCGTTGAGGAGCGAGCCGTACTGCGTGAGCGCCGATGCGTATTCGCGCGACTGGTCGCCGTCGAGCTTCTTCGAGAGTGCGAGCTGCCGCTGGTAGATCGGATCGAGCTCGTCGAGCCGGTTCTGCGCCCACAACGGACCGATCAGCATCATCAGCGCTTGCTGGACCTCCGTGGACTCCGGGCCGTGCTTCTTTTCGAGTGCGACGAGGTTCGCCTTGTACACGGCGTACCCGGTGTTGTAGTCGCCCGTCTGGACGAGGAGCCCCGCGTACTGGAACATCGTGTTGCGGGTCTGCGGCGCGTCGGCACCGAGCTCCTTCATGCGCAGGTCGTAGAGCTTCTTCGCGACCTTCACCGCCTTGAACGGCGCCTGCTTCATCGTGAGGTCGAGCAGCTCCTTCTCGAGCGTCGAGATCTCCTGCTGAACCTTCAGGCTCGGCGGTTTCGGCGCGACCTGCGCGGCGGCGCTTGCAGTGAACAACGCGACGACGAGGAGCACGACCGTGGCGAGGCGCATCGCCAACAGTGGTAACATGGCAACCGATGAGACTCGCCCTCGCACTCTCGTTCGCCCTGTTCGCGTGTGGTGGTGCTGCCAAGCCGGCCACGACTCCCGCCGTCACCGCGCCCGAGCCTGCGACGGCCACGGAGCCCGCCGGCGAGGCCACACCCGCCGCCGAGGCAACACCCGCAGCGCCGGCCGAGGTCGCGGCACCCGCCGAACCCGCTGGGGCAATCGCGCCACCCGCACCCGCACCCGCCTCCGCACCCGCCCCCACGCCCACGAAGCGTGGCGCGCAGAGGAAGCCGTCGAAGTCCGCGGATCCCTGCGCCGGCGGCGAGTAGCCTGGCGCATCAGGTTGTCAGCGCCTGCCCGCGGGCGTCCGACGACCACGCGATTGACACCCTTCGCGTGCCGCGCTCTAGTCGCTGCAGGTGTTGTTGCGCTGGCTGCTCCCGGTCGTCGCGGTGTTCGCGTTGCTCGGCAATGCGGTCACGGCGTTCGCGGCGGCTGGATTGTTCGGCGAGAGCAAGTGTTGCTGCCCGAATCCCAAGACCTGCCGGTGCCACGATCACGACAAGCCGCGCCCGGATGATCAGATTCGCCGCTGCGCCGGCGATGCGGTCAAGGTCGCCCCGGCGCTCCAGGCCGTGGTGGTTCCGGACGTGCTCGAGACCATCGCGGAGATGGTCGAGCAGGAGATCGAATACACGATCTCGATCGAGCCCACGCAGTTCGTCGACGAGCCCGTGACACCACCGTTCTAGAGAACACGCGTTCGATCACAGATCCGCGTTTCGTTCTCTCTCTTATCTCCGGCAACCACCGGTGATGGACCGCTCGTGGTCCATCGGAGGCATTTTCATGTTCTCGAAGAAGTTCTTGGTCACCATCGGGATTGGTAGCTTCTCTCGCAGAGGCACCATGATCCGCGCGGTGCTCGTACTTGTACCGTTCGTGATGTTCGCGTGCGGTGACGATGGAGGCACCGGCGTCGTCGATGCGAATCCCACCGTCGACGCGGCGCCGCGCGAGGTCGTCATGGAGACCCGCGCGCTGCAACCGGGCGAGCTCGTCGAGGGCATCATGACCTCGGGCCCGGGCGACGCCGCGCGGATCTTGCTGAACGGCCAGTTCCCGACGATGTCGTTCAACATCCACGGGCACGCGGGTGGCAGCACGCAGATCGTGTACGAGGAGTTCGACAAGCAAGACGTCGACTATCTGTTCAAGCCGACGGCGCAAGCGCGGTGGTACTTGCTCGTTCGCAACGACGGGCAGGTCGCGATGGATGTCGACGTCAAGGTCGAGATCTACGGCGACATGGTGTGGGAGTGGGAATGACGAGGATCGCGCTCGCCATGGTCGCGCTCCTCGCCGCGTGCGACGAGGAGCCGTTGTTCGGTCCGCCGACGGAGTCGGAATGCCCGCCGACGCAGACGCTGTCCTACGAGAACTTCGGCAAGCCGTTCATGGAGAGCTACTGCACCGAGTGTCACGACAGCAGCCTGCGTGGGAAAGACCGCCAGGGCGCGCCGTCGTTCCACGACTTCAACACGGTCTTCGGGATCCGCGCGGTGTGGCAGCACATCGACTTCACGACGGCCGCCGGCCCCACCGGCATCGTCAACGATACGATGCCGCCCGCCGGCGAACCGAAGCCGACGTTCGCCGAGCGAACGCAGCTCGGCGAGTGGATCGCCTGCGAGATGCCGACGGACGCGCAGCTGATGATGCCGTCGCAGTAGCCGTCGCGGCCGCTGCGGCTGTTCGTCCGGGGTTTCAGGTTCGATCGCGGTGGACGATGTTCGTTGATCGCGGTGGACGATGTTCGGCGACAAAACCTCTCGGTCTTAGAGCGGAAGCGCGATCTCCACCGGCGCGAGCACGTTCGGCGACGGTGGCTGCGTGACCTGACCCGCGGTGTTCTTGCCCCAACAGAACACGCGGCGTGGTGCGCCAGCCGGATCCGTTCGCAGGCGTGCGACCGCGCAGGCGTGGCTGCCGCCGATCGACGCGCTCGCGATGTCGGTCAGGTTCGTCACGCTCGCCGGCATCGGGTGGTCGTCGAAATCCGCAGCGCCGGTGCCGAGCTGCCCATTGGTGTTGGCGCCGAGGCAGACGAGCGCGCCGCTAGGATCACTCGGCGTGTACGCGCACACGTTGAAGCCGCCCGCCGTCAGGTGTGTATGACCAGCGAGCGCCGTGAGCTCGAACGGCGCCGCGACGTTACCGTTGATACCGGTGGTACCGATCTGGCCCGCGTTGTTCTGTCCCCAGCAATGAACGCGTCCCGCCGCGACTACGCACGCGTGCGCGCTGCCGAGCACGATCTGCGAGATCTGGGTGACGCCGGTGAGCGCCACGCTGGTCGGCGGGAAATCCTGCTGGGTCGTGACGGCTGGATTGCCGGAGGCCGCGTACTTGTTGTTGCCCCAACACGTGACACCGTCGCCGGTCACGGCCACCGCGCACGTGGTGGCCGCACCGGTGGCGATCTCCGACGACGCGGGCACGTTCGCTACCGCGACTGGCCGTGTGAGGATCGAACCCGAGGTCGTCAGGCATTGGCCCTCCGCATCGGCGTTGCCGGTGGCGGCGCACCCGATGTCGGTGCCCCAGCAGCGGACCTGCGTGCCGACGAGTGCGCACCCGTAGCGACCGCCGAGAGCGACGCCGGTGATGCCGGTCAACGCATCGCCGACGGAATCGACGACCGCGAGCGGTTGCGGATGAGCGAGCGAGTCGAACGTGCCACGCCCGAGCTCGCCCGCCGAGTTCGAACCCCAGCAGTGCGCCTTGCCGTCGGCGCCCAGGACGCAGCTGAACGCGATCAAATCGCTCTGTACGCTCTTCGCGACGACCAGTCCCGCCGGCTGCGTGCCGGCGGGCAGCATGACCTCACCCGGTCCGACGCTGTCGAGTGGGGCAGGCGCGAAGCCGGTTTGACCGATCGTGTTCGCGCCCCAGCAGAACACGCGACCATTGCTGATCCGCGCACACGAATGATTCGAACCGTTCATCCCCGACACCGACACTTCGACCGGCTCTGGCGCGGGTGGTGCCGCATCCGCGTCGGCGGCTGCATCCTCCATCGGGACGGCTGCATCGTCCATCAAAGGCGCGTCGTCGCGGGGCATCTCGCCGACCGCGCCACATGCCGAGACGAAGAGAGCCACTACCGAGGTTTTCATCATTCCTATGGGCATGGCTCCTTAGAGGGGGCTCCCCCGAAACTGTCGCAGCAAGATTCGCTGCCTCGCCTACCCCTGGGTGCTCGTTGGCAGGTGTTGGCCGGCGAAACGCTGCCTGCGATTGGCGATTCGTCATCTCGGGTTGTCGTTCGTGCGGTGCGTCGAAGGGCGTAACTGCGTGTGTTCTCTCGTGCCACGGTGTGGAACGCCCCGTGCTCTAGAGGGAGCACGATGCCGACGAAGCTCGATCTGGACCTCGTAGTACTCCTCTCGCTGACCCGCCGTCGCGGCGGTGGAAGTGGCGCCCCCGCCGAACTGGGGCTGCCACAGGCACCGAGTGGGCGCCGCGCGCCGGTCGTGCGCCCCGCCGCGACGCACTACGCGCACGCTTGAACGTGACGAGCGGCGTTCGTTGCTCGTCGTTGCTCGTCGCCCGCTCGTCGTCGCCGGATTCAGGGCACGCCGATCCACTTGTGCGTCTGGAGTGACAGACGCCATCGTGGCCGGGCATGGATCAGCGCGATCGCTTTCTGCAGATGCTGCTCGTAGCGCTCGTCCATCCACGGCTGGACGAAATAGTGCTCGCAGCGATAGCGCGCCATGTGGCCATCGAGGATGGCCTCGTCCGTCGCGTCGTCGACGACGACCTTGAGCTCGTGGAGCGGCAGGTTGTCGACGAGGACGATGCTCGCGGGATGGTGCCGCGGCTTCGGCGAGATCGTGAGCCAGTCGACAGGCCCGTCGAGCGGACGCGTTCCGTTCGACTCCATGTGCACGCGAAAGCCCGCACCGCGGATCTCCGCGGAGAGCTCGGCGTCCCACTGCAACGTGGGCTCGCCGCCCGTGACGACAACACGCGCCGCGCCACCCGTGTCCAGCTCGCGAAGCCGCGCGACGATCTCGCTCGCGTTCATGCGCACGGCGCCGTCAGGCGAGAAGTCCGTATCGCAGCCGGTGCAGTCGAGGTTGCATGCGGCGAAGCGCAAGAACACCACGGCGCAGCCCGCGTGCGCACCCTCGCCTTGCAGCGTGGGTCCGAACATCTCCTTCACGAGGTAGCGGCGCTCCGACATCGATCGACGCGAGATGCTATAGCCCGAAGGTGCGCTGCTTCCCACTGATCCTCGCGCTGGTCGCGTGCGGAAAGAGCGAGCCGGCATCGCCGTCCGTGACCTCCGCGCCTGCGGGGTCGGGCGCCGCCACACCCTCGCCGACGCCGGCATCGGCGAAGGCCGCCGTCGCGATGGCCACCGAATGCGAGAAGTTATCGTTCGCCGAGTCGACACCGGTGCCCGAAGCATCGGGAGCCGGCTGGCTCGAGATCGACAGCGCGCTGGCCCTGGTGGTCGTCAGCGACAGCGGCAACGACGGTGCGTACGCCGTGATCGATCCAGAGACCGGCGTGACACGTGAGGAGGGCAAGCTGCCGCTCGGCGCGGCGGGCGCGGACACCGAGGGCATCGCGGCCAAAGACGGCCTCCTCTACGGCGTGACGTCGTCGGGGTGGATCCGCGTGTGGAAACGCAGCGGCAAGGGCTTCGAGCTCGCGCAGGACGCCTACGCACTCGGGCCCGTCGACCTGCCGGACAAGACGTCGAAGCTCAGCCCGCCCGAGGGCACCGGCATGGTGTGTGGCGCGAAGGTCGGCAACTGCGGCCGTGACTACGAGGGCCTCTGCCTCGCGAACCAGCCGCCCGCCGGCGCGAACGCATGTGTCGGCTTCGTCGCATCGCGCGCCGACGGCCACGTCTATTGCCTCGAGCAGCACGACGGCAAGCTGCGCGTGATCCACGGCAAGTCGGTGAAGATCGGCAAGTCCGGAACGCTCGCCGACTGCGCGTTCTCCGACGACGATCGCCTGCTCGTCGGTGCGAATCTGTTCGGCACGGACCAGGTCGTCGTCGTCGAGGGCTGGGCAGATCCCGCGACTGCGAAAGTCGTCCCGCTCGCGCCGATCGGCGTCGGTTTCCCCGAGGTCATCGCCGCGCGCGGCGACATCGTCTACCGCATGTCCGATACCGGCGGCGCACCGAGCCTCATGGCGCGCTATCGCTGCCCGAAATAGCGCGACGCGCGCGGCCGAAACGCGCATACAGCGCAGGGACCACGATCATGTTGAGCGCGGTCGCGGAGAGCAGGCCGCCGAGGATCACGATCCCCATCGGCGCCTGCAGCTCGTTCCCCGGCTCGGCACCCGCGAGCACGAGAGGGACGAGCGCGAGTCCGGCGCACAGGGCGGTCATCAGCACCGGCGAGAGACGCTCCATCGAACCGCGCGACACGGACTCTTCGAAGCTCGCGCCCTCGACGGTCTGAAGGTGCTCGTAGTGCGAGACCATCATGATGCCGTTACGCGTCGCGATCCCAAACAGCGTCACGAAGCCGACGAGCGAAGCGACGCTGAGAACGCCACCACTCACGAACACGGCGAGGACACCGCCGATCAGCGCGAGCGGGAGGTTGACCATGATCAGCACGGCATTTCGAAGCGACCCGAACGCGAGGAACAACACGACGAAGATGCCCGCGATCACGGCAAGGCCGAGCAGGAGGATCGTTCGGCTCGCGGCTTGTTCGCTCTCGAACTGCCCGCCGTACTCGACGTAATAGCCCTCCGGCAGCTTCACATCGCGCTCGATGCCCGCGCGGATGTCGTCGATGATGCCACGCAGATCGCGGCCGCTCGTGTTCGCGGACACGACGATGCGGCGCTGCACGTTCTCGCGCATGATCAGGTTGGGTCCGATGTCGTCGCGAATCGTCGCGAGCATCTTCAGCGGAACGCGGGCTCCGGACGGGGTGTCCACGACGGTGTCGCGGATCGCATCGACGTTCACGCGCTGGTCGTCGCGATAGCGCACGACGAGATCGTATGAGCGCTGGTTCTCCAGCACGCGCGTGACCTTGGTCCCGGCGTACGCGGTCTCGATGGTCTCGGCGAGCTGTCCGGTGCGGACACCGTAGCGAGAGATCGCATCGCGATCGAACACGATCGATAGCTGAGGGATGTCGACCTGCTGCTCGATCTGGAGGTCGACCACACCGTCGACGTTCTTCATCGACGCTTCGATCTGTTGGGCTGTGGTTCGCAGCGTCGCGAGATCATCGCCGAACAGCTTGATCGCGATGCTCGCGCGCGTACCCGACAACATGTGATCGATGCGGTGCGCGATCGGACCGCCGATGGTCGATACGACACCCGGTACCGCGGTGAGCTTCTCGCGCAGCTCGGTCAGGAACTCGTCCTTGGAGCGCTTCGAGGGACGCAGTCGCACGTCGATCTCTCCGGCGTAGACGTCCTGCGCGTGCTCGTCGAGCTCGGCGCGGCCGGTGCGTCGCGAGGTGGAGACCACTTCGGGAAACGAGAGCAGGATCTCCTCGACGCGTCGCCCGAGCTTGTCGGACTCCTCGAGGGACGTACCGGGCACGGTCACGGCGCCAACCGTGAGGGCACCCTCGTTGAACTCGGGAAGGAACGTGCGACCGAGGAACGGCGAGATCGCGAGCGCGATCGCGAGCCCGACGAGCACGCCGGTGATCACGACGATGGGTCGTCGCACGGCGCGATCGAGCAGTGGGCGGTACGCGCGCTTGAGGCTGCGTACGAGCAACGAATCGCCGTGGCCGAGCCGCTCCGATCGCGGGAGGATCACGGCGCACAGCGCGGGTGTCAGGGTGAGCGCGACGACGAGTGATGCGAAGATCGCGACGAGATATGCGAAGCCCAGCGGCCACAGCAGGCGCCCCTCGACACCGCCGAGAAAGAACAGCGGGATGAACACGAGCATCACGATCAACGTCGCGAACACGATCGAGCCGCGCACCTCGCGCGACGCATCGAAGATCACCTCGTCGGGTGGCCGGCGCGACTTTTCGGGCAACACAGCATTCTCGCGGAGGCGTCGATAGACGTTCTCCACGTCGATGATCGCGTCGTCGACGAGCGCTCCGATCGCGATCGTCAGGCCACCGAGCGTCATCGTATTGACGGTCACGCCGATCGCGTCCATCGCGATCAGCGCGACGACAAGTGACAGCGGAAGGGAGGCGAGCGAGATCAGGGTCGCGCGCACGTTAAACAGGAACAGGAACAGGATGACCGCAACCAGGATCGCTCCATCGCGCAGCGCGATGGTCACGTTGCCGACGGCGGTCTCGATGAAGTCCGACTGCCGTGCCTTGTCTCGCTCGATCACCATGCCCTTCGGCAGCGACTCGCCGATCGCGATCAGCTCGCGATCGATACGGGCGGTGAGCTCGAGCGTGTTCGCGCCCGGTTGCTTCTGGATCCCGAGGATGACCGCTCGCTTCGCGTCCGACGAGCCTTCGCCGCGTTTGATCGCCGCGCCGATCGTGACCTCCGCGACCTGCCCGACGAGGATCGGCACGCCATCTCGCACCGTCACGACCGCCCGCTCGACATCCGAGGTGCTCGTGATGCGACCGACACCGCGGATCAGCCATTCCTGACCGCCGCGCTCGAAGAAGCCGCCGGTGGAGTTGCTGTTCGACTCGCGGAGCGCTCCAGCGACTTGTTCGAGCGTGACGTCGAACGCGCGCAGACGATCGGGATCCACTTTGACTTGGTACTGTCGGACCTCACCGCCGATCGGGATGACCTGCGCGACGCCGGGGATCGCGAGGAGGCGACGTCGTACCGTGAAGTCCGCGGCCTCGCGCACCGCCATCGGCTCGTACGTCTCGCTCTTCACGGCGATGAACAGGATCTCGCCCATGATCGACGAGATCGGCGCGAGCGTCGGGCGCCCGACATCGGACGGCAGCTCGCTGGTCGCCGTCTGAAGCTTCTCGTTGACGACTTGCCGCGCGATGTACTTGTCCGTGCCCCAGTCGAACTCGACCCACACGATCGAGATGCCGATGCTCGACGCCGAGCGAACGCGACGCACGCCCGTCGCTCCATTCACGGCGGTCTCGATCGGAAACGTGACGAGCGTCTCGACCTCCTGGGGCGCGAGCCCGTGCGTCTCGGTCACGATCGTGACGGACGGCGCGGTGAGATCGGGGAACACGTCGACCGGCATGCGCAGGATCGTCACGACGCCGTACGCCAGGACGCCGAGCGATGCGAGCACCACGATCACGCGGTTGCGGATCGACCAACGGATGACGTTGTCCATCGAGCTCACTGATGCTCCTCGTGTCGTCAACGGAAGGGATCCTTGTTAGTGGGCGTGCCCGTGTGCGGGGGCCGAACCGGAAGCAGCGCTGAGCCGGACCTCGTACGCGCCGGTGCTGACGACGCGCTCGCCGTCGACGACACCCTCGAGCACCTCCACCCAGCCATTCGATCGGATGCCGAGACGCAGCGGGCGCCGCTCGAAGGCCTCGCCCTCGACCATCACGTAGGCGACGGTCTTGCCCGCATCGTCGACGAGCGCGGACTCCGGGATCGCGAGCGTGTTGCGCGGAGCGCCGGTCGCGATGACGACCTTGGTGAAGTTGCCGATGCGCAGTCGGCCATCGGCGTTCGTGACCTCGAAGATCACCGGGACGGTGCGCGTCTTCGGATCGATCACGCGGCCGATCGTGACGAGCTTGCCGTTCGATTCGTCGACGAGGAACGGTGCGCTGTAGCCTTCGATCGTGAACCACGCCAGCCGCGCGTTCTCGATGCGTGGCACGTCGGGTTCGAACACCTGCGCGACGAGCCACACGCGATCGAGATCGATCACGCCGAACAGCAGCTTGCCCTCCTCGACGTTTTCGCCTGTCGCGACCTCGATCGCGACGAGCACGCCATCCATCGGAGCGCGGAGCTGGAACCGGCGCCCCCCACCCGCTCCTCCCGACGCGCTCGCATCGAACTGCGACAGCCGTCCGCTCGCGCCCGACAGGCGCGCTTCCGCGACCTGCACGCGCGTGCGCGCTTCTTCGACGGTCTTCGCCGGCGCCGCTTGAACGGCAACGAGCCGCTCCGCGCGCGCGAGCTCCGCCCGCGCCGCCTGCACCTCCGCCTGCAGTGCAGTCACGTCCGATGCGAGCGTCGAGCGATCACCGCTCGTCGCGCGCGGTGTGATCGTCGCGAGCACCGTCCCCGCTTGGACGACGGTACCGAGGAGCGGAGCCGGCGACGCGAGCTCGACACGGCCGGAGATCGGGGCGGCCACGCGCGCTTCGCGACCTGCGACCGGCCGGATCTCGCCGTTCGCACGCACGCCGGCTTGCAGGTCGCGCTTGCCGACAACGGCCAGCACGAAGTCGGTCTTCCACTGTTGTTCCTTCAGGTACGAGATCCGCCCGGGTGTCTCCTCTTCCTCGCCGAGCGCCTTGCGCGCCTCGGCCTCGTTCGCGAACACCTGACACGGACCCGCGGAGAACTGCTCCGTTACCTGCGGGCTCGTGACGCTGACCAGCAGCTCGCACGCGCCCGGCTTCGTCGGCGTGACCGTGGGGCGAAAGATGCCCGGATTCGCGGGGGCGTCCACGCGTCCAACGAGCGATGCATCGGCGCCGATCTTCACCGTGACGGTCGCGGACCCGGCGGTCACTGCCTTGAAGCTCGGCATCTCGGTGACGTGAGCCGCGAACCGCGTCTCCTTTCCGACGACCAGGGGCGGGTATTCCATGAACAGCTCGGTGCGGTTTGCCCAGATCGTCACCGATTGCCCCGGCAGCTCGGCTTCTGCGCCGTGATCGTGCCCGTGGTCTCCCTTCTCGTCGTGCGAGTGACCGCATGCGGCGAGGAACACCAGCACGAGGAACGTGATTGCCTTCATGGACGCCTCCCGAGCGCTTGCCACAGCTCGACCTCTGCAAGTCGCGCATCCCGACGCAGCTCGAGGTCCCGCAGGCGGGCGTGCCGCGCGGTCGAGTACGCATCGAGAAGCTCGACGATGTTTCCGCTGCCTTCGCGATAGGCGGTCTCCGCCGATCGCAGGAGCTGCGCGAGCCTCGCGAGTTGATCTTTCTGCACGGCACGCGAACGAGCGATGGTCTGCACGAGCACCTGATGTCGCGCGCGAACCGCCGCAGGAACGGAGCGAGCAGCATGTGCGCGCTCCGCGGCCGCCGCGCGCTTCTGCGCGGTCGCCTTCGCACGGTCCTCTTGTCCGCGATCGAAGACGGGGATGGTCAGCGCGAGGCCGGCCGTGTAGCCGCGTGCGGAGGTTGCGGGATCGATCTCTTCCGTCACGAAGCCTCCCGTCAATGCCAGATCGGGGATCCACGACCGGTTCGCTGCCTTCGATAGGCTGGCTGCGCCACCGAGGCGCTCCGAGGCCGCGCGATAGTGGGGATGCTTTGCCACGACGTCGGCGAGCAACGTGTCGAGGGTGGGCGGATCGGCGGGAATGTCGAGCGACGACGTGGCGTCGACGGCGGGCTCACCGACCAGCACACCGAGCTCCACACGCGCCGTCGATAGATCCGTCAGCGCCGCGGCGATCTGATCGTCGTACGCGGCGAGCTCGATCTCGATGCGCTGGACGTCATACCCCGATGCCGCCCCCGCGTTGGTCCGCTTGCGCACGACCTCGACGGCACTGACGAGCGCTGCTCGTTCCGCGCGCAAGAGCTCCACGCGTGCACGCTCGTAGGCCGCACCTCGGAATGCGAGCAGCGCTTCGGTCATGATCGCGAACCGCGCGCCCTCGGACGCCGCGATCACCGCGCGAACTTCCGCCGACGCCGCCTCGACACGCGCGCCGCGCTGGCCCGAGATCTCGAGTGGGATCGAGAGACGGACATAGTTCGTCGCGAGCCCACCACCGGAAAACACCTCTTCGCGCTCGAACGAGAGGGACGGATCGGGGCGAACCCGGGCTGCCGCGACGTCGACGCGTGCGCTGTCCGTGTCGGCCTCGATGCGAGCGATGCGCGGATCCTGGTCGATGCGCGCGAGGAGCTGCCCTTCGTCCAATGCAGGGACCTGCGCGAGGATCGGATCGGGCGAACCAGGCGTGTCCGCACCGGCCCATTCCGACGAAAAAACTATCATCAATAGTAGAAGCGAGCGCACGTGTGAGTCCTCCAGCGCGACGGGGATTACCCGAGCAGCGTCTCCAAGGCGTGGTGGATCGGTTCCGCGAACGCGAGCACCGCGACGATCGACGCGGCCGTGGCGACGAGAACGGCTCTCGAAAGGCGGGTCGCCTCGGCCTCGCCGGTCGGGGTCTTGTCGAGCAGCGCTTCGACGCGGAGCGAGAGGATCGCATCGCCGGATGGGAGGAACGCGGCGACTGCGCGGGGTGCGCGAACGACGCTGCTGGCCATCCGCACGAGCGCGCTCGCGACCGCATCGAACCCGACCTTCGCGCCCGCGTCGGCATCGCGCAGCCGCTCGGTCGCGGACTCCCATCGTTCGCGGATGGAAAGCCCGACCATCGGCGCCGAGAACAAGAGCAGCAGCTCGAGGCAGAAGCGCGCGAGGAGATCACGGTTCGCGATGTGGCTGGTCTCGTGCGCGAGCATTGCATTCCACTCCGTGGTGGATAGCGAGGCGCGCGTGGCGGTCGAGACAAAGATCGTGGGGTTCACGATCCCCGCGACGAAGCAGAACACCCGATCGCTCTCGACGAGGACCATCTGCCGCGTGACGGCACCGACGCGGCGCAACCTCGAGGCCATGACTCGCGCGCGGACGAGGCTGCCGATCAGGACGCTCGCGCGAACGGCGACGAGTGTCGCGCTCGCAGCAACGAGCACGACGGCGTACGGATAGGACAACCACGCCGCTCCATGCTCGACGCAGAGGTGCGCGTGGTGATCGTGCTGGACGCAGTGGTCGATGCCGAGCAGCGACTCGGCGACGAGGATGCCCACGATCGCGACTCCGAAGACGACGGGCACCGCGGCCGCTGCCCACGCCGCTCGCCGCTCCACGGCCGCACGGGCAGCCACCACCCGCGGCAGCACCAGCGCCCATGCCGCTGACGTCGCCCCACACACGAGCACGAACACGACGGCGAAGCCGAGCAGGCTCCCCGCGCTCACGTGCGCTTCCTTCGCTCGGCGATCAACCGCGTCAGGTGCGCGAGGTTGTCTTCGCTCACGTCAGCGGCAACATCGACGAACGCGGCGAGGACCGCGCGAGATCCAGACTCGAGGAGCGGTGCGAGCGCGGCCTCGACCACGCGACGCTGGTACTCCTCGCGATCGATCGCAGGCCGGTACTCGAACGCGTTACCGACCTTGACGCGCGCGAGCAGCTCCTTCTTGTAGAGCCGATCGAGCGTGGTCATCACCGTGGTGTACGCGAGCTTGCCACCAACGCGGCGTTGCACCTCGCGTACAGAGAGCGCTGCGGGCTCGTCCCACACCACCTCCATGACCTTCTGCTCGAGGTCACCGAGGACGCGCGCCGCATCGTCGAAGGACCGCACAAGATCTTCTATCTCGCGTGCCTACGATTGGCAATAGTAGATGTGGGTTGCGACGCCAGAACGGTACGCCGACGTGAGCGCAGCGCGCTGTGCGTGCTGCGGCACGGTGCCGATGCACGATCCGCTCGCACCGACGAGACGAGCACGCACGCTCCCCGCGATCGCCGAAACTTCGCCGTACACGCCAGAAGCGCTACGATCGCGGCGTGCAATGTCCGTATTGCCGCGGCGACTCGAGCGTGACGGAGACCCGCGTCACGGCCGACGGCCTACGGCGCCGGCGCGTATGCACGGTCTGCAAGCGACGCTTCACGACGTACGAGACGCTCGGCGCCCCCGGCCTCAAGGTGCACAAGCGCGACGGCTCGCTCGAGCCGTTCGACGGCGAAAAGTTGCTCAGCGCGCTCGCGCGCGTCGCCGCGCACCGGACAGCCGTCACGCACGACGACCTGCGGCGCCTTGCCCGCGACATCGAGGCCACGCTCGTCGACAGCGGCCGCAAGTCGGTCCCGTGGAGCGACATCGTGACGCTCGCGATCGCGCGCCTCGATGGCCTCGACACCGTCAGCGCGCGGCGCATGGAGGCGGACTACCGCGACGAAGGCGGCGCGATCCGCCTGGACGATCAGACCACCGGCGCACCCGCCCCGCAGTTGGGTCTCCCGCTCTCGGACGAGGAGTGACCGAAAAAGGCGACACCGCCCTCCAACGGGAGAGCGGTGTCTGAAATGGGCAGGACAGATCCGAACCGGGGCCCAATCCGAGTCGAGTCGCCATCGAGTCACCACGTCTCGATGTTCCTGCCGAAAAAAGGACGGGACAGATCCGAACCGGGGCCCAATCCGAGTCGAATCGCCATCGAGTCACCACGTCTCGATGTTCCCGCCAGAAGCGAAGGGCACGTGGCACGTCGTCGTACGGGTCTCCCACCACAGGGACACGCACATCGCTCGAGCCACGCGAGCACCGACGGATCGGTGCTCGCGACGAACACCGAGGTTCACACCGCGACGCGCCGCAGCACGGCACCGATGGATCGGTGGCGTGCGAGAAAAAGGACGGGACAGATCCGAACCGGGGCCCAATCCGAGTCGAATCGCCATCGAGTCACCACGTCTCGATGTTCCCGCCAAAAGCGAGGGCCAGGCACGCAGCGCGGTCGCGTGATCTCCCACCACAGAAGATCGCACGCTCGCTACTGCGCGAGCATCGACGGATCGATAGCTCTGCACGAACACCTGTCGATGCTCGCTGCACGGACACCGACGGATCGGTGGCGTGCGAGAAAAAGGACGGGACAGATCCGAACCGGGGCCCAATCCGAGTCGAATCGCCATCGAGTCACCACGTCTCGATGTTCCCGCCAGAAGCGAAGGGCACGGTGACCGAGAACCGACGGATCGGTGCTCGATGCGCAACCACCGATCGCTCGGTGGTCACGCAGGATAAAGGACGGGGCAGATCCGAACCGGGGCCCAATCCGAGTCGAATCGCCATCGAGTCACCACGTCTCGATGTTCCCGCCAGAAGCGATGCAGGCCGTCTGGGTGAGCAGCGCGCCTCCGAGGAAGCGGAGAGTCGCGCCTCCGCACGGGGATGCGGATGGTGCAGTCACAAAACACAACTGGGCCGGTGTTTGTGGAGTGCGCTGATTGTCAGAGAGCAAGCGACGGGAACCCCGTCGAGAAATCGTTAGACGAGCAGTGCGATCGCCGTGGCGACCGACAGGACCGACGTCACGAGTGCGGTCGTCGCGAACTTCCACCACGCGCTCTGCTGCGCGGGACAGCGTGTAAGCACGGTGTGGTCATCTGGCGAGGCGCCGACGTGGATCCGTCGCGAGCTTCCACGTGCAGGAGCCTGCGGCGCGTACAGCGGCGGATCGTCCTGCGGCACGTAGAGGCCGTTCGAGGTCAGGTGTGGCTGGCTGCCACGCGGCGCGTGATACGCCGGCGAGTAGCCGAGCTGCGTGCTCGAAGGCGAGCGCAGATGGCGTGCGTTGCGCTGCGCCGAGATTCGCGGCGAGCCGGGACGAGCGCGGCCGAAGCGAGCGGCGAGCAACACGCGGTCAGTGGCGGTCGCCAGCTGCTCGCTGTTGATCTCCTCGATTCGTTCCTGCTCGGTCATGACAAGCCTATGTGCACTCGTCATGCCGCGAGGTCGCGCATGCGGTTCTGCGCGGTTACCGATCGCGCGATCCGATCTTGTGATCCTCGTGGGAGACGACTTGCGTCCCGTGCGTTGCGGCCAGCGTAGTCGCCGGTGATCACGGAGTGATCTCGCTCCGGACCACCTCGATTTTCTCGACGAGGATTCGCCACGCGCGACGATTTGCGACGTGCGCGCGTTTTCGCGTGTGCATCGCGAGCAGCCGCGATCACGGAGAGCGCGCTCCTGCGCGAGCTGAGGAGATCGGACTCGAGCGATACACACGAAGCACACGCCCGAAGACAGCGGTGCCGCTCCGGCTCCAGCCCACACGCGCGCACCGTACTGCACCCGTGCGTGGCTATCGCCAGCGTTGCGTCGGCGCGCTCGCGTGGACCGCCGCTCGTGCGACAGCGAGCTCGGCATCGCGAGCCCGAAACTGCAATACGGGCGCGACCGCGAAGGTCACACCCGTTTGCTGTGGGCTTGAACGCTGAAACGAGAACCGACGATCAGCGGCGGAAGCGGTTCGTGATGTTCACGATCGGGCCGCCGACCACCGGGGACGCAGCGCCGGCGGCGACGACCGTCGGGCCCTGCTGCTTCTGCGACAGCGCCATCACCATGATGAGCGGCAGGAGGTCGTTGCTCGAGGACTTGTTGTTGTTGTTGTTCGAGAGGTCCTTGATGGACGACTGCAGCGCGCTGAGCTGCGACGTTACTGCCGAGTCCGCCTTGGAAGCGCCGCCGCAAACAGTGTTCAGGTCGTTGGTGGTGATGGTCTTCATGGTCGTGGTCCTTGTCGTTTTTGGGTGGTGAGAGTTTCGGTTGCTGACGAAAGGACCTAGTGCATCGTCTGTGCCAGCTCTCGCGATCAGCGTGATCGAGGACTTCGCGCGATCGCTCTCCGATTCTTCGTCAACTGCGCGCGACGATCTGATTATCGGCGATAACAACTCGTGCACGTCGCACAGCCGATGCAGCCGATGCAGTGCGATTCGTCGTCGGAAACCACGCGAACCGATACCGAGCACGCGGTGACGTTCTGGATCGAACGCCGAAACCGCGGTGACGACCGAGATCGAACGCCGAAAACGCGAAGGGCCCGAGAGTCTCCTCTCGAGCCGTCCGCCGATCGTACGAGCAGTGAGCGCTAGCCGCGACGCTGCGCCATCATCTGCTGCATCATGCCCGCCATCTCCTGCTGCTTCTGTTGCTTCGCTTGACCCATCGCCTGCCCGACGGCTGCCACCGTCTCGGCCAGCGACTTCATTCCATTGACGACCGCTGGATCGGTTCCGCCTCGCTGGCTGATCCGACCTCCCGTCACGTCATGAAGGGAAGCGAGATCGATCGTCATGACCGGCTTCGGTTGCACACGCTTCTTCTTCTTGAACATGGTCGGCTCCTGCTCGGTTGGGGTCGGTGGTGTACGGATCAGTAGAAGCCGCCGCGATTCGTGATGTTGATGACCGGCGGCAGCGGTTGCTGCGGCGCGGGCGCGGGAGCCGGCGCGCCGCCGCCTCCTCCACCCATCATCATCATCATCATCATCATCTGGCTCATCCCGCCGTCGTCCTTTGGCTTGTTCGCGAGGGACTTGATGGAGTCGCCGATCGACGTGAGCATCGAGGTGAGCTGTGCGTCGGCCTTGCCGCCACGCGCCGTCACGCGGGCTGCGCCGCCGGCGACGTTCTCGAGCTCGTTGGCGTCGATGGACTGAAACGCATCGACCGGTTCTACGGACTTCTTGGTGGTGGGCTTCTTCGACATGGGCAGTGTCCTCGTGGTGAGAGGGGTGGTGGGCAAACTCATCAGGAGCACGCAACGTGCCACCGACGAGGTGACGTGTGATCAACGATCTGGATGCGATTTCTCGACGAGGAATCAGGAGTGGGGCCCCAGATCGCATTCGCGGGTAGACGATCGATTTCGCTGCCCTTCTCGACGGAAACTCGCGATCTCTCGTCGAGACAGACGCCGAAAACGCCAACGGGCCGGCGCTTGCCGACCCGATGGCGTACCTGCTGGGGTGGGTGATATGGCCTAGAACTGGATGCCGACGTTGAGCGAGCCGTTGACGGTGGAGTCGTTCGACTCGGAGACGCCGTCCTCGTCGGTGATGACGCCAACACCGTCATAGGTGATCGTGTACTTGTCGTACGCGAGAGCGCCGCGGATGTAGAGGTCCTTGGGCAGCGGGATGACGAAGTCCGCGTCGAGGCCGTATCCCGAGGCGCGACCGGGGCCGAAGAAGTCCTCCGACGTCACGTCTCCGGTGTCGAGGACGTACATGTACCGGCCGCCGAACCCGATGGTCGCCTTGTTGGCGATGTTCAGGTCGAGCTTCGCGCCGAGGCCGAAGTACGAGTAGTCCGTGTCGGGCGTCTCGAACGCCATGGGGACGTCCGGGAACTTGTACGTCGAGTGGCCGTACGTCGCGCCGCCGTCGATGGCGATCAGGCTGTGGAGGTTGTGGCGGTAGCGGATGCCGACGTTGTACGCGCTCTGGTTGATGGCGTATTCGCCGACCGCCTCGCCGTCGTCGAACGTGACCCACGAGCCGGCCGACTTCGAGAGGCCGGCGGTGAAGCCGAGGCCGTTGAGGCCCGAGTCGAACTTGTCGCGCGGGAACGGGAAGACCGCGGCGTTGACCTCGAGGCCTTTGCTCGGGACGCCCGAGTACTGCTGCGGGCCTTCCTGGTTCTCGGCGACGACGTTGAAGCTGCGCGCGCCGTAGTAGAAGCCGGCGCCGATGCGGTACTTCTTCGTCGCCTCGGGCACGTGCGACGCCTTCGCGTCGGCGATCTGACCCTCGGTGCTCGTCGCGCCGAACAGAGTCACGAGGTCCTGGTTCTCCTTGGTCTGGATGTCGGCCGCCGCGGCGACGTCCTTGTCCTTGGCCTTCGGTGCCTCGCCCTCGATCTCGATCTCGTCCTCCGCAGACGCCGTGCGCTTCTTCTTGCGCGGCGCCTCGTCGATATCCTCGTCCTCGGTCTCCTCGTAACGCGCCGCCTTCTTGCGCGGGCGATCCTCGTCACCGAAGCTCGAGCGGTAGTCGTCCTCGGTCGCGCGCGGCTTGGCGCCGACGAGCTTGCGGGTGTCGACCGTCTTCATCGACTCCGACAGCGCCTCCGGCGCACCCTCGATGTACTGGAGGATGCCGCTCAGCTCCTCGGACAGCTTCTGGCGGTTGTCGGTCGACAGGCCCTTCTGGCCGAGGCGCACCGAGATGTTGTCGATCTCCGCGCCCGTGGCCGCCTCGCGCACCTGCACGGTGAGCTGCTTGTGGCGACCGTCGTCGGAGATCCAACCCTCGATGACCGCGTCGACACCAGAGGTCTTCGCTGCGGTCTTCCACGTCGTCGGGCCCGCTTCCTTCTTCTGCGCCTTCGCGCGCGCCTCTTCCCAGCGCTTCTTCGCGACGACGTCGTACTGCTCGCCCAGCAGGTTCACGACCTCCTCGCGACCCGCGTCCGCCAGACCGCGCGGTCCGTCGAAGTCGAGGATCACGAGGCGGCGCGGCTTCGCATCGGCCATGCCGGCGAACGTGGCGAGGGTGGCGGCGGCGAGGGCGAAACGGAGGGTGGTGGACATGGCTGGGCTTCTTTCGGGGGTGGTGAGCGAGGTGAGAAAGCGAGGTTGGATTCCGTCGGTGGTGACGACGGGGTGCCTACGGGCACCAGGTGGTGCAGGACTGCTGCGGACCGTTGCCGGTGTTCGTGACCGTGCCGGAGTTCACGCAGCGGTCGATCTCGAAGGCCTTGCAGTAGCCGAGCACCGGGTTGTTGGTGACGGTGACCGTGAGGCCGATGCCGAGCGAGAGACGAGAGAGCTGCCCCAGGTTGTTGAGCACCTGGTTATTCGAGACAGAGACCTGACCGGCGATGCGCTGGAGCGAGCTCGTGAGACCGATGAGGTCGGAGAGCTGGTCGTTGTCGTCGATGATGAGGTTGCCACCGATGAGGTTGAGCGAGCTCATGCTGCCGATCGAGAGGAGCTTCGCGTTGCCGCGGAACGTGATGTTGCCGAGGATGTTCGCCGCCGCGAGGCCGCTGAACGTCGCGAGCTGTGGGTTCGACGTGACCTCGATGTTCGTCACGTTCTTGAGCATGCTGAGCTTCACCGACGTGGCGCCGTTCTCCTTGATGAACAGCGAGCCGTTGATCGTGTGGAGCTCGAGGAGGTCGATGGCGGCGAGCTTTGGGTTGCGCTCGATCTGCAGGTCGCCTTCGGTGCTCTGGAGGTACTTGAGGCCGTTGACGTTGGTCAGCTCCGCGTTGTCGACGATCGTGAACGTGCGCGTCGTGTCGCCGGAGAGCGGGTTGCCGGTCCACTTGACCGCGGTGAGGTTGTCGAGGCTCGTGAGCTTCGCGTTGCCGGTGACGCGAACGCGGCCGTAGACATTGACGCGCTGGAGCGTGTCGAACGTGGTGAGCTCGGAGCTCGCGATCTCGAGGTTGTTGACGTCGACCAGGTCGCCGAGCTTCGCGAGACTCGTAACAGCCGAGCCCTGGATGCGAAGCGTGCCGTCGAGACCCCAGCAACCCTTGGGCAGCTTGGAGAAGCTCGAGTCGCTCTCGATCACGAGGTCCTTCTTGAGAACCTCGACATCTTCCCCATCGCAGTCGCGCGCGGTGGCCGAGCCCGAGCCTTCATCGTCGTCCGCGCAACGCTCGGACGTGCACTCGTCGCCGCCGACAGTCGAGACGCAACCGATGGTGGTGACACCGGTGAGAGCGAGGAGGAGGGTGGTGAGCCGCTTCATGTCTCCCTCCTTGATCAAGTGTCGTGCCGTCTACCGTGGTGTATGGATCCCGTGGGTTGCAGTGATCGATCCTGGTGGGGAGCAGTTCCCCGATGCGTTCCTCGGTTTACACGCTCAGCGATTCGCCGAGCGTGAACCCCCACCCGCCTTGGGGCGGACGTTGACGCGGTACTGGTTCAGGATGAGGCCGCTGAGGTACTGCAGCGTCGCGACGGAGACATGGTAGTCGGCCACTGCGCGGCCCCGTTTGAGCTGCGCGTCGATCAGCTCCGACTGGCGCTGCATGACGCTGAAGTTGCTCGTCTTGCCCGCTTGGAAGTTCAGCTGCTCGGACTTCCAGTTCCCATCGGCGATGGTGATGGCCTTGTCGGCCAGCGAGACGCGGGTCCGGGCGAACGTCACCTGCTTCACCGCAGCGACCACCTCTGCATCGATCTGACGCTCCAGATCCTCGCGATCCACGTCCACGCGGCGCCGTTTGGCCAATGCAGCGTTGTAGTTAGCTTTGGCGGCCCCACCGAGGTCGAACTGGACCTGGAGGCCGGCGCTGATCTCGAAGCCCTCGAATCCCGTGAGATTACTGAAGGATTCTCCAGTGTTCTCGCCGGCCCCGATCAAGGCACCGCTGATCGACGCGTCGACCTGGGGGAGGATGCCGTTCTTCGCGACCTTGAGCTCTGCGTCCGCGAGCTTCCTCTGAAGAGCAACGGAAGCCATCTTGCGGTTCGCGGTCCGGCTGGCGCGGAGGGTCTCGTCGATGTCGAACTCGTCCTTCCCGATCTCGAACGGATCCGACGGGCGCAGCACGAAGCTGCGGCGATCGAGTCCCAGGCCGACCTTGCGGCGGAGCTCCATCGACTTCTTCTCTAGATCCAGCTGCGCTGCGATCAGCGCTTCCTTCCGGATATGCGTCTCGTACAAGACAGCGTTGAGCGCGCTCTGCGGCGACTTGCCGGCGCGCACCTCGTCACGCGTGACCTTCTCCTGTTGGGCGGCAAGCTCGACCGAGCGATTTCGCGTGTCGACCTGATAGTTTGCGTACGCGAGCTCCCAGTACCCCATAACGATGTCGCGGATCATTTCCTCGGCTTTGACCTGCGCTTCGATCGACGTGATCGCGAACTGCAGCTCCGCACGGCGCTTCGTGATGAGCGCGACGTCGGGGCCAAACCCGCGTACGAGCGGCTGTTTCAGCGACAGCTTCAACGACGACTGGATCACCGTCGACTCCTCGTCGAGTGCCGCACCACCTTGGCTCTCGAGGGCCATGAGCCCTTCAAAGGTGGAGCTCGACGGGATCAGGATCTCGTTGAAGTTCCGGGCCACGCCGCCCTCGAGGTCGAAGCGACCGCCGGTCGGGAGGTTGCGGCCGAGCCCGAGGGACGTCGCGAGGGTCTGCGTGTCGACGGGTTGGAACAGACCGACGTCGGTGCCGTAGCCCTTCCAGTTGCGCTTGTATTCGGCGCCCATGCGCAGCTGCCACTGCTGCTCCGCATTCGCCGCGCCGGCGGCCCCCTGCGCGGCTTCGTGATCGAGCTTCGCGCGCGAGAACTCCGGTGCTTGAAGGATGGAGACTCTAATGAGCTCGTCGAGGCTCGAGATCGCCGCGGTATCGGCCTCCGGTCCATCGCCATCATCTTCTTCCTCGTCGCGAGGCTGCGCGATCGCCGGCGTGATCGCGACGGATGCGAGGAGCAAGGAAGCGAGGTACTTGCGAACAGTCATGGGCGTGACGGTAGAGCAGTCGCTATGCCCACGTCTAACTGCGCCGTGCACCTCGCAGATCCCGAATGCACTCTCGGGGACTCGGCTACCCAGAGTTACAGATCCAGGACTCACCCCCCAAGTCACCACCCTGCGTCGACCGAAGGAATCATCAGTTGCCGAGATGCTCCCGGCCGATCGGTTCTGGTCCGTTGCTTGCTCGATGTCCCTTCACCATGGCCCACCATGACGATCCCTCGACACGATCGCGCTCCCACCGCCGATCGCCCGTCGAAGCGCCGGAGTTCCTCGATGCGAACGATGTCGAGGTCTCCACGCGTGCGCGGCGCGTTCCTGGATACGGCCTGGCCCCGTACACCCAGCAGTCGTCGAACCAGAGCGTGCGCGAGCACTCCGAGCACTCGTCGCACGCGTACCGCAGCGAGCTTCGCGAGACGGTCGAGGATCTGCCGCGCACCCGCGCCCCGCGCGCGACGCCCGAGCCGTTCTTCGCCCAGGATCCTCGCTCTGCGTCGTCGTCCGCGTACTCCGCTTCGAAGAGCACCGCGAAGGTCGCTCCGGCTCCGTTCACCGGTCGCACCGAGGGCAGCGGCCCCAAGCCCATTCCGTCCAAGCCCGTTCACGACGTCGCGCCGCCCTCGATCTATCCGACGCCCAAAGTGATCTCGCCCGGCAAGGCAGAGGTTCGCGCCAAGAGCGCGCCGATCGTCAACGACGTCGCGCCGCCCTCGGCGTATCCGGAACCGAAGGTCATCTCGCCCGGCAAGGCGGATGATCGTCGCGCGCCGTCGAGCTCGGGCTCCGGGTCGTCCTCGAAGTCGGCGTCGCAGTCGACGTCGCAGTCGGCTCCGTCGATGACGCGCGCCGGAAGCCCCGCGAGCAAGCGAGAGCACTCGTCGTCGTCGCCCGCTTCGGCGGCTGCGCCGGCACCCGTGGCAGCGCCCGCAGCGCCCGCGGTGATCGCACCGAAGCCGAAGTTCGTGTCGGCGAAGTCGCCGCTCGGCTCCGCGGGTGTCGCGGCTGCCCCTGCCGCTGCAGCGCCTGCGGTTGCCGCACCCGCATCCGCACCGGCGCCGCTCGCATCCGAGCCGAAGTCGGCGTCCAAGAGCGAGAAGTCGCGTTCGTCTTCGCAGTCGCGCTCGTCCTCGCAGTCGCGCTCGTCCTCGCAGAGCAAGTCGCGCTCGTCATCGTCTTCGTCGTCGTTGTCGTCGAAGGAGTCGGCGCCGCAGCTTCCGCCGCCGCCCGCGGCGCCCACGCCCGCGCACGCCGCCGCTGCTGCCCCCGACGCTGCGGCGGAGCCGCCCGGCATGATCGATCCGCTGACGGTTCCGGTGCCGCCGGAGATGTCCGTGACGATCTACGGCTGGATCCGTCGCCTCGCGCTGCAGAACGATCTGAAGACGGCCGACCGTGTGGTGCGCGACGCACTGCTCGAGATGACCTCGTCGCTGTCGTGCACGATCATCTATCCCGGCCAGGACGGCCTCTGGTCGTTCAGTGCCGACGACGAGATGCCGAAGGACACGAACCCGATCGTCGCCTGCGCACAGGTTCGTCGCGCGCTGATCATGTCGCACACGGCGCTGATCCCGATCGTCACCACGTCGGAGACCGTCGGCGTAGTCCTGCTCGAGCGCAACCCGCGCAACCCGGGCTACCACCCGCTCGAGCAGATCGCCGCGCTCGGCTTCATCCGCGAAGCGGCCTCGATCCTTCATCACCTCGCTGTCGCGCACCTCCAGAAGGAATCCGAGATCGCGGCCGACAAGGGCTCGCTCTACCGCGGCGAGGCGCTCGAAGCGCACCGTACCCGCGGGAACGAGGGTGTGCTCGTTCACCTCTCGCCAGGATGGGTGCGCCGCACGTACCCGTTCCTCCTCGGCGCGATCGCGATCGCGATCG
Organism: Kofleriaceae bacterium; assembly: GCA_046160585.1. Lineage (GTDB taxonomy): Bacteria > Myxococcota_A > Polyangia > Haliangiales > Haliangiaceae > JABFXX01. Next base: position 71,085 of record JBJXGN010000326.1, read on the forward strand.
TCTTTTGCGCCTTCATCAAAGTGCCGACCTACTCGACCGGACAAGCGGTCATGGTCATCGACGGCACGCCCGTCACCTCCGCCATCCCCGGCAACGTCGCCGAGCTGAAGGTCTCCGCGAAGACCGGCGTCAAGAAGGGCGACATCATCCTCAAGCTCAACTCGCAGGCCGAGGCCGACGAGCTCGCGACCGCGCAACGCGAAGAGGACGCCTACGTCTCGACGTACCTGTTCGATCAGACCGACGAGAACAACAAGAAGCAGCTGATCGCCGCGGCGCAGAAGGTCGACGCGACCAAGAAGCGCATCGAGCAGAAGACCATCCGCGCGCCGCACGATGGCGTTGTCTCGGACATCCGTGCGCGCCTCGGCGAGCCGCTCGCCCCCGGCGATCCCATCGTCACCATCCTGCCCGAGACCTCCGAGGTCACCGTCACCACGTTCCTCAACGCGAACGACCGCCCGCGCCTCGTCAAGGGGATGCCGATGAAGGTCAACCTCGCCGGCTACAAGAAGTCGCCCGAGACGGCCACGATCACCTTCGTCGGCAATGAAGCCATCGCCCCCGAAGCCGTCGCGAAGTACCTCTCGCCCACCCTCGCCGGCATGTTCAAGCTCCCGCCCGGCTCGTACGTCATCGTGAAGGCGAAGATGCCCTCGCGCACCTTCAAGTCGCAGAACCAGACGCTCTACTATCACCACGGCATGGGCGCCAAGGTCGACGTCCTCATCAACGAGAAGCCCTTCCTCGTCACCCTCATCCCGGCGCTCGAGAAGTACCTGGTCGACTAACACGCACCCACGAATCCCGGCACCACAGCCCTCGCCGACTTGCGCCCAACTCGTCGGCTTTCCCATTTTCGGCGTGTGTGCTTCGCGAGAACGCACCTACTGCTCCGAACCAGCGCGAACGCGGCGACATCGCACACGACTCAGCGCGGGTTGTTGCTCGTCCCGACACCACGAACCAACCATGGGCCCACGACTGCAGCGCAGGTTGCGCGCTTCCACGATACCCACGCGGTCCTCGATCGAGAAGCTTCGTCGCAGGCGACAACGCACGCTGCTCGTCGGTGCACTGTCGCTCCTCTCCCGCGCCGAGAGCGCGAACCTCGTGCTCGGTTGGATTACTCCGATCAAGGATCCAAAGGGATCCCTAAGATTGAAATCCAACACGCGTACGACGCTCGCGTTCTCGCTCCGATAGAAGTGAACCGAACCGGTTTTCCCGGAGGCTCCTAACCTTGAGAGGATTGGAGCATGGGACGAAAGAGTAAGTACCCACCGGAAGTGCAGGAGCGGGCCGTGCGGCTCGTGTTCGAGCAGCAGGGCACGCACGAATCACAGTGGGCGGCGATTCAGTCCGTCGCGAGCAAACTCGGCTATACGGCGGAGACGCTGCGGCGCTGGGTTCGCCAACAGGAGCGCGACGGTGGTGCACGCGCCGGTGTGACGACGAACGAGCGTGAGCGGCTCAAGAGCTTGAACGCGAGAACTTCGAGCTTCGACGCGCGAACGAGATCCTGCGCAAAGCGTCCGCGTGTTTCGCTCAGGCGGAGCTCGACCGCAAACCGCGATGATGGTGGCGTTCATCGACCAGCATCGCGACGAGTACGGGGTCGAGCCGATCTGCGAAGTTCTGCCGATCGCCCCGTCGACGTACTACGCGCATCGCACGCGCACAGAGGATCCATCGTGCCGCTCGAACCGAGCGAAGCGCGACGACGAGCTGCGTGGTCATGTTCGTCGAGTTTTCGACGAGAACTTCGCCGTGTACGGAGCAGCGAAGGTCAACAGCTCAAGCGCGAAGGCATCTCGACGGCTCGCTGCACCGTCGAGCGACTGATGCGCGAGCAAGGACTTCGTGGCGCGACGCGAGGTCGCGCATTCACCATCACCACTCGTTCCGACGAGACAGCGGCGCGGCCGCCTGACCTCGTCGACCGACAATTCACGGCGAGTCGGCCGAACGAGCTGTGGGTCGCCGACCTGATGTACGTGGCGACGTGGGCCGGCTTCGTCTACGTCGCGTTCGTCATCGACGTGTTCTCGCGCGCCATCGTCGGCTAGCGCGTCTCGAGCTCGCTGCGCACCGACCTCGCCCTCGATGCACTCGAGCAAGCGCTGCACGCACGGCAACCCGAAGCCGAGCTCGTGCATCACAGCGATGCCGAGGTTCAATACGTGAGTATTCGCTACACCGAGCGGCCAGCGGCAGGCCTCGAGCGCTCGGTCGGCAGCGTCGGCGATTCCTACGACAACGCGCTCGCCGAGACCATCATCGGCCTGTTCAAGACCGAGGTGATTCGTCGACGAGGGCCGTGGCGCAACGTCGACCTCGTCGAGTACGCGACGCTCGAGTGGGTCGACTGGTTCAACAATCGCCGCCTCCTCGAACCGCTCGGCTACGTGCCACCTGCGGAATTCGAGGCGGCGTACTATCAACAACACGGTCAGGTGATGGCTGCCTGACTCACGACAACAAGCCTCCGGAGATGAGATCCCGGTGCGGTTCAGGCAACGGTGGAGGCGGATCGTGTGCAGTCACGGGTGCTGGTATCGGGGTGCCGGTCGATACTTGTCGCGGCTGGGCAAACGTGCAGCGGCTCAAACGGAAGCGGTGGTAACGGTTCTACTGGCACCATTGCAGCCACGAGCGGTGGAAACAGCTCCGGTGCCGATAGCATTGGCGGCGGAGGTGGGGATGGTGCAGGCCGGATTCGGATCAACCTGATCGGTGGTTCGTTCACTCCTACTGGAGTGATCTCGCCACCTCCGTCGCTCGGAGTGCTGACAGCGGAATAGGCACTGGGACGACCGGGCGTACAGCACCTACTCGAGCAGCAACGCACTCGACCGCACTTGAGCAGCAACGCGTCGTTCGGCGACGCGCGGGACCGCGCGGACTTTGAGTGCGAGAGCTGACCGCGACGAAGCGGATCGTCGATCAGCGGCAACTCGCCGAGACGCCGCGCGACGCGCAGGTGTTCGCGTGCCGTGCCGAGGCTCCAGCCGACGCGCCATGATAGCCACTCTGCACACGTGCGTGCGCCCTTGTGCCAACCACCGGAGCTGTCGTATTCGCGGAGGTCGGTGAGGAGCGTGTGCGTGGCAGCGTCGAGATGCGCGGCGGGCAGCGCGATGCGGTCAGCGAGGGCGTCGAGATCGGCGGACATGATCATTACGTATCATCCGACTCTGATACTCGCGCACATCAGTCGGTCAGGGACAGGCCCCTCCCAAAGAAATATCCGTCTCGTGTCGAGGAACGAGATTGTAGGCTCGGTAGTACTCGATGACGCCAACGATTTCGTTAAAGCAGGTCCCATTCACGATTCCACCGGGGAACTCGGTTTGTGTATTGTTGACTTGAATGGGACCGATAGGGAACTGCTGCACGGCTCCCACCATGTACACATCGTCACTCGCACGAACCTGAGTGATGCGCATGAGCATCCCTGCCCATTTCTCCAGCTCCACCACCTGTTGTGGCGGCGAGAGAAGTGCGATCGAGGCGAGGTCCAAGTCGGTCGAGGCAGCGACACCTATTCCCTTCTTCGCAACGACGAGAGTGCCGCCCACTGTCGGGGTCACTTCGATCTCGCTACGACCAGATATGTCGCCCGGAACGGCGAACGTGATCTTTCGTGCGTTCCCGATATCAACCACATCGCCGACATCGAGGGTTGCGAGGTCGCCCACGACCATGCTGTACACATGAACGCCCGAATTCGGACCGCCACCTTGTTCCTGCACCCAGATGTGTCCCGAAGCGCTGCTCCTATCGATGGCTGTCACGACGACATCCATCAGCGCAACGGATGCATCGACGGGCGTCGAAGGCGCTCGAACCTCCTGGATCGTGCGGGCGACAAACGGCCCGTCCATTTCGGGGCCATCACTCAACGGCGCGTCAACAGCAACAGTCAGTTCGCAGCCATGTGTGTCGAGATTGCAGACCTTCCCGTTCTTGCAGTCGGAGTTCTTGTCACAGTACGCGGGATTCGCAACCTCGGTGCACGCGGCAATGAATAGCAAACAAACGTGACTCACTTTGAGCCGTTGGATCATGGGCAGCTCGCTCCTAGCGCAATGTCACTCGATTGCCGCGGAACCACGTTGTACGTCGTGAAGCACTCTATGACACCCACGATCTCGTCGAAGCACGTTCCCACGACGATCCCCGACGGAAGTGGTGACTGCGTATTGTTGACTCGAATCGGACCAATCGGGAACTGCTGCACGTTTCCTGCCATTTCGGTCGGACCATCCGCTCGTATGTTTGTCATGCGTACGAGCATTCCGGCCCATGTCTCGAGCTCCTCGTCTTGTTGAGATGGCGAAAGTGACTCGATGGCCGCGACATCCAGAGTGGTCGTTTGCACGACTCCGGTGCCCTTCTTTGTGATCACCAAGGCCCCACCAACGGCAGGCAGGATTTCTATCTCGATGCGTGTGCTGTTCGATCCACAGTTTCCATAGGTCGCTTTCCGCGCGTTGCTGATATCGATGACATGACCGACGTCGAGGACGTCGAGATCGGTCGCCAAGACGCTGAAGACATGGATCCCGGAGTTCGGACCACCACCCACATCCTGGACCCAAACGTCACCCATGCCACCGGCTCGATCGATCGCAGTGATGATCACGTCGGACAAGACCACGGGAGTGTCCACTGGCGTGGACACGGCACGCACTTCCTGAATCGTGCGCGCTACGAAAGGCGCGTCAGGTTCGACGACCTCGTCGGGCGTGCCAGCGTCGACCAAAGCGGTCACGCAGCCGTGCGTGTCCAGATTGCAGACCGTACCGTTGTTGCAGTCGGCGTTCTCGTCGCAGTAGGCAGGGTTCGCCACCTCGGTGCAACCGACCGCCAGCATCACCCACAGGCCCCGCAACATACAGTCATTCAACCAAATCCTGCCCTTGGTGTCGACTGGTGAAGTGCACGGCCACCCGTGTGTCTTCGGCATGGTGCTTCTGCAGCATTTCGGACTCGGACTTTGCGTATGCTGTTGTGATGCGAACAGGTTGGATCGCCACGATCGTTCTTCTGGGAACTGCATGTGGCTCGGTCACCGCGAAGCCCGATGCTGGTGAAGGGAGCGACGGGAGTGGAAGTAGTGGGGATACGACCCCGCCTGAAACAACGCTAACGCTTGCGCCATCCACCACTGGTGCGTCCGCGACATTCACGATCGCATCGAGTGAGGCCAACAGCACGTTCAAGTGCGCGGTCGACTCGACGATCCTCGAGGACTGCGAGGAGACGGTCACCATCACGGGTCTGACTACGGGTGCACACGTGTTCCGCGCAGCTGCGACCGATGCAGCCGGCAACATGGACCCGACACCGGTCGAGCACTCCTTCAACAGTGATGGCTCGGGCCCTACTGTGACCATCACATCGCCGGCTGCAAACAGCACGGTGGGAACCAGTGTGACGTTGAACTTCACGACGGAAGCGAATGCGGTCACGACGTGTCAGCTGGACAGTCAACCGGTGATCCAGAACTGCGTCTCAGGGCAGCTGTTCACCAACCTGACGAGCGCGATGGCTCACATGGTGACCGTGACCGCGACTGATTCCCTCGGGAACTCGGGCGCTCCTGCCGTCGCAATGTTCACGGTGGACGACCAGGGGCCGTCATTGACGTTCAGCGGTGCACCGACGAACGGCAGTACGATCAATCAGACGAGCGTCGCGATCACGTTCAACATCGTTCCAGCGAACGAGCCAGCGACGTTCACGTACGAGTGCCGGTTCACCGGTGCTGCGAACTTCGCGGCGTGCACGAACTTCAACAGGACCGGCCTCCTCGATCAGACGTACATGCTCGAGGTGCGCGCGACAGACCGCTTTGGCAACACCGGCGCGCCGGTCACCACCGGCTGGACGGTCGCCCCGATGAACACGTCGATCTTCGCGATCCGGACGACGCCACTGGCCGTAGGTACGCGAGTTCGAGTCTTTACGAACGTTCGCTTCACCGCCAAGACGGCTGATCGCTTCTGGTGCCAGGAAGTCGATGGCAATGCGGCTCAGACAGCAAGCCGCGGCATCACGGTTGCTTCGACGACGGCGGCCGGCGACACGATGATGACCCCTGGTCGGAACTTGACCGTCGTCGGTACGATCGCGAATCCCAACGGCAACCTAACGCTCGTCGACGCGACGTACACAGCCGGAACGCTGGGTGCGTCGTACAACTCGAAGTCGACGAACCGAGACAGCATCAACGTTCTCCTGGAGGCGAATGAAGGAATGTTCGTCGACACTGCGGGGACCGCATTCCGGCAAGCAGGAGCCTGTGCCGCTCCGAACTTCTGTATTCGTTCCTGCGCGCGAGCCACGCCTGTTGTCGAGTCGTTCGATGCATCCGGAATGGTGCTTATCGACCAAGATCACAACTTTGCGGGAATCCTCGAAGGAACGGGCGCGACCACGTATCGCTACCGTGTGACAGAAGCGAACGATAGTAGCGATGCCTGCCTCTAGCTAGTTCAAATCCCAGATCGCTGTTCCTCGTCGAGGAATCGGCTGCGAGTCGGTGATTTCGCGGGCCTGGCGGGTCGCCGGGC
>JBJXGN010000327.1:0-71976 GCA_046160585.1 Kofleriaceae bacterium
TGTCGTGACGCACCACGAGAACTGGCACTTCATCGACGTCAAGCGGAAGAGCTACTTCGGTCAGAACCACCTCTGCCCCATGGAGGCACAGATCAGCGAGGAGGCATCGTCGGGCCGCGCGCAGTACAAGGCCGCGCTCGACGAGTGCCGCGGCGAGATCGAGGCCGAGGAAGAGAGCGACATCAAGTCGTTCTTCATCCCGCACTCCGAGGATCGCAAGCGTGCGGAGCGCTACCTCCTCGGCGCGATCGACGACGCGAGCTCGATCGATCTCGGCGCGCATCGCTTCGGTCACACGAAGCTGATCAACAAGCTCGTCAGCAAGCTCGACGCGGGCGACCTCGAATTGCGCATGGTCGCCGACGACGACCTGTACTGGCTCGATCCGCTGACCGGTCCCGAGCTCGAGGTCGGCTCGAACCAGTTCTTCGAGGCGGCCAACGTCCGCAAGCTCGAGGCCGCGGGCGGCGACAACTTCGAGATCCGCTTCTTCGAGACCAATCACGGCCAGCACCTGCTGCACCACAACAAGTACCTCGTGTACCGCGACGCGGATGGCGAGCCGTTCGGTCTGATCGCGGGCGCACCGAACCTGACGGGCGCAGGCTTCAACGATAACTTCGAGAACGCCTACTTCATCAAGGTGCCGAAGGTGCTCGAGGCGTTCGACACGCAGTTCGCGCGCGTGTGGGATGGCAAGAAGGCAACCCCCAACGAGCAGGACCCGCCGATCACGACGCCGCGCGAGCTCATGCCGTCCAAGGACGTCGCGGGCCAGTAGATCAGTTCGCGGCGGGCTCGCTGCGAATGCCGAGCGGCTCGTTGACCTGACGCCCGACATCGAAGAGGACCTTCCAGCTCTTGTCGGGCTGTTGCTTCCAGATCGTGACGTAGGTGCTGCGCCACTCGATCGTCTTGTTCTTGCCGACGAAGTTCGCCTTGCCGACGGTGAACCCAAGGGTCCCGCGAATGCCGCTGTCCGTCGGAGCCCACATCAGCGTGCCGTCCGCGAGCACGGGCCCCATCATCGTGCGGATTGCATCGCCGGTGATTCGCTGGCCGTCACGCAGCATACCGCCGTCGGGTGCAAACGCACCCATCCACGCATCGATGCCGCCGCGCTGCGTGCGTTCGGCGAATGCGATGTCCTCGAGCTCGAGCTCCTTGGCACGCGGTAGATCTGCGCGCATGAAGTCGAACGTGATCAGTCGATTCGAGTCGGCGTGCAGCGTGGCGCGCAGGGCGTCGCCCGTGCGCGCGTAGCCGATCTTCTTCGGATCGTCGTGTGTTGGATTGCCGAAGAGGGCGGCCGTGCCGTCGATAGTCTCGGCACGGAACTCGACGCTCTTCGTGCCGCCGGGCATCGCAAAGAAGCGCACGATCCCATCGGATGGACCGGCGCCACTCGCGTCGTCGACGATCATCGCCTCGAAGCGCGCGTCGTCGGTCAGCGAGACCCCGTAGATCGCGCCGTCGGCTGCAACCCAATGCTCCTGGCTACGCCCGTCGTCGGCCGTCCAGTCACCGAGCCACCACGACAGTTTCGCCAGTGACGCCGATAGGTCTGGGTTGGTCTTGGCGGGAATAGTTGTCGGAGTCCGTCCACCGGTGGGTGCTGCGGGGGATCCGGGAGTGGCCCCACATGCAGCAAGCACGACGATCAGGTAGCGCATGCGGCGGAGAGTAGTAGGATTCGCGCACACGGAGGGATAGATGAAGAAGGCGCTCTTGGTGATGGCCGTCGTTTCGACGGCCGCGTTCGCGACGTACAAGTGGACGCGTAGCGATGTTCCGGTGGTGAAGACCGACGCGACCCTGACGCAGGATCGCATCTGGATCGATCACATCCCGCGCAACGACCGCGACACGTTCCAGATCTTCCTCGCGCTCACGGAGGAGCCGGTAGGCATCTTCCAGGCCGCGTCGCAGTGGGCGGGACAATACGAGATCTTCCGCTACGAGATGCAGGGCAACGAGATCCGCTTCGTGTTCCCGCAGAACGGCGATCGGGAGAAGGCCACCGCCAACGCGCGCGAGTGCCGCGATCACGGCCACGACTACTGCCTGGACATCTCCGGCACGAAGCGCGGCGTGAAGAAGTACTACTCGCGCAAGGGCTGGGAGATCGATGGTCTCACGGCCGAGCAGGCGAAGCAGAAGGCCGACGCGATCATCGACGACGTGATCGAGTCGCTCCAGACCGCGAAGTAGTTCGGTCTCGAAAAGCCAACGGCGAGCGCCCTTCCGAGCGCTCGCCGTTGTCGTTTCGGTCGATCTAGATCGGCGTGTCGACGGGGTCGACCTACCGATCACGTACGTCACTGCGGGGGTCGAGGTGCGTGATGCGGAACGCGAGTTCCGGCACGCGTCGGCGCGTGATCTCCGCGGCGACCTCTTCGCGCAGATCGTCGACGATCTCGGCCAGGCGCGCGAGCGCCTCGTCGACGTCGAAGTCATAGCGAGAGGGAACCAGAGTCACTTCCACGCGTGCAGCGCTCGGCGCCGGCGTGACGGTCGCGATGGAGAGCTCGTCGATCAATGGATCGTCGATCTCTGCCAGCGCGTACGTCAGCGCATCGAACACCTGCCGACACACCTGCAGATCCTTGTGGCCGCGACGGCCACGAGAGTCCTGATGCATATCGCTCCTGAATCAGCCAAGAAAACACATCGGCTCGTCCGCATTGCGGACGGCCAGGGACGGTCACTTCGAGTGGGGCTGAAGGGGCGACATGACGAGCTCCTCGTGAGAGGTGAAAGCAACACTACTCACGAACGCGCGAGTTGCAAGGACGATCTTGCAAGTGCGCGCCAGCGACGAAGATGCGGCGAGTGGCGCGATGGGAAACCGCCGCGAGAACGCGCGAGAGAATTGCTCCTCACGCCATACTCGGGCATGACCAGCGAGAAGGGGCCCCCTGTCGCCGAGGCACTTCACGAGATCAGTGCGAGGAGATGGCGGGTCGGAGGTGTGCTCACCGCGATCATGATGCTCGGGTACTTCTCATTCATCGTCCTCGTCGCGTTCGCGAAGTCGACGGCGGGCGCGTTGATCGGTGACGTCAGCGTCGGGATCGTGATCGGAGCGTCGGTGATCGTGCTCGCGCCGGTGTTGACGATGATCTACGTGCGCTGGGCGAATCGATCGTATGACCCCGCCGTCGCGGCATTACGCGCCGGCACTCGCACCGACGAGGAGTCGTAGCGATGCCTACGAAGAGTGGACTCGGGGATCCAGATGTAACCGCGATCGTGTGGTTCCTCGCGTTCGTCGTGATCACGCTCGGAATCACGTATTGGGCCGCGCGCCGTACGCGAACGGCGAGTGACTTCTTCGCCGCGGGCGGCAACGTTTCGGCGGTGCAGAACGGCTTCGCACTCGCAGGTGACTACATGAGCGCGGCGAGCTTCCTCGGGATCGCGGGGCTCGTCGCGAGCAGCGGCTTCGATGGGTTGATCTACAGCGTCGGTTGGCTCGTCGGCTGGCCGGTGATCACGTTTCTGATCGCGGAGCCACTGCGCAACCTCGGCAAGTACACGTTTGCGGATGCAGTCGCGTTTCGGTTGCGCCAGCGCCCAGTCCGCATTGCGGCGGCGTCGAGCACGCTCGCCGTCGTCACGTTCTATCTCATCGCACAGATGGTTGGCGCGGGTGGGTTGATCCACCTCTTGTTCGGTATCGAGTATCGCGCGGCGGTGGCGCTCGTCGGCGTCGTGATGCTGCTCTACGTGCTATTCGGCGGGATGATCGCGACGACCTGGGTGCAGATCATCAAGGCGGGCCTGCTGCTGTCGGGAGCGACGCTGCTGGCGGTTCTCGTCCTCTCGAAGTTCGGCTTCAATCCGTTGAACCTGTTCGCGGAGGCGCGCCGGCAGTACGGCGATGGGGTGCTCGCGCCGAGCTCGCTTGTCGCCGACCCACTCGAGGCAGTGTCGCTCGGCATCGCACTGATGTTTGGCACCGCGGGACTGCCACACATCCTCATGCGGTTCTACACGGTGCGCGACGCGCAGACGGCGCGAAAGTCCGTGGCGTACGCGACGAGCCTCATCGGCTTCTTCTACCTCGTCACGTTCATCCTCGGCTTCGGCGCGGCGGTGCTGGTCGGGCGCGATTCGATCAAGGCGGTCGACAAGGGCTACAACATGGCGGCGCCGCTACTCGCGGAGGTGCTCGGCGGAACGGGCTTCCTCGGATTCATCTCGGCGGTAGCGTTCGCGACGATCCTCGCGGTCGTCGCCGGGCTCACGCTGTCGGGCGCTGCGGCGCTCGCGCACGATCTGTGGGGCCACGTCGTTCGCGACGGCAAGATCACGGAGCGCGAACAGCTACGCGTGGCGCGCATCGCGACAGTCGCGCTTTCGGTGGTCGCGATTCTGCTCGGCATCGCGTTCGAAGGGCAGAACGTCGCGTTCATGGTCGGCCTCGCGTTTGCGATCGCCGCGAGCGCGAATTTCCCGGCCCTCCTTCTCGCGATGACCTGGCGCAAGCTGACCACGCGCGGAGCCGTCGCGAGCATGGTGTTCGGCACGGTGGTCACACTCGTGCTCATCATCTTGTCGCCGACGGTATGGAAAGATCTGCTCGGGAACCCGGGGGCGATCGTGTCGCTCAAGAACCCCGGGATCCTCACGGTGCCTTTGTCGTTCGCGGTCGCGATCGTCGTGTCCATCCTCTGGCCAGAGCCCGAGTCGTCGTCGGGGTTCGACGCTGCGCGCGAGCGCATGATCCTGGGTCCCCGCACCTGACCGCACGCGCGACTCACCATCGCGAGCTGTGAGAACGGTCGAGGCGGGTGCCTGACGACGATCGTCGGACTCTCGTAGCGCCCGTCGATCGCCGCTCCGTGGATAGCGATGGATCGCCTAGCACGAGCTAGCGAGCAAGAGTCAGATGGGTGGATAGTAGAAGTGGGATGCCTTCGGAGGTCGCGCGGCTACGGAAGAGAATGCGAGTGCTGTCGCGGGCGATCGCTGCAGTCGCCGAGGCAACGATCACGTCGCAGAACGTACTCGACATCCTCGTGCAGTCCGCGTCCGACGCCATCAAGGACAGCTGCGTCGTCCTGCTGCACGCACCCGACGGTCCGACGATGGCATCGATCCATGACCCGGACGCGTCGTTGCTCGAGGAGTTGCGCGTGGCCTACACGAAGCCAGTCGGCTCGGCTGCGGGCTTCGCGAACCAGGCGATACAGACCGGACAGCCCGGGTTCTACCCATTCGATCTCGCTGCGGCGCTCGACGACGTGTCCCTCGTGTTCGCGCGCATCGGGCTCAGGGAAACGATGCACGTGCCGATGCGAGTGCAAGGGGAGCCGTACGGCGTCCTCGTAGTTCTGCGGCACCGCACGACGGAGGCCTTCGACGAGCTCGACCTCGAGCTGGCAATGGACCTCGTAAATCACGTCGCCATCGCGATCGCGAACGCACGCCACGTGGATGCACTTCGCGAGAACGAGGATCTCCGGCGCGCTAAGGAACAGCTCGATCACGCGAACGGCTTCCTCGACGCGATCATCGAGAACATTCCTGACATGGTGTTCGTGAAGGACGCCAACACTCTGTCGTTCACGCGCTTCAATCGCGCGGGTGAGGAGCTGCTGGGCATTGCGCGCGACAAGCTGCTGGGAAAGACCGACTACGACTTCTTTCCACCCGAGGAGGCGATGCACTTTCAAGGCATGGATCGCGAGACGTTGCGCAACAAGGTCCTCGTCGACATCGCAGAAGAGCCGATCCAGACCGCGAACGGCAGGCGTTGGCTCCACACGAAGAAGGTGCCGATCGTCGACGCGACCGGCACGCCGCAATACCTGCTCGGTATCGCGCAAGACATCACAGACGCGAAGCGATCCCAGCAGGCGCTCGTCGACGCGAAGGAGCGCGCGGAGGCAGCGAACAAGGAGCTCGAAGCGTTCAGCTACTCGGTCGCACACGACCTTCGAGCGCCGCTGCGCGCGATCGACGGCTTCAGCCAGGCGCTGTTCGAGGACTACGGTCACTTCTTCGACGAGGCAGGTGTGCGAATGGCCCACCGGATTCGCGAACAAGCGCAGCGCATGGCCACATTGATCGACGACCTGCTCGCGCTGTCGCGCGTGACGCGGCACCAGCTCGGGATCGAGCCCGTCGATCTGGGCGCGATCGCGCGCGCCTCGATCGCGCGGCTCCAGAGCAACGAGCCCGAGCGAGCCATCGAGCTACACATCTCGCCGAGCCTGCTCGCGCGCGCGGACGCCAAGTCCATCGCAATCGCGTTCGACAACCTGCTCGGGAATGCCTGGAAATTCACGTCGAGGACGGCAAACCCGGTGATCGAGGTCGGACAGCTCTACAGAGATCGAGAGCGAGTCTTCTTCGTTCGCGACAACGGGGCGGGCTTCGATACCCAATACGTCCACAAGCTCTTCGGCGTGTTCCAGCGCCTTCACACCGAGAAGGAGTTTCCTGGAACGGGGATCGGCCTCGCGACCGTGGAACGCATCATTTTGCGGCACCGTGGAAGGGTGTGGGCCGAGGGCGAGCCTGGTATGGGTGCGACGTTCTTCTTCACGCTTGGTGACCCGGAGACCCCATGAAGGACAACATCATCTTGCTCGTCGAGGACAACCAGAACGACGAGGAGCTCACGATTCGTGCCCTCAAGAAGAGCCAGATCCTCAATCGCGTGATCGTCGTCCGCGACGGTGCCGAAGCGCTCGACTATCTGTTCACGCGGAATGCACACGCGTCGCGCCCCGCAAAGGAGATCCCGCAGGTCATCCTGCTCGATCTAAAGCTGCCCAAGATCAACGGGCTCGAGGTGCTTCGTGCGATCCGCAAGGACGATCGCACGAAGCTGCTACCGGTCGTCGTGCTCACGTCGTCCCTCGAGGACCAGGACCTCATCGAGTCGTACAACCTCGGCGCCAACAGCTACGTGAGGAAGCCCGTCGACTTCGTGCAGTTCGTGGACGCCGTGAAACAGCTCGGCTTGTACTGGCTCGTGATAAACCAGCCAGCCAGCTCCGTGAAGATATCGCTCCTCGTTGCAGCCGCTCTCGCTACCGCCGCGCCTCGCGCCGCGAACGCCGCTGACTGCACCGCCGATGCGGATCGTCTTCGCGCGCACCTCGAGCAAGCCGAGGTCAGCACCGGGCGCTGGCAGCTCGCGTGGACGCTCGTGTTCTCCGCGGCCGCCGCCGGCCAGTTCGCGCTCGCGCTCTCGGAGTGGAAGCCCTTCGGCGAGTTCGACGACAAGTATCGCGACACGATGCTCGTCGGTGGAGCCAAAGCGACGATCGGTGTCGGCTCTCGTGTCCTGTTTCCACTGCGCACGCACGTCCCGGCGCCGAACGCGGATCGCTGCGTCGAGCTCGCCGCGCTCCGCAAGGAGGTCACGCGACTCGGCAAGAAGGAGCGCCAGTCGTTCTGGTTGATGCACATCGGCGGAACGGCGCTCAACCTCGCGGGCGCGGGCCTGCTCTGGTCCCGGCACGAATTCAAGACCGGCGCGGTCTCGTTCCTGATCAGCTGGCCCGTCGGCATCGCGTCGGCGTATACGGTGCCGCGCAAGTCGTGGAAGCTGTGGCGCGCGGAGAAAGAGACGTGGTCTGTCGGCATCGCACCGAGCAGCGAGCAGACGATGCTCGTGTTCGGCGGCCAGTGGTAGCTACGGCGTGATCAGCGAAACCACGACGCTACCACCACGGGCCGATCAGCTCGACATCGAGTAACGGCGCCGGCGCCTCCGGATCATCTGGATCGAGCGCGATCCACGCGTGCTTCGGTCGCGCGGGATCGAACGCGATCCCCTCCGCCTTCACCGGCGCGCCACCATGGGTCAGGCTCGCAGCGCGCACGATACCGCTCCCGACATCGATCACGCCGAGTTGCGAACCACTCGCAGGTCCGTCGTCGATCGCGTTGGGCGCTCGTTCTGCCGCGGCCAGGTAGAACACGCGAGCGCCGTCGGCGACAGCGTCCGTGAACCCGATGCGCGCGCCGTCTGCCGTGCCGAGATCGTAGCTGTCCACGCCCACGAGCGCGGGCATCTGCGCGGTCGCGTCGAGCCACGCGCGCATCTCGGCCGTCGCGAGCCGCAATACCGCGGGGCCCGGATCGCGCGGCCCCGTGTTGCCGCGATGGAACAGCCACAGCTCGTCGCGTCCGACGGCCAACACGCGCGCGGCACCCTCGATGTTCAGCGCGTTGTCCAGCGCCTCGCGCAACCGCGCGAACAGGGGTGCCGCATCGAGTACGCGCGGGATGCCGTGCCTCACGCGGCAAATCTTGTCGCGGATCGGGAGGCTCCCCGAGCCAAAGGCCCACAGCTCGTCATCGATCGCGACCACCGACTCGAGGTCGAGCTTGTCGAGCTTGTTGCCGAGCGCGATCTCGAAGCGCCTGCGGCCATGGAGGCCGCGCGGCAGCTTCATCGCGGTCACGCCATCACTGCCGACCACACCGAAGAAACTCGCGTCGTCCTGCACCACCACGAGCCGACCCGCGTGCATCGCCAGCCCGCTCGCGGCTCTCACGTGTGCGGGGCGATCTTCGTGCGCCTCTGCGGCCGCGGCGTAGCGCAACACGCGCTGTCCATGGACACGCACCTCCAGCGCCGGATCGATCACCACGGTTCGCGTCACGTGAGCATCGTACCGGATGCGTCGGCCGGTCGCGGCCAACCCTCGCGGACATCGTGATATCGAACGTTCGCGCGCGCGGCGAAGCCCCTGTCGGCCGCGCCACTCCCCACGCATAGCAAGTAACGGAGCCGGTGATGCCGCGCCATCGCCAGCGCCAGCCCGGGCAGCGGCTTGCGGCACCAGCACACCGGCGGCCCCGCGATGTGGAAGCAGGCGCTCGCCAGCAGCGTGACGTCGAGCATGCGCCCGAGCTGCGCGACGAGCTCCGCGAATCTCGTCGGTGCGACCTGCGGCTGCCAGCTCGTGGCAGCGATCGCGAAGCCCGCGGCGTGCCATGCGCGCAGCGCCTCGCGCGCGCCATCATGTAGCGCGAGCTTCTCGACGGTGCGCGGCCGCCCGCGCCACACGAGGTCATCGAGCTCGACGAGGATCGCCGGTCGCTCGGCATCGTGAGCATCGTGAGCCTCGCGAAGAGCGAGCGCATCGCGAAGACCGAGCGCATCGCGAGGATCGACGGGCGGGTCGCGCCGATCGGTATGGGGTCTCGCCGGGGGTCTCGCCAGGCGCGCGAACGGAACGACCTCGATCGCGTCGAAGCCTTCGTCCTCGCGCGGCGGCTCGTACTCGCGACGCCAGCGGAACTGCGTGCCGGGTCCGATGTCCACGCCGCGCAGCTCCGCGGGTTCGAGCAAGCGCCCGTGTTTGTCGAGCATGCGCGCGACCGCGTTGTGCTGCGCTCGCTCGATGCCCGTGTCGACGACGATGCAGCGCACCGCAAGGCCGTGTTGGCGCGCGACGTCGATCACCGGACGCCGCGACGCACGCGATGGATACGTGTTGTCGAGCACCGCGCGCCGCACGCCCGTCGCGAGCTCGGCATCGAGCGCGCGCGCGAGCTCGAGTAGCGAGCCGCCGCGATCATCGCGATTGAGCCGCGTGTACCCGCGAGCCACGAGCTCGCCTGCAAGCGTGGACTTCCCCGCGCCCGGAATCCCGATCACGAGGACGACCTCGTCCACCCCCGAGGATGCCGTGGACGATGCCGCGGACGCGCTCGAGGCCGCGGACGCGCCCGATGCCGCGGACGCATTCGATGCGGCGGATGCCATCGCCGGGTTCGATGCCGCGGATGCCGCAAATGCCATCGCCGGGTTCGATGCCGCGGACGCGCTCGAGGCCGCGGATGCGTTCGTTGCCATCGACGGAGTGGTTGTCGACGACGTCGCCGTCGCTGGGCTCGATGCACGCACGCGAACGAAGTGGTCATCCAGCGCGCGCTTGGCCTCCTCGTCGAGCTCGACGATATGTGCGGCCGAGATCGCCGTCTCGATCCGCGAAGCGCCGGGCAGTGGCACGACCATGGGTGACAGCGTGCGCAGCCAGCCGAGGATCAGCTCCGCGGGCGTGCACAGAAGGCGCGTGGCGTGCGCCTTCACGATCGCGTCGCGATGCAAGCGCTCGACGCCGCGTGGGCCACCGAACGGGCGGTGCGCGAGTAGCTCGATCCCGCGGGACGTGCACGCATCGACGAGGCCACCGCGGAGCGCGTCGAGCTTGTACGGGTGCAGCTCGATCTCGACGGCGGCGATCGGCACGATCGCGAGCGCCGACTCGAGCTGCGTGAGGTTCACGTTCGAGAGGCCGATCGCGGGAACGATTCCGTCGTCGACGAGCTTCGCGAGCGCGCGGACCGAGGTGGCAAGCGGGACCTTCGGATCGATCGCGTGGAGCAGATAGAGATCGACGCGGCCGAGGCGCGCGAGCGATGCGCGCGCGGCGGACGTGAGGTGCTTCGCGCGCCCGTTCGGCACCCAGGCGCCGTCGGGGCGCGTGAGGCCGCCTTTGGTCACGATGCGAACATGAGGCGGGACGTGCGCGAGCAGCCGCTCGTTGTGGCCGAGGTCGGCATCGGAGTGACAGTAGACGTCCGCGGTGTCGACGAGCGTGACGCCCGCCCTGATCGCGGCGTCGATGATCGCGAGAGCGGTCGCGTCGTCGGGGCGTGTCGGCTCGGTGGAGAGCCGCATGCAACCCAGGCCGATCGCGCGTGGCATCGGGCGCTCAGTGATGATGCGCGGGTGGTGGCGCGTTCGGATCGTCCTTCGGCGGCCAGAAGAACTGGAGTGGGGATCGGAAGAAGCGGCGAATGACCGCGAACGGCAGCGTGCGGCGCTCGCCGCGAGGAACGTCGCGAGCGCGGAGGGCGACGATCAGTGCGAGCGCGAACGAGACGCCGAAGTTGAGGAGACCGATGACCAGGATGCCGGCGCAGGCAGAGAGGAAGGGACCCCAGCCGACGCCGTCGATGCCGACGGATTGCATCGCGAGCGTGAGCGACCCCGTCGAGAGCGTGATGTGGCGGACCTCGACAGGCAGGCCGAAGAACATCGCGATCGGCTGGACCATGCCGAGCATGAAGCCGAGCGAGACCGAGCCACCGAAGCCCGCCGCCTGGCGCTCGATGAAGCGGGCCCACCACGCCATGCGATCCCTGCCGAGGCGTTCGCCCCAGCGATGGTGCTCGATCGCCTCGGGGAGGCGGCGATAGACGACCCAGTTCTCGAACCAACCGGCGACGAGCGACGACATCCACAGGATGCAGCCGGTGAGCGCCGCAAAGAAGATCGTGCCGGAACCGAGCGGATCGAACGACTCGATCGTCTTGATCGCGTCCTTCTCGGGGAGGAACGAGCTGCCGTAGGCGCGTTGGATCAGGAGGTCGAACAGCGTCGCGGTCATGATGACGGCGGAGACGTTGCCGAGCGCGGCGGCGAACTGAGAACGAGCGATCCGCGCGATGAGCGCGACAAGCTCGTCGAGCCGTCCGGGACCCTCGCGATCGCGGATGACGCCGGCGAGCGACGCGGCGGTCATCGACGGCTGCTTCGTCGCGAGCGTGAAGCCGAGCAGCTGCATGATGAGGAAGCTGCCCGCGTAGTCGATCGACGAGAACAACCCGTCGAGGAACGGCGCGAAGTGCTGCCATTTGATGAAGTATTTGATGACCGCCGTGCCGAGCGTCAGGAAGCCGCCGCCCATCGCGGACAGCAGCATCTTGAAGTACTCCTTGCGCGACGACGTGACGTAGTGCTCGCCGGTGCGGCCCGCGCGCTCGATGATCTTGCGCGCGAGTAGGCGCAAGTTGTCGGACATCAGCTGCGAGAAGCTGCGATTTCCGACGAGGCCCAGGCCGACCGCGGCGATGACCGAGCGGATCTCGGTCGTGGGCTCGAGCGTGTCGTTCGGATCCGCGAACGGGAGCAGCAACTCGATGCGCGAGAGTCCGCGTTCGATCGAGTCGAGTGCGTAGACGACATCGATCGAGACGCCTCGCTCTTCGAGCGCGACCTTCACTTGCTCGAGGTGGCGCCGCGACGCTTCGATCAGCGCGGGCATCTCCTCGGGGCGTGCGCGCTGGAGATGATAGAGAGGCGAGTCGCGGACGCCGCTCTTGTTCGTGCGCGTGCGGAACGCTTCTGCCATGCCGAGCGCTGCGATGCGCGTGGTGATCATGCTGATCGCGTCGATGACGGACGCGCGGAGCGGCTCCCAGCAGTCACCGCCGACGTCGGCGAGCCGATGCAGCAGCGGATCGGCCGCGGGACCGAGCCACTTGAGATCCTCGTTCTTGCGAACGATGTGACCGACGAGCATGGACAGCTCGTGCGGCGCGGGCGCCTCCGGGAGGAACTTGCGCGCGATCCGGTCGGATGTCTCTGCGAGCAGTCCACGCGCGTTGGGCAGGCCGATCTCGCCGAAAACCTTGATCGCGCGGGTCTGCAACAGAACGGACTTCACGACCGCCTGAAACCGCGCCCGTGCGGCGGGCACTCGCTCGAGCGCCTCGACGAGGAGCTGCAGGCGCGCGAGCCCGTCGTTGCCGGCGGTGTGCATCGCCGGCCCGGCGACGACGAAGCGCCCGAGCTTCTCGAGCGAGATGAGCTGGTGCTCGAGATCGGCCCCGGGGTCGCACTCGACGAAGAGCTGTCGCAACCGTGGCGACGCCTTCCCCTCGAGCGATCCGACCAGACGGGCGAACTCAGCCGCGGGTAGAAGTTCGGCCGGAGATTCCACCGAGGACGATGCTACGCGAGCCCGTGGACTCGTCTCAACCCCGCGGCTCGCCTACCATCATTCAGTGATTCCGTGGGAAGAGCTCGGACGCGCGAAGCTTCCTGATGGGGAGCTCGTGCTCTCTCGCCGTGGGGACGAATACGTGCTCCGGATGCGCGGAGCCGAGCTCATGAACAGTCGTAGTCATGCATCCGAGGAGCTCCTCGCGACGCTTGGTTGCGCGAACGTTTCATCGGATGCACGCGTGTTGATCGGCGGGCTCGGGATGGGCTTCACGGCGCGCGCCGCGCTCGGCGTGGTGTCCATCGATGCGCGCATCGTGATCGCCGAGCTCGTGCCGGATGTCGTCGCGTGGAATCGTGGTCCGCTCGCGCACCTCGCGGCACACCCTCTCGACGATCCACGCGTGAGCGTCCGGATCGCGGACGTCGCAGAGGTGATGGCCGAGTCGACGTATCACGCGATCTTGCTCGACGTGGACAACGGCCCGGATGCGTTCACCGCTCCGAACAACGCGAAGCTCTACGGCGTACGCGGCCTCGAACGCGCGCGCCGCTCGCTCGTCCCCGGGGGCGTGCTCGGCGTGTGGTCCGTGGCTGAGAACAAGGGGTTCACGGGGCGGCTCCGCGCCGTCGGCTTCACCATCGAAACGCATCGCGTTCCCCCGCGACCGAACAGCGGCGCGCGTCATGTCGTGTGGATCGCTCGCGCGCCACGGTGACCGCGACGCGACGCGACGAAACCAGGGAGCTAGTCACGGCGGCGTGGGTGCGCAAGGTACCGGACCCGGGTTTCTGTGTCCCGAACGCCGCTGCTGATGAGGGCGACGAGAGGGGAGACGAATGACGGCGAGTGTTTTATGCTGTTCGCCGTGCTCGTGAGGCTGCTCGTGTTGATCGCCCTGGCGTTTTCGCTGGGCGAGGTACGCGATGCAGACACCGTCGAGCAGATCTCGTTCCTCGAGGTCGAGCCCGAGGTCGGCGCCGAGTTAATCGCGATCGAGCATTCGCTGGCCGCATCACCCCCGCGGCAGCTCGGCATGCCCCCCGAACATCTCGCAGTCGCACCGCTCTCGATGGATGCGGGACGTGTGTTCCGGCCGCCCCGCGCTGGCCGCCCGCACCCGTTCACCGCGTAAGCATCCAACTCGCACCCTGCGGAGCTGACATGTCGTCGTTCGCTGTGCCGGCATGGGCCTGGGCCCTGCTTGCATCCATCGTCTTTATCTCGATCGCCATCGATCTGTTCGCCCATCGTGGCGATCACGTCGACTCCAAGAAACGCGCACTCGTCTGGACCTTGATCTGGGTCGCGGTCTCGCTTGCCTTCAACCTCTACGTCGCGCTGTGGTTCGGGTGGACCGCCGGTGAGGAGTTCCTCGCCGCGTACCTGCTCGAGAAGAGCTTGTCGGTCGACAACCTGTTCGTGTTCCTGCTCGTGTTCAGCGCGCTGTCCATCCCGGCAACCGAACAGCGTCGCGTCCTGACCTGGGGAATTCTCGGTGCGATCATCTCGCGCGGTGTACTCATCTTCGCGGGCGCAGCCGCCGTACAGCGCTGGCACGCACTCACGTACGTGTTCGGCGCGTTGCTCGTGTTCGCGGCTTTCAAGCTGCTGCGGTCGGGCGAGGAAAAACCCGTGGACGACGAGCCGAGCGCTGTCGTCAAGTGGCTGCAGAAGAAGCTGCGGTGGACCAAGCAGCTGCACGGCCATCGCTTCTTCGTGAAGATCGACGGCAAGCGCTACGCGACGCCGCTGTTCATCGCGCTTCTCGCGATCGAAGCGACCGACATCGTGTTCGCGATCGACTCGGTGCCCGCCGCGTTCGCGGTCACGAGCGAGCCGTTCATCATCTACAGCTCGAACCTGCTCGCGATCCTCGGCCTGCGCGCGTTGTACATCGTCCTCGCAGGAGCGCTCGCCGGCCTGCGCTACTTGAAGTTCGGCCTCGCGGCGGTCCTCGGCTTCGCGGGGGCGAAGCTGCTCCTCGCGAGCTGGATCAAGATCCCACCGCTCGTCTCGGTGGCGATCATTGCCTCGTGCATCCTGATCTCCGTCATCGCGAGCATCCGGGCGAACCGCCGAGAGGCTCGGGACACGGTCGTGCGGATCCTGCAGGACTCGTTGCAGAAGCCGCAGTTACCCGAAACGTAAGACTATTTGGAACAAACACTTGCACGAGGGCTCGAGCCTTGCTGTAACAGCCGAGCATGAAGCTCGCGATGGTTCTGTGTCTCGTGCTCGCCGGTGCCTGCAAGACGGATGGCGCCGAGAAGCCCGCATCGTCGTCTAACGCTGTCGCGTCGCCGGGCGAGACCAACGGCGCGAAGCCGCGCTCGGGCAAGATCGACCTGCCGCCACGATTGCCAGGCAGCGGTGGGGACGATGTGGACCGGGATCGCCCATCGATGGATGAGGACGAGCTGACCGACGTGGAGCGCCTCGAGCGTCGCGAGCGCCGCGAGGAGCGTCGCGAGGAGCGCCGCAAGGAGCGCATGGAGCTCCTCGACAAGGACAAGGACGGCCAGATCTCTCCCGAGGAGATGGCGGCCGGTCGCAGGCAACGCGCCGAGGAGTTGCGCACGCGCTTCGACGGGAACAACGACGGAAAGCTCACGGTCGACGAGCTGGACCAGGGCCGCATGGGGCGTCGCCTCGACACGGCCACCATCGATGCCAACAAGGACGGCGACGTCTCCACCGAGGAGCTATCCACGGCGATGGAGAAGATGCGCGAGCGGTTCCGCGGCAAGCGCGGCGAGCGCGGTCAGGCAAGCGCTGGCTCGAACGGTAGCGCCGGTCAGCCCTGAGCGTCCGTGTCACCCGCCGACGGCGGCGATGATCGCCTTGCGCTGTTTCTCGTCGGGGATGCCGCCGCGTAGCGCTCCGAGGTTGTCCTCGACGTGTTTGACCTTCGACGTCGCGGGGATCGGGCACGTGATCGCCGTGTTGCCGAGGAGAAACTTCAAGAACAGCTGACCCCAGCTCGTGGCACCGATCTCGGCGGCGACCGGGGGCAGCGCCTTGCCTTTCACCTTGCCGAACAGCGCTCCCGACGCGAACGGCTCCATCACGAGGATGGCCGCGCCCGCGTCGCGTGCGGCGGGGATCAGGCGCTTCTCCGCCTCGCGATCGGCGACGTTGTACGGCAGCTGAACGAAGTCGACCTTCTCGGTCTTCACGATCTTCTCGAGCTCGTCGAACGAGTTGTTCGAGTAGTGCGTGATGCCGATGTACTTCACCGTGCCGGCACTCTTCCACTCGCGCAGCGTCGCGAGCTGCGTCTTCCAGTCGACGAGGTTGTGGATCTGCATCAGCTCGATCTTCTGGATGCCGAGAAGCGAGAGCGAACGCTTCATCTGCGTGATGCCGTCGGACTTGCCGCGTGTCCACACCTTCGTCGCGAAGAACGGCGCGGGCGACTTCGGGTCTGCCTTGCGTAGCGCTGCGACCATCTTGCCGATGGCCGCCTCGGACTTGCCGTACATCGGCGACGAATCGATCACGCGTCCGCCGAGAGCGAGGAAGCGCTCGAGCACCGGTGTGATCGGTGCAACATCATCGACGTCGAACGTTTGCCACGAGCCAAGTCCGATCGCGGGGACCTTCTCGCCGGTCGACGGAATCGCGCGGAGGATCGGCTCGGACACGGTGGTTGCGAGCTTGCCATCCTTGGCGAACCCGAGTCGAGGCAGAGCGGCGAGACCGCCCAGTGCGAGGACCTGGCGTCGAGACCACATGATTGACCTTAGCGCGCCCCGAGCGGGCATGGGATAGTCCGCAGGTGCTGCGTCTCACCGCCCTCGCGCTCGCACTCGCACCCGTGGTCGCCTTCGCGGACACGCCGGCGCCCGGGCCGAACGACGACGGTGGCGCGTCGGGATCCGAGCGCGCGCCGATCGAGAACCGCGTGAACGTGCGCCTCGGCAGGTCGTCTGCGGACACCGATGGTCGGCCGTCGATCTGCGTCGACGTGCGCGTGTACTGGCGCTTCGGCGTCGAGACGTGTGGCACCGGGCAGGCGATCATCCACAACGATCCGGGCCAGGAGATGATGCACCTCCGCGCGAACTACACGTTCGCCGATCGGCAACTGTGGAAGGGCACGCTCAACGCGCGCGGTGGAATCGGCTTCGCCGAGCTCCAGATCGGCCCCGACGATCCGGGCTTCGTGTTCAACGACGCGTCGTCGAACGGCAACTCCACCGCAGGCCCCGAGGCCGCGTTCTCGGCGCAGTGGCTGCTGCCGCTCTACAAGAAGATCGACTTCGTGGTGACCGCGACCGCGGGCCTGGCCTACTTCGCGGGCGCGCCCGAGCTGTCGACGAGCAAGACCGAGCTGCAGGGCTTCGCGTCGCTCGAAGCCGGCATCGGCTGGTAACAGCTCCGACAACCGATACATCGCGCCATCGCGCAGAACCTGCGCAGCTCGTCGAGATCGTGTCATCGACCCGACGAAGTCGTGACCTGATCGAGGTGCACGAACGGTGGGTTCCGTGCTTTAACCCAGGCTCTCATGGAGCTCCGCACGATCGCGACGTACGCCAGCGCCGTGCGACCGGAGCTCCCACCCGAGACCTTCAAGCCCGCGGTGTCCCGCCTGCTCTGGCTGCCGGTGCACGCTTCGCTGATCGCCACCATCGCGTGGGCGCTCGTCGCCGGTTACGTGCCGGCGCCGCTGTGGCCGGTCGCATCGATCGTGATCGGTTGCTGCCTTGCCGGCCTCGTGTTCCTCGGGCACGAGCTGATGCACGGCGGCGTCGTGCGCGGAAAAACGCCGATCCGCATCTTCGGCTTCGTGTGCTTGTTGCCGTTCACGCTGTCGCCCACGTTGTGGACCGCCTGGCACAACCGCGTGCACCACAATCACTGCGCGCAGCCCGGCAAAGATCCGGATCTGTATCCGACGCTCATCGAATACGAGACGCAGCGCGCGGCGCGCATCATGGCCGATCACTTCGGGCTGGGTCGCCGTCGCCTCCTGTCGTTGCTCTCGCTATTCTTCGGCTTCACCGGGCAGAGCCAGCAGATGCTGTGGAAGGCGCGGGAGAAGGGAATCCTCAGCCCCGGTTTGCACCGTCGCGCGCTGCTCGAGTTCGCGCTCGGCGTCACGTTCTGGGTCGCCGTCGCCGTCGTCGTCGGCTTCGTGCCGTTCATTTTCATCTACCTGCTGCCGCTCGTCGTCGCGAACTCGATCGTGATGATGTTCATCATGACGAACCACAACCTGAGCCCGCTGACGGCGATCAACGATCCGCTCGTCAACTCGCTCAGTGTGACGCTGCCGCGCCCGCTCGAATTCCTCACGCTCGATTTCGGCTATCACGTCGAACACCACCTGTTCCCGACGCTGAGCACGCGCCACGGCCGCACGATCCGCGCGAAGCTGCGCGAGAAGTTCCCGCACCACTACCAGTCGATGCGGCTCACGAGCGCGCTCGCCGAGCTGTATCGCACCGCACGCGTGTACAAAGATGACGTGACCCTGGTCGATCCGCCGAGCGGCAACACGTTCTCGACGCTGCGCCCGCGCGTTCCCGACGAGCCCGCGTAGCGCACGATCGTCCGGGACGCATCCGCGTTACCATCGCATCATGCGAGCGCGGTCGATCACGAGCACCACGGCGCTCGCGTGCCTGCTCGCGTCGTGCTGGAGCTCGCCGGCTCCTCGACCGCCACCTCCGCAGAATGTCGTGCCGCCGGACGCCGTGGCAGCGCCGCCACCGCTCCCAGCGCGCACGATCTGGACGGGTCGCTACGAGTGCGGGCAAGGCGTGACCGCTGTACACCTCACGCTCGATGTCGAGCCGAGTGGCCGCGCGCGCGCGATCTTCGATTTCGGTCCGCTCGCCGACAACCCGACGGTGCCGAACGGCTCGTTCCGCCTCATCGGAAAGGCGACGCCCGCGGACGATGCCATCGATGTCTGGCTGCGCCCCGAGGAGTGGATCGACCGCCCGCCCGGGTACGAGATGGTCGGCATCCACGTCGGGATCGACGCCCGCCGTCGCAGCTTGCGCGGGAAGATGTTGAACGACAGCTGCGACTGGCTCGACGCGAAGCGCGTCGATTGACGGTGCCGCACGCACGAGCTCACCGAGGTCCCACTGTCAGACCCCGATGGTAGAGGAACCGATCATGGAGAAGTTCCCACGAGGCACGTTGCCGCCCTCCGCCTGGGTGCCGATCGGCCAAGACGAACCCGTGAAGGTCACGCCGCCGCCGAGTACGCTCGAGCGCGGGCAGGCCGACATGCAGGCGAGCGCGGCGCAAGCTCCGCGCGGGACGTGTGATCTGTCGGTCACGTGTCCGACGTGCAGCACGCTCATGCAGCCCGAGCACGCGCACTACCGGTGCCTGACGTGTGGCTATCGCGACTCCTGCTGCTTCTGACGCAACGACTCGGTCGAGGTAGTTCGCTCGTGGGCGGCATCAGCCGCGTGAGCGCAGTCGCGGTTGGGTGACACCGCGGTGGTCGCGAGTCGGAACTTGCTGCAGGGAACGGACCTGCTTGCTTCGGTCCGAGCCGTTCGGGGAGGGGGCACCGATCGGCGGGGACGGCAATTGTGCGTTCCGGGTCGAGCCCTTCGCGGTAGCTGGTTCGCGCACTAGAGTTGGTCATCATGAGTGACCCCATTCTCGAGACCATTCCGCTGGGATTCCCGTGGGGCACGGCAGACCCGTTCTTGTTCTGCGTGCATCACGACGACACGTACCCGGCGGGCAACGACCGCATGGGGCCCGATGCGTCGCTCGAAGGCCGCCAGATCGGCATGGACTTCGCCGGCAAGGACGGCTGGCGCATGTACCACGGCGACGTGGTGCCGGGCTTCCCGGGCCATCCGCATCGCGGCTTCGAGACCGTCACGATCGTGCGGCGCGGGCTCATCGATCACAGCGACTCGCTCGGCGCCGCGGCACGGTTCGGCCGCGGTGACGTGCAGTGGCTCACCGCGGGCAAGGGCATCGTGCACTCGGAGATGTTCCCGCTGCTCGACAAGAGCGGCCCCAATCCCGTCGAGCTGTTCCAGATCTGGCTGAACCTGCCGAAGGCCGACAAGATGAAGGACCCGTACTTCACGATGTTGTGGGCGGATCAGATTCCGCGTCATGTTCATCGCGACGCCGCGGGGCGAACGACCGAGGTCACGGTCGTCGCGGGCGCGCTGGGGGATGCGAAGCCACTCGCACCACCGCCGAGCTCGTGGGCGTCGCGTCCCGAGAGCGACATCGCGATCTGGACGATCGCGATGCAGGGCGAAGCGACGTGGACGATTCCACCGGCGAAGGCGGAGACGGGGCGTGTGGTGTATCTGTTCGCGGGCAAGCTCGCGGCCGGAGGGCGCACGTTCAAGTCGCCGACGGGCATCGTCGTGAAGCCGGACCACGCGCTCGCTATCGAGGCGGGTCCGGACGGCGCGGAGATCCTCGTGTTGCAGGGCAAGCCGATCGGCGAGCCAGTCGTGCAACACGGACCGTTCGTGATGAACACGCGGCAGGAGATCATGGACGCGTTCAGCGACTATCGGCGCACGGAGTTCGGCGGCTGGCCGTGGAAAGACCAGGCGCCCGTGCACCCGCGCGAGGAGGGCCGCTTCGCGCGGCACGCCGACGGTCGCATCGAGCGCGCGAAGGACTGAGCGCAAACGACTGAGCGCAAAGGACCGAGCGCAGAGGCGCGTCGCGTCGGCGCCCGACTGACGCGACACCGGGCCCCGAGAACGGATGGCCGGCTATTTTTCCCGCGCGGTCGCCGTTGGCAGCGGCGCCTTGGGTCCGGTCTCGCCGTCGTCGGGCGGACCTCCCACGGCGCGATAGTTGTCGAGCACTTGATAGCGCCGCGTGTAGAGCCAGAACGCGATCGTCGCGAGGAACGCGAACGCGGCGAAGAAGAACATCAGGAACGCGTTTTCGGAGAGCCCGGTCTCCTTGATCGTCGCGAGCACGCGCTCGTCGCGCACCCCCACGTTGACGAGGAGCACCCACAGGTTGCCGATCGTCGTCGTCAGGTTCCAGAAGCTCATGATCACGCCCTTCATCGCGAGGGGCGCCTGCGAATACGCGAACTCGAGGCCGGTCGCGGAGACGAGCACCTCACCGAACGTGAGCAGCGCGTACGGTAGGAGCTGCCACATGATGTCGAGTCGATTTCCGCCGTCGAGCGCGAGCTGGATGCCGCCGGCGGCGATCCATGCAAACGCCGAAAACAGGATGCCGAACGTCATGCGGCGGATCGGTGTGGGGTTCCAACCGCGCTTTCGCAGCCACGGATACAGGACGATGTTGTTGAACGGGATGAGGATCATCACGAGCAACGGGTTGAACATCTGCATCTGCGCCGGCTGGAATGCGGCGCGTCCCGTCGGATCGAACGTCCACGACGGCAGCGCCATCTCCCCACCCTGTAGCACCCACGTCGTCGCCTTCTGATCGAACAGCGAGTGGAAGGGCGTGACGAGCGCGAAGACGATCAGGATGCGCAGGACGGAGCGCACTCCCTCGATCGCGTCGTCGGGATGAGCTCCGCGAATGCTCTCGAGACCTGTCGATGTCGCGATCCCGCCGAAGAAGACGACGATGACGAGGTAGAGGCAGAGCGTGGGAACGATCCCTAGGCCGCCGAAGGACGTACCGGCGATCGAGGCGACCGCGCCCACGAGGAGGATCGCGCGCGCAGACGAGCCGGGGCCGCGCGACATCAGGGCGGATCGCACGACGCGAAGGAACGAGTGCGGATCGTACGACTTCTTGACCGGCACCATCACGTACTTGTGACGCCCGAGCCAGAGCACGGCGGTGGCGATGAACATCAGCACGCCCGGGATCAAGAACGCGATGCTCGGTCCGAACGACACGAGGAACAGCGGCATCAGCATCGACGCGAAGAACGAGCCGAAGTTGATGATCCAGTAGAACGCGTCGAAGACGATCTTCGCGAGGTGCTTGTTCGTGGAGTCGAACTGATCACCCATGAACGACGCGACGAGCGGTTTGATGCCGCCGGCGCCGAGTGCGATCAGGAACAGTCCGACGAAGAATCCGTTGACCTCGGTCTCGAAGATCGCGAGACACGCGTGACCCGCGCAGTAGATCAAGCTGAAAAAGAAGATCGTGTTGTACTTGCCGAAGAACTTGTCCGCGATCCAACCGCCTAGGAGCGGGAAGAAGTAGACGCCGATCACGAAGGTGTGGAAGACCTCCTTCGCGTACGCCTTTCGCGCGACCTCGTCGGGCATGAACATCAAGAGCGACGTCATGAGGAACGGCGTCAGGATGTTGCGCATGCCGTAGAACGAGAACCGTTCACAGCCCTCGTTCCCGATGATGTACGGGATCTGCTTGGGCATCTTCGCCGGCGGGTTCGCCGTCGGTGTCGTCGACATTCAGGCGTCATAACACGAGCTGCGCGCGTGTCAGCGTCGGCGATGTTGCGTAAGGTTGCGTGGTGACCACGCTCGCAAGCTGGCTCGCCGAACGCCCTTTCGGGCTCGCCATGTCGAGCGGGTTCTTCTCGTTCTACGCGCACACGGGGATGCTCTCGGCGCTCCTCGCGCGCGGCCTCATCCCGGCCCACGTCGCGGGCTCGAGCGCGGGGGCGATGGTGGCGGGCATGTGGGCCGCCGGACTGGCACCCGAGCAGCTCGCCGAGGAGCTGCAGCGCCTGCGCCGTGACGACTTCTGGGATCCGGCGCTCGGCGTGGGGTTGCTCGCGGGGAAGAAGTTCGACGCGATCCTGCGCCGCCTGTTGCCGCGCGAGCGTATCGAGGCGTGCAGCGTTTCGGTGCGCATCAGCGTGTTCGACATCATGCAGCGCCGGACACGCGTCCTCGTGCGCGGCGATCTCGCGACCGCGATCCGCGCGTCGTGCGCGGTGCCGGGCATGTTCCAGCCCGTGTGGACCGAGCTGCCGCACGGCAGGCGACCGTGTTGGGACGGCGGCATCCTCGACCGCGCGGGCATCGCGGAGATGCCAGCTGGGCGGCTCTTGTTCCATCACATCGCAGCGCCTGCCCCGTGGACTCGTGGGGAGCCGCCGATCCCCAACCGCACCGACATGGTGACGCTCGTGCTCGAGAAGCTGCCACGCCCGCATCCGTGGGCCATGGACGAAGGGCGACGCGCGCTCGCGATCGCACGCCAAGCTACCGAGCGTGCGCTCGATCGCGACATCGGTCGCGACATTGATCGCGAGGTCGGTAGCGGCGTCGTTCGACAGATCGCGTCGTGACGCACGGCAAGATGGGACCGAGCACGTCGGGCTGCATCCTGCGGAACGCGCTTGGTGCGCGCTAACCCCGTGGTTGCACGCGTCGCGCGCCGGGCACGCGCCGTGCTCCATCTCGCTGCGTGGTAGTAGCCGAGCACATCGATCCGACGAGCGTCACCGGGAGAGACCCTGGCTGACGCTGTGCTGCTTTCGGCGCGACGTTCGCGAGAACAACCGCAGGCATGTCGCACGCTTCGAACACTCGGGTACGCAACGTGACCACTGCGAGCAGCGGCTCGTCGCGTTGCTTCGCGAGGCAAGCGGCTGGAACCACGCGATCGCCTCTGTGGCACATCGAGTGCTCTTACTCGCTGCACCATGAAGACGATCGACTCCGAGGCCCTTGTCACCGCGACCGGTGGCCTCTCGATTCCCCCGGGCCCGACGTTCCCCGGCCCGATTCACCCCGATCCAACATCTCCGCGCCCTGTGCCGCTTCCGTGGCCGCCATCGCCGACCTTCCCGCGCCCGCGGCCGTTCCCGTCGCCCGATCCAGTCCCGTTCGACATCACGTCGTCGAAGTAGTCACGCACGCGGCGAGTCGCTCGCGCGACGACGAAAGCCGACGCCGAGAGAGATCGCGAGCGCGATCCAGCCGATCGTGAGCGGCACCGTCGCGAGTACGAGTGCGGTGCTCCCCGCGGCGAGCGCGAGCAGGCCCTTGTGTGTCCAGCTCGCGACCATGTCGCCGAAGCGATAGACGATCGTGTCGATCACGTTCTTCGCGTGATACTTGTCGTCGCGATCGACGACGGTGAACAACAGCTCGCGCGCCGGACGCGTGAGGCCGTGCGTCGCAGCGCGCGTACACACCATCACCACGCCGAGCGTCGCGAGCGTGCCCGTCGCCGACAGCGCGATCATCGCGCCGAGCTGTACGAGCGGCAACAGACACAACACGATGCCGGGCCCGAGCCATTTGAGGAGGCTCCGTGCGATCAGCGTCTGCACGACGAGCGTGACGATCGCGGTCCACGTGTCGAGTCCGCCGAAGAAGTCGGTGCGTTCGATACGCGCCACGTCTCTTGGCAGGTGCGCAAATGCCGCGTGCACGATGCCCGCTTGTTCCATGTAGAGGAACGTCGCGGCGGTGGCGGTGCACATCACGTAGCCGACGATGCCGAGCAGGTAATACGAGCGAGACACCCGGTCGAGGCCCGTGAGTGCGGTGCTCGGCGTCGGGTCGTCGATGACATCGGCGACGAATGCCTCGCCGTGACGGCGGAGTCGCATCACGCCGAACACTGCGAGCTCGAGCCACACGCACGACAGCGCCAGGATGTTCGCGACGCCGATGTGCTCGACGAGCAGCGTGGTCACCATCGGCCCGACGATGCCGCCGATCGTCCCGCCCGCTGCGATCGGACCGAACAGCGACTTCGCCCTGTCGTGGCCGATCAGATCCGCGAGCAAGCTCCAGAACACCGACACGACGAACAGGTTGAACACGCTCGACCAGATGTAGAACGCGCGGCCCACGCCGACCGGATCCACGGACAGGCGCACGAGCACGCTGAATACGAGCAGGCATACGGCGAACACGTGGAACGCGATCGGCACCACGCGCCGCTTCTGACGCTTCGCGAGGAAGCGGCTCCACAGCGGCGACGCGACGAGCCCCGCGAGAAACGTCCCGATGAACAGGAACGGAATCTCGTCGGGCTTCCCGTCGAGGACGAGCGCGTCGCGCACGGGGCGAAACGAGGTGAAGCTCGCGAGCAACGCGGCGAACGTCAGCGCGCCCCATCCGACGAGCACGGCGTCGGCGCGCAAACTTCGCTTCGCCATCGCGAGCACCCTAGCACCTCGCGTCACGTGCCCGTGCTCGTTCACGCGTCCTCACGCGTGCGACGCGCGTGCGACAACAACACGTTCGCGAGCTACGCTGCACCGGTGAGCAAGGCGTTCACGAAAGAGGATCCAGACATCCCCGAGGCACCGATGCGTAGGCGCGGCGTTCCGGTCCCCGTTCCGAACATCGTGACGCCGGCGGGACTCGCCGCGTTACGTGCGGAGCACGACGCCCTCGGGCGCACCGGTGGCGATCCGGATCGGCTGCGCGAGCTCGCGGATCATCTCGCGACGGCGCAGACGCTCGAGCCGGATCGCGACACCGTGGGCGTCGGCGCGCGCGTCACCGTCGAGGACGAGGACGGCAAACGCACGACGTACCACGTCGTCGGCGCGATCGAAGCCGACGCGAAGCGCGGCCTCGTCAGCTGGCAATCGCCGATCGCCCAGGCGCTGTGGGGGCTTCGCGCCGGTGACGGCGTGACGTTGCCTCGCGGCGACAGCGAGATCGTCGTGATCGACTACGACGCGTAGTCTCGCCGATGGCTCGGTGGCATGCTGCGGCCATGGCGGATGGAGACGAGATCATCAAAGGCGCAGGTCGGTTTTTCACCAATCTTGGCTCCAAGCTCGGCGGTCAGCTGAAGGAGGCCGGCGGTCAGCTGAAGGAGGTCGGCAAGACCGTCGGCAACCAGGTCGTCGCGACGAGCAAGCAGGTCACAGGCCTCGGGCGCGGCACCATCAAGCTCGAGCTCGAGCAGACGAGGGCCACACCGGGCGGGACCATCAAGGGCAAGCTCGTCCTGTCGGTCACCGAAGCCGTCGAGGCGAAGCGCGTGCTCGTGTCGCTGCGCGCGCGCCAGCGCTACATCGCGGTCAAACGCGGCGACAGCGGCGGCGTCGGCTCGACGCACGCGGACGTCTACCAGTTCGACAAGGAGCTCGCACCGTCGGGGAAGTTCGAGCCGAACCAGACGTTCGAGTTCGAGCTCGTCGTGCCGCCCGACGCACTCGAGCTGCGACCACAGCAGTCCTCCGGCGGCAACCCGCTGTCCGATGTGGCGCGCACGATCGCGAGCGCGGTCACGCCGAACGCCGGACCGATCGAATGGCAGGTGATCGGCCGCCTCGAGATCTCGTGGGGCCGCGATCTGGCGCACGACGTGGATATCGTCGTGGCTCGGTAGATTCTCGCTGTTACCGCGCCTCGACCGGCAGGTGCCACACGCGCGGCTTGGTCGATCGAGCCTTCGGGCGCGGCGCCCTGGCCCAGTTCTCGACGACGCGATCTTCACCGCAGCGCGCCGTGTAGTCCTCGTGGAACGCCACCGACTGGTCCTTGCGACCGTCGAGGACGAGCAGCTTGATGTATTCGTGCGCCGTCGACGGGTCGCAGATGTTATTGATCACGAGGCCGAGCCGCTCGACGCGCTGCACGCGGTGCGCGGCGACGTCGGCGATCTCCTGCCGCATGACCTCGCGCTGATCGATCTTCTTCTCGGGCTTGATCGCAAAGAACCAAGCCGCGATGCCGAGGACGAACCCGCACACCAGCATCGAGGCGAGCAGGCGATGCGGCTTGCGTAGCCTCGGCGTTGCGGCGAGCTCGTTGGTGCGCTTCGTGATCGCCTTCCAGTCCGTGCCGGGGACCGCGAGCTTGAGCTCGCCGATCGCGCGGCGTGCATCGTCGAGCGCGTCGCGATCGACTTGCTGATCGTCGTCCTTGCCAGAGACGACGATGGTGGGCTTCACATGCGTGCGAAGCTCCTCGTAGCCCATCGTGTTCGCGCCGCGCTTGTCGAGGATCTGCTTGGCGCGATCGAGCTGGCGCCACACCTCGGGGTAGTCGTCGTGAAGGTCGCGCATCGCGCGCCATCGCTTCGGATCACCCTTGTCGAGACCGGTCTTCGCATCGCACTCGGCAATGAGCGCTTCACCGATCAGGATCGCGCCGACCGCGCGATCGTGCTCATCGAGGTCGATTGCATCGTCGCGGTACACGTCTCCAGTCTTGGGGATCTGCGAGCGCGTGGCAAGCGTTAGCTACTTGCAGGCTTCGCCACTCGAGTACGCGAACCCGACATCGCGGTGAGCGAGCGTTTCGATGAGCCAGAAGCCGATCGGCTCGACCTCGTAGTACTTGCAGTATTGGCCCAGGAACCCGTAGTGCCCGCAGCTGACCTCGGGTGCATCGGGATACCCGCACTCCACGCGCTTCGGTAGGAAGAACAGGATGATAAGCGCGACCAGCACCGCGAGCTGCTTGCCACGCGAGGTCATGGACGGATGCGAGAGCAACGACTCATTCTACAAGCTGGAGCACGCCCCGGTCTGCAACCTGTGGGCGACGAGATCCGGAGCGCGGAAGGGTCCAATCGTGCGGAACGCAACGTGAGCGATCCCGGCACATGCACTGCAACCACGTGGATCACCATGCCCACCTCCCCCTTAGAGTCCATCGCTCTGACCGTACTCGGCACCGTTGCGGGAGGCTGCGGCAAGAAGCGCCCGCCTCCTCCGCCGCCGTCTCCGGATCCGGGACCGTCCATCGAGACGAACGTCCAGCTGATCGGCTACGGCGCACCCACGGCCCGACCAAGCTGAACGCTTGCTCGTGCTACCACCGCTGGATGCGATCCACGATGGTGGTGGCCGTACTCGTCAGTTCGAGCGGTGTCGCGCGCGCGGAGGATCAAGATGCCCTGTACGCGTGCAAGGTGCCCGCGCCGGGCACCAAGCTGACCGCGAGCTTCAAGCCCGAGGTCTCGCTACAGCACCTCGCGACATGGGTCACGGGGTTCACGTGCAAGAACATCGTGTTCTCGGCGGACGTCGCGAAGCGTGCGACACGCGTGACGATCATCTCGCCGGGCAAGATGACGCCAAAGCAAGCGCTGCAGCTCTTCGTCGATGCGGTCGAGGCGACGGGCCTCGCCGTCCAGGTGAAGCCCGACACGATCATCATCAAGCTCGGCCCGAACATGCCGAAGAACTGTCCGGACACGACCGTGTCGTCGTCATCGCCGGGCGAGGTGCTCACACCATGGCCGGGTGATCTGCCCGCACCGGCCGAAGCGTCCGACGACGACATCACCGCCTCGATCGACAAAGGCATCAAGAAGATCAACCCGACGACCTACGAGATCACCGCCGAGCTCGTCGACAAGATCGTCGCGAACCCGATGGCGGTCTCGAAAGGGGTGCGCGTGGTGCCGTCGGTCAAGGACGGCGCGCCAAACGGCTTCAAGCTCTACGCCATTCGCCCCAGCTCGCTGTACGCGAAGCTCGGGTTCGAGAACGGCGACACGCTTCTCGGAATCAACGGCATGTCCCTCGACAGTGCGGACAAGGCACTGGAGGTCTACACGAAGGTTCGCGAGGCAAAGACCATCGACGTGTCGATCCTCCGTCGAGGGAAGCCGGTCACGCTGTCGATCAAGATCAAGCGATAGCGATCAGAGCGGCGGCGCGAGGCTCGCTTCGACGCCGAGCTCGAGCTCGCGAAGCTTGAGCAAGCCAGCCCAGCTCCACAGTTCGCCCTCGACGTACGCGGACAGCGACGCGTCGACGCGATCGCCATCCCCGACGAGGCGGATGCCGACGGGCACGTTCGGGAACTTCGGCGAGCCAAGCTGGGTCGCCGATCCGTTGATGTCGATCGCCCAGTGCAGCTCGAGCGAGAGCTCCGCGACGAGCGCGACGTCGTTGTCGCCGGACCACGTCGCGTTCGCGCGCACCGCGTCGGCGAGCTCGACGCGCAGGTGGGTCAGCGTGGCGGGACGTCCGCCGAACAGGCTGTCAGGGAGCGCGATATCCGCGAAGTTGATCTGCAGGCCCTCGATGGTGAGTGCGTCACTCGCATCGCTCGAGAATTCGATCTCGCCGTTCTCGTAGGGCAGCGAGATCGTGCCCGTGTCCCACGCGTCGCCGTTCTTCTTCTCCGCCGTAATCGAGCCGGTGCTCGTGTCGCGAGAGACGAGGAGGCGCGTGCGATCTTCGAGCCTCTCGCGCACCGATGCGGGTGCGGGAACGACGTCGTCGTCGGGGTCGAGCACGTTAGGGGTGCAAGCTGCCGTCGAAACCAGGAGTAGGAGTAGTCCGCTACGCATGACGTACCGTGTAGCATAGTGTAGGCCAATGATGGAATACTGGTCGGACCTTTCAAATTATTGAAATTAAAACTGTTCCGAAAATATCGGCGAACAACGCAGTGTGCCATGTCGTCGCGAGCCCTGTGAGGTGACGGATCGACTGACCACTATCGACCTTCGTTCAATTGAACGAGACGATCGAGCGTCGCAGCGCGGTGGCCGGGCCGCACGCGTGTAGCGCCCGTGAGTGGGTCGGCGGGCGGTGGCACCGGCCGCGAGGCACCATGAAGGTGTGCGCGGCCCGACCCTCGGAGCATCGATCGCGGCTCACGCCATCCTTGGCTTGGTGCTCGCCTCTCTCGCGACTGACCATCGCCCCGTGCTTCGCACGACCATGACGATCGATCTCGTCGATGTCGCGCCACCACCACCCGCCGTGGCCGGTTCGTCGGACGCTGTTGGGGCCTCGGCGGGCGGAGCGGCGGCTGGTGCGGCGCCAAATGCGGCGCCAGATGCGGCGCCAGATGCGGCGCCAGATCGTGTCGCGACGCCCATCCGAGTCGCAACCGCAACTGCATCGCGCGCCGTCCGTCGTGCGCGCGAGTCACGAAGTAGCTTCTCTGATGCGCGCGAAGCACGAAGCGACACCACACACGATCTCCTCGACGATTCCCACAAGGCAGACGATGTGACGCTCGACGATTTGCGCGACGAGATCCGCATCGAGAACGCTCGCGACCACGACGGGAACGCTCGCGACGGGCACGCCCACAAAGGGCACGGCGCAATCGGGATCGACGCCGGCTTCGTCGGTGATGGCGACGGTGGACGCGGGAACGGGACGGGACGCCGCCGAGGCATCGGTCTGGGCGACGGCGCACGAATCACCGACACACCCGTCACGCTCGAGACGCCCGCCGCACCGGCGGCGTCCAAGGCGCGTGTCGCGAAGCTCGTGTACCCCGCACGGGAGCGTCAGGTCGACGACTCCGAGTTGTTCGTGGCGCGCGTGACGATCGACCATGAGGGCTTTGTCGTCGGGGCCAAGCTCGTGCGCGGCTTCGGCGGGCCGCGTGACGTCATGGCCGCAGACCTCATCTGGAAGTTCCGGTACGCGCCCGCCCTCGACGATGAAGGCAGGCCCATCCGGTCGACATTCGATCAGCGGTTTCTCGTCGGCAGGTAAGCGGTCAATTCGCGACGTTGGCCTATTGGGGGGAACCCGCCACGTGCGGACGGGCGTGGCCCTTGTTCGCGAGGCAACCGATGAGTCCCTCGGATCACGATCTGTAACCCGAAGGAAAGCAGCCTCACGCGATGTCTCCTAGCAATTCAAACAAGTTGGGAGTGGCACGAGTCGTGATCGTAGTCCTCTCGTCGTCACGCAACCATCACCACGCAACGAAGGACCAAGACCATGTCGAACTTCCAGACCCTCGATGTAACCGCTCTCGAAACGATCACCGGTGGCAAGGCCACGCGCGCGGGCAGCTCCTCGAGCTCGAGCTCGGACCTCACGGCGCAGCTGACCAGCCTCCAGTCGTCGATCTCGGACCTGAGCAAGAACAACAACAAGAAGAGCGGACTCTTCGGCAACCCGACGAACGCCATTCTCTTCGCGATGGTCGCGATGAAGGGCCGTGATCAGTCGCCCAACGTCGTTCTCGTTCGCTAAAACGGATCGAATTGATCGGCCGCGATCGCGCGTCGATCCGGCGTCGATCCGGCGTCGATCCGGCGTCGATCCGGCGTCGATCCGGCATCGATCCGGCGTCGATCCGTCGATCCGGCGTCGATCCGGCGTCGATCCGGCGTCGCTCGAACGTCGCTCGCACGCATCGTCTGCGGGATAGTCCCGCGATGACGATGCGCGCAGTCGCGATCTCGAAATTTGGTGGACCGGACGTGCTCGCGGTGGTCGAACGACCGCGACCCGAGCCAGCTCGACATGAAGTTCGCGTGCGCGTTCGCGCGACCGCGATCAACCGCGCTGACCTCCTTCAGCGAATGGGTGCGTATCCCGCGCCTGCGGACTCGTCGCCGGACATTCCGGGGCTCGAGTTTGCGGGCGAGGTGGAGGCACTCGGCGAGGGCGTCACGCGCTGGAAGATCGCCGATCGCGTGTTCGGCCTCGTCGGTGGTGGAGCGTACGCGGAGTACGTGACGAGCCACGAGCGCGCGCTCGCACGAATCCCTGATCGCATCGCGTTCGAGCACGCGGCTGCCGTCCCCGAAGCTTTCATCACGGCGCACGACGCGATGTCGCAAGCAGGGCTCACCTGCGGCGAGGTGTTGCTCGTCCACGCCGCCGGCAGTGGTGTCGGTACCGCGGCGATCCAGCTCGGCGCGGCGCTCGGCGCGTTCGTCATCGGCTCGGCGCGCACGCCCGACAAGCTGGAACGCGCCAGACCGCTCGGCCTCGATGCGGGCGTGGTCGTCGAGAACACGCGGTTCGCAGACGCCGTGAAGAAGATCGATCCGCTCGGCGCACACGTCATCCTGGAGCTCGTGGGGGGCCCGTACATCGACGAGGACCTGCGCTGCGCGCGCGAGCGCGGCCGCATCATGCTCGTCGGGCTGATGGCGGGCGTACGTACCGAGGTCGATCTCGGGACGCTCCTTCGCCGGCGCATCCGGATCACCGGCACGCAGCTGCGCAACCGCCCGCTCGAGGAGAAGCTCGCCGTGATGCAGTCGTTCGAGCAGCACGTCGTGCCGCTGCTCTCGCGCGGGAAGATCCAGCCGGTGATCGATCGCGTGATGCCGCTCGATCAGGCGAGCGCGGCGCACGCGTACATGGCGACCAACGAGGGCTTCGGAAAGATCGTGCTCGCGATCTAGCGCTTCTTCGCGGCGGGCTTCTTCGCGGCAGGCTTCTTTGCGGCGGTCTTTTTCGCGGCGGTCTTCTTCGCGGCGGCCTTCTTCGCCGACTTCTTTGCAGCGGGCTTCTTCTCGGCGGCTCGTTTCGCCGAGCGCTGTGCCCTGGCCGCCTTGTTGTGCACGGCGTCGTGCACGGCGATGAGCTCGGCGGCGGGCACCTTGGTGATCACCTCGCCGATCACGGGCAGCGGCAGCGCGTCGAGCGTCTTGAAGCGAACGCACGACTTGCCCATGTCGAGCGTCTTGCCCGCCATGGCGAACGCCTTGCGAAACCACATCTCGATCCGCTTGTTGCCGTTGACGCCGATCAGATACAGCGCCATGTGGTTCTTCTGGGACGCGAGCGACGCGATCGCCAGGGGTTGCTTGTTGTACGTGTCGGGCTTCACCGAGAATGGAATGACCCAACTGATCATCCCGTACTGCATCGCCTCTTCGTATCCGGCCGGGAGGTTCGCGTTGACGACATCGCGGACCGCCGCGATCGCCGCGCGGCGCTCGTCGGGCAGAGATGCGAGGTAGTCGTCGACCGTCGTCGCCTTGCTCGTGACCATGCATGGAACATACGCGGCCTCTCTGATCGCCGGTGAGCGCGCGCGACGATCGAGGTGGCCGCGCGCCGACGCACGAGGTTTCGCGAGGTTCTGCGGTGGCGTGGTCTCGCGGCGTGATAACGAAGGCCATGCGCCTCGCGGCCGTTGTCCTCGCTCTCGCGTCGTGTGTTCCCTCTCGACCCGCGCCCACGTTGACGACGTTCGCGGAGTCCTCTGGCTACAAGCGAACGGGTCGCTACGACGAGGTGATCACGCTGTGTCGCGACTTCGCGCGTGCGTATACCAGCGTGACGTGCGAGACGATCGGCGAGACGGGGCAGGGCAGGCCGCTCGTCGCGCTCGTGATCGCGAAGCGCGCAAATCTGCCGGCGATCTATGTCGAGGGCGGCATCCATGCGGGCGAGATCGAAGGCAAGGACGCGGGCTTCTGGTTCGTGCGCGACCTGCTCGACGGCAAGGTCGCGCCCGGCGCGCTCGACCACGTCTCGATGGTGTTCGTCCCCGTGCTCAACCCCGACGGTCACGAGCGGTTTCGTCCGAATCATCGCCCCAACCAGCGCGGCCCCGAGGAGATGGGCTTCCGTACGAACGGAGCGCGGCAGAACCTCAATCGCGACTGGGTAAAGGCCGACGCACCGGAGATCCAGGCGGCGCTCGGCGTGTTTCGCCGCTACGACCCGATCGTCCTCGTCGATCTGCACACGACCGACGGCGCGAAGTTCGAACACGACATCAGCGTGATGCTGGCACCCAACTCACCGCGCCCCGACTCGCTCGACGAGGTCACCGCGAAGCTGTCGGCGTGGATGCAGGCCCGGCTCGCCGAGCTCGGGCATCTTCCGCTCGACTTCTATCCATCCTTCGTCGACGACGAGCTCCCCGCGTCGGGGTTCGGCAAGGGCGAGGCGCCGCCGCGGTTCTCCCAGGCGTACATGGCCATGCGCGGGCGGATCGGCGTTCTCGTCGAGACGCACAGCTGGCGCACGTACAAGGAGCGGGCGGAGAGCACGTATCACACGTTGCAGGCCCTGTTCGAAGATGCTGTCCGGAACGCGGACAGCTGGGTCGCAGCCGCACGCGAGGCCGACGCCGCCGACGCGAAGCTCGCCGGCACCGACGTGCCGATGACGTGGAGGTCCGATGGCAAGAGCCGCGAGATCGAGTTCCGCGGCTACGCCTACGAGCGGAAGCTCAGCGATCTCACCGGCGGCGTGTGGCTCGTCTACGACGAGAGCAAGCCCGAGATCTGGCGCGTGCCGTTCTACGACACGATCGAGCCTGCGATCACGGTCAGCGCGCCGAAGCACGGCTACATCGTCGACGGTGGCTTCGCCCGCGCGGTGGCGGCCGTCCTCGATCGCCACGCCATCTCGTATTCGAAGGCCTCGACGCCGGAGGCCCAGGTCGAGGTGTTTCGTGCCGACGCCGTGACGTTCGCGCATCCGTACGAGGGGCGCTCGCGCGCGACGCCGACGGGCGCCTGGAAGCCGGAGAAGCGCGTGCTGGATGCGGGCGCGATCTTCGTTCCGATCGCGCAGGCGCGAGCGCGCGTGGTGCTGCACCTGCTCGAGCCGTCGTTGTCGGACTCGCTCGCGCAGTGGGGGCATTTCAACGCGGTGTTCGAGCGCAAGGAATACGCGGAGCCTTACGTGCTCGAGGAAGCCGCGCGCGAGATGTTCGCGGCGTCGCCCGCGCTCGCCGCCGAGTTCGCCGAGTTCGTGAACCGGACCCCGGCGCCATCGGTGGAAGCGCGACTCGAGTGGATCCACCGCCGACACCCGTCCTGGGACGACCGCGTGAATCTCCTCCCCGTGTACCGGTACTAAGCCACCGTTCGGTCGTGTCGATCCGACCAACCGAGCTCGTGGGGTAGGCACCGGACGGCACGCCCGGGCATCCGGCACGCACTGGGCAACGCGACGCCGTCCGCTACGCTCCACTCCTGTCGATGCGTGGTGGACTCGTCTGTGTGCTCGCGTGTGCCGCCGGGACGGCGCGCGCCGACGAGGCGATCTCTGCGTCGGCGACGCCGAGCGAGCCGAGCAGGAACCTCTTCTACGGCGAGCTCGGTGGCAAGGCCGGGCTCTACGGCGTCGGCTACGAGCGCATGCTGACGTCGCGGGTCTCGCTCGGCGTCGCGGCGAGCTACGTCGAGCTGCGCGACCAGCAGATCACCACCGTCGCTCCGTACGCCCACGCGACGATCGTGCGCGGGACGCGCCACGCAATGTTCGCCGAGCTCGGCGCGACGTTTGTCCACAGCCGCCTGCCGTCGCCCGTCGACGATTGGGGCGGGATGAACGACTCCGGCGGCGGCGGCTTCGCGTCGCTCGGCTGGGAGCGCGCGACGCGTCATCTCGTGTTGCGCACCTCCGGATCGATCGTTGTCGGTGAAGGAGGTCTCGCACCGTGGCTCGGCTTCGCGATCGGCGTGCGCCCGTGATGCGAACCCCGAGGGCACTGGCTCGCCTGACAGCTCGCGGGCCCGCAGCGCTGATCGCCATCGCGTTCGCGGGCTGCGTCGAGCAGATCGACAACGGCAGCGCATGGTTGCCGATGTCCGAGATGACCGGCGCGCTCGTTCCCGAGCTCGGCCCGATGCCCGCAGCGCGTTCGGCCCCGGGCTGCACGCTGCGGATCGCGACATGGAACGTCCACTTCGGGGCCGATGCGGACGACCTCGCGGACCAGATCGATTCCTCGACGGAGATCGCACGCGCCGACGTGCTGATGATCCAGGAGGTGGAGGCGTACCCGACCGAGTCCGCCACACGCACGCGCCGCCTCGCCGAGCGCCTCGGCATGACGTGGGTCTACGCGCCCGCGCGCGTCGAAGGTGCCGGCACGCACGGCATCGCGACGCTGTCGCGGTACCCGCTCGAGGACACCGCCGTGCGACGCCTGCCGCACTCCGACCAGGTCCTGAACCCGCGCGAGCGTAACGCGCTCGCGACCACCGTCGTGATCGGCGGCGATCGCCTCCAGATCGTGAACCTGCACCTCGACGTTCGCATGGGTGCCGTCGATCGCGTCCGCCAGCTACACCCCGCGGTCAACGAGATCGACGAACGCGTGGTGGTCGGCGGCGACTTCAACTCGAACCCGTGGGCGTGGTCCGCCGGAATCGTCCCGCTCGTGCACACCCAAGCGATCGTCGGCCAGGATCAGGCGTCGGTCCTCGACGACTACCTGCTCGGCAAGGGCTTCACCTCCGCGATCTCCGTCGATACCGGCACGATGCGCATCCCGGGCGTCTCGATCCGCATCGACAACCTCTACCCGCGCGGCCTGCCCCTCACCGCCGCGGGCGTCGAGTACGTCGATGGCTCGGACCACTGGCCCCTCTGGATGGACGTCGACCGCTGCCAAAACTGAAGCGCAGCCTCAGATTTCCAATGATCATCCTCGCGATCTCGCGCGCTTCCGCGGGGCACGCCCCTTGCTGCGATGGACCGCATGCGCCTCGCTTCGATCGCCCTCGCCCCGCTCGTCCTGCTCGCCGCCTGTGATGGCGGTGGTGGCTCCGACGACCCTCGCGTGCTCCCCGAGCAGCACCTCCCGGCGCCAACCACGCCGAAGTTCACGCTGTACGTGTCGAACCAGAGCTTCGATCTCTCGCAGGTCGACATCCGCGTCTCGATCGACAACCAGCTCGCGGTCACCGGTGACTTCCTCGTGGAGGGCCAGCACACGTGGGTGCCGTTCGAGCTCGATCTCGCGCCCGGCTCGCACACGCTCTCCGTGTCGAGCGCCGACACGAACGCCGCGATCACCGAGCAGTTCGTGATGGACGACCGCAAGTGGGGCGTCCTGATGTTCTGGTACTACGAGGGCGGCACCGAGCCGGTCGACCCGAGCTTCTCGTGGAGCGTCAGCGACGAGCAGCCCGCGTTCCAGTGATCACGCGCTCTCGTTGCGCAGCGACTGTCACCATCTACGTGCCACCAGCCTATGGTAGTGGCGTCGTGCCGCTGGAATAGTCGCGTGATGCGACACGTCCTCGTCACCGGCGCGAACAAAGGCATCGGCTTCGCCATCGTCGAGGCGATCCTCGCGGAGCACGCCGATACGTTCGTCTATCTAGGATCGCGCGACGCCTCACGCGGTCGAGACGCTGCAGCGAGCGTGGCCCGCACGAGCCTCGACCGTGTGAAAGCGGTCTCGCTAGATGTCGCCGACGACGCGTCCGTCGCCTCGGCAGTCACGGAGATCTCGGGGCACCTCGCCGGCAAGAAGCTCTACGGGATCGTGAACAACGCAGGGCTTGGCTCGGGGACTGGAAACGCCGCGGCCATCATCGACACCAATGCGCTCGGAGTCCGCCGCGTGTGCGAGGCCTTCCTGCCTCTGCTCGACCCGAGCGCCGGAAGGATTGTCAACGTGACGTCCGCATCCGGGCCGCTGTACGTCGCCTCGTGCGATCCGGACACACAGCGCTTCTTGCTCGATCGACACGTGACGTGGCCGCGCTTGAAAGCGTTCATCGACGAGAGGTCGGCGAGCGTGAAGGACGCGTACGGCTTCTCCAAGGCGTGTGCGAACTCGTACACGATGATCGTCGCGCGCGAACACCCCGGACTCGTGGTGAATGCCTGCACGCCGGGCTTCATCGCGACCGACCTCACGCGGCACTACGCGGAGTCCGCGGGTAAGTCGCCCGCCGAGCTCGGCATGAAGACACCCGCCGAGGGCACGCGATCCTCGATGCACCTGCTCTTCGGATCGCTCGAAGGAACCGGCAACTACTACGGCAGCGACGCGAAGC
This sequence comes from Kofleriaceae bacterium, assembly GCA_046160585.1. Taxonomy (GTDB): domain Bacteria; phylum Myxococcota_A; class Polyangia; order Haliangiales; family Haliangiaceae; genus JABFXX01. The sequence continues at coordinate 37,053 of JBJXGN010000327.1, forward strand.
GCAGCCCGCTCGACCGCTACCGCGCGCCGGGCTCGCCCGAGTTCACCGGTCCCTGAGAAGACTATTTCTTCAGCGCGTTCGCGATGCCCGTGCGCTGCGCGTTACCGCCCCACGTAGGCCAGCCGGTCACCGTCGGATCCTTCGTATCGATCGCGACGAGCCGGCCGTCCTCGGTACCGACGTAGATCCAGCCACCGTCGACGACGGGCTGCGAACGCACCGCGCTGCCGATGGTGAACGTCTGCGTCTTCGCGCCGGAGGCCGTGTCGAGGCGGACAACCTCGCCCGCGAGCGTGCCGAACAGGACGCTCTTGCCGGCGGACAGCGGCGCGGTGCCGAGCGAGCCGCCTTGCGAGCGCGTGTTGCCCACGAGCTTGTACGACCACAGCGTCTTGCCCGTGCCGACGTCGGTGGCGAGCACCTCGTCGCCCATCGTGTTCACGTTGCGGTCGCCGATGTGAACGATGCGCGAACCCTGGAAGCCCTGCATCGAGGAGACGCTGCCGACACCGACGTTGGCGAACGCGTAGTTCGCGGCGGCGGCGGCGGGCGTCGACGAGAAGCCGTTGCCCGCGTCTTGCGACTTGGACTTCTTCGCGTAGTCGCTGCTCTCTTGTGCAGCGCCGTCGACGTAGTCGGCCTCGCGGCGGTTGGCTTCGTAGACGGTCTTCGGATCGTTGTGATCGGCGCGGATGATCATCTCCATCGCCTTTCGCTTCGGAGCCGGATTGGCGCCATCGGCGGGCGCGGGCGCTTCGTCCTCGGCGCGGCGCGTGTAGTACATCTGCTCGACGCCGTTCGCGAACTGCACGACGGGCGCGCTCGTGGCGCGGGCCTTCATCGCGTAGCTGATCTTTCCCGTCGCTTGTTCGGCCTTGATCACCGTGCCGCCGAATGTCGTCAGGTAGACGAACTCGCCCATCGCCACCGGCGCGGACATCACGTCACCTTCGAGCCACATCTGCCACAGGATCTTGCCCGAGCGCAGATCGAACGCCGCGAGCGCGTGCGTGACGCCGGGCGGGCGTGGTTTGGAGCCCGTCGGATCGACGGAGGATGCGGGGTACGACGCGAACACACGATCGCCCGCGATCGTCGGCGCGCTCGTGAGCGGATCGCCGAGCCAGTAGGACCAGAGGTGCTTGCCCGTCTTCGCGTCGATCGCGAAGATCGTGCACGACTCCGTCGAGACGACGCACGTTCCGCGATCGCACGCCGGTGACGAAGGGCCGTCGTCGTGGAGATCGAGGCCCCACGCAGGTGCGCCCGTGGTCGCGTCGTACGCGTAGAGCAGCGTCGACTGGAAGCCGCCCGACACGATCACGCGACGGTCGTAGACGGTGGGGGTCACGATCGAGGCGTGACTTGCGAACTGGACCTGGAACCCGGTCGCGGTCTTGGTCGCCTTGGGCGGCGGGATGTGCGTGACCGAGCCCGTGCGGAACGTCGCCGGTGGGCGCGCGTACTTGTCGGAGTTCAGCTCCGTCACGTGCGCGGTGACGAGGTCACCCTCGGGCGCTTTTGCCCCGGTTGCCACCGAGAGTGGGGTGGTAGCCGGCGGGGCCGCCGTCGATGGTGGGGAGCTCGTCGACGGTGGGGAGCTCGAGCCGCAACCTGCGAGGATAAAACACGCGAGAGCCGATCGAACGTGCCGCATGGTGCCTCCGACACGACGCGGACGTACGGGGTTGCTCTTCGGTCTACTTCGGGACGCGATCCTTACAAATCAGGTGAATTGACGCCACCACGAAGTGGTGACCGGACGCGAAGCGGACGGGCTCGCCCGAAGGGCGAGGCGTCAATAACGTCGGGTTAAACGACCCCACGTAACTTTGCAGACAAGGTGATCGGGACGGTCGCGAGCGCGCGGGAGATCGGGCAGCCCTTCTTCGCGGCTTCGGCGAAGGTCTGGAAGTCGGCGTCGGTGATGTTCGGGACCGACCCCGTGAGATCGAGGTGGATGCCGACGATGGTCCAGCCGATGTCCTGCTTCTCCATGCTCACCGTGGCGACGGTCTCGAGCTTGGTCGGCTCGTGACCCGCGTTGGTGATCTGGAACGCGGTGGCCATCGTGAAGCAGGACGCGTGTGCGGCCGCGATCAGCTCCTCGGGGTTCGTTCCGGCCTTTCCGTCCTCGGACTGGAACCGGGCCGCAAAGCCGTACGGTTGGTCCTGGAGCGCTCCGGAGAGCGTGGAGATCGAGCCGGTACCCTTGGGCCCAGTGCCTTGCCAGACGGCGGTGCTCGTTCGCTTCATCATACCGCCGATATACCGCAGTTCACTTCGGCGGATCGGTCTCGACGACAGCGTCGAAGCTGACCGACGCGATGGACGACACGCAGTTGCCGGGCGCCTTCACGTATGCCCGGTCGGCGTCCTCGACGATGCGCTCGAACGTCGCGTTCAAGAGGGTGCCCTGAAAGTTCGGTGCGACCTGCGTGATGTTCAGCGTGCCACCGATCGCGATGTAGAGCTGCTCGGCCTCCGACGTCTCGCGGTTCCAGTTCGCGTAGAGCATCACGCACGCGCCGCACGTGTCGTAGTTGGCCTCGTCGCCGCCGATGGTCACGGTGGTCGGGACGAGCTCGCCGTCGGTGTAGACACCGAAGCCCTTGTACAGCTCGATGGTCAGGTCGTCGAAGTCCGTGTTGATCGACCCGTTGATGTAGGCGCTTTCGGGGTTCGTATCGAGGTCGCGACCCGCGTACACCTCCGCGAGCGTCGGCGTCCCGTACGCTTCGTCGACCTCGCACTCGAGCGCCGCGTCCATGCCGACGATCCGCGCGTCTGCGCCCGTACCACTCCCTCCGTCATCTCCACAGGCGATGAGGGAGTAAGCGACGAGGAAGGCAGGAAGGATACGGTTCATGGGGGCTCCTAGAGGGGGCGGAACCTACGCCAGCCGTCGGGGCGCCCCCAAGCGAAATCAGGGTGCGAGGAACGTTGTCCCGCAGATCGACAGGTCGTAGGTCATCGGCGCCGTGCTGTCCTCGTACATGCCCGTCCAGATCCAATAGGTCGAGCTGGGCAAGACGCTCACGGTGAGCATCTCGTCCTCGGCGGAGTTGCTGTTCGAGACTCGGGCGACCGCCGGGAGCCCGCCTTTGAACAGGAACCAATCGAGGTCAGCGGCGCCCGGCCAGTTGAGGCGGATCGTGATCGAGTCGACACCGGGGCCCGTCGTGAACGAATACGTGTCGGGGTCCTTGTAGGCGCCGACCTGCCCGGTCGCGGCAATCTCGCCGCTGATGCGTGCCACGAAGCCCGGCAAGAGGTTCACCCCGGACGCCTGCGGTGCATCCGCACCCGAGGCGGTCTCGGTGATCGACGTCCCGCCAGCGAACGTGATCTGGATGACATCGTTATTCGCTGGGGTCTCCATGTAGTTCGCGGCGCCCGCGATCTTGGGGCACCGAGTCGCCGGCGTGTCGACGGAGATCTTGATCTTGTAGTCGATCGCCGAGGTGATCGCGGTGCCGTTCGACGACAGGAGCGAGAACTCGTACGCGCCCGCGGGAAGGTCGAGCATCACCACCGCGTGGGATCCGACGAGCGGCTCCTCCGCCTCGATGGTCTCGAAGCTCGCACCGCTGTAGACCCCGAGCTTCGCTTCACCAAGCGTCTCGAGGCCGGCGCCGGACAGTGTGACGATGATCGGCCCCGCTGGAATCTGCAGGGCGTAGGCGTCGACATCGACCGTGTCGTCCGTGTCGTCGAAGTGGTCGGGGCTGACCGTTCCGCAGAGCACCCTACCGGCAGCTGCCGAGAGCGAGAGTCCCGTGAGCTCCGGACTGCCGGTCTGGGTGACGTCGTCGTTGCCCGTGTCGTTCGCCTCCGAGTAGTCGCACCCCGACGTGGTCGGCGGGGCGTCGATCTCGACGCGTCCGTCTTCGGTCTGCCCGTCTGCGGGTGAGGCACCGCCATCATCACCGCAGGCCGACGCGAGGAGCGTGAGGATCACCGCAAGTGAACGGATCGTTGGCATGTGGATCACTCCATCACGCAGGCGACCGAGCCGTCCAGGATGCGGATCACCACCAACGGCCACCACCCCACCACGGTGGAGCGGCGATCGTCACGCTTGCGGGCTGGTGTGCCTGGTTGCGTTGCTGCAGGAGCATCATGAACAGCATCATTTCCTGCGGCTGCAGGCCGTTGCTGCTCGCCGAGCTCTTCACGCTCTTGATCGATCCGAGGAGGTCGTTGACCTGACCGAGGAGCGCGTTGGTCTCCTTGGCGACCGAATGGGTGCCGCCAGTGACGGCCTCCAGAGTGGTGGGATCGATGCCGGCGAGCTGCTCGGGGACTTCGGGGACGGGGGGCTTGGGTGACTTCGGGGTCGACATGGGGGGATGTCCTTGGTGAGGGGGACGAACCTCGTTTCAGCAGCCCACGTGCCACGTCTAGGTGATCGAGATCTCCGGAGGTTCGGCCGATCCGATCGGAGCCTGGGGGTCTGATCTGCACCCCCTGGTATACGAATCGGGTGCTTCCCCCAGTCGCCGTAACCCCATGAAACCGCCTCCGAGGGGAGCACTCACCGCTGGCAGCGGTATGCGTCGATGAAGATGTCGTAGGTCATCTCGGGGCACTCGACCTGGTACCGGTCGATGATCCGCCCGCAGCGTCCGCCTTCACCGACGTTGCCTACGCGCACGCGCTCGGCGTCGGCGCGAGTCGGCAACGGGTACGATCCGTCCTTGCACGTCATGCGGGCGAGCCATGCACCCGCCGCGGGGAAGCCGCACACCTCGATCGGCTTGTCCTTGGTCGAAGGCACGTCCGCGTACGTGCGCGCTGACGCGCCGTAACTGGCGAGCATCTCCTCGCGCGTGACGCCCGCGGGATAGCCGAGGTCTTCGTGATCCTGCCGCAGCACGCACGCGCGTGTCGGTCCCTTGTACGCAGGTGGATAGTCCGTGGCGCGCGCCTTGGTGAAGCACGCCGACATCAGATCGCAGGTCGTTTCGAGCAGGCAGTCCTCCATGCCCGCGAGCTGGAAGCTCGTCACCACACCACAGGTCGCTAGCAGCTTCGGATCGAGGCGATCGAACGGCGAGCATCCAGCGCTGGCGTGAGTGTTCGCGCGCTCGCACAACTGCGTGCGGACCGCCTCCTCGTTCAACGGACCTTCGCCATGGATCCCACCGGGCCCGCAGTCGAGACACTCCGGCTTCTTCGGCTTCTCCGTCGCCGTCGAGCCGCTACCGCATCCGAGCATCGCGATCGCGAGAAGCATCCAGCGCATGCTCGGACAGTAGCGCTACTCGCGGCGCCAGAGCTTGCGAACGGCCTCGGTCCACTCGAGCGCGTTCTCGGCGGCCATGCGCAGCAGTGCGTACAGGCCGCCGGGAGGCGCCGGGTTCGTCGGCGATTCGGTCGGCGTGACATTCGGGAGAGGCATGTCGATCTTCATCACGCCCTGACTGACTTCGATCTCGCGATCCGGCGAGACGCGCTCGATCAGGCCGGCCATCGAGTTGTTCGAGCCGAGCACCTCGCACGCGAAGCGTTCGATGCCGCGCTCCTCTGCGGCCGCACACAGGCGCATGAACAGCAGCTTGCCGAGCCCGCGGCCTTGCATCGCGTCGGCGACGGCGATCGCTGCCTCGGCGGTCGCGTGTTTGTCGTGGATACGAATGAAGCGAGCGATGCCGGCGCCGATCACGCCACCCTTGCCGTCGCCGGCCTCGACGACGGCGCCGAGCGCGAAGTGACTCTCCTGATCGATGTTGCACAAATAGTCGAGCTCCGCGTCGGTCAGCGTGTGCTTCGTCGCGAGGAACCGCGCGTAGCGAGACTCTGCCGACAGCGCCTCGAATCCCGCGCGCAGAGTGTCGCGATCCTCGGGCGTGAGCAAACGTAGGAGCACGCGCGTCCCGTCGCGCAGCTCGCAACGCTCGACGTAGTCAGGAGTGAAGAAGCGCTCGGCCACACCGCAGTGTCTCACCGCGAGGCGAATGCTTCGTCGCATTTACGCGGCGACTACGAAGAATCGCGCGCTATCGACCGACGGCTCGTTGAACATCGCTCGCTGGTGTGACGCGGCCTCGGTGATCGAGCGTGGCACCGGGAGCTTCGCGCGCTCGAGCATCGTGATCGTCCGCGCCGGGCCGATCGCGTCGACGAGCACGCTCGGCGGCGCCCAGTTGAAGCCGAATCCCATGATCCGATCGATGTCGCGCGGGCGTTTGACGACCTCGCCGACGAGGCCGAGGCCGTACGAGATGTAGCCGAGTATCACCTTGCGCAAGAGATCCGCCTCGAGGCCCTCGGCGGTACACAGCACCTCCATCGCGCCGGCGTGACGACCGTCGCGGATCGCGGTCTTCATCTTCTCGACGAAGGCGGGGATCGGCGGCGCGACCTCGGCGAGCGGTCTGTAGTCACCGGCCGTCGGATCGAGAACGAAGTGTTTGGCGTCGGCCCCTTTCCCGATGACACGGAAGAAGCCGCCCTTGTCGCGCGTCTTGCGCCCGAGGTGACCGCGATCGATCCCGCGCTGCATGTATGCGGGCAACACGAACGTGGCGCGACAGGTGTCGTGCGTGCGCGCGTAGAGGTTGTCGACGATCGCCTTGTGCACGTCCCAGCCGACGAGATCGATCGTCGCGAGTGGCGGCAACGCGCGCCCGGTGTGCGGACCGACGAGCTGATCCATGAACGCGACGCCGTGCTCCTCGGCGAGCTGCGCGACCTCGTTGAGCACCTTGAAACCGAGGCGGTTGCCGGCGAAGCCGGGCGTGTCCGCACACTCGACGACCTCGCGGTCGCACACGTGTGCGAGGAAGTCCCGCACGACGGCGACGACGCCCGGATCCGTGCCCGCATGGGGGATGAGCTCGCAGCCGCGGATGATGGTCGGCGGGTTGAACAGGTGAACGCCGAGGAAGTTCTTGCGGAAGCTCTCGCTGCGATCTGCGCACATCTGGGTGATCGAGAGTCCCGACGTCACTGTCGCGATGATCGGGTCCGGCGTGCGAAGCCTGCGCGGTCCATTGTCGATCCGCGCAAAAATGTCGCGCTTCACGTCGATCTCTTCGGACACCGCCTCGAGGACGAAGTCCGCGTCCGCGATCGACGTCGCCAGATCCTGCTCGTAGTTGCCACAGGTGATGAGGCCCGGCGCGATCGTGTTCTTCGTCAGCTGATCGGCGCGCGCGCGACCAGCTTCTGCCTTCTCGACGGTGCGAGCGAGGAACACCGTTGGAATTCCGGCGGCGGCAAACACGGCACCCGAGCCAGAACCCATCGCACCGTTCGCACCTAGGACAACAACCTTGCGGATCGATCGCATGAGGTCCTCCCGCAGCAATTCCTATACCTCGGGTGATCAGCGGTCGAGTGACAGGACGCCGCAGGGATCTGGTGAATCGCGCCCAGCGCAGGAATGGTGCGCGCCGTGGCTAGAACGTCAGTCGGAATCCGATTCGGGCGGATGTAGGCGCGTAGCGGCTGGCGGTCTTTCCGAAGTTCGGATTGCGCGCGGTCGGCACCGACGACTCGTTGCCGGCGCCGTCGATCGTCTTCGCCCAGATCAGATCTTCGTAGTCGCCGCCGACGATCGGGTTCACGTTGTTCTCGCTCGCACCGCCGCCTTGCGCCGACGCGAGCCGCACCGACGGTGCGTAGGTCTGATCCGTGTCGAACGTTCCCTGCTTGTTGTAGAGGTTGAACACGTCGAAGTAGAACTCTGCGACCATCGTCTTGTTGATGCGCCGGCCGTACGAGAGGTGCACGTCGATGCCGTGCTCGTATTCGCTGCGGCCCATCGCGCCGCGCGGCAACAGGAACGATTCGTCGGGGCCGTACACGCTGTGTGCTCCGAGCGCGTTCATCGGGATGCCCGAGAGGTAGCGAATGCGCGAGCCGATCGTGAGCGCGTCTTTCAGTCCGAGATCGAACGTGTAGTTGCCGTCGATCTTCACGCTGTGTGGGCGATCCTGCGGAAGCTTGCCCTGACGATTCGCGAGCAGCTCGATGAGGTCGTACTGCGACGAGATGTTCGGATCGATCTGACCGTTGTCATACGACACGAGACCCGGGTAGTTGCCGACCGTGCGCGAGTGCGTGTACGCGCCCTTGACCATCAGGCCCTTCGAGAAGCGGCGGACGATCGAGACCTCGAGCGCGTCGTACCTGCGCGTCGGCTTGTCGAACATGCGGATGCCCTTGAACATGTCGAGCTGGCGCTGCAGGCGGCCCTTCGCCACGGGATCGTCGACGCGCGCGATGCGCTCCTCGAGCGTTGCCTGCTCGGCCTCGGAGAACTCGCCGGGGTTCGCGATCACGTACGTGTTTGCACCGTCGGTGGACACGTCCTCGATCACGCGACCGAGGCGGCGGTTCTGGTACGTCACGCCGACCTTGAGATCTTCGGCGAGCTGGTACTCGGTGCCGAGGAGCAGCTCGTCCATGTATTGCGCCTTGATGCCCGGCTCGACGAGCACGCCGCTCGAGCCGAGGAGCCGCTCGCGCGCGGGCAGGCCGTTCGGCATCAGACAGCCCGTGCCATTCGGGCCGCCGATCGCCGGATCCGTCGGACCACACGGCTGACCTGCGCCGGTCTGGTACGTCTGCACGTAACTGACCTCGCCACCGAACGAGCGATCGTTGATGTCCATCGGGATCGACTCGAAGTGGCGGCCCCACGATGCATAGACCTTGGACTGGCCGAGCTCGCTCGGATCCCAGATCACGCCGAGCCGCGGCGCCCAGTTGTCCTTCAGCGTCATCGCGTTCTTGCCGAGCTGAGACCCGGTGAGCGCGTCCGCCGTGTTTTGGAGGTTCTGCGCGTAACGCAGGCGCTGCTCCTCGTAACGAACGCCGACGTTGATCGTCAGGTTCGTCAGCGGCCGCCACGAGTCACGGATGAATGCAGCCCAGTTGATCGTCTCTCCCTCGACCATCGTGTGCGGTGCGCCGGGGACGCCGGAGATGTAGTCGCACGCGAACGAGAGCGTGCCCATCGTCGCGCCCCCCGGCGATGGATCGTCGGTGCGGCACGTCTGATCGAAGCGCGGATCCTTGTTGTCGAGGGGCGCGAGCTGCACCCAGCGTGTGACGTCGATCTGTCCGGCGCCGACGCTGTTCTGGATGAACGCGCCGCCCGAGAACAGGCGCGCGGTGGTCTTGCGATCCTGCACGATGTCGAAGCCGCCTTTGACCTCGTGGCTTCCGAGGAGCTTCCCGCGGTGCGTGAACGTCGCGCGGCCCATTCGGCGATCCTCGCGATCGCGGCGCAGTGTTCCCGGACCGCCGGTCGCGTACGGCACGGTGGTCATGGGGCAGTTCGTGATGCTCGGATACGGATCGGAGCTGCCGATGACGCCGTCGGTGCAGCCCTGCGTCGTCCTGTCGGATTCGCCGCCGAGCTGGCTCCACAGGCCGAGGCTCCCGTCGCGCAGGATCTGGCGCGGTTCGTTGTCGAGCGCGGGATCGAGCGCGCCGCTATTCACCGTCGAGCGGTGCCACGCGGCGAGCACCTGGACCTCCGACTTGCCGCCACCGAGCTTCGAGGTCCAGCGCGCGGCCGCGTCGGTCGTGAGACCGCTCGAGCGACCGCCCGTCGACGGCAAGCCGTACAGGCCGGGTGTCTCGCCCTTGGTCGGAACGGCGATGAACGAGACCATCGCCTGATCGTTCGGCGTGACCGCGAGGTTCAGCTTGCCGATCGCGGAGTACGTCTGCGATGTCGCGGGGCGCACCTCGCTGTCGACGACGTCGGTGATGTAGAAGCCCGTCTCGGGATCGAGATCCGGGGCGCCGTCCGCGTAGCCGCCCTGGCTCGCGAGGCGCGGATCGCAGCCGCTGAGCTCGCCAGACGAGAGGCGCGTGCGGCAGTCGGTCTGGCGCTTGGTGATGCGCGTGTAGTCGGTGCGCGAGAGTTGCGGCGCGAAGCCGGCGAAGAAGAACAGCTTGTCTCTGATGATCGGTCCCGACACCTCGGCGCCGAAGTCCATCGCGTATGCGCGGTGCGCCTCGACATCGATCGAGCTCGCGTTGACCGGCGTCGACTGCCCACGGCGCGCGAGGAAGCCCGGCGTGAACGTGCCGAACACGCTGCCGCGCATCGTGTTCGTTCCGGACTTCGTGATCGTGTTGATGATGCCGCCGACCGCGCGTCCCCACTCGGCGCCGAACCCGCCGGAGATGACCTCGATCTCCTCGATGAACTCCGTGAGCACCGGCGTGCCTTGCTGCCCGTACGTGAGGCCCGTGATGTCGATACCGTCGACGAGGAACCGGTTTTCGAGACCAGTCGCCCCGCCGACCGCGAGACCGACGCCGTCGTTGTGCGTGCCGGGCGTGTTACCCGCGACGCCCGCGAGATCGCGTCCGGGGTTCGGCTGGTTCTTGATCGCTCGCTGGTCGTAGACGTCCTTCTTCTCGGGACTGTCCTGCACGATCTGCGGCGGGCGGTCGAAGACCTCGAAGACAATACCCGGCGTCTCGGTCCCCTTCACGCGTTGGACGAGGTTGACCGTCTTGTTCGGGCGGACCTCGATGCGTTTGCGCGTGATCGTGATCTCGTCGATGTAGAACGTGACGTCGTAGTCGCCCGGCATGAGCTCGGTGATCTTGTAGACACCGCGCTCGTCGGTCATCGCGGTCTGCGGCTCGCCCGTAGGGCCGATCGCCCACACCGTCACACCGATTTTGGCCTCGCCGGTCTTCGCGTCGATGACGCGGCCTTCGATCGCGCCGGTGGTGAGCGACTGCGCGCGAGCTTCGTGAACGGCGACGACGCCCATCGCAGCGAACAACAACCCCGAGAATGCGAAACGATTCATTCCTCCACGAGTACGCGGATGGATCGCTCGCGTACATGTCAGCGCGATCAAGCTGCGTGACACGGTGCGTGCGGTGTTCGTGTCGCTGTCGCACCGTCCATCGACGGAGTGAGGTCGCACGTGCGGTGTTGTTAGCAGCGATGCGCCGGGCTCGCGCAGCTGTCGCAGCGATATGCTCGCGGCGTGACACTGCGTGCGCTCTCGACCGAGATCACGGCGTGCCGCAGGTGCGCGCGGCTCGTGAGGTGTCGCGAGGCGATCGCGAAGGATCCCCCGAAGCGCCATGCCGGCGAGACCTACTGGGCGAAGGCCGTCCCCGGCTTCGGTGATCCCGCGGCGCGCTTGCTCGTCGTCGGGCTCGCGCCCGCCGCGAACGGCGCGAACCGCACCGGGCGCGTATTCACGGGCGATCGCAGCGGTGACTGGCTCTACGCGGCCTTGCACCGCGCGGGCTACGCGAACCAGCCGACCTCGTCGTCACGCGAGGACGGGCTCGTGCTGGCGGACGCGTATGTCGCCTGTATCGTGCGGTGCGCGCCGCCCGACAACAAGCCGACGCCGGTCGAGAGAAATCGCTGCGTGCCGTACTTTGCGCGCGAGCTCGCGCTCCTCGCGAACGTGCGTGCGGTGATCGCGCTCGGTGCGTTCGCGTGGGATGGCTTCCTGCTCGCCGCGCAAGCGAACGGGCACGCGGTTGCCCGCCCGACGAACGTCGCAGCATCCTCGAACACGCAAGAGCCGATCGCGCGACCGAAGAACACGCATAAGCCGATCGCGCGACCGAAGTTCTCGCACGGTCGCATCGAGCGTGTCGGGCCGTACACGCTCGTCGGCAGTTATCACGTGAGCCAACAGAACACGTTCACCGGGCGACTCACCGAGCCGATGCTCGACCGCGTCTTTCGCAGCGCGCGCGAAGCGGCCGCCGAACCCGTTCCCCGGTCCGCGTAGCACCCGAAGCTACGTCCGGTTCTCCTTGCGGATCACGAGGCGCAAGCCGGACCACGTGTCGTCGATCGCGCAGACCTTGTTGTCGACGAGGCCGGTCGGCAGAGCGACGTCGCGGATCGTCTGTTCCCTGATATCGGTCGCGACGCCCGATGACTTCTTGGGCCAGGCGATCCACAGGCCGCCCGCCTGCTGCATGCGAGGGCGACAGGCCGCGATCTGGCTGACCATGTCCGCGCGTTGCTTGACGAACACCACGATCACGTCGAGAAGCGGGGGCTGCTTCGCGGTCGTCGCGAACCGCACGACGGTGGTCCCGGTCGGTAGGGTGCCAAGGGTCTTGTCGAAGCCCGCCGGCGGGTGGATCAGAGCGACCCGGTGGCGCTCCTGGATCCCCAGCTTTTGGGGCAGCGGCGTACCCGAATAACCAGACGTCAATTTGGCCTTCGCCACAGGGAATGATCCTCCCACTTCGTACGTCGTTTCGGCGAGATGTAACGACAGGAACGCCATGATGGACTTCGGTGGAACGTGTGATCTAGCAGTCTGGTGCAAGCTTCTCCGTGACAAGGGGTGGACCGGTCCCCGCATCGCTCGCGAGATCGCGAAGAGCGAGGGCTACGTGAACAACCTCATCCGCGTGGTCGAACGTGCATCGCCGAGCGTGCTGACACGCTGGCGCATGGAGCAGAGCCCCGCGGTTCACCACGTCTGTGCGACCGACTGGCTCGTGCAGATCTGCCTGTTGCCGCACGACGTGCAGGACGCCGAGCTCGCGCATCGAATCTCGACGCACGAGCCAAAGACGAGCTCCTTGTCGCCGAACGGCGCGAACGGATCATCGACGAGCGTGACGCCGAACGGCGCGACGACGACGCCGCCGACGAGCGAGTCGACGAGCGCGACCAACGAACAGAACGGCCACGGCTAGCGCTTTCGCGGGATCTCGATCCCGGTCCGGACGGAGGTCGAGAGAGCACCGTCGCAGTCTATTTTCTCGACGAGAAACCGGGTCTGCGAACACCCGCAGATCGGGTGTGACGTGGGTGCAGGACGACCCGTCTCGTCGAGCAACTATGCGGATCGATTTGCGTGCCCGATGGCTCGGTGAGTGCACAGGGGCTCGGCACTCAAGGAGATCATCATGAAGGCAAGCAAGTTCATCGTCCTCGCCGGCGGCATCCTCGGCATCCTCGCGTTTTTCCTCCCGATGGTAACGGTCCAGCGTGCGGACTACTCGGGCTCCGTCAGCGCATTCCAGATCATGAAGGGCCTCGAAGCGGTGACCGTCGCGGCGGGCTCGCAGGAGGTCAGCGTCGCGCTCGCGGACGCCGGCACGAGCGCGCAGTCGGCCAAGGAAGCGCTCGACGGCATGAAGGCGATCGTGATGGCGATCTTCGTTCCCGCCCTGATGCTCGTTCTCATCGGCGGCTTGGGTGTCTATCGCAAAAAGTTTGGCCGCGTGGCTGGCACGTTCTCGCTGCTGTTCGGTCTGCTCGGCCTCGGCATCGGCGCACTACTCAAGTCCGCGGCAGAAGGTGACTCCGGTATCGGCCTCACCCTCCTCCTGGTCACTGGTGTGGCAGGTGTCGTCGGTGGCCTGATTACCCTCGTGAAGCCAGAGCGCCCGGGTATTCCCGCCAAGGATCAGCCGAAGTTGGTCGCTATCGCGGCCTGATTAGATCGCAACCCTGCGTGGTGCGTCTGCCCCCGGATGCATAGGGGATCCTCTCGCAGGTTGATGAAGCTCGTCCTCGCTCTTCTTCTAGCTCTCGGCGCGAGCGCGGCACTCGCCGACTCGCTCGGGACCATTCGCGGCTCGGTCGCCGCGAACGGAACGCCCGCCCGCGTGACCATCACGTGCGGCTCGGTGACCAAGACGACGATGACGGATCCAGCGGGCAACTTCTCCATCGGAGGGTTGCCCGCAGGCGCGTGCACGGTGAGCGCGAGCGCGAACGGCTTCCAGGCCGCGGCGTCGAGCGTGACCGTCACGGGTGGAAGCATGGCGTCGGTGCGACTGTCGCTGAAGGCGACGCCGAAGCCCGACACCAAGCCGGTTCCGGACGTAAAGAAGCCGGAGCCGGCGGTCGAGCGGAGGTCGAAGGAGGTCGCACCGGCAGCGATCGCGCCCGAGGCTCCTCCGGCCTCGTACCACATGCACCGAAACATGCGGCCGCCCCCGAAGCAGGGTCCGCTCGTCGTGGACAGCGATCCGGCGCACGACACCGAGGCGTACGACAAGATCGACGACAACCCGTTCTTCAAGGTGTCGTCCCGTCCGCTGTCGACGTTCTCCGTCGACGTCGACACCGCGTCGTACGCGAACATGCGCCGCTTCCTCACGGGCGGAAAGCTGCCCCCGAAGGACGCGGTTCGCATCGAGGAGATGATCAACTACTTCTCGTACGAGTATCCGCAGCCGGCGAAGAGCGAGCCGTTCTCGATCACCACGGACGTCACGCAGAGCCCGTGGAACGCCGGTATGAAGCTCGTGCGCGTGGGCCTCGCGGCACCCGCGATCGAGGACTCGCAGGTTCCGGCGCGAAACCTCGTGTTCCTGCTCGACGTTTCGGGGTCGATGAGCGCTGCGAACAAGCTGCCGCTGCTCAAACAGTCGATGACGCTGCTCGTCGCGCAGATGCGCCCGCAGGACAAGATCTCGATCGTCACGTACGCGGGCAACGCAGGCCTCGTGTTGCCGCCGACGTCGGGCAACGAGAAAGACACGATCCGCAACGCGATCGCGAACCTCGAGCCGGGCGGTTCGACGAACGGTGCCGCAGGGATCCAGCTCGCCTACGACCTCGCCGAGAAGCAGATGAAGAAGGGCAGCATCAACCGCGTGATCCTCGCGACCGACGGCGACTTCAACGTCGGCACGACGGATCAGGGCTCTCTGATCCGCCTCATCGAGCAGCGCCGCGAGAAGGGCGTGTTCCTCACCGTGCTCGGCTTCGGCATGGGCAATTACAAGGATTCGACGCTCGAGAAGCTCGCCGACAAGGGCAACGGCAACCACGCGTACATCGACACGCTCGCCGAAGCGCGTAAGGTGCTCGTCAAGGAAGCGGGCGCCACGCTCGTCACCGTCGCGAAGGACGTCAAGCTCCAGATCGAGTTCAACCCGACGACCGTCGCGGGCTATCGCCTCGTCGGTTACGAGAACCGCATGCTGAAGGACGAGGACTTCAACGACGACAAGAAGGACGCGGGCGAGATCGGCGCGGGCCACTCGGTGACGGCGCTCTACGAGATCGTCCCGGCGGGAACAGCGGTGCCGGGTGCGGCCAAGGTCGACGATCTGAAGTACCAGTCGAAGACGATTCCGAACGCGAACGCGACGACGGGTGAGCTGATGACGGTGAAGATCCGCTACAAGCAGCCCGACGGAAAGACGTCGAAGCTGCTCTCGCGCGCCGTGCCGAACCAGGCGGTCGAGCTCGCGAAGACGCCGTCGGATCTGCGCTGGGCGACTGCGATCGCCGGCTTCGGCATGTTGCTGCGCGAGTCGCCGCATCGCGGGAACATGTCGTGGAAGCAGGTGCAGACGATGGCCGAGGGCGCGGTCGGCACCGACGCAGACGGCTATCGCAAGCAGGCGATCGAGCTGATCAAGCGCGCGAGCACGGCGACACGCTGAGCGTCATCCGCGGCGTGTCGAGCAGGCGAGCCACACGTCGCCGCACGTGCGCACGTGATCGGTGGCGGCACCCTCGCCGCACTCCGCGACGAGCAGGATGCCGCCCGGCTCGAGCATGCGTTCGAGCATGCGTCGCGTCGTGCCGCGATCGCCGCTCTCTTCGAGCGTCGAGCCGACGCACGTGATGACATCGAAGCGCGTGTCGCCGAGCGCGCGATCGCGAACGTCACCACACACGACGCGGGCGGGAAACGGATGGCGCTCGCGTTGCTGGCGATACGCGAACACGCGGCAGATCTCGGGATCGCGATCGACGCTGGTGATCGGTCCACCGACGACGTTGCCGAGCCAGTCGTCCCACAGCCCGACGCCGATGCCGACGTTGCAGACGGCGAGCGGGCGCCGTGCGGGCAGGTGCGCGAGCACGAAGCGGCGCAGCTCGTAGTCGAGCCACGCCGACTCGAGCGACGTGTTCCACGCAGCGGCACCACGCGCGACGTAGTGGTCGAGCAACTCGCGATCCGTCATGCACGGGCAACCGCGCTGTACCGCCGGATCTTCCGACGACGACTACAACCGAGCTCTGGGTTCAGTGTGCGGTCATCGGCGGCGATAGCTGCGTGCCCGTCAGCGTGCCGCGCACCCAGATGACGCCGACGCCGCCACCACCGCCGCCGCTGCCACCGGGCGACGCAGGCGATACCTCGCCGGCGAGGTTGCCCGTCGCGCCGCCCAGACCACCGCGTGTGTTCGCCGCGGGATTCTGTTCGCCACCGGTACCACCGGCCCCCCGCTGATTCCACGCGGCGGGCGTGCCGACCTGGGCTCCATCGCCGCCGTTTCCTGCGTCGGTGTTGCCGGCGCCACCACCACCGCCGCCGCCGTTCGCGGCGATGTGACCCATGACGACGATTGCCGGCGCGTCGAGGCCGACGAGCCCACCGGAGCCTCCTCCACCACCGGCGCCGGAAAACTCCTGGCCGCCGGTACCACCGGCGCCCGACGCGTAGATCGCACCGCCGGTCTGCACGGTGATCGAGGTGCCCGCGATCAGATACACCGCTCCACCGCCGTTCGCCCCGGGCCCGTGGTTGTCGCCCTGGTCCGCGCCATTGTTGTCACCGTTCGTCGAGCCACCGTCGCCCCCACGACATCCACCGCGGATGAACGCGGAGATCGACATGGCTCCGCCGGTGCCACCAGTTGCCTCGGTACCGGCGCCGCCGCCGTTGCTGCGGTTCGTATCACCGAGGCCCGCGTTGCCGCCGTTCGCCCCAAAGCCACCACCGCCGCCACCTCCTCCACCGCCGCCGTCGTCTTCGCCTTCGATCGCGTTCATCTGACACGCGGCGGAGTTCGCGCCCGCGCCCGGCGTCGTGCCGCGCTTACTGCCGACGTCGAGGTTGCCGGTGATCGTGATCGTCTCGGTCGCGACGATGACCAGCGGTCGCGAGCCCTGGGCGCGCGTGTCGTTGATCGTGATCTGCGCGCCACTGACGACGCACAACGGAACGCCACCGGCCGGCGACTCGACCTGGTCGCACATGACGTCGGTGTCGATCGTCGTGGGCAACGTGCGCGGGCCCGACGGCAACGTCATCAAGCAGACCTCGTGTGGTGTACCGAAACACAACCGCGCGTCGCCCGGCGCCATGTCGATCGTGAGGTCCGCGTCCGTGGTCGGCTGTGCATCGATGGGAACTTCTTCACCGACGCACACCCCCGACTGCGCACCCGACGCAGTGCCGTAGCGACGCCCCGACTGACACGCCGAATCCTCGAAGCTGCAATACCCGACCGTGGTCTCGCATCGTCCGGCGCTCGGACCGCCCGCGCAGTCAGCGTCGGTCTCGCACCGGAACGCACCGCCACCGAATGGAGAGCAGCCGGCGACGCTGACGAGTAGGGCAAGAGCGGCACGCATACCGTCATTGTAGAGCGATCTTGCAGACATGAGGCTCGAGTAGAATCTTCGACCACTCCCGTCGCTCCCGCAATAGAATCGTAGTGTTGAGACTCAAACTTCAGTCGCTCAGTCTCGAGCTCGATGCCCCGGCGGGTATAGAGCTAGTGCCGGTGTCTCCGGAGCGCCTGCGCGCGAGCGAGCTCCGTCCCGACGGCGCACCGATTGGTGAGCTCGAGGTGACGACGTTCAAGGCGCCGCTGATCATCGATCGCGACGGCGTTCTCAAGGACAAGGCATGCGCGCTTGCCGAAGCAGCGGCACCGGCAGCACTCGTCGATTCGTGCACGCCGGTCGTGTTGCCCGGCATCAGCGGCTACCGCGCGGAGGCGTGCGTGCGATCGATCCATCGGCCAGCGCTGCCGTACATCCACGTGTTGGTGCTCGCGCCCGATGATCTGCGCATCAACGGTGGACTCGTGATCACCGCGCGCAGTCACCGACTCGAGTGGCCCGCGGGCGATGCGATCATCGCGTCGCTCAAGGTTCTCGGTCGCCGTGGCGCGGCAAACGAGTAGCTACAGCGGCTTTACCGCGACGAAGATGTCACCCTTGCCGAGGGTCCCCGGGCGGTTCGAGGTCCAGTTCAGTGTCGTGCCGTCGCCGTAATCACCGGCGATCCATCCGACACCACGTTCTCGGTGCCGGCGAGTACCGTGATATCGGAGAAGGCGCCTCCCGGAGCCGAATCTGCACGGTGACCGAACCTATAGGCGAGTGGTCACCGCGCGACGAACGGGGGCGCTGCCGTCGAGCTGCCACGCGATCACGGGAAGCGGCTCGCGCGAGTGCTGCGAGATCCACCACCACACTGCGGCGCCCGCGAACGCGCGACGCGCACGGGATATTTCTGCGAGCTCGTACGCAATTGGCGACGGTGATCGCGTGTCTCCTACACGATGAAGCTTGCCCTGTTGCTGGCCATGGTCGTGGCAACGGTCGCCTCGGAGGCGCGCGCGGCGACCACCGAGGATGCGTGGCTCGCGAGCTTGACGGATCGAGTGATCGAAGACGTCGCGGCCGGCAAGCCGCTCGTCGTCGAGGTTCACGTCCCGCTGTGCGACAACAGCATCATCGCGTGCGGCAACGCGAAGCTCGGCGACGGCGACAACCCCGAGACCAACCTGTACTGGTCCACGACGCCGGGCTTCGGCTCCTGGTTCAATCGCAAGTCCAGCGGCTGGAAGCGCGTGCTGAAGCAGCGCGAAGGCGAGACCGGTGACAAGGACGTCCTCGCGTTGCACGTGTATCGCCGCAGCGTGAACGCTCCCGCGGCGTGGAAAAAGCGCGGCGCGCCCGCGAGGTTCGAGATCTACATCGTCGTTCACGGGTGGCGTGGATCGGCGATCGATCGCGCGCTCGCCGCGTATGCCGCGGACATCAGCGGTCAGGGCACGCGCACGATCGAGCTCGACAACCACCAACGTGGGACGCGTGCTGTCGCCGATGCCAAGAGCGACAAGAGCACGCTCGAGGCGGGCGGCGCAGCGCAGATCGTCGCGTGGGTCGGTCACAACCGACTGATGGACATCGACGCGTACACGTGGCCCGCGCCGGGCAAGGCGACGAAGGGAACGATCGCGATCGCGTGCCACACGGCCGCGTACATGGAGAACAACGTGCCGTCGGAGACGCGCGTTCCGCTGCTGATGACGCGCGACTTCCTGTTCGCGAACGCCGCTCCGCTCGAGGCAGTAGTGCTCGCATTTGCTTCGGGAGGTACGTACGCGAAGATCCGCCTCGAGGCGGCGACGGCGTACGCGGGCGTGCGCGATCGCGAAGTGAAACACGTGTTCGGCGCGTTCACGAACCCGGCCGACAAGCGCTGGCGCTCGTCGAAGTAGCGCACGCTCGGTGTCGCCGCGATCGTAGACGCGGCCCGTCGTTCGCCGGCTGGAGGGAGCGACGCGCTATGCCGGCAGCTTCGCGCGGGCCTCGTCGATAGCGGTGCGCGCGGCGATGCGCAGGCGCGCGAGTTTCGCGCGATCGTCGGTGGATAGGTCCGGGCGGCGCTGGTACAGCTCGTCGAGCCACTGCAACGCGGCGAACGGTGACGCGAGCGCGACGCCGGCGCCGACGAACGATAGCGGCGGTGGCAACAGCGTGAACGACGCGCCGACGAGACCGGCGGCCCACAGCGGATACACGACGAGCGCGGAGCCGAGCTTGTACGTCGACGTCGCGTCGGCATCCGTATTGCGCGCGAGCCAGCGCGGCACGAAGTACGGCAACGCGTAGAGCGCGAAGCCGGATGCGGCGAGCGGCGCCATCAGCGCGCGTTGCCAGCGCGGCTTGGCGGGCGGGCGCGGGGGGGCGATGCCCACGATTTGCGCGTCCGACGCGCCGAGGCGATCGAGCTCCGTGTAGTACGCGTCGATGGTCTCGATCGCGCGTGCGACCAGCCGCGCGCTGCCGGAGATCTCGGGGCTCTGCGATCGCAGCGCCTTCTGCGCGAGCTCGACCTTGCGACCGATGTCGGACCAGCCGCCGAGCGACGAGTCGCCTGCGTCGTTCGCGAACATCTCGGCGACGCGCGCGATGCGCATGCGATCGGCGTGCGTCTCGCCCTCGACGAGCAGCTCTTCGAGGTCGGTCTTCATCTGCGCCGTGATGTTCGCGACGCGTTCCTCGTCGGTAGCGCCGGCGACGTCGGCGAGGCGGCGTACGGGGCCCCACAACACGAGTGCACGCGAGCGGAACTCCGTGCGGCGTTCGAACTCCAGCGCGACGGCCTGGAACGTCAGCGGCGCGCCGTGGCGTTCGTTCGCGGCGAGGAGCATACGGGCGGCGCCGGTACGCAACGGCGCGAGGCGGGGTTCCGAGTGGGACGTGCCCTCGGGGAAGATGAGGATGTTGCCGCCGCCCGCGAGGTGCGCTGCGATCTTGTCGAAGATGGCGCCGTTCGCCGACGCGTCCTTGTCGGGCGTGTCCTTGCGGCGAATGATCGGCACCGCGCCCGCGCGATCGAGTAGCCAGTTCAGCCCGGGAATGTTCCACAGCGTCGACTTCGCGATCGGCGAGATCGCGCAGCGCGCATCGGTCATTACGACGACCGGATCGATCAGCGCGTTCGTGTGATTCGCGACGAACACGCGGCCGCGCGTGTCGGGCTCCGGCGCGACACCGAGGCGTTCGATGTCGCGAAAGTACAGCCTGACCAGCCGGCGAAACGTCGAGATCAGCGCGCCGCGAACGACGCTGCCACTCGCGCCCGAAGCAACCCCATCGATGGCGTCCTGCACGCAGTCAGGATGCCACGGCTAGCCAGCTGGCGTTCGCTCCCGACGGCGGACTGCGGTACGAGCCCACACTCGACGTCGCCGGCACCAGTTGAGAGGAGGTACGCCGCGTGAGAGAGTCCCCGCGTGGCGGGTCGCGATCACGATGCTATGCAGCTGCGCGCGGTCGCGCCGCTCGTGGACGCCACGACCAAGCAGCTTCTAGGGCCCGTCATGCTGGTGACGAACGGTCACAAGACGATCGGGATCACGAACTCCGAGATCTTGCGTGCGTGGGAGCCAAGCCGCCTCGCGATCGCGACAGCGCTGGACGGATCCCAGACCGCGCCGGTCGCCAACTGGTACCTCGGTCGCTACTCCGGCGTGGGGCTCGTCGAGGTGACGAGCATCGAGAGTGCGGACCTCACGCCGCTGCCGATCGGCGCCGTGTGCGCGACCGCCGAGACCCGCGGTGCGCCGTCCGCACTCGTGACGATCGTCGCCAAGGATGCTGGCTTCGCGCGCGAGGTCATCGCGGTTCACGTCGACAGCTCCGATGCAGGTGGAATGTCCGACGAGGTCACGCGTCTCGCATCGCCGATCGACCCGATCCACGTCGGCCACGACGTTCAGGGTGCGGTGTTGTTCTCGTGGTTCCCGCCGGACCCGGTGCTCGGCCGCAAGAGCGAGGTGCTCGCGGTCGCCATCGCGTACCCGTACACGCTCGGCATTCTGAAGCCGCGCGACCTGCCTCCGTTCGCGGAGCTGCTCGGGCTCGACGATCTCGGTCGCGCGCTGATCCACTCCGCGCAGGAGCTGAAGCCGGAGGATCGCCCGGAGCTCCACACGGTGACCGGCGAGATCGTCCAGGTCCGTGACGGCGGCGATCGCGCCGTACTCGATCCCGTCGAAGAGATCCGCAAGCAACGCGAATCGACGTAGCCGTGAAGATCGCGACCTGGAACGTCAACGGGATCCGCGCGCGCTCGTCGCAGCTCGCGCACTGGATCGACAAGGAAGAGCCGGACGTGATCTGCCTGCAGGAGATCAAAGCGTCGCCGGCACAGGTGCCCGAGCCGATCGCTACCGTCGCCGGCTATCACGCGCACTTTCATGGTTCCGGCGGCTACTCCGGCGTCGCGTTGCTCCTACGCACCGCGAAGTTCGGCGACAAGCCGGCGTTCGTGCATCCGCCGTTCGATCTCGAGACACGCATCGTCGTCGCGGAGGTCGACTCGATCGTGTTCGGCTCCGTCTACGTTCCGAATGGCGGCAAAGACATGCCCGCGAAGATGCAGTTCCTCGAGGAAATGGTCGCGTGGGCCGCGGTCCTGCGTACCGCCGGAAAGCACCTCGTGTTGTGCGGCGACTTCAACGTCGCTCGCAGCTACATCGACGTTCACCCGGCGTTGCGCAAGGACATGATCGGCCAGTCGGCGCCCGAGAGAGCGTTGATCGAACAGCTGCTCGCGGGTGGCGATCTGGTCGACGTCGGTCGCCACGTCGAACCCGACAACGATCGGCTGTTCACGTGGTGGGCGCCGTGGCGCAACCTCCGCCAGCGCAACATGGGCTGGCGACTCGACTACGTCGCCGCGTCGCGGGCGCTTGTCGACGACACGGTGCACTGCGCGCACTATCGCGACGTCGGCACGAGCGATCACGGCCCGGTCATCGCGCACCTTCGCGACACGCCGCTCGACGACGCCGCTCGCCCGGCGTGAGGCTCAGCCGATCTCGTTGCGGCCGCGTGGATTCAAACGCAGTGAAGACCGCGTGATCCAAGATCAGACGTAGCGAACGAGGTCAGAGATAGCGAACGCCGAGGGTGGCGCCGAGGGCAAGCGCCGCGGGGATCGCCTGCAGGAACAGGATCGCGCGCGAGGCCGTCGCTGCACCGTAGATGCCCGCGATCACGACGCACGCGAGGAAGAACACGCGGATCTCGTATCCGCTCGTCGCGAAGAATGACCACACGAGGCCTGCGGCGAGGAAGCCGTTGTACAGGCCCTGGTTCGCCGCGAGCACCTTCTGCGCCTTCATCTCGGCGAGTGGGCGCTTGAATGTCTTCGCCCCAAACGGCGTGGCCCACAGGAACATCTCGAGCACGAGGAACCACACGTGTAAGAAGGCGACGAGGCCCGTGAGCACGTGCGATGCGGCGATCATGGGCCGACTATCGCATCGCGGTGCCGATGTGCGCGATGATCGCGACGTGGGATTCGGCATCTCTCGCCGCGCGCTCTCGAAGAAGGCCAAGGGCGGCTTGCGATCGCTGTTCAACAAGGCGCCCGACGCGCGCGAGGTAGGAACGCGGCTCGCGATGCTCGCGAAGCGAATGCTCGGCGAGGCGGTGCGCGACGTCACGACAAAGCGGCTCACGCTCGAGCTGCATCCGGACGCGTCGCCGCTGCGCATCCTCGTCACGGCCGACGGCGATCTCGAGGTGGAGGGCGACTCGACCGCAATCGGTCCCGCGTATCACGCGCACGTAAACGCCGTGCTCGGACCCGTGCTGGACGAGTTGGACTTCACGTGGGACGCCGACGAGCCCGATCCAAAGCGCGAGATTACGAAATGGCTCGCCGCGGAGCTGACCGCGGGGGCGACTCGCGTCGGCGTGCCGGCGGAGCTCGTGTTCAAGGTCGAAGGTGCCGTGCACACGGCGATGGGCCCGCGCGATCGCGCGTGGGTCGACGCGGTGATCGCGGATCCCGCGCGCGGCGCCGACGCGTTTGCGTGGTGGGACGATGCGCCAGGGCACCCGGAGCGCGCGGCCGCGTTGCTCGCGATGTGGTTGCGCGTCCCGTGGCGCGAGCCACTCGATCGCGAGGAGCGCGATCTGATGAAGAGCGTGGACGGCGCGCTGCGGGCTGCGCGCAAGGCGGATCCCTCGCTCGCGCTGCCGTACGCCGAGTGGGCGGAGCTGCTCGAGCACCTCGGCGCCGACGAGGATCGCATCGCACCGATCCGCGCGAAGGCGAGCGGTCCCGCGACCATCGGCTATCGCCGTCACCGGCTCGAGGTCGAGGTCGGCGCGTGGACGCTCGAGATCCCCGGGAGCTTCGTCGGCAGCTTCGAGGACGAGCGCTACATCGCGACCGACGGCGATCGACTGCTCGAGCTGTCGACGCTCACCGCGGGTGGCGAGCACGACTCGCAGGCGCTGCTCGACATCGCGCCGTCGAAGCACGAGGTCATCGCGCAGATCACGGAGGACGAGCGGTGCGGACGCGCCGAGGCGTATGCCGACGACGACGTGAACATCGTGCACGGCCTCGTAGCGTCGGCGCCCGAGGTCGCGATCCTCACGTGCAAGAGTCGGCAATCGGATCACGCGTGGGCGATCGCCGTGTGGCAGAGCCTGTGCGTGCGGCGCTAACTCGTCTTCTCGAGGACGATCAGCGGATAGTGACCGATGCGCCCCATCAGCTCGGGGAAGCGCTCCTCGAGCATCTCCACGCCGCGCAGGAGTGTGCGCCCGCCGAGCTGGTCGTGAACATAGGCGCGCATCGGCAGCACCGACAGGCTGCGCCACGTGAGCACGCGCGCGGAGAACGGCCACTCGCGACGCGTGAACCAATCGTACGTGTGCGGGTGGAAGTACAGCGGCTCGGTCCCGCGCAGCTTGCGGATCGTGCGCGCGAGCTTGCGCAGTGGCCACGCGGGTAATAGCAGCGCACGCGTCAGCAGAGGCTCGTCCCACGCATAGACGACGACGCCTGTTCGTCCGGGCTTCAAGATGCGCTCGAGCTCGCAGAACGCAGTGGCCTGCTCGTCGGCGGGCACGTGATAGATCGTGTGCAGCGAGATCACTGCGTCGACGCTGCTCGCGCGCAGCGGGAGGTTCGTGATGTCACCGAGGATGTAGATGCCGCGATCGCCGAGCTTGTCGCGCGCCGCGGCGAGCGCTGCTCGCGAGAGATCGATGCAGATGCGATAGTCGAAGCCCTCACCGTACGCGAGGTAGTCCGCGTACTGCACGGGGCCCGACGCGACGTCGACGATGTAGCGACCGGGGCGCGTCAGGTGACGATTCACGCGCCGATGACACGCAGCGATGTAGTCGCGCGACACGTCGCGCAGATCCTCGAACAGCTCCGCATCGCCAAACGGCTGGTCCGCGCCGTCGCGCTTCCAACCGACCTCGTCGTAGAACTGCTGCACGTCGCGCTTCTTGCCGGCCATGTCGGGCAGCAGCGCGAAGATCCCGTTCTCGAAGGGATAGCTCGTCGCACCGTCGGGGGTCGTGACACCCGCGGTCCAGGTGCGCTCGGTGTGCGAGCTCTCGCGAGCGAGCTCTTGGCTCGTCATCCAGCGCAGGTGATCGCCGGTCTTCGGGCAGCGCAAGATGTCGACGACGGCGGGATCCACCGCCGCAGACTAGAGCGTGACGCGCGCGGTGCGCAACGGCTCGATGCTCGGCAGCGTAGGCGTGAAGTCCCACGCCGCTTCCTCGATGCATCGGCGCTGGGTGTCCCCGAGGTCGCCCGGCGCGGGTGATACAACGACGTCGACATCGACGATCTCGTGGAACGTGAGCTCCAGTGTTACGACCGCGCGCTTCCCGTCGAGCTTGCAATGCGCGACGAGTGGCCGGAGCTGCGGGCCCAGATCAACGACGTCGACGCGCACCCCAGGGATGCCGATCGAGTGACCGGTGCCGATCGTCCCGGCGCGACCAAAGCCGCCGAGACCACCGTAGATAATGCCGCTGGAGAACGGAACGTCGCCGCCCCAGCGCACGACCAGCGACGTCGAGCTCGTGACGGCGTGGGCCAGCGAGTCGAGGCGCTTCGCGAGTCGCTCGTCGGCTTCGCCATCTGTGGTCTGCGGATTTTCGTCGGCAGAGATCGTCGTCCCGGAGCCCGCGATCTCGCGCGCGATGGTGTGGCCGGGATCGGCGAGGGGCCGGACGAGGCGAACGACGCGTTGGTTCCACAACAGGCCCTCGAGCTGGATCGGTCCGGCGAACCTGGTCCCGCGCGTCCACCACACGCACGACGCGCCGGCGGCGATCGAGTCGGCGCAGGTTTGGCCGGCGAGCCGCTCGCGCTCGGCCGTGTCGAGGTCGGTCCAGCCGAGGCCGGTCGTGCGCACGTGGTCGAGCGACGTGGGCCGCACGAGCATGGCCGCGTCGATGGCGAGCCTGCGCGACGAGTCGATCTCCCCGAGTGACGATGCGATCCCGGTCGTCGAAGCGGCGAGCTGCGCGAGCCGCGCGTCGTCGTGGCGCGCGAGGATCGGGTTGCCCTCGTCGTCGATGTCGCCGACGTTGGTCGTCACTGCAACGTTGATGATCGTGCCCGCGGGGACGTGGCTCACCAGTTGTTCGGGGTTCTTCGCGAGGCGCGACGCCATCGCATCGTCAGTGACGAGCAAGACGCGGCGTGTACCGGTGGTGGCGGCGAGGATGCGACCCGCCTCCACGAGACCGAGGTCGAAGTTCGAGCCGTTCCGCGGAGAGAGCGAGGCGAGCTCGCGCTGGAGGCGAGGGCCCGCGCGCGAAGCGCTTGTCCAGGCGGGCAAGAGCGGGCGGACACTCCGCGAGAACGCGAGGACCTGCACGCGGCTGTTCGGTGCGGCGCGCAGGTAGCCGAGCACGATCTCGCGCTGTGATCGCCGCTGGTCGTGCGTCATCGATCGCGACTCGTCGACAAGGATCACGGTCGCGAGGTCGTTCGGGAGGTCGGCGAGGGTCTCCGCGAGCGCGAGCTCCGTGCGCGCGAGGTTGAGATCGTGGTCGATGGCGAGGCGCGCCGTCGTCGCGTAGAACCGATCACCCGAGGCACGTCGCGCGGCCTGTGGCGCCGGGAACGCGATCCACGCGTCAGATTCGCTCACCGACTCGGGGTGCACGCAGCGGTCGATCACCGCGGCGCGGGGTGGCTTGGTCCGCGCGGCGTGCTCCCAGCCGCTCGGGAGGCGCACGTAGCGCTTGTCACCGGAGAAGCACGTCTGCGCCGCGATCTCGAGCGAGAGCCCGATCTGCGTTCGCACGGGCGCGGCGATCGTCACGTCCACCGACGTGCGCGAGTCGTAGTCCCTCGACATGGCGATCTTCGCGATCCACATCGTGGGCTTGCGCTCGGGCGCGTCGCCACCGAACACGTCCTCGAACTGCTTCTCGACCATCTCGACCGTGTCGAGCTTCATACGGCGCGCGATGCCAGCGTGCGTGATCGTCGCACCCGTCACGACCGCGCCGTCTGGCAGCGCGAGGTGCAGGCTCGTGGGCGAGACGTCGTCGGTATCTGGGGTCGTGATCCGATAATCGACGACGAGCCGCGCGCTGATCCCGTCGAGCGTCGCGCGTATCGCGACCGGATCGTACTCCCCCCGCTCGTCGTCACCCGGTTCGAGGTCCGTCTTCGCCGCCGCCGCGGACGTCACCAAGAGAGCGGCCAGCGCGATGCGACACATGGAGCCTCGGACAGCGTCTGCGCGATTCGGTTCCCGCGACTCCTTTGCTAGCTCGACCGCGGAGCCCGAGATGACGCTGGGATCTGCGAGATCCGCTGTGGGTCCGCATGCTGGATCCGCGGTTGTCGAACGCCGGTGTCGGGCGGGAGTGCCCGACGGTCGGGCGTCGCCAAGGGTCATGACGCTCACACCCGTTACCGTGCCGTAGTGAGGTGCGCGCATCGCGTTTCTCGTCGAGAACCTGCCTCGTTTCTAGGCACCCTGCGTGGAAGGCGTGACAACGTGGCGAGTGGCTACTCGAGCTGCCACCGGCGAAGTGCACCTTGGAGTCGCGCACCTCGTGTGGCTCCTATGCGTTACATGTACGACGCACAGCGGCATCGGGATTGCTCTTGCGCGCGCGCGAATGCAGCGCTTAGCTTTTGCTTTTGTAGCCCTTCTGTCCGCGTGCGCCCTCGACAAGACCGACGCTCCCAAAGGTGAGGTCGACGAGAGCGAGCCGCCGAGCGAGCCGACCGAGCTTCAGGCGCCGGGACCCAAGTCCGATGACCCGCGCCAACTCGTGAGCTACTCGCTCGAGTCGGTGCACCCCTACACGAACAACATGAACCGCACGTACACGCTCTCGCTCGCGAGTGTGGTTCCGTCGTGCACGACGCAGGTCAAGGTCCACTTCTCGGTGCTCCAGACCGAGGCGGGGTACGACTTCGTGCGCGTCAAGAACGGCTCGGGCGCGACCGTGCAGTCGTTCGACGGCAGCCGCAACAACACCTGGACGAACTGGGTCACGTTGTCGGCGAGCAAGACAATGAGCATCCAGCTCACGAGCGACTACTCCGTCGTTCGCGATGGCTTCGTGGTCGATCAGCTCGAGTGGCAGGGCGCGGTGGCGTGTCTGCCGTCGCCGTTGATGACGTGCACCGCGGATCAGATCGATCTGCGCAAGCCCGCTCCCGCGTGCGGTTGCCAGGAGACGTCGCACTGCACGTCGCTCGGCGACGTCACGATCACGCACTCGGTGGGCGGTGGCTTCTCGGGGCAGGTCACCGGCAAGAAGACGGTCGGTACGGCGATGTCGACGACGTCGTTCATGCCGTCGACCGGCGAAACGGCGACGCCTGTCGCGACGATCGATCGGTCGAAGCTCAAGGCGTTCCTGAACCACATTGCGGGCTCGGGCGTTCTCTACGGCGCCGGCCGCGCGGAGTCGGCGAACTGGACCGAGTGCTTCACGGTCACGACCGATCAGGAGAGCGTCTCGTACTGCGCCGAGGCGGGCTCGCACACGGCCGCGGTCGTCGACGCGATCACGCGCTTCGAGGCGCTCGCGTCGTGCAACAACAGCGGTGCCGCGACCTGCAACTCGGGTCGGTTCTGCAACACCGAGGGTGACTGCGAGGAGCAGGGCTGCATCTGTCCGGCAATCTACAATCCGGTGTGCGGCGTCAACGGCACGACGTATTCGAACGGCTGCGCCGCGGCGTGTGCGAACGCCGAGGTGAAGCACCCCGGCGAGTGCGGCATCACGGGTGATACGTGTGGAACGATCCGCGGGCTCGGCTGCCTCGACGGTTACAAGTGCCGCTTCGGCACGTCGCAGTTCACCGAGCCGCACCCGGACGCGGGTGGCTCGTGCGTCGCGCAGAACTATTGCGATGCGCCCGTCGACTGCAACGGCCTCCCGCACATCGCCGTTCCTGGCGCGTGGGCATGCAATGCGAACGCGTGCGCGTGGCAGGTGGGGCCGGTCTGGCAGCAGGTCGCCGGCTTCAAGTTCGAGACGGCGCACCCGTACGGGAACAATGTCGCGCAGTGGTCGTCGATGATCACGCTGCCGACCGGCGCGACGAAGATGCGCCTCGCGATGGTCGGCGTGTTCGCCCTCGAGGCGAACTACGACTTCCTCGAGGTGTGGACGTGGCAGAACAACGCGTGGGTTCGCACGAAGCGCTACACGGGCACGGTCGGCCCGTCGGCGACCGACGAGTTTGCAGGCAAGTACTTCTATCTGAAGTTCGTCAGCGATTCGTCCGTGACGGCGGAGGGGTTCAACCTCTTCGCGCAGTATCGTTAGGGAAATGCAGGCGGTGGTCGCACGCGTTTGATCGGCTGAAGCTCGGCTAGACTGCAGGCATGGGTCGTCTCGCGTGCCTGCTCGCTGCGATCGCGGGCGCGTGCTGCCCTGAGCCGACGCTGTGTGACGCTGCACCGCCGACGCCGCCGTGGTCGATCGAAGCGCCGATGCCCGGGCCGCGCCTCGAGTCCGGTGTCGCGCCACTCGGTCAGCGTGTCGCGGTGTTCGGCGGCTTCTACCAGAGCGAGGCCGACGGTCTCGGCATCACGACCGACGTCATCGAGTACGACATGTTCGCTGCTCCCGACGGCGCGTGGCGCGAGCTTCCGTCGGCGCCGGTCGCGTGGACCCGCGCGAACATTGCATCCGTGTCGGCGACGCTCTACGTGCTCGGTGGCGCGGAGGGCACGGACTTCGTCGCGCGCGGCGAAACGTTCGCGCTCGACACGGATCAGCCGGACGCGCGGTGGCGATCCCTGACCGTCCCTCGTGCCGCGCAGCGGGGCCGGCGTCGTTGTCGCTCCGCCGTTCATCTATCTCGTCGGTGGCTCGACGCAGGACGACGCGGTCGCGAGCGTGATCGGCTACGACTTTTCGAGCGACACGTGGAGTCGACTTCCGGACCTTCCCGCAAAGCGCTCGCAGCCCGCCGCGATGCGCAGGTCCGACGGCACGCTGATCGTCGCTGGCGGACTCGCATCGATCAACTCGCGTGACGCGATGCCGGACGTGTGGGCGCTGCCGCCGGGCGGAGCGGAGTGGCTTCCGCGCGCTCCGATGTTGAACGCGCGCGGCGGATGCGCGTACGGCGTGGTGTTCGAGCAACTGCTCTGCGCGGGTGGCGCGGGCCCTCGCGATCCGGACGGCGAGGTGCTGCGCACCGCCGAGCGATACGATCCGGTCAACGACGTCTGGTCGCAGCTCGAAGACATGCCGGAGGCGCGTACGGGGTCTCGGGGAGCTGTCGTGGGCGGTCGGTTGTTCATCCCCGGCGGGGCGCCAACGCTGACGTTTTCGCCAACTAACACGTTGTATGCGTTCGCGTTTCTAGAATTTATCGATCCGTAGTTAACAGGTCGCGCGACTCGCCCGTCTATGTTGTCGCGATGCAGAACCCTTGGAAGCTGACGACCCTCCTCCTGGCCGGTGGCCTCCTCGTGTCCGGTGCACATGCCGACACGGACTGGAAGAAGAACGCGATCACGCACCTCGAGAGCGCGGCGAAGATCCTCGCGGAGCACGGCGGGAGCAAGAGCGGCAAGTCTCCCGAACGCGCGCCGGACAAGAAGGCCGATGGAACTCCCGCGAGCAAGGCGTTGCAGCTAACGCGCGCGGCGATCGTGCAGCTCAGGCGCGTCGAGTAAGACAGCGCGACGTACGAGCGTCCGCTCGGTCAGTTGTGTCACGATCGCGGCATGCCCGAGCATGTCGTCAGGATCGAGCGCGTGATCAACGCCTCCGCGAACGAGCTGTACGCCGCGTGGACGGAGACGCCGATCCTCACGCGTTGGCTCGCTCCGACCCTCGAGGCCGACGTTCGCGTCGGTGGAGCGTTCAAGCTCGATCTGTTTCCGAGCGACGGCGGTGCGAAGGTGATCACGGGCAAGTACGATCTACTCCAGCAGGGTCACCTCATCGACATGACGTTCGTCTCCGACGCACCCGGCGAGCGCACGAACGAGCGCCTGGTGGTGCAGTTCTATCCGCAGGGCTCGCTGACCCGTCTCGGCGTGACGCTTTCGTGGGATGGATCACCTCAGGACGGGCCGGCTTTGCAGCGCGCGTGGAAGGCGCGTCTGGACCGTCTCTGCGCGGGGGTCGAGCTCGCGACGACGGCAGACCTCGATCGCTGAACTTCGCCGGCGCGATCTGCTTCGGGTACCATCGCGGGCATGTGGGTTCGCGGGGCTTTGTTCGCTCTCGTCCTCGGCGGTTGCTATTCACCGTCGTTCGATTCGTGTCTGCTCGTTTGTGCCGCGAACGAGACCTGCCCCGACGGCTACCAATGCTCGAGTGGACGTTGTGCGGTGCGAGGATCGACCTGCTCGCCGACGATCGACGGCGGTGATGACGGCATGCCGGACGGGATGATCACGTTCAACTGCGGAAACGGAACACCCGAGCCCGGGGAGATCTGCTTCCAGGATCCGATCATCGTCGACACGCAGACGTCCGACATCGCCGCAGCCCAGCTGATCGACATCGACGTCGACGACAAGACCGATCTGGTGTTCCTTACGACGTCGGGTTACGCGTCGCGGATCCGGACCGGACCGACCACGTTCGGCCCCGCGAACGTCGTCGGCCCGGCCGCCACAGCGAAGGTGATGCTCGGTATCGATCTCGGTGGGAACACGCTCCAGGAACTCGTTCACAACGACACCACCCGCGGGGTCGAGGTGTTTCAGTGGGACGGCGACTCGTGGGAGCTGGGCGCGTCGGCTGCGAGTCAGGTCGGGTTCGAGGCGAAAGGCATCGCCCATGGCCGCACGACCTCCGTGGCAATGGAGCAATCGATCGCGGTGGTGTTCCCGACAGTCTTGCGCGTGTTCCAGCTGCCCACGAACGCCCTGACGCCGCTCACGCGACAAAACTCGTTGTTCCTCCTGACCAACCCCAAGGACGTGGCGATCGCGGACACGAAGGGTGACAACGCAAGCGAGATCGCCGTCGCGTTGCCAACCGGGATCGCGATGTT
Organism: Kofleriaceae bacterium; assembly: GCA_046160585.1. GTDB lineage: Bacteria > Myxococcota_A > Polyangia > Haliangiales > Haliangiaceae > JABFXX01. Next base: position 68,813 of record JBJXGN010000327.1, read on the forward strand.
CACGAACGTCTCCGCGAACCTCGTCGCCCAGGGAGTCCCGGACCTCATGGCGGGTGTCGATGCAATCGAGCGATGCGACATCGACGGTGGAGCAGGCACCGAGTTCGCCTACACGATCCAGAGGGTGGGGGGGATGAGCACGGTCGGCGGCCTTCGTTGGAACGGCACTGCCTACGAGCTGACACCGACCCGCATGATCTCGAACATGACAGAACCGATCGCCTGCGCCGACTTCGATCGCGATGGTCTCGAGGATGCGGTCATCTTCGGTGGCGATGGCAACGGTCAGGCCTATGTGCAGATCTTGCGTGGTCTCTCCGACGCGACATTCGCCGCTCCCATTCGGTTCCCGGTCGCGCTGCCGGGAGCCGCCGATATCCACATCGGTCGGTTCAACACCGACGAGGTCCCCGACATCGTGGTGACGTCGGCGGCGACGGGGATCATCGCCGTTCTCGAATCGAACCCGTGAGCTAGGTTGTCCGCATGGGCTGCGCTCGTTGCAAGGAAGACTTCGCGCTCGACAAGCACGACCTCTGTGCTGCGTGCGCGCGTGAATACGACGGTTGGATCCGACAATACGCTAGCGATATCGTCCCGCCGGCCATCGCGGCGATGTTGATCGTCCTCGGCGTCGGCATGGTCGTGCCGTTCCTCGGCGTCAGCTCGATGTTCGCACTCGCGGGGGTGTTTACGGGTTTCGGCACCCTCGTCGGGCTCTTCCAGCTCAATCGCCGTCGCCGACGCCGGCAATTCTTGGGCACGTCCGCACTTCCGCGTGCGTACCTTCCGTCAAAGACCTAACATCCTCGCATGCTCGGGATCCCCATCGCGCTCGCAGTGTTCGGTGCTGGTGAATGGGCCATCCACAAGCACCTGCTGCACGGGCTAGGTCGCGATCGCACGTCGAGGTTCTCGTTCCACTATCACGACCATCACCAGGCGGTCCGGCGCAACGGCGGCTACGACCCCGCATATGAAGGACCACCCTGGGCGTCAGCGACGCAGTCGCGCGAGGCGATCGGCCTCCTGGCGATCGGCGCGCTGCACGCACCGCTGTTGCCGATCGCGCCGTTCTACACGACGACGGTCTGGTACTGCCTCTGGCGCTACCGCCGCGATCATCGCAAGGCACACCTCGATCCCGCATGGGCGCGCGATCACCTCTCGCATCACTACGATCACCACATGGGTGATCAGGACATGAACTTCAACATCGTGTGGCCGTGGTTCGACCTCGTGATGAAGACGCGCGAGCTCTTCGTCGGCACGCCAAAGGAGCGCGCCATCGCACCGAAACACGCCGAGCGCGCGTCGACGGCCGCAGCGGGTGCGGCGCTCCGTGCACAACGGCGCAACCCGTTGCGGAAGCTGCTCGCTGCCGCGGCGAAGCGCGTGCAGATCGTGCGGGCGTCGCGCGACGCTGCGGACAGCCCTCGCGCCTGACCGAGAGTGCTAGCGGGTCTCGTAGATGGTGCGCGACGGCAACTCGAAGGCGGTCAGGAAGCCGCCCTTGCCACACGCGGTGTCGAGCCCCACACACGCCGGCCCGGCCCACAAGTCTGTCGGATCCTCAGGCGTATTTGTCGAGAGCTCGTTCGGTAGCGTGCGCGTGGTCGTGTGACCGAACACGACGAGCTTGCCGCGGTAGTTCTCGAAGAAGTCGCGATCGCGCAGCCACAAGAGCGCGCGCGGCGGATCGACCTTCGACGGATGCGGGAACTCGCCGTCCTTTGTGCGCTTGATCCCCGCATGCACGTAGATCGCGTGGTCGTCCTCGTAGAAGAAGGGCAGGTTGCGAAACCACTCCATGACATCGGCGGGGAAGAACTTGCCCTCGATCATCGCGAGCAGCTCTTCGTTCGTTGGCGTCTCGTCCTCGTCTGGGATCGGAAGGCCCTTGAACGAGCGATAACACTCGAGACAGCCGTTGCCGCGCGGAAGGATGAACTCCGGCCAGCCCTTGTCGAGGACCTGGATCCAAGCGTCCTCGTGGTTGCCACGCAGTGCGATCACGTGGGCCACGTTCGTGTTCATGATCTCGCGGACGCGGGCGACAACTCCGGCGGAGTTGGGGCCGCGATCGATGAAGTCTCCGAGGAACACGAGTGTGTCGTCGGAGGTGAGTGGCGGGAGTCGCTCCATCAGCGTATCCAAGCTCGCGAGATCGCCGTGGATGTCACCGATGGCGAAGGTCCGACCTGACACGATCGCGATGGTACAGAACGGGGGGAACCGGGGGGAACCCCTGGATGTGTAGGAATCACCGACGATCACCCCCCGGGTGTCGGTTCTCCCGACGAAGTGGCAAACCTCTCGGTCGTGCAGTTTCCACTCGTTGCGGTGGCACGAGCCGTGGAATCATCTACGGCATGTCGCCACGGTTGTGGATCGCTGCACTCGTCACGCTCGCTGCTGGAACCGCACACGCACAGGCTCCAGGTGAGTCCGTGCCGCCCGCGTACGGGCCGTATTACGCGCAGCCGCCTGCGGCGCCTCCGCCGGGGCCGCAGTTGCCGGGTCGCTTGTCGATCGGTCTGAACTTCCAGGGCGCGACGTTCGCGGCGAACGACGCACCCGACGGTGACGAGGCAACCTTCGACGGTGCATCGTTCGCGATCCGGTATCGCCCGTGGCGTAAGGTCAGCCTCGAGCTCTCGCTCGGTGGCGGTCGCCAGACGATCGACGGCATGGAAGGTGACTACGCGATGGGCACCGGCACGCTCGCCGCGCGCTACCACTTCAACCAGGAGAACAAGTGGAACTTCTGGCTGCTGTTCGGTGTCGGCGCGACGACGATCGCGCGGCACGACGCGAGCGATGAAGAGATCGACGCGGCCCAGCGCCCGCACGTGGCAGTCGGCGCTGGGCTCGAGTATCGGTTCACGAACTTCGCGCTCCAGATCGAAGCGCGCGGCATGGGCCTCGGGCAGACCGAAGGCGAGAAGATGCTACAGGAGCAGGGCGCGTACACCAGCGAGGGAGTCTCGGGCGGTGTGTTCACGTTCGGCGCGAGCTACTACTTCGGTCGCCGCAACTAGCTAGTTCAAATCCCAGATCGCTGTTCCTCGTCGAGGAATCGGCTGCGAGTCGGTGATTTCGCGGGCCTGGCGGGTCGCCGGGCCCGCGAGAATCGGCGAAACACGCGGCGAAATTGCTGCTCG